>DATNFV010000001.1:0-27696 GCA_035606215.1 Hanamia sp.
AAGGCTATTGACATTGCTTCCTTCAAAATCGAGAGTCAGATATTCTCCTGCATGTTCTCTGATAAAATAGTCAATCATTAAATGAGAAGCGCCGGATGTTTTTCCATTCGGATGATTTCCGACTAAAATATAAAACGCTCTTTTGTTTGAAAAAAAATAAGCGCATGAAGCAACGAGTTGATGTTGCGAAGAGTAAACCCCATATGTAATTGCCTGATTTTTTTTTCTCAGAAATGCATACAGGTTAGCCAGGTCCAAAAAATTATTTTCTTCAATTCGTGAAAAATCTTTTGCCTGTCCTTTGGCAAGTTGTATCACCTCTTTAACCGGAATATCTTTCTTTACAGTATTACCAAATTGATTCGCTCTTTTGATATTTCTGAGATGGCTTGTTGCATATCTGCTTTGTAAGCTTTCATAATTTTCGTTCAAGGGAAGAATGTAATTGCTCCTTTCATACATGGGAAAATCAGGAAGAGAAAATAAATTATCACGGTTCAGATAAAAATCCCAATACTTAAATTTTGAAGGAATATTTTTTAAAAAATTATTGACGATATCTGCGGAAATATTATTCCCAAAAATGCCGAGCGAAGCGGTATAGAATGGCTGATACAAATAATAAACAGTGTATTTCTTTTTCCAGGTAAGTGGCATTACCATTTTATAATCACCCAGAATTAACGCATCCCAATTTTCACCCATTGCATCAAGATAAAATGAGTAAGCATAGATCAGGCCGTTGCTGGCATTATCTATACAATCATCCCATTTTAGTTTATCAATTTTATGATGTGGTAAATAGGAAATATTCAAAAAAGAAAATTTTTATTTGAAACTAAAGGTCGGGCAAATTTAAAAATTTATTTAGCCGGAAATTTTGAATGTCAATGCTGAAAGAAATATTTTTCCAGAACCGCTTCTCTGTAATAGTTGACTTAAAATAATCAGCGTAAACTTTACTGTAAAGAAGAGGCACATAAATGTTTACAACATTTTTATATATCGGTAGCTGCAGCCCGGCATCATAAATAAATTTTCCTGTAGCAGCATTATTTTTCCATGCTTCTGCATAAGTGCCGACATCTAAAAAAAGTTTTAAAGGAACTTTAAAAGGAAGTACTTGTAAAGGATTGATTGCTTTAGGAAAATCGGTATTCAAATTCAAAGCAGCCAACCAATCATCTGTTTTGCCTACTTTTTGATTTAGCATATCTGTTCGCACTTTAAACCCTCCATCTCTTATCATAATTTGTTGGGAAGGTGCTTTTTGAAATTCATTTCTTCCAACAAAATAATTGCTGTAAGTGTAGTCCTCATCACCATTTGCGCCGGTCATATTTAAATGATAACGCGTAGTTTCAAATTGCTTTGAAAGGGTTTTGTCAGTGAGATAAATAAATTTTCCTGCAAACAATCTTGCGTTCATTCCGCCTCCATTTGCATAATTGAAAAAATATTTTCCTTCAAAGGCCAGGCGTAAAAAATCTTTTGCCTGCTCTGCAATAATGTTGGAAGAATATGGATAAAGAGCCCGGTTGTTATCAATTGAAAAAGTGAGTTGATTCAGATAGCGGTTGATTTTTGGATAACTGATAATGTCCTGATGATTGATGGTGTCGGTTGAAAAGAATAAAGAAGTTTCGCTGATGAAAAAAGTTTTCCATTGAAGCCATTTTTTTACAGAACTGGTTGCATTCTTATTTCTGAAAATCAATTTTATGGAAGGAACCATTTTTGTAAACCCAAGGTAATTTTTTTTACCTGTTGAGTCTGTAAATTCATCCATTGAAAATTTTTCAGCACTAAAAGAAATTTCTGTTTTTCGAATTGACCCATAACTATTCAAATCCAATCCCACTCTTCCAATTCCATTCAATGTCTTACTTGTTGTTGCATAAAGCGGAGCGACAAAAAAATGAAATTTTGGTTCTGGTAAAGTGTAATTATGGATCAAGGCGCCCAGCATGATCTTGTCATAATAATTATATCCAAAAGCTGGTGATAAAAAAAGATAATTGTATTTATCTGTATTTTTTAGATTGAACAAAAAACCGATTTTAAATTCTTTTTTCTGAACCGGTTCGACAGTTCCTTTTTTTGATAATAATGGAAAAATAGAATCTACATTTTTTTTGCTTACATCTTCTACCACCTTTTTAAAATCTTTGGGATAGGGATGTTTGAATTTCCAGCGATTGTAGTATTCTTGCATACAACTATCGAACAAATCTTTTCCAATGAAATCCTCCAGCTTTTTCATCCATAAACCGGCTTTGTAATACACAATTACTTCATAATTTGTTGAAGAAAAATCTTCGGAAGATGTTTCAATCGGCTGATCTTTTTTCGACCGCAATTGCATCCGGTAAATCAGGTTATCAAAATCCTCGGGCATCTTTTTATTTAAAAAACCTCTTTGATTTTCTTGGATATTTTTATCTGCATATTTTAATTTTTCATAACGATTATCATAGTACGTATTCATGCCTTCATCCATCCATGGATGCTCTCTTTCGTTGCTTGCCAAAATCCCGTAAAGCCAGTTGTGGCCTACTTCGTGTTCGATGGTCATATCCAGCGATTTTTCATCCTCAGTTGGAGAAATACTGGTTATGGTGGGATATTCCATTCCTCCGCTAAAACCCATTTTTGCTTCTACAGCAGTAACGGTATTGTAAGGGTATTCTCCCAGCCATTTACTTCTCGTTGTGATCGCATCTTTGATAAACTGAATACTGTTTTTCCAAACAGGCAAACCTTCTGAAGTGAAGAAAGAATAGGCATCAATAATTCTTCCTGAGGCTAATTGCAAGGTGTCATAACGGACTAAAAAATTCTTATCTGCAAACCATGCAAAATCATGAACATTGTTCTGAATATAATTTAGCGTTTTTTGTCCTTTCACTGTTTCCTGCTCATTGTTTATAGCCAATTTTTTGTTATTGCTAACTGAGACTTTTTTTCTGTTAACTTGTAACTTCTTACCTGCTCTTTCTTTCAGCCATTCAATTTCATTTTTATTCTGAAGCTCACCGGTAGCAGCAATGATATAATTTTGAGGAACAGTTATTTGCACATTAAAATTTCCAAATTCGCTATAAAATTCACCTTGATCGAGATAGGGTATCGGATGCCAGCCTTTGTTATCAAAAACAGCAGGTTTCGGATACCATTGTGTAATTTGATAAGTTTGATCAACATGGCCGCCACGGGAGAAATTAAAAGGAATTTTTTCGTGGAAAGGAGTAGAAATTTTTATTGTTTCACCAGGAAGAAGCGGGGTTGGTAAAATTAATTTTGCTACATCAATATATTGTGGATGATCTTCAAGATTAGCTGTGATTCCATTCACTTTGAAATCAAGACGATTAATATATCCCCGCATTTTTTCATTACTAAAATAAAAATCCGTTCTTCCAAGCTGCAGCATTTGCTCGCTAAAAGCGGTCCTATCATTTTTGTAAGCATTGGGCCACAGATGAAACCAGATAAAATGAAGTGTGTCAGAAGAATTGTTGGTGTAATCAATAATTTCGAATCCATCCAAAGTATTTTCAATATCATTTAAAGTAACATCAATCTTATAATTTACCTGTTGCTGAAAATAACGGTCCTGGCAGAAAGAAGTACTTGAAGAAAAGAAAAGAAAGCAGATTAGAAAAAGTTTTTTCAAAACAAACATTTGATCAAATATAAAAAATAAAAGCAAGAGCGGTTTTTGGAATTCCGGTAAAATTAAACGTGATATAAGCGGTAAAATTTTTTTATTTTCCTCATTTTTTCAAATTATTCTTTTTCTTATTTTGAAATAAAAAAAATTATCAAAAAAATTTTTTTAAAAAATAATGTTATTTCAAATAAAAGTCTATCTTTAGACCTTGTTAATGGTTAGTTTGGTTTCCTTTTGGCTGATGTTTCTCTTCAAGGTTTCTTCAGTTCATTGTAGCTACTGATTCATTAATAGTTATTATTTTATTTAAAAAAAAGTTTTTACAATGAACATCTATGTAGGTAATCTCAGTTGGTCAATGACCGATGATGATTTAAACAACTTATTCAGTCAATATGGTACTGTTTCAAGTGCAAAAATTCTAAAAGAAAAAAACACGGGCCGTAGCAAAGGTTTTGGTTTTGTTGAAATGCAAGACGACGATGCTGCAAAAACTGCAATCGCAACATTAAATGAAAGCGAAGTTCAGGGCCGTAAATTAATCGTAAATGAATCACAACCACGTCCTGAAGGCAGCGGCTACAAGAAAAGTGGCGGCGGTGGCTACGGCGGTGGCGGTGGCAGAAGCGGCGGCGGATATGGCGGCGGCGGCAGAAGCGGCGGCGGCGGATATGGTGGTGGCAGAAGCGGTGGCGGTGGATATGGTGGTGGCCGTGGAAGCAGTGGCGGATACAGCAAAGATTATTAATCGCTATTTAATAGAAATTTTTAAAATCCTTTTCATTCAATTGGAAAGGATTTTTTTTGCCCCAAATTACAGGAATCGGTGAGTTTTATTCCGTCTAAAAGAACAGTAAACGAAGAAATAAATGCATTGTATATATTTGTAAAATGAGAAAAATAAATTTGGCATGTAGAAATAAAAAAGGTGATTCTTTTACAAATCACCTTTAGAAAAATTGAGATATTCATTTATTTTTTCATGACGTCTGCCATTGTTTTTCCAATATCTGCGGGGCTTGCTACTACATGAACTCCGCATTCTGAAAGGATTTTCATTTTTGCAGCGGCGGTATCTTCTGCACCTCCCACAATGGCACCTGCATGCCCCATTCTTCTTCCGGCTGGTGCTGTTTGTCCTGCGATAAAACCAACAACTGGTTTACGATTATTTTCTTTGATCCAGCGGGCAGCTTCTGCTTCCATTCCGCCACCAATTTCTCCAATCATTACAATACCATCCGTTTCAGGATCATTCATGAAAAGTTCAACAGCTTCTTTTGTAGTGGTTCCAATGATCGGATCGCCACCAATTCCAATTGCAGTTGAGATTCCCAAACCTGCTTTGGCTACCTGGTCTGCAGCTTCGTAAGTCAGTGTCCCTGATTTTGAAACAATTCCTATTCTTCCTTTTTTAAAAATAAATCCCGGCATGATTCCTACTTTGCATTCGCCGGCTGTTATAATTCCGGGACAATTAGGCCCAATCAATCTTGATTTTTTGTCTAATAAATAATTCTTCACTTTCACCATATCCTGAACAGGAATTCCTTCAGTAATACAAACTATTAGTGCAATTCCGGAATCCGCTGCTTCCATAATTGCGTCCGCCGCAAAAGCAGGAGGCACAAAAATGATGCTTACATCCGCACCTGTAGCTTTTACCGCTTGTTCAACTGTATTAAAAACGGGTCTGTCAAGATGGGTTGATCCGCCTTTATTAGGAGTAACTCCCCCTGCTACATTTGTTCCATATTCAATCATTTGTGTTGCGTGAAAAGTACCTTCTGTTCCGGTAAATCCCTGCACTAAAACCTTTGAATTTTTATTAACTAATACTGACATGAAGTTTTTTTAAAAGTTTGGCAAATATAAGTATTCTGAAAATGTTGCTGATAAGCTGATATGTGCTATTACCCATTTTTAGATTTTCGAATTTTTAAATTTTCAAATTATTAAATTGCACTCATGGAACAATATCTTCAGCTTTTACAAAAAATAATGGATACCGGAGTTGATAAAAGTGACCGCACCGGGACGGGAACCAGGAGTCTTTTTGGATACCAGATGCGTTTTAATTTACAGGATGGCTTTCCATTGGTAACGACAAAAAAACTGCATTTGAAAAGTATCATTTATGAACTGTTGTGGTTTTTAAAAGGCGATACCAATGTTGCTTATTTGCAGGAACATGGAGTCCGAATTTGGGATGAATGGGCCGATGAAAATGGAAATTTAGGTCCTGTTTATGGAAAGCAATGGCGTAGCTGGGATGGAGCCGATGGCAAAACCGTTGACCAGGTTTCTGAATTAATGGAACAATTAAAAACGAACCCCGACAGCCGCAGATTGATTATCAGCGCATGGAATGTCGCTGATCTTCCCGAAATGAAACTAATGCCTTGTCATTGTTTGTTTCAGTTTTATACCACCTCAACAGAATCAGGAAAAAGAAAATTGTCGTGCCAATTGTATCAGCGCAGTGCCGACGTTTTTCTGGGAGTACCTTTCAATATTGCATCCTATGCTTTGCTTACAATGATGATTGCGCAGGTTTGTGATATGGAATTAGGAGATTTTGTTCATTCTTTTGGAGATGTGCATTTATATAAAAATCATTTTGAGCAAGCGGAATTGCAACTTTCGCGAAAACCGTTTCCACTTCCTCAAATGAAAATTAATCCCGGCGTAAAAAGTATTTTTGATTTTGAGTATGAAGATTTTGAATTAGTGAATTATGAATCGCACCCTGCGATCAAGGCTCCTGTAGCAGTGTAATCGCAGGATGGTTTATTGGTTAATTAGTTTATTTGGTTATTTGGCAAGTCTGAAACTCGTTGCATTATCTAAAGTTTTTTAAACTCGATTTATTAGTTATTTTGGATTAATTGATAAAACTTACTAAAATTAACTATTATGGAATTTACTTTAGAAAAACTTGATGTTTATAATATTGCAGAAAGTTTTCTGATGATATATGGAATATTGTTAATAATTGGGATTATTTTAAAAAAGATACGATTGGAAAATAATTAGTAAGAGCGGTTGATTCAATTTCTGCAAATATTGCTGAAGGTAATGGAAGATACTTTTATAAAGAAAGTAAACAATTTTATTTTTATTCAAGAGGATCAATCCAGGAAACCAAATCTTGGTTGTCAAAATGTTTGAGAAGAAAAATTATAAGTACTGAAATTTGCCAATCATTAATTGACCTCTGTAAGAAATTGCTTTTAATGTTGAACGCGTTTATCAAGTTTGTCAGAGAATCTCAAAAAAAAAATAACCAATAAACGAATAAACTAATAAAGCAATAAACGAATAAAGCAATAAACGAATAAACCAATTAACATTTAAACTATGCTTTCCCACATCGTCGCTGCTTCGGAAAATAATATAATCGGCAGAGAAGGAAACCTGCCTTGGCGTCTTCCCAATGATTTTAAATATTTCAAAAACAAAACATGGAGCATGCCTGTGATCATGGGCAGAAATACTTTCGAATCTTTGAAAAAAGATTTACCTGGAAGAATAAATATTGTTGTTACTAAAAGAACTGACTGGCATCCCAGAAATGTTTTTATAGTACATAATATTTCTGAAGCAGTTGAAAAAGCAAAAGAATGTGATGCGAATGAAATCTTTATCATAGGTGGCGGCGAGATTTTTAAACAAACAATCAATAATGTGGATAGAATTTATTTAACCCGCGTTCACACTAATGTTCAGGGTGATACCTTTTATCCCGAACTCGATTCTTCAAAATGGAAATTGGTAAAGGAAGAACAACATACTGCTGATGAAAGAAATAATTATCCTTACACATTTGAAGTTTGGGAAAGGATTGACAAAGATTAAAAACAAAGAATGTATTCTGCTTTTGAATTAGCAAAAAAATATTTCCGATATTTCACAAAAGCCAGCAATGGCAAAGGTCATGGGGTCCATTCGCCTTTTGTATTTGATTTTATTATTCATGTTTTGAATGATAAAAAAAAGTATGATTGTTATTCAAAAATTGAATCTGTCAGGGAACAACTTCTTTCAAATAATCACACCATCGAAGTAGAAGATTTTGGCGCAGGATCAGCAGTTATTCCTTTTAAAAACAGGGTGATAAAAGATATTGCGGCCTCATCTCTGAAAAAGAAAAAATATTCTCAGTTACTTTTTAGAATTGCCAAATACTATCGATCAAAAACAATTGTGGAATTAGGAACTTCTTTTGGGATTACCACTTCTTATCTCGCTTCTGCAAATCCGGATTCCAAAGTAGTTACTTTTGAAGGCGCCGGGAATATTGCAAAAATTGCTGCTCAAAATTTTAAAGATCTTGATCTGGCTAATATTGAATTGATTGAAGGAAATTTTGAAAAAAGCCTTTCACTGATCAATGAAAAAATTGAAAAAGCTGATCTTCTTTTTATTGATGGCAATCATCGTAAAGATCCGACGTTAGAATATTTTAATTTTTTTCTTACTAAATCAACAAATAATTCCATTTTTATTTTTGATGATATTCATTGGAGCCGGGAGATGGAAGATGCATGGAAACTAATACAGCAGCATGATTCAGTCACTTTGACAATTGATCTTTTTTTTATCGGCCTGGTTTTTTTTAGTAAGGATTTTAAAGCCAGGCAAAATTTTACCATTAGGTTTTAAAGTTCGGGAAGTTAGAAAATCATATTTTTGGATTATGATAATTGGTGTTTTAAAAGAACCGTTGCCCGAAACAAGAGTTTCAATTTTACCAGAGCACATTCTGAATTTAAAGAAAATAAATGTAGAAGTTTTAATAGAAAAAACCGCCGGGGAAAAAGCATTTGCTTCTGATGAAAAATACGTGGAAGCAGGTGCCGGCATAGTTTCGCGGGAAGAAGTATTGAAAAGCTCAGAAATTATTTTATCCATTCATCTCCCTTCTGAAAATGAAATTAAACAGCTTCAATCAAAAATAATTTTAGGTTTTTATCAACCACTTTATAATAAAGAATTAGTTGAAAAATTTATTGAAAACAATATAAAAGTTTTCAGCATTGACATGATTCCGAGAACGACCCGCGCACAAAGTATGGACGCTTTGAGCAGCCAGGCAAATATCTCCGGGTATAAAGCGGTATTGGTAGCAGCTAATTTATTTCCAAAATATTTTCCAATGTTTATGACTGCTGCCGGAAGTATTCCTCCCGCCAAAGTTTTAATTCTTGGTGCTGGCGTTGCAGGTTTGCAGGCTATTGCAACAGCCAGAAGATTAGGAGCGGTAGTAGAGGTTTTTGATACAAGACCTGCAGTAAAAGAAGAGGTGATGAGTCTTGGCGCGAAATTTATTGAAGTGGAAGGCGCGGCAGATGCAAGCAAAGCGGGAGGCTATGCAGTTGAACAAACTGCAGATTTTTTACAAAGACAAAAAGAGAAAATTGCAAGCAGTGTTGCCAAATCTGATATCATAATTACTACTGCACAAATATTTGGAAAAAAGGCCCCGGTTTTAATTACAGAAGAAATGATTGGTAATATGAAAAACGGATCTGTAATTATTGATATTGCTGCCGCGACCGGAGGAAATACAATGCTTACAAAAAATGATGAAACAGTGGTTTATAAAGGAGTAACGATTATAGGGAATTCAAATTTGCCTGCAACAATGCCGTTTGATGCCAGCAAAATGTATGGGAAAAATATTTGTAATTTTTTGAACCTTATTATTGATAAAGATGGAAAGCTTAATCCGGATACGGATGACGAATTAGTAAAAGGAACATTGGTTACCTTTTAAAGGATAAAAAACAAAAAAGTTATGGAATCAGTTATTCATTTTTTACATCAGAATATTGACATGGTTTACATAGTGATCCTGATGATATTTTTAGGAATTGAAATTATTGGAAGAGTGCCAAGCGTACTGCATACGCCGCTGATGAGTGGTGCGAATGCAATTCATGGTGTAGTAATTATTGGCGCAATCATCGTGATGGGCAAAGCGGAAAGTGGAAATTATGTAGCACTTGTTCTGGGTTTTTTAGCTGTTGTTTTGGGAACGCTGAATGTAGTGGGCGGTTTTGTTGTAACAGACAGAATGCTCGAAATGTTTAAGAAGAAAAAGCAGGGGAAAAATTAAGAAGAAAAGTGCGCAGCTATTCCAATTTAACATTGATTGATTATCTAAAGTTTAATAAACTAATAACTAATAAACCAATAAACTACTTAACGAATAAATCAATAAAACCAATTAATGGGCATTAGTATTCTCTCAGTTTCTTATCTCGTCGCTTCGGTAACTTATATTATCGGCTTGAAAATGTTGTCTAAACCTTCAACGGCGCGAACCGGAAATTTGATTGCTGCGGCAGGAATGATTATTGCGATTGCGGCAACCATTTTTTTGTATAAATACAATGGAAACAGATTAGGGAATTATCTGTGGATATTTTCAGCGATCATTATTGGAAGCATCATTGGATTTCTGATTGCAAAAAAAGTGAAGATGACCGCAATGCCTGAACTGGTGAGCTTTTTTAACGGAATGGGAGGTGCTTGTGCCGCATTGATTTCAATTGTTGAATTTGATTATTTGTATCGTGAGCACAGGATGATGAATGCTACTTTATTTTCTGATGTGGTTCCAGCGGGGCATTATTTAGCTATCGTTGCAGGAACGATTATTGGAAGCGTTTCCTTCATTGGAAGTATGATTGCGTGGGGAAAATTAAGTGGAAAAGTCAAAGACTATTCTTTCAAAGGCCAGCATCTTTTTAATATCATTATTTTAATTCTGGTTTTGGGAACCGCCATCTTTACTTATTTTGCCAACACGCAAACAGTAAATATTCCTTTCTTCATTACTGTTGCTTTAGCTGTTTTATACGGATTGTTTTTTGTGTTGCCGATTGGCGGTGCAGACATGCCTGTTGTTATTTCTTTATTAAACTCTTTTACCGGCGTAGCCGCTGCCTGTGGTGGATTTTTATATGATAATAAGGCCATGCTGACCGGCGGAATTTTGGTTGGTGCGGCCGGCACTTTATTGACGATTCTAATGTGCCGCGCCATGAACAGAAGCCTCATGAATGTTTTGATCGGCTCATTTGGTGGAAGTGAAAAAGTAGCATCAGCAACAAAAGATGTTCATGGGAATATCAAAGAAATTTCTGTAAGTGATGCGGCAATGCTGATGGCTTATGCCAAAAAAGTAATGATCGTTCCTGGATATGGCCTGGCTGTAGCCCAGGCTCAGCACGCTTGTCATGAGCTTGAAAAAGCTTTGGAGGAAAAAGGTGTTGAGGTCGAATATGCTATTCATCCTGTTGCGGGACGGATGCCGGGCCACATGAATGTTTTGCTTGCAGAAGCAGATGTCAGTTATGATAAATTGTTGGAAATGGAAGATGCCAATGAAGAATTTAAAAGCACAGATGTGGTATTAATTCTCGGCGCAAACGATGTGGTAAATCCGGCTGCAAAAAATGATCCTTCGTCACCTATCTACGGAATGCCGGTTTTAGAAGTGGAACTTGCAAAAACTGTCATCGTTAATAAAAGAAGTATGAAACCCGGCTATGCGGGAATTGAGAACCAATTATTTTATCAGCCAAAAACTTCGATGCTTTTTGGTGACGCAAAAAAAGTTTTGCAGGAGTTGTTGGCAGAATTGAAAAATATTTAATGTGCCAATGTGCTAATTGCTAATGGTAATAAAGAAACCAGATTTCAACAAAAAAGCCCTTCGTGTTTGCAAGGGCTTTTTTATTGGTTGAATTAAAATCTATGATTTTGATGTAACTTCTTTCTTTTCTTTTTTAGCTGTCTTTTTAGCGCTGTCTTTAGTTGTTTTTAAAGCGTCATAAGCTGCAGGAGTTAAAACTTCACCGGTAAGTTTTACAAATTTTACATCATCTGCACCTGCAAATTTTACAGTCAAAGTTTTATTGATCGGACCAACTGCTGCAGCATTGTAAGTAGCGGTAATAGTTCCTGTTTTTCCAGGAGCAATCGGAGATTTTGTATAATCAGAAACAGTGCAACCACAAGACGGAGTTGCCTGATCAATGATCAATGGTTCGGTTCCAATGTTAGTAACAGTTATGGTTGCTGTTGGAGGAACATTTTGTTTCACTTTTCCAAAGTCGTAGGTTTCTACGTTTAATTTAGCAATATCATCCGCTTTTTTTTGTGCGAATAAAGAAGTAGATGATAAAAGAAGCGCTGCAAAAAGTAATTTTTTCATGTTGGTTTGTTTAATTTTTATGGTTCGTTTTTTAAAGAGTTTAATGCATTGTTCACAGGCGCAGAAGTTTCGGGTGTTTTCCAAACTTCCCCCTTTATAGTGATTTGTTTGGTTTGATTTCCATTATAGGTAATATTTACCTGCTTGGTAAAAGGACCTTCGTTTGCCGCATTATAGCCAACTTTTATCGAAGAAGTTGCACCCGCTGCTACGGTATCTTTGCTCCATTCCGGAGTAGTGCATCCGCAGCTTGCTAAAACGTTCTCAAGAGCAAAAGGTTGATCGCTTGTATTGGTAAATTCAAAAATGTGCGTCACAGGTTTTCCCTGTGGAATTTTTCCAAAATCAAATTCATTTTCTTTTAAAGAAAGACCCTCAGAGGTAGTTGTAGCGGTTGTATTACCAGCAACTTCAGGAGCTACAGATTTAGTTATGGAAGTTTTATTCTTTTTGTTTACTTTAGTAACAGTTGTTTGAGCATTACCAGCCAGGGCAATAGTAAAGCAACAAATAACTGTAAATATTTTTTTCATTTTAGTTGTTTAAACGATTTCAAAGATACTAAAACGCGATATTCAGTTGCAAATTGTGGAACCGTTTTGACATTTTTAACATTCATCGATCATAATTAATATTTTTGCCTCCATGAATATCAATCAAGTCAGTGAAGAAAACCTTTTGGAAAACCTTTCCTTTGAAAAATTCAGGCAAGAGGTTCTGAAAGATTATAAAGTGGTTTGCGAAAGCAGGGAAACCAGTTTATTGAGCCGCAAAGAAGTACTGACAGGTAAGGCGAAATTTGGCATTTTTGGTGATGGAAAAGAAGTGGCACAGGTTGCGATGGCTAAATTTTTTATGCCTGGTGATTTCAGGGCCGGATATTACAGAGATCAGACTTTTATGTTTGCAAGTGGGATAGCAACGATTGAACAGTTTTTTTCGCAGCTTTATGCCGATCCTGATTTGAATAATGATCCCTGGAGTGCCGGCCGTCAGATGAACGCCCATTTTGCCACAAGGTTTGTGGATGAAAATGGTAACTGGCTGGACCTGGCTCACAAAAAAAATGTTACGGCAGATATGGCCCCCACTTCATCTCAAATGCCACGGGCTCTCGGACTTGCATTCGCTTCAAAAGTTTTCAGGCAAGTGGATGTTTTGCACGAAATGGACAATCTCAGCGATAATGGAAATGAAGTTTGTTTTTGCACCATTGGAGATGCGTCCACATCTGAAGGCCACTTTTGGGAAGCAATGAATGCAGCAGGAGTTTTGCAAATTCCTTTGGCAGTTTTTGTTTGGGATGATGGCTACGGAATCTCAGTGCCTAAAGAATATCAAACTACCAAAGGCTCTATTTCAAAGGCTTTGAGCGGTTTGCAAAAAAAAGATGGAACAAACGGCATTAATATTTACAAGCTCAAAGGCTGGGATTATGCGGGGATGTGCGAGATTCTGGATGAAGCCATTAGAAATATTCGCGAAACTCATACTCCCGCTTTGTTTCATGTCGATGAACTGACACAGCCGCAGGGACATTCTACCTCCGGTAGTCATGAAAGATATAAAAGCCCCGCACGCCTTGCCTGGGAAAAAGAATGGGATTGCAAAAAACAAATGCGTGACTGGATTTTGGCCAATTCTCTTGCTGATGAAAATGAGTTGAATGATATTGAGGACAATGCTAAACATTTTGTAAAAGAAAGCAAGCAAAGAGCCTGGGAGAAATATATCACTCCAATAAAAAAGCAGGTAGAAAAAACGATTGATTTGTTGAAAAGTATTGCCGGCAATAATCCTGACATTCAACAATGCATTAAAGATCTTGCTTCACTTCGCGAACCGGTTCGCAGGGATGTAATGAAGACATTAGCCTCTGTTATTGATTCTGCAAGCCCTGGCGATCATATTGATGAAGTAAAAAATTATTACCAGGAATTATTAAAAGAGAATAAAGAATTATTTGACAGCGATCTTTATAATGAAGGTCCGGGATCTGCATTAAACGTTCATGCTGTTCCTGCTCATTTTCATGAAGATGCCGGACTTGTAAATGGCTTTGAAATACTTAACAGATATTTCGATGAACTGTTTTCTCATAATAAAAAAGTCGTAGCTTTTGGAGAAGATCTTGGTCACATCGGCGATGTAAACCAGGGCTTCAGCGGCCTCCAGGAAAAATATGGTGAAGGAAGAATTTTTGATACGGGCATACGTGAAGCAACCATAATGGGACAGGGGATAGGACTGGCTTTGCGCGGTTTAAGGCCCATTGCAGAAATTCAATACCTTGACTATTTACTTTTCGGTCTTCAGCCCCTGAGCGATGATGTGGCTACCACTCATTTCCGCACCAAGGGACAACAAAGCGTTCCGCTGATCGTTCGCACAAGAGGCCACAGGCTGGAAGGGATCTGGCACAGCGGTTCGCCAATGGGAATGATCATCAATTCGCTTCGCGGAATGTATATATGCGTGCCAAGAAATATGACACAGGCCGTTGGATTATACAACACCTTGCTGGAAAGCAACGATCCTGCATTGATGGTTGAATGCCTGAACGGATACCGTTTAAAAGAAAAATTACCATCCAATTTAATTGATTTCAGGGTTCCGTTAGGCATACCTGAAATTATAAAAGAAGGAACAGATATTACGATCGTTTCCTACGGCTCGATGTTGAGGATTATTTCAGAAGCATCAGAGGTTTTGGATAAATTAAATATCAGCTGCGAAATAGTTGACGTACAAACTCTATTGCCATTTGATATTCATCATTCTATTTTAAATTCCTTAAAGAAAACCAACCGGATTTTATTTATTGATGAAGACGTTCCGGGAGGTGCTTCCGCATTTATGTTTAATAAAGTGATGGAAGAACAAGGCGGTTACCGGTGGCTGGATGTGGCGCCAAGAACGTTGACAGCAAAGGATCACAGGCCTTCTTATGGAAGTGATGGAGATTATTTCAGCAAACCGAATACAGAAGATGTGATAAGAATTGCTAAAGAAATAATGGCTGAATAAAATAAAAAACGGGATTAATTACTTCATTAACGGTAAAAGAAGATTTCAGTAAAACAGCACAAATAATGACAAGTTCAGAAAGGCGATTTGTAGAACAATGGCGCGAGCAAAAAAGTGGACCGCGATGGAAATATTATTTACTTTTTTCAATAGCCTGGTCTGTGGTTTCTTTCCTCGTCATTTTTTTTCTAACCAAATTATTTACCAGTCTGTGGGAAAGTGGTGGCGCAAATCTGATCTATATTTTAGTTGCGGTTTCTATTGTAAGTGGCATTGCTTCCACTCATATTTCTTATGTAAATAATGAGAAACGCTACAAAAGTATTATGCAAAAAGAAAAGAATGGATTGAATTGAATAGCTGTACATCGCCGGCAGAAATGCCTTAGGTTTTTGACTTCCTCACAATGTCCTTAATAATTTTCACCGCATGCTCTCTTGAGTTTTCTATAAAAAGCCGGTGAGTGTTCATGCCGCCGCAGATGACACCGGCGAGATAAATTCCTTTTACATTCGTTTCATAATTCTTCTCATCATAATCCGGTTTGCAAACATCATCGTTTGAAATTTTAATTCCCGCATCGCGGAGAAACTGAAGATTAGGCTGATAACCGGTCATTGCCAAAACCCAATCATTTGGAATCGTTACAATTCCTTCAGGGGTTTTGATGTCCACTTCTTTTTCCCGGATCTCTTTTATTTCAGAATTGAAGTAGGCTTTTATGGAACCTTCCTTAATGCGGTTATCAATATCAGGTTTCACCCAATATTTCACACGGTCACTTATTTTGTCTCCACGAACCACCATCGTTACGTTTGCTCCCTTGCGCCAGGTTTCCAAAGCGGCATCAATGGCGGAGTTGGCAGCGCCAACCACCAGCACATTCTGAAAAGCATAATAATGCGGATCATCATAATAATGTTTCACTTTCGGCAGATCTTCCCCTTTTACATTCAGCAGATAAGGAATGTCATAAAAGCCTGTGGAAATAACAATGTTGGAAGTTTTGTATTCCGATCTTGTACTTTTTATTTTAAAGACCTTTCCTGATTTTTTGATCTCTGCTACTTTTTCAAACAAATGAATTTGCAGATCAAAAGAAGAAACAATTCTGCGATAATATTCCAAAGCTTCTGCCCGTGTAGGTTTTGGATTATTGGAGACAAAAGGTACGCCGCCAATTTCAAGTCTTTCACTGGTGCTGAAAAACTTCATATTTACGGGATAATTATACAGAGAATTTACGAGCGCTCCCTTTTCAAGGATCAGGTAATTTAGTTTTGCTTTTTTTGCCTCGATACCACATGCAAGGCCAATCGGGCCGCCACCAATAATAATTAAATCATAAATATTTTCCCGTTTTTTCATTTTTTTTGAATCTTCCAATTTCGATCTCTTTAGAAAATAAAAGTAATTAATTGTTACCAGAAGGTAAATGAGAAAATAAATTATGAACTACATTGTGCAACAAAACCAATTCTCCTTGCAATGAAATTTGAGATCAGCAAAAAATCAGATCAGCAGAAATTCTTTTTCATTTTGCTGGGATTTTTTTGGATCGTTACACAGGCCGCATTGTTTTGGCAAAGAGGAATTGAAACGGGTTTTGAAGCAATAAAATATATTAATGAAGCGCAAAATTTTATTCAATTTGGAAAGTTAACCAGCAACAATTTCTGGTTATATTCAACTGAGATTTTTTTGATAGCAGTAGTCATTAAACTCCATTTGAACTTCATGATTATCGTTGTGGTTCAATGGCTGTTAAATCTGTTTGCCACATGGATGTTTTATCAACTGGCGGTTTTTATTTTGAAAAAACCGGTGCTTGCTTTTTTAGCCACTTTCATTTTTATCATCAATATTACTTATCAGGTTTATAATTCTTTTCTTTTCACTGAATCTGTTTTTTACAGCCTCACGGTTATTTATAGCAGTTACCTTTTGAGAATACAAAAACTGAATCTGAAAAATATCGGGATCTTAGTTCTGCTGTTGATTCTGTTGAGCGTGACGAGACCAACCGGAATTTTGTTTTTCCCCGCTACAGCCATTTATATATTTTTTCGTTTCCTGAAACCTGTTTCGGTTTGGTATCAATCCGCAATTATTATTGGTTCACTGATCATTTTTTATTTTTTGATCAACCAGATGTTGCAAAGTGGCGGCGAATTTGACTTTATGTTGCCTTTTAGAAAAGAAAATATTATTTGCGGGGTAAATACGAATCGGATTGCCAACATCGATGTCATGGAAAAAGGAAATTCCATAGAAGGACTTGTTTATTACATCCTTCATAATAAAGATCAGTTTTTAAGACTGGCAAAATTGAAAACCATTTCTTTTTTTGGATTTACAAGAAGTTATTATTCACCAATGCACAATCTTTATTTAATGGCTTTTTTCTATCCCATTTATATTTTGTCAATTATTGGCGCAGTTAAAATGATTCTGAAAAAACAAAAAGCACTTATTTATTTGTTTATTATCATCTTGCTGTATTGGATCACTACTTTGCTGACTTGCGACGACTGGCATAATCGCTTTATTCTGACTGTTTCTCCTTTCATTTTTTTAATTGCAGTTGCTTCATTTACTTTTTCAAAAAATCGGAAAGAATCATTGCTATCTCATTAAGTACATTTTCCCATAGCCTTTGGTGAAATATTTATCAGTATTGTCGTTCTCACTTTTAAATTTATCGATTGATTTGCCATTCAGGCTGGTTAAAACCCTATATAGATAAACGCCGTTTCCCACTTTTTGTCCATACATGTCAGTCCCATCCCATTTAAAATCGGTAATGTTTCTTCCAATATGCAAAGGCCCTAGTTCTTCCTTAGTGATTTCCCTGATCACTTTTCCAGTGATCGTTAAGATCTGAATGCGGATATTAGGAACATCTGATCCGGTAACGGTAAATACGAACGCTGTCGAAGTGGTAAACGGATTGGGATAATTCATTAAATTGGAAATCATAGGTTTGTTGATAACCCTGAAATCAATATGATAATCTAATTTTCCTGCAGGATTTCCGGCAACGTCTTTACCTGAAACGATCAGTTCATATTCATCATCTTCCCCGGGCAAAACAGGCGCCAGATCAATAGAGGCAGTATTGTCCCCGCTGGCAAGATTGGCAGGATTAAATCTCATTGTATCATTATCAAAATGATAAGTTCGTAAAGAGCCATCCGGAAATTGAATCTGCACTTTTATCAGGGAAGTATCATTCAGCGCAAGCGATTTATTGTCATCCTTTAATTTGATTAAAATATGTGGCCTTGCCGAAACAATATCCTTATTTAAAATATGGACTCCATCAAATGTTACATCCATCGTAGGATTGTAATTATCTGGTTTTACATAAAAGTTTTTGTAAAGGAAATTATTAAAAAGATATTGTTCGGGCTGATCATTGTCAGGATTAAAATTGACGAAAATAGTGTTCGTACCTGAGTAATTTTTTGTATCAATATCATATTTCAGAAGAATGGTATCTCCGCTGATCAAAGGCTTTTGTCGTGGCACTGATAAAATGTGTGTGACATTGTTATTGTCAATCACCGTTAGTTTTACCTTAATGCTGTCAAAAGCAGCAATACTGATATTTTTGAAAGCAATACCGAAATGTAAAATTTCTCCCTGCTCCAGTGTATCTTTTGAAGTGAAATATATGGCCGGAGCAAGCGCGCCTTCCGGCGGCGCCGTATAATTTAACCGCCAGTAAGAAAGTTGGTAAGGAGTATATTTTACGCTATCAACATTTCTCATTTTCAATTGGATATAAGGATAGTGCTTAGGATTTACTGATGAAATATCAATATCCTGTTGATTTTTATTTACATTAAAAAGTGGTGTACTGTTTCCGGAAGAATCAATCCCGATGATCTGAACAGTAGGATTATCAGGTGAATTGGTTTCTAAGCTTTTTCCTCTCCAATGCATTTCTTTCCATGTCACAGCAGGACCAAAAACGGGAGAAGTAATGAAACCTAATGTATCAGCAGTGGTAACATTTTTTTTCAGATCAATCTTGTCTGAAATTCCTTCTGAGAAAACGAAATCAGTATTAAATGCCGGATTATTTTTTTGGAAAATAAGGATAAACGCCCTTGGTCTGTTGAAAGAATCGATTAAAACAAACCCCTGCGATTTTAGTTTGTCGTATAAAGAATTTCCGGGACCGAATGTAGTTGTATCCGCAGCCCAATCAGCTGCATATGTGTTGGATGATGCAACATTTCCTGAAATATTTCTTACCACAACAATATCGTTATCAGGAATAGAATCAATGAAATCCATGGCAAGTTTTCTCTTGCTTTGCAACATGGTATTAAATTGAAAATTGGCGATTCTGTCTACGGCACAAACAGGATCACTTCCATACAAAGGCGTTGACATATCATTTAGCCACGGCTTCAATGTTACCGGATCCAAAACATTAAAAATCACTCCGGAAATTCCACACGAGCTTTGTGTAAAGTCTGCTCCGTTGACATTAACTTTAAAATCAGAAGCATTAGGAGCGGCGGTAGGAAAAATTCCATTTTTAGCCTCAATATAATTCAGCACTGAGGCAAATTTCCATTGCCTTGACGCGCTGTCTAATTTAATATCAACCGTATCAGAAGCCAGGTGCTGGTAATAATGCGATTGATTGACGCCTTCAGAACCATTGGACAAATAAATAAAGGAAGAGTAATTCCAGTGATAATCTGCCGGAGCGTTGGAAGCCGGCTTCTGTGACACTCTCCAGTAATAAACAGTGCTGTCAGAATATGTAAATCCGGGATCAAATTGAATCACTCCGCCTACCTGGTTTATCGTCTTAGAGATCTTCAAAGGCGAATTGAAAAGATTTGAAGTGTCTATTTCCATTACATAATCCTTCGCAGGACTAATCGCATTGGATGTGGAAGCATATAATTTTTGGTTTGAAACATTTATGATGGCGAAGTTAGCAGGGTAAATTGGTTTTGCCTCCTCTTCGTAAATGTAAAGATCCTTGATAATGCTGTTGTTGCTTTCAGACATTTCATCTACCTGGTTGCCGGCATCAATAGTTACAGTTATTTTATTATCTCCTTTATCTCTGGTAGAAATGATTGGAATAGTGATGCTGATCGAATCTGAGTAATAAATTGCTTTGATCTTTTTTGTAAAGATCACTTCTGAAGTTCCATTTGGATAAGTTCTTTTGACTTCCCAGCTGATAGAATCATTGATGGCTCTTCCAATATTATATGCAATTGCTTTAAGGGTAAAATTATTTTCTGAAACAGAAATAAATTGTGGATTTAAAATTACATTCTGATCTTCCAAAACATAATCGGGTTTCGGATGAGGGTTAATGGTAAGAGCAGGATCGCCATCCAGAGCGTATTCTTCCAAATGCATCCTTGTGAAAAAATAGGCAGGTGTAAAAATTGAGGGATCATTTCCCCCCTGGTTTTGAATCGAATTTTTGATATCGTTGCCAATAGAATTTCCATAATTCTGATCGCTGATCTGGTGAAATAACTGCAGATTATAATTATTAAGATAAGGAGGAATTCCCAGGTGAGAACTGGCTAAAAATGCAATGCTTCCTTTTTGTTTGGCCAAAACAAAGTTTTCTGAAATTGTCTTGGTATTTTGAAGTATGCGTAGCGAATCATAAAAGTAATTATTGCCTGCAGTACAGCCACTCACAAGGAAGAAAGGATAATGACCATTGTTATTATAATCAGCCGGATCGTTTAAATTAAATTCCAACACGTTAGCGGAAGAATGACCGAAATAAGCAAGTAAGCTGATCCCTGAATTAAATAACTGCGTGATCCGCTGTCCTGCGATTAGTTGAATGGCTGCGCTTGATGATTTTGAAAAAGTTTCCACATTTCCTCCATAAAGGGTATCCTCAATAATACCTTTGTACAGATTCATGTAATAACCAAAAAGATCATTGTCGGAACTATCTTTTCCGCCTATGATATTGACAACCTTTTTCATCCACAATTTGTTCTCAAGTGTTTGTGTGGTTGACTTTTGAGCCTGCTCATACTCTTTTAATTTTTCCAGGTAATCTGACACCTCATCTCCTGTAATTGCTGACAAACGACCGACAGGAACACTTGGCACAATACTTCCATAAGGCGAAGTCAATGAAACATCTGAAGCCGGACTTCCAAAAGTTGGAACAAGGTTAAGTTTGTCAGCATATTGACTGCTTTGGTTTACAGCATAATCAGAATATTGAATCCCTTTTCCAATTAGAAAAACATATTTGGGCTGTACGGAAAATGTTTTCACAGCAAACTGGATAAAATCTTTGATAGAAGATGGATGTTTTTTAATCCCGTAAGCAAACTGATCTACCAGTTCATTAATGTCTATTACTTTCACGTTGTAACCACCGCCGGCCGCAGAACTTCGGTATTGTTTATAAAGATCAACACTATTGCTGCCACTGGAACCGGAATAAAGAATCGGGTTGCTGATGATCAGGTAATTTCCCTGGTTGGCAGCTGATGAATAATTCACAAAATTCCTCTGTTGGAAATTAGTGATATTTTGAAGATTCGAAGGATCTTCACTGGAGAGCTGAAATTTTCTTAAAGTAGCGGTAGAAGGCGGAAGAACAAATTTAACCTGGCCCGGCGTGCTGATATCCCCAATATATCTTTTGTTGGCGGTGAGATCCAGCAAAACCGGCGCTGTATTACCATAATTAAACTGATCTATTACCAGGTAATTTCCATTGGTTGATGCCGGCAGCTGGAAATAAAAATTAGTTTGATTGTTGAAAACAAATTTGCTGGGGTAAGTAATTTCATCAAATGAAACGACCATTCTGTCTGTAGAAACTGAAGAAGTATTTTCAAAGAAAATAGAAACATTGTTTGGATCACTCAGCAAACTGATGGGAAGATTGGTAACATCTTTTTTCAAATAATTGAAATAAGGCATTGATTCATCATCAATAACAGAAGTGAAAACTTTTACTCTGACATTTCTCTCGTTATAAGCGTTTCCGGCTACGCCAAATTTTACAGAAAAGCCTGGCCCTCCTGTATATACGTTCAGGTTATTAAAACCGGCCTGCAGAGGTTGTGCAGGATAAATATCGTTGCTGGTCCAGCCTTCCCCAATATCATAGGAAGAAGAATAGACATAGCTTCCAACAAGAGACGCAAAGCCCGGATTGATCTGGTTTTTAAAATAATTTCCCTTTACGTTCATGAAATAAGGTTCGGGAGAAAGGGTAGTCCCGGAAACATTATTAGCAGCATCTGAAAACCTTAAATTATTTCCCGCCGGATTAACAGTTAAAAAATACGCAGCAGTATCCGTCTGTAAACTATAATGATCACTGAGCTGATAATCAGGATTAATGTACAATTTAGTATCCATTTTTCCATCGTTCGTCTGCCCCCAAAATTCAATATATCCATTGGCAGGCAAAGGACCGGTTGAAACGCTGGTGTATAGAGGAACTTCTGCGCCATTTCTCCAGAGCTGAAATTGTTCAGCAGGAATATTGGAAAGCCCTGAAGAATTCAGTGCTGATTGAGTAATATGATAAAGCCCGTCAGTACCGATTGAAAACTTATAATAGGTTTTATTGTAGTCAATCCAATTATTCGAATACGTTTGTGCGCCGGCAATACCGCAAATAAAAATAAAAGATAAAGCAATTAATTTCTTCATAATCGGATGCTATTCGGTTTCCTTTTTTCCTAAATCGATTTTTAATGAAAAGATATGAGTGTACAAAGGATTGGATTGATTGGCAAGATTGGTAAATGCATAATCAATGCTGATGTTATTGATCTTAAATCCGGCGCCAAGACTTGGCTGAAAGATCCAGACCCTTTTTTGATTGGTAGTATCTCCATCAGCCAGCGCTTTTTGAAAATTTGAAATTCCCGCTCTTACAAAAAAAACATTTTTGATAGAGGCTTCCAGTCCTGCATGAGGATCTACATTAATGGCTTTGCTGCTGACGATCGTATTTTCTCTTCCGTCAAAAGTGAGATCTAAATCTGCCTCGGCTAAAAGATTCACTTTTGAGCCTAGCCTGAAATTATAGGAATTGCCAATCACCAATCGCGGCGCAGTTAATTCTGTTGACTTTACCGGGATGTCATTTTCTGTCAGGTACAAAATCTCTTTTTCTTTTTCTGTAAAATGAAATGACCAGGCATTGAAAGTTGTGGTGATATCTTTGGCAACGATTCCAAGGCTCCACCTGTCTTTTTGCATTTTAAATCCTGCATCAAGACCAAAACCCCACGCATTGGCAAAATGTCCTACTTTCCGGTAGATCACTTTTGCATTGGCGCCAAAGCTCATTTTTAAATGATCATCATCTTTTATTTTTTGAGCAAACGAAAAAAGAAAAGCATAATCTGCTGATGAGAATGTGGTGATATTTCCGTAATTGATGCTTCCGTCCGGTTCCACTAAAAAAAGTGTATTGGGAATATCATCCACCGCAAAACGCAAAACAGATAGGCCGATCACTCGTTTATTATTATCAACCGGAAGAGCGACGCTTGCATAATCGTATTTGCCGATATTGTCAAAATAACTGGCATGCATCAAACTAACAGAAGGAGAATTCTGGACGCCAACCAGGGCAGCAGGATTCCAATATCCGGCTGTTGCATCAGAAACTGAAGCAGTTTGCGATGCACCCATTCCTAACCCACGGGCTCCGGCGCCAATATTTAAAAATTCATTGGAGTATTTTCTGAATTGTGAAAAACCAAAAGCAGGCATCAACAATAACAATAAAATTTTTGCAGAGCGGATTCTCATCGGGAGGTGACCAGTTATTTGAATGATTCAGTGTATAATTCCGGCAAATTAAAACGGAGTTTGCACGATGGATATTGCATCTCCATGTTTATTTGGAAATAAAATTAAGTAAAACTTACAGTAATCGGGCAAATGATTTTAGATACAATTTAAAATGTTCTTTATGGACAATTATAACTCCATTGGATTCATCATTTTTAGTCCTGGAATATTGGAAAAATCATTTGCATTGTTAGTTAACAGGGTATAATTATAAGCAATTGCGGTGGCCGCAATAATGGCATCAGGTGTTTTAATTTTTTTATTTCTTCTTAATTGAACACAACGAAGAATGATATCAGAAGAAATATTTAGTATAATGCTATCATTAATAAAATCTTTTATTTTTTGTTCAGTAACCGATTCAATTTTCCAGCATAGTAATTCTATTTGAGTAATTACTGAAAGGTTAGGGATAGCATCAATTGCAGCATCCATAAAAGCCAAACCAGTATCTGAAAAGGAAGTAGAAAAATAATCTGAGATCACATTAGTATACATTAAATATTGTTCCATTCGCTTCGCATTTGCTTAATATGTTGATTAAGTTCCTGTCCTTGTTTTTTACTAATAATACCTTTGTATTTTTGAGAGAGTTTATTTTTTATAGAATCAACACCTTTTTCCTCTCTTAAAACCTTAATTAACCGGAGTTCTTCCAGTTCGTGCAAAAGCGCTGCTGCTTTTTTATTCGTTAATTCTATAAGCATTGTATCCATGTTTTTAGTTAATTTAATCTAAAGGTTTTACAACTCTAAAATGTATTAAGTAAAGATATTAAAATTAGGGTGTTTTCTTCTTTGCATTGCACAATTATTTAGAAACAGTTTACAAATTGGATCAAAAAATCTTCTAGAACATCAGCTTTATGAATGAAGGTTGTGAACCTTCTGTTGTTTATTTTTGCACCATATGGAAAATGTAATTGCAGAATTAAAATGGCGTGGCCTTATCCAGGACATAATTCCCGGAACCAAAGAGCAGCTTTTAAAAGAACCGACAAGCGCTTATGTTGGCTTTGATCCAACAGCAGACAGTCTTCATATCGGTAGCCTGATCCCGATCATCGTATTGGTTCATTTGCAGAATTATGGCCACAAACCGATTGCTTTGGTCGGCGGCGCTACCGGAATGGTGGGCGATCCGTCAGGGAAAAGCGCTGAGAGGAATCTATTGAGCAAAGAGGTTTTGGATAAAAACGTGGCGGCAGTAAAGCAACAATTATCGAAGTTTCTGAATTTCAATTCTGATCAATCCAATGCTGCTGAAATGGTGAACAATTATGATTGGTTTAGCCATATTTCTTTCCTTGATTTTATCCGCGACACCGGGAAACACATTTCCGTAAATTATATGATGGCAAAAGACAGTGTGAAAAAACGCCTCGAAAGCGAGAACGGGATGAGCTTTACTGAATTCACGTATCAGCTCGTGCAGGGGTATGACTTTTACTGGCTTTATGAAAATAAAAACTGCAAACTTCAGTTTGGCGGCAGCGATCAGTGGGGAAATATTGTTACCGGAACGGAACTCATCCGCAGAAAAACCGGTGGCGAAGCTTTTGCGTTTACTTCTCCGTTACTAACCAAATCTGACGGTAGCAAATTTGGCAAAAGTGAGAAAGGAAATATCTGGTTAGACCCGGCAAAAACTTCTCCGTATACTTTTTATCAATTCTGGCTAAATACCGCCGATGCAGATGCAGAAAGGTTCTTAAAGGTTTTTACTTTTTTATCTGAAAAAGAGATCAACGAGCTGGTTCAGCAACAAAAAGGAAACGAACATCAGCGCATTTTACAGAAGAAATTAGCGGAAGAATTAACTTGTTTTGTTCACTCAAGAAAGGATTATGAATTTGCGGTAAAAGCTTCTTCGATCTTATTTAATAATGACACTGCTGAAATTTTGAAGGAACTGAATGAAGACCAATTGCTGCAGGTGATGGAAGGCGTTCCGACAGTGGAGATAGAAAAAGATCAGTTAAATAATCTGGATCTGACGGGCTTATTAGCCGAAACTAAAATTTTACCCAGCAAATCCGAAGCTAAAAAAATGATTGCAGGAGGAGGGATATTTTTAAATAAAGAAAAAATTATTTCGACAGAAGAAAAAATAAATGCTAACCAGCTTTTGAATGGAAAATATGTATTGATCCAAAAAGGGAAAAAGAATTATTATTTGCTGAAAGTGGTATAGCACCAATAATTGTCATTTCAATTTTTACAACATTATCATTATGCAAATAATACGAAGCATCCAAAACAGAATTTATGAGATAAGACGTGAAAGGGTAATGCTCGATTTTGATTTAGCCGCCCTTTACGACGTTGAAACTAAAGCGTTAAACCAGGCAGTAAAACGTAATATTAAGCGCTTCCCAAAGGATTTTATGTTCAGGCTTACTCTTACTGAATGGCTGGAGATCCGGTCACAATCTGTTACCGCATCCGAAAGCGTTACTACTTTGCGGTCACAATCTGTTACCGCATCTCAAAGCAAAAGAAATACAAACGTAACACCTTATGCATTTACTGAGCAAGGCGTAGCAATGCTAAGCGGTATACTAAACAGCGATCGTGCCATCAATATGAATATTGCAATTATGAGGACATTTGTTGAAGTAAGAAAAGTATTGTTAAGACAGAATGATTTAAAAGAACAAATGAAAGAATTAAGAGAACGTATAGATGTTCATGATGCGCAGTTAAATCAGATCTATGATGCAATGGAAAATCTGTTGGATGAAAAAGCAGCGCAAAGAAAGTGGGATGATCGCGAACGGATTGGATTTAAAAAATAACAGGTTAAATTGACCTCAAAAATTAAAAAAGCCTCTCAAACTCACTGTTTAAAAGGCTTTCAAGTTTTACTTTGTTGTCCCACGAGGATTCGAACCTCGACAGACAGAATCAAAATCTGTTGTACTACCTTTATACTATGGGACAAAGGTGTGCAAAAGTAAGGGTATCAGCTTTATTTTCAAAACATCAAAACAACATTTTTTCTGCGTCAAAAACCTTTCCGGAAAATTCAGCATAATATTCAGAATTCAGTTACTTTACAGAATATTCTAATTTTTGAAACCAATAAAAATGAATTCATTCTACAAAACAGCATCCTACTGTGCAGCGCTGATTCTTCCGGCGCTGATTCTTTCCTGCAATAACGGAACCTCAACCCAAAAAACAAAAAACTCAATGAACGATTCAGCCGTTTCTGTTTTACTGGACAAATCCGGGTTTGAAAGAACCATTGATGGCAAAAAAACCGATCTCTATATTCTAAAAAATAAAAAAGGTGCCATTGCCACTTTTACCAATTATGGAGGAAGAATTGTAAGCCTCCTGGTACCGGATAAAAATGATAGCCTGGTAAATGTGGTTTGCGGTTTTAAAAGTATTGAAGACTATGAAAAGTCTACCGAGCCTTATTTTGGTGCAACCATCGGAAGATTTGGAAACCGTATTGCTAAAGGAAAATTTTCACTGGACGGGAAGCAGTATTCTTTGTTTATCAATAATCCGCCCAATTCATTGCATGGCGGAAAAAAAGGATTTCAATACCAGGTTTGGGATGCCGTTCAGCCCGATAGCAATTCAGTCGTTTTCACCAGAATTTCTCCTGATATGGAGGAAGGTTTTCCCGGAAACCTGAATGCAAAAGTTACCTATACATTGAACAATGATAATGGTTTAGAAATGGAATATGAAGCCACTACCGATAAAAAAACGGTAGTGAATTTAACGAATCATGCCTTTTTTAATCTGAATGGCGAAGGATCAGGAACCATCTTAAATCACGAGGTTCAAATCTTTGCATATGCTTACACCCCGGTTGATTCCACTTTAATTCCCACCGGGAAAATAGAGCCCGTCGCCAATACTCCTTTTGACTTCAGGGAATTTCATACGATTGGTTCCCGCAT
>DATNFV010000002.1:0-104070 GCA_035606215.1 Hanamia sp.
GTTTTATGGCATTGATGAAAGAATAAGTTATTGGTTGATTAGTTTATTGGTTAAATAGTTAATTAGTAAAACCTGTGTAATAAAATCGGTTAATGAAAATTATGGAAAACGACAAAGTGATAACAGCGCATGAACTCACCAAAAAGTTTGGAGATTTCACTGCTGTTGATAAAATATCTTTTGAAGTGACCAGGGGAGAAATTTTCGGATTTCTTGGCGCTAACGGTGCGGGTAAGACGACGGCCATGCGCATGCTATGCGGTTTGTCACTGCCTACTTCAGGAGAGGCTACTGTGGCGGGTTACGATGTGTATAAACAAAACGAGCTGATTAAAAAAAGTATCGGTTACATGAGCCAGAAATTTTCTTTGTATGAAGATTTAACGGTAATGGAAAACATTCGATTTTATGCCGGAATATATGGTTTGACAAATGCACAAATCAAAACAAAAAGTGATCAGTTAATTGCCGGGTTGAATTTGGAAAAACAGGCAAAAGAATTAGTGGCTTCGCTGCCATTGGGGTGGAAGCAAAAGCTTTCTTTTTCTGTAGCATTATTACATGAACCCAAAATCGTTTTTTTAGATGAGCCAACGGGCGGTGTTGATCCGCTTACAAGAAGGCAATTTTGGGAATTGATTTATGCTGCATCAGATAAAGGAATTACCATTTTTGTTACCACTCATTATATGGATGAAGCAGAATATTGCAATCGAATTTCAATTATGGTAGATGGAAAAATTAATGCTATGGATTCGCCTGAAAATCTGAAAAAACAATTTAATGCTAATTCAATTGATGAAGTTTTTTATCAATTGGCAAGAAGAGCCATTCGTGCAGAGTGAATATCAGAAGCTCAGCAAAAAAATTTCGGGACATAAATGAAACAATTTATCGCATTTGTAAAGAAAGAATTTTATCACGTTCTGCGTGATAAAAGAACATTGCTCATTCTTTTCGGAATGCCTGTCGCTCAGATTTTGATCTTTGGTTTTGCCTTAACTAATGAAGTGAAAAATGCAAATATTCTGATTGTTGATCAGGCAAAAGATATTTCTTCTCAAAAGATAATAGGAGAAATTTCTGCCAGTCATTATTTTCAAATTGAAAATTCAATTAATGACCCAAAGCAAATTTCACGAGCTTTTCAAAAAGGAATTATTCATCTTGCTATAATTTTTCCGGCCAACTTTAATCAGGATTTAATGCATTTGCATAAAGCGCAAATCCAGGTTATTGCAGATGCTTCTGATCCTAACACGGCAACCGCTTTAACTAATTATGTTTCCGCAATTGTTACAGATTTCCAAGCGGATTTAAATAATCAATTTTCATTGCAAATGCAAATTATTCCGGAAATCAGAATGCTCTACAATCCCCAACTGAAGGGCGCTCCAAACTTTGTGCCCGGTGTGATGGCGCTCGTGTTGTTGTTGGTTTGTGTATTGATGACTGCCATTTCTATTGTAAAAGAAAAAGAAACGGGAACGATGGAAATATTATTGGTCTCTCCTTTCAAACCCGTTTTGGTAATTATCGCAAAAGCAGTTCCTTATTTATTGTTATCGCTGATCAATGTGGTGAGTATTTTATTGCTAAGCGTTTATGTTTTACATGTTCCTGTTAAAGGAAGTGTATTACTTCTTTTAGCAGAAAGCACTTTGTTTATCATCACCTGCCTCACACTTGGAATTTTTATTTCTATCAAAACAAATACCCAGCAAGTCGCCATGTTGGTTTCGCTGATGGGAATGTTGTTGCCTACCGTGCTTTTCAGTGGTTTTATGTTTCCAATAGAAAATATGCCGGTGGCTTTGCAGATTTTTTCAAACATTGTTCCGTCAAAATGGTTTTACATTATTGTAAAATCGATCATGATTAAAGGAGTTGGTTTTTCTGTCATCTGGAAAGAAACACTGGTGCTTATTGGCATCACTTTAATTTTATTTTTTCTCAGCGTCAAAAGTTTTAAAATAAGAATCGCATGAGAACAATAAAATTTTTATTGCAAAAAGAATTTAAACAGATTTTCCGCAATAAATCAATTCTCGTAATGATTATGGTGATGCCGGTGATGCAATTATTGATTTTGCCGCTCGCTGCTAATTATGAAGTGAAGAACATAAATTTATCTGTTGTGGATCACGATCATTCTACTTTTTCCAAACAATTAATTTCTACAATTACTGCTTCCGGATATTTTAAACTGCAATCTTATAATTCCTCTTTTAATGATGCCTTTCATCTGATTGAATCTGATAAAGTGGATTTGATTTTAGAAATTCCGGAAGGATTTGAAAGAGGTCTTGTTCGTGAAAATCGTCAAAAAGTTTTTATTGCAGTAAATGCCATAAATGGAACAAAAGCCAATCTTGGTGGCGCGTACTTATCTCAAATCATCCACAATTACAATGAGACAATTAGGGTGCAATGGCCTTCCGGCGCCACTTTTAATACATCCAATGCTATAGAAATAACTTTTTCAAATTGGTTTAATCCATTTTTGAATTATGATCTTTATATGGTTCCGGGGATTCTTGCGATCCTTGTTACTATGGTTGGTGGATTTTTGACCGCATTAAATATTGTAAAAGAAAAAGAAGTTGGCACGATAGAGCAAATCAATGTAACTCCGATAAAAAAACAATATTTTATTTTAGGAAAATTGATTCCGTTTTGGATTTTGGGAAATGTTGTCTTTACGATTGGTTTAATAATCGCACGACTTGTTTACGGTATTATTCCGCTCGGAAATTTATTGGTTTTATATGGATTTATCTGGTTGTTTCTTTTGGCTGTTCTTGGTTTTGGATTATTGATTTCTACCTATTCAAATACACAACAACAAGCGATGCTGATCATGTTTTTTTTCATGATGATCTTTATTTTGATGGGAGGATTATTCACACCGATTGAAAGTATGCCTGGCTGGGCAAAAATAATTGCCCGATTTAATCCTCTCAGTTATATGATTGATGTAATGCGAATGGTAATTCTGAAAGGAAGCGGATGGAAAGATATTTTCCCGCAATTATGGAAGATTGCTTTGTTTGCAATTGTATTAAATACATGGGCCATTTTGAACTATCGAAAAACTTCCTGAAAGTGTCTTTCTCATTTTCGTTTATGCATGTATGTTATGTAACAGTAAACAAAGAAATAAACTGTTTTCTATTTTTCTTAAAAATAATTTCATTCGTAATCTTACTATCTCACTCACTCGTTAATTTACGATTACGACAGTAAATATATAATTTTAAAAAGAGGCAGAATTGCTCTTGTCCACGGTATCCTGACGGTATATCTTTGTTCCAGAAGTTGATTGATGTTCAACAAACATTAATCGCAAATCCAAATCCATTGAAAAATAAATATTCCTCTAATCCGGGAAAAACCAATAATCCGATATCAGTCAACTTCTTGTTTTTTTTTAAATCCGATAACCTGAGAAAATAACCATATCCAATTGAAAAACCAGGCTGTAAAAAGCCATTAAAATTGTACCTGGAAACTGAAGAACCCTTGAATGAAATTTTTAAAACTTCTGTAAGAAATTGCAGAAGTTTTTTTTATGAAAAAATTTACCTTGAGTTTCCATTTGGAAATAAAACTTTATCTGGCGATTTATTAAATTCTGCAAGAATCTTTCTTATAATTTCAGTACGAATTGTGGCGGCTTTTCTAGGAGGAACAAGATAGGTTACTGCCACTTCCACCCATGTATTTTCATCTATCCGAAAACTAACATATGGATATTCTTTGATCTCCATTTCATTAATCGGCGAATCTTCTACCATTTTTTTTAATTGCGTGATCCTATCAGCCATCTGCGGTCCCAATTCTGAGGAAGTAACTTGTTTGATTATTTTTTCTACAAAATTGAGATCGCTTTCATAAGCCACATGGAAAGGAATTTCGTTCCAGATGAATTTAAAATTTTTGCCACGAATAATTGAAGACTGCGGATTGAAGAACCATTGTATTTGGAAATCTTATCAAACGACCACTGGGCAAGTCATTGGTGAGATAATCACCTGCAAATTCCCAAAGAGTTGTGTCTACATAACCGATTTCAATTACATCGCCTTTAAACTGATTAATTTCTATTCTGTCGCCGATCCGGTAAGGATTTCTGATGATAATATAAATCCATCCGATGAAGGAAGAAATGGGTGTTTGAAGGGCAAAACCTAAGACCAGAGAAATCAATCCGAGTGAAACTGCTGCTGCATACCAGTTTGAATTGAGGAAAGAAATTATCACCATTGCTACGGCAATAAAGCTGACAAATTTTGTCAGATGGATCAGATTATACCTTGTATATCTTCCCTTTGATCGGTTATGAATTCTAATTTCAATAAATTTTGAGACAATCAAAATCAGCACTCCAAAAAAAACAGCAAGTGAAAGATTTTTAAGTTTCACCCTGTATGTTCCGAACAGATCAAAAATATGAAAACCGAAAAGAAAGTAAAAAACAATGGCGATAACGGCAATCGCAATATAAGTGCCAAGCCAGATAAAAGAACTTTTCTTTTTAATTTTTTCGGCCTTTTCTTCTATATCCTTTTTCTGATCTTTATTGACATCCATATAATGAATATAAATATCAAAGGATTTTACAATAATAAAGCCAAACAAAAACGAACCTTTTTGAAATAAAAAAGGCAACGAAAACGCTGCCTTTTTTAATAAACTGCAAATCTGTAAGCCGGATTTTGTATTCCATTTTCCATGGATGGTTATCATTTATCTTGTTGTTACATTACTGTAACAATCCAGCTGCCTACCCTTCAGCATCGGACGAGCAGCCCTCAAACGCTGATTTACGTGGCATTGCAGTACACAAGGTTTACCCATAATTGCAATTACTTGCAAATATTGTGAGCTCTTACCTCACATTTTCACCCTTATCCGCCAGAGGCGGACGGTAATTTTCTGTGGCACTTTCTTCCTATTTTAATAAACAGGACCGGCTATTAACCGGTGTGTTGCTCTTTACTGTCCGGACTTTCCTTTCTGCTGTGAAAAATCACAGCAGAACGATAACCCGATTTGCAGTAGGACTACAAAGTTATCTATTTTAAAACCGGCTTCTCTGCTAATATTGAAAAAAAATCTCGGTGGCGCCAAAGCCAAAATCATGATGATATTGATTAGCAAATGTTCTTACTTCTTTTTTTGTTTTTAATATTTCATGAATTTCATTGCGCAATTTTCCCGTCCCGATCCCATGAATCACAATAAGATTTGGTTGGCGATGTGCAACGGCAAGCTGATAAAATTTTTCAAAATTTTTTAACTGGATAGTAAGAATTTCAAAGTTGCTCAACCCTTTCCAGTTGTCTGTTAATTTTTCAATATGAAGATCAACAACTGAACGCGCAGGTTCCAGCTTTTGTTTCACGTTTGAAATTTCATACAACTTTCCATCGGAGTTATTGTAATCCGGAATCACTTCTTCAATTTTATCAGGGTAATTTTCAAAAAGAATAAAAGAAAATGTGGGTTCATTTTTCAATCTCATTTCTTCTATCTTTTGAAATAATTGTTTTGCTTTTATTTTAAAAGTTGTTTCAAAATGTGAAACTTTTTTTTTGTTGGGTTGAAGAAGAGAAAAAACAAATTCAAATTTTGGCGCGTCATTCATTTCTTCAAATGGAATATCATGAAGATAAAATTCTTTGAAAGGTAGAACAGTATTGTTTAAATGAAAATCAGCCGAACCTTTAAACTTAATCTGATACAAAAAATCATAAGATTCATCGGTTTGATTGATCAAATAAATTTTAATTTTTTCTACCACATCATCATCAAAAATATCTTTATCAAATACAGGGAGAAAGGAAATCCAAACGCCGGAATGAACATTATATTTTTTAGAAACTTCTTCCTTTTTTAAATTATCGATGTAAACTTTTTCTTTCCTGGGAGCAACAATTTTTTTTGAAGAAAAATTATGAAAATAAGGAAAGTCGATTTGGTCATTATATACAGGAAAGCGAATTCCGTTTACATCCACCAATACCATTTGATCATTAATAATTTCAACTACTTCAGCTTCTTCTTTTGAATGTAAAATTAATACTCTATCGCCCGGCTGATATTTCATTCCTCAAAGATAACCTTCTTTGGTTTTTTAAAAATTCAGGGCATTTTTTGGAACAAGAAACAAAAATTAATGATAGAAAATCGCTCCGCTTGTTCCGTCATTTATTGCCATTATTTTTCCTTTTCTTTTTAATATAAAAATCGCGGTATAGAAAAATGGCTATGATTACCATTATCACAAATGCAATGCTGATGCCTGTAAAAAACATAATCGTTCTTTTAATAACTTTTAAAAAATCAATATTAAAAATCACAATTATATTGCCAGAATGATGATTAAAAGGATAAAATCTAATTCCTGTTTTTCTTATTTTTAAAAATGGGAATCAGCATTGGCACTTTTAAAATATACTCTTCATAAGTTTTCCCAAATTCTTTGATCAGCTTTTTTTCTTCAAAAATAATTCCTGTTAAAACGTAAGCAATCAGCAATACAACTGCGATCAAATTACTAATGGTAGGAAATAAAAAAAATAATCCGCAAACAAATAAAATAGTGCCAAGATATAAAGGATGACGAACGAAACGGTGAATGCCGGTTACTTTTAATTCTATCGGAGGTGTTGCAATAAATATTGATCTGACTCCACTCAACAACATAAAATATTTTTTGATTGAAATAAACATGATTACAAGTCCTGGTAAAACAAGAAATAATGTCGAAAAATATTTTAGAAAAAAGGATTTTATCAAAAAAGGACTATAAAAAGAATATTGAAAAAATAAAAGAAATATTAAGGTGATGGTTGCAAAAACAGAATAAGCAAGCCGATAATATCGAAAATATTTTCCAATCTTTTTTCTGAAAAATTCTTTCACTTGTGTTGATGCAAGAATGCTATGAACTGCATAATAAATGATCCAGAATAATATGAGAAGGAAATAATTCATGACTCATAAATTTATAAACTTTCGAAAACATTTCTGCCATCAACTTTGCACTTTCAATTTTCTTTTTCTTGTCCCTTCTATATTCGGCAAAAAGCCTGTAATAATGCCGATTAGCGGAAGAAAAGAGGTGAGGTGATAAACATGAATAATACTTGTTTTATCCGCAAGGTCTCCCAATAAAGCTGAACCGATTCCGCCCATTCCAAATGCAAATCCAAAAAATAATCCCGAAACCAAACCAATTTTTCCGGGAATTAATTCCTGCGCATAAACTAAGATTGCAGAGAAAGCTGAAGACAAAATCAATCCGATTGGAATCACGAGAATAACAGTCCAGAAAAGATTCGCGTAAGGTAATAATAAGGCAAAAGGAGCAGTGCCTAAAATAGAAAACCAGATCACATATTTTCTTCCAAATCTATCTCCCAAAGGGCCACCAATCAACGTTCCTGCTGCAACAGAAAATAAAAAAACAAATAAATAAATTTGTGAAGTTTGTATGCTCACATGAAATTTATTGATCAGATAAAAGGTAAAATAACTGGTTAAACTGGCCAGGTAAAAATATTTCGAAAAAATTAAAACCAATAAAATAGAAACAGAAAATGCAACCTTTTTTTTAGAAAATGAGGAATGGAATACAGGTGTTTTATGCCGGTGTTTCAATCTCATTTTAACCACGTATCCTTTGTACCAATTTCCTACTTTCGTTAAAACAAAAATTGCAATCAATGCAATCAATGAAAACCATACAATACTTGTCTGTCCATGAGGAACGATGATCCAGGCAGCAAGCAATGGTCCGATAGAACTGCCCAGATTTCCACCCAATTGAAAAATAGATTGCGCCAAACCGGGTTGGATTCCTGCTGCTGCATGCGCCATTCTTGAAGATTCAGGATGAAAAATTGAGGAGCCGATTCCAACCAATGCGACCGATACCAACACAAGATGAAAGTTGTCCGACATGGATAAAACGATCAATCCTAAAAGCGTAAATCCCATTCCGGTTGCAAGTGAATAAGGCTGAGGTTTTCTGTCAGTATATAAGCCTACAAAGGGTTGCAGAAGAGAAGCCGCCATTTGAAAAGTAAAAGTTATAAGACCGATCTGAGCAAATGATAAACTATAATTGCTTTTTAAAATTGGATAAATAGCCGGAATTAAAGATTGAATTGTATCATTTAATAAATGCGAAAAACTGATGGCGAATAATATCGGATAAACCGTTTTTTCAAGTTTGTTTTCTAATGTTACGGAAGCGCTCATTTTTAATTTAAAAAAGCACAAATTTAAACAAGACATACTCATTTAAAAAATCAAATAAAAAAATTAATAACAATGAACAGTAAACGAAGTTTTATTTGCTTTTTCTATTTTCTTTTTTTAGAAATAACGCTTTTCATCTGGCAAGCAAATTGTGGCTTGGATAGCAAAAATATTTTATCATGTATCCACTAAATAATACAAAAGATTTAGATGCTTTATTGGAAGATATTGGTAACCGTCCGATTGTAATGTTGGGCGAGGCATCACATGGAACGCATGAATTTTATACCTGGCGTGCAGCGATTTCGCGAAGATTGATCACAGAGAAAGGTTTTAATTTTATCGCTGTAGAAGGTGACTGGCCTGATTGTTACAAAATAAATCGTTTTATAAAAGGTTATAAAGATGCCGGTGATAATATTGAATATATTCTGAAAAATTTTGATCGCTGGCCAACATGGATGTGGGGAAATTGGGAAATAGCCGGGCTTTCAGAATGGCTTCGCGAGCACAATAATTCCTTAGCCAATGACAAAAAAGTTGGCTTTTATGGATTAGATGTTTACAGCCTCTGGGATTCGATGAAAGCAATGGTACATTACCTGGAAAGTGAAGATCCGCAGGCTGCGCAATCTGTAAAAAAAGCGATTCAATGTTTTGAGCCTTTTAATGAAAATGAACAACAATATGCCCGTTATACTTTAAATGAATCCGGCTGCCGTGACGAAGTTCTGGCTCTTTTAAAAGAGATCAGGATGAAAGCGCAATTTTTGGATGGAGATCGCGAAGCTGGTTTTAATACAGAACAAAATGCATTGATTGCAGTGAATGCTGAAAAATATTATCGTACGATGATCGGCTTTGATAATGAAAGCTGGAATGTTCGCGACAGGCACATGATGGAAACTCTTGACAGGCTTATGAAATTTCATGGAAAGAATGCCAAAGGAATTGTTTGGGAACACAATACACATATAGGTGATGCAAGAGCAACCGATATGAGCCGGGCCGGAATGGTGAACATTGGCGAACTGGCTCGTGAACAATACGGAGAGCAAAACGTTTACCTGGCCGGCTTTGCAAGTTATCAGGGAACTGTGATTGCCGGTGAAGAATGGGGAGCGCCAATGGAGGTAATGGAAGTACCACAAGCAAAAAATGGAAGTATTGAAGCACGGTTGCACAACGAAAGTGATATGAACAGGTATCTTCTTTTTAACGAGGATATAGATGAAGAATATTTGGATAAAATTCCTCATCGGGCGATAGGAGTTGTATATGATCCACGCATGGAAAAATATGGAAATTATGTTCCATCATTGCTTCCGGAAAGATATGATGCGCTGATGTTTATTGATCAGACAAAAGCATTGCATCCATTGCCCTTGCATGTTGACAGAAGGAAAGTTCCTGAAACTTTTCCTTCTGATTTTTAAAATAAAACATTTACAATTATGGAAAGGGATTTGCGAATTGCATTCCTGTAAGCATCTTACTTTTCTCACCTTTTTGCTGGATGAAAACTTTGAATTTATTTCCCATATCGACCAGCAATTTATTGATATGCAAAATAGAATCGCGATTATTTTCTTTATTTTCCATCTCTAATTTTCTTAAATAATTCATCAGTCCAAGAGAACGTAAAAAATTTGATTGAGAAGTAAAACCGCAACTGTTCAAACCAAATTTCTCGCCCCAAAAATTTAAAGCAGAAAAATTTACATGAGCTGTAATGTCCTGCTCCCCTATATTTTGAAAAGGTGCGGTATTGACCTGATGACCTTTATAACAAAGTATCGTTCCTGCATTTCGTTTTGCAGAATATAAATCTTCAGCAGAAAAACCATAATCGATAGTGATCACAAAACCGGAATTTAAATTTTGCGCATTTTCCTTTATCCAATTAATTGCGAGCAGATTTATTTCTGTACAATGATCTTTTGGCAAAACAATTTGTTGCTCAATAAAATAATTTTTTAATTCTTCATCAGCAGGCTTTAAAACTTCAACAAAATCATTTTCATAATCTACAAAAGCTTCCATCAGCTCATCTTTCATGATGACTTTATGTACAGGAAAATTATCCAATAATTCATTCGATAAAATGCAACCATTTATTTCGCCGATTTCATTGATCGAATTATGCCAGCTTACTTTTTCAGGCAATAAATTCTTTTGCCTTTGCTTCATCATTTCTCCTTTTTCGATGATGCAATATTTTAACTCATTATATAAATTACGATTATTTTTCAGGTAATAAAGAATATCAAAACAAAGAGCGCCTGTGCCAGCGCCAAATTCAACAATAGTAAAAGGCTTTTTGCTAAGCAACATCCACATTTCTTCTAATTGCCTTCCAATCATTTCTCCAAACAATGAACTCAAAACCGGACTGGTATAATAATCTCCGTCTACGCCAATTTTGTTTTTTTTAGAATTGTAATAACCGAGCGAAGGATAATAAAGCGCCATCCCCATAAAATCGTGGAAAGAAATTGGTCCTTCGTTTTTAATTTTTATTTTAATGATTTCTTCTAATTGCATTTTGCAGTACGGTAGTTAAAAAAACGTAGCCCTTTTCAGGGCTACCTTTGGTAAGCTTAATTTCTTAATTCCTTTCGACAGTATTACCTGTATCAAGTTATGTGGGTATGATCTCAGCTTTTTACAAACACCCCGTAAGAAAAAGTTTTTACCAAAAATAATTATAGTAATTATCGTGCCACAAATGTTCTCATTTGCTAATTTTTTCTGCTTTTCTTTTCTTTCCCATTTCTGCTGTTTTGAACGCCACTTTCACTCTTTTTTACTTTTTTTTTCCACAACCAATTAACATTTTCTTAGAAAACCATCTTTTTTTATACTTAAAACCCATAAGTACCCAACTTTTTGAAAGTGTGGATAAAAAAGTTTTTTGTTAAAGTGTTTGCAAAGTGGGAAAAAGTGTTATTTTGTGGTAAATATTGAAAATTCTCTAAATAATCAGGTTCATAATGACAAGCTTTATAGGCGAATTCGAAGCTACATTAGACGCAAAAGGGCGGTTTCTTCTTCCGGTTGGTTTCAAAAAACAGTTACCGGAAGGAGCATTAGAACTTTTTGTGATTAACCGGGGCTTTGAAAAATGTCTCAGTTTATATACTGCAGAAAGCTGGGAACCTATATTTTCTGAAATAGGCAAATTGAATGATTTTGATCCAAAAGTAAGGCAATTCAAACGGTATTTTTTAAACGGTGCCACACAGGTTTCGCCGGACAGTGCAGGCAGAATTTTACTGCCAAAAAATCTTACCGAATATGCTTCACTTGAAAAAGATATAGTTCTGGTTTCGGCGATCGACAAAATTGAAATTTGGGATAAGAGTAAATATCAACAGTTCTTTGAAACTTTTTCACCGGAAACATTCAGCGATTTGGCAAAAGAAGTAATGGCAGGTGATAAACCATCAAAACAATAATCCATGCAACAGGCATACCATGTGCCGGTATTATTGAAAGAGGTTATTGATGGGTTGAAAATAATTCCTTCTGGAATTTATGTGGATTGCACTTTTGGAGGTGGCGGTCACAGCAAAAAGATCCTTGAGCAATTAAATGGCGATGGGATGCTGGTCGTTTTTGACCAGGACGAAGACGCCCAGAAAAACGTACCTGATGACCAACGTGTCATTTTTGTTCCACACAATTTCAGGCATCTTCAGCGCTTTCTTCGTTTTCATAAAATTTCCAAAGTAAATGGCATTCTTGCCGATCTCGGCATTTCCAGCCACCAGTTTAATGAAGCAGAAAGAGGTTTTTCAACAAGATTTAATGCGGCATTGGATATGCGGATGAATCAAAATGAAAAAATAACCGCAGCGGATATTGTAAGAAATTATTCAGAAGAAAAACTGCATAAAATTTTTGAACAATATGGCGAAGTGACCAATTCAAAAACACTGGCGAAAACAATTATAGAATTGAGAAAAACACATTTATTAAATGCGATCAGTGAATTTAAAAATGCTGTTTATCCGATTGTAAAAGGAAATCCTGAAAAATATTTTGCGCAGGTCTTCCAGGCATTAAGAATCGAAGTGAATGATGAATTAAATGTGCTTAAAGAAATGCTTTTGCAAACGGTAAATGTTTTGGAAGAAGGAGGAAGAATCGCAGTAATCACATTCCATTCACTGGAAGACAGAATCGTAAAAAATTTTTTTAAGAATGGAAACTTTGAAGAAGAACAATCGAGAGATGTTTTTGGAAATGCAGCGAAAAGGGAACTAAAGATAATTACAAAAAAACCAATTGTTCCTTCAGAAGAAGAAATAAAAAGAAATCCGAGATCAAGAAGTGCGAAGTTGAGAATTGCAGAAAAAATAAAAATTTAAATCAATAGTTCATCAAAAAATGGTGACAGAAGAAAACATAAATGGAGAAAAGATAAGCGCTCCAAAAAAGAAGCGCAGAAAGTTGAAGTATAACAAATGGATTGTGAGTAATATTCCTTTTTATTTTTTTATTTCTGCTATTGCCATTATTTATATCGCCAACGGTCACTATGCTGATAAAACAATGCGCGAAATAAACAATACTGAAAAAAATCTGAAAGAAATGGAGTATGAATTTAAAACGGTGAAACAAGAAGTAATATTCAGAAGTAAAGCAAGTGAACTTGCTAAAGCTGTTGAACCATTGGGGCTGAAACCATTGTTGGCGCCGCCTGTCAGAATTGTTGACACGTTGATTGAAAAGTAAAAAAATCAAATAATTATAAAAGATCAGGGAACAGTAAACGAAGAAATAACATTGATTTTTTAATTATTGAGAACTGATAAATAAGGGAAGGAATTGGATATCAAAAAAGACATATTGTGGCGCGTTCATCTTTGCTTTCTCATCATGATTATGTTGGGAGCAATCATTTTGGGCCGCGCAATTTATATCCAGAAAGTGCAGGGAAAATATTGGAAAAGCATGAGCTATAAACAACATCTTAAATACATTGACATCGACGCTGAACGTGGTAGCATCTACAGCGAAGATGGAAATATGCTCAGCACTTCGATTCCTGTATTTGACATCTACATTGATTTTGGCGCAGATGGTCTTCGTGAAAAAAATGGGAAAAGATTTTATAAAAATCTGGATTCATTAAGCCTTTCTCTTGCTTCTCTTTTCAAAGATGGAAATGCAGCTTATTATAAAAACTTACTGCGAACAGAATACAAAAAAGATTCAAGATATTTTCCTTTAAAAAAGAAAATTTCTTTTGAAGATTACGAGGCTTTAAGAGATTTTCCTTTGGTAAGAGAAGGAAGAAATAAAAGTGGATTTATTATCGATGTAAGAGATAACCGTGTCAATCCTTATGTATTGCTCGCTAATCGTACGATTGGTCTTTCGAGAGGCGATACTAGCAAAAATGTAGGCCTGGAGAGATCTTATGACAGTGTGCTGAAAGGCCAGACAGGACAGCGGTTGATGAGATATATCGCAGGAACTTATGTGCCTGTTGACGGGGCAGAAATAGAACCAGAAAATGGAAAAGATATTGTAACAACTATTGATACTTATATCCAGGATGTGGCAGAAAATGCTTTATTAAAAATGATGAGCGAAAACAGTTCTATTCATGGAAGCTGCATTGTGATGGAAGTGAAAACTGGTAAAATAAAAGCGATCGCCAACCTTGGAAAAAGGCCTGATGGAAGTTATTGGGAAGATTATAATTATGGATTAGGAATGAGAACAGAACCAGGATCAGTTTTTAAAATAGCCACATTAATATCTCTTCTGGAAGATAAATATGTGGACACCGGTTCAATAGTTGATTGTGAGGGAGGAAGAAAAAATTTCTATGGTTTAAATATTACCGACTCACATTTAGGAACAGGAAGAGTTACTGTTAAAGAAGCTTTTGCAATGTCTTCCAATGTCGCATTTGCAAAACTTGCTGATGAATATTATCATAATCAGCCTTCTAAATTTTATCAGCATTTGCATGCATTAAGACTTGATACAACTTCAGGAGTTGATATTGTTGGTGCAGCAAAACCTTTCATTAAAAAGCCTAGCAGCAAACATTGGGCAAAAACCACCATTCCTTTTATGGCGCATGGATATGAAGAACTGGAAACACCTTTGAATTTGCTAATGGTTTATAATGCTGTAGCGAATAATGGAAAAATGATGAAGCCTTATCTCGTCAATTCTGTCAATGAGATGGGTGAAGAAATTCAAACTTTTAAACCAAAGGTTTTGGTGGATAAAATTTGCAGTGATGAAACTCTTGGAAAATTAAAAGGCTGTTTGATGGCAGTCGTACAAAGCAAAGAAGGAACTGCCCATGCTCTTGAAACTAATGTTTATGAGTTTGCAGGAAAAACGGGAACAGCAGTATCAGCAATGGACAATCGCGGATACAATAAAGGTTCAAAGATTTATCAATCTGCATTCATGGGATATTTTCCTGTTAATAATCCTGAATATACCATTGGAATTGTAATTCAAAACAGTAGTGAATCAAAACATGTTTATGGAGCTTCTGTATCAGGGCCGGTTTTCAGAGACGTAGCCGATAAGTTATACGCATTAAGAGTTTCAGATAAATCATTTGATCCTAATTCTATTTCAAATGACAACGACATCTATAAGTTTTATGGATTGAAAAAAGATGTCAATAAAATTTTCGATGTATTTAAATTCCAGAAAACCGATTCTGCAACTTCAGGTTCATGGCGAAGCACAGTTTTACAGGATGGAAAAGCAAAATTATTAGCAGATAATATTTCAATATCTGCACATAAAATTCCCGATGTAACAGGTATGGGATTAAAAGATGCAGTGTATCTATTAGAAAATATGGGACTAAAAGTTGCGGCTTCAGGAAAAGGAAAAGTGATCTATCAATCATTGGCGCAAAATTCAGATTTTAATAAAGGGCAGTTAATAAAATTACAATTGAATTAATGTCATCATTGCAACAAATATTGTATAAAGTAAATATTCATTCTGTGGTTGGTTCTACAGCGATAGAAATAAATGATTTACAGATTGATTCACGAAAAGTATCGCCAGGTGCATGTTTCATTGCAATTGAAGGTACTGTTTCAAATGGTCATGATTTTATAGATACTGCAATAGGAAAGGGTGCAGTTGCCATTGTTTGTGAAAAAATCCCTGAAATTATTAATGAAAAAATTCATTATACAGTAGTTGATAATAGTGCAAAAGCAGCAGCCATTATGGCTCATAATTTTTATGGGCGTGTTTCAGAAAAAATAAAGCTGGTAGGTGTTACAGGAACAAATGGAAAAACAACAATCGCAACTTTATTGTTCAAATTATTTTCTTCTCTTGGTTACCACTGCGGCTTAATAAGCACTGTTCAAAATCAAATTGGAAATGAAGCATTGCCTTCTACACATACAACACCGGATGCAATAAGTCTGAATCAGCTCTTGGCAAAAATGTATGAACAAGGATGCGCATATGTTTTTATGGAAGTAAGTTCTCATGCAATACACCAGCACCGGGTAGATGATCTGCAATTTGCTGGAGGAATTTTTAGCAACATTACACATGATCATCTCGATTATCACAAAACGTTTGACGAATATATCCGTGTAAAAAAATCTTTTTTTGACTCATTGCCATCGACAGCTTTCGCATTAAGCAATGCTGATGATAAGCGCGGCAACATTATGCTTCAGAATACAAAAGCAAAAAAATATTTGTATAGTCTCAAAACGATGGCAGATTTTAAAGGACGGATTATTGATGATTCGCTTTTAGGATTGGAACTTATGATCAATGATGTGGAAGTGCATTTCAGATTGATAGGAACTTTCAATGCATATAACTTATTAGCAGTTTATGGAGCTGCGATTTGTTTAGGAGAAGATAAAGAAAATGTTTTAAAGGTTTTAAGTAACACATCCGGTGCAGAAGGAAGATTTGATTATATCGTTTCTGTCAAAGAAAAAATTGTTGGCATTGTAGATTATGCACATACTCCTGATGCATTACTGAATGTATTAGCAACTATAAGAAATTTAAGAAAGGGACAGGAAAGTATTATAACAGTTGTGGGGTGTGGTGGCAATCGGGATAAAACAAAACGACCAGAAATGGCGGAAGTTGCATGCGAGTATAGTGACAGAATAATTTTTACTTCTGATAATCCACGTAATGAAGGTCCTGAACAAATTATTCGCGAAATGGAAACAGGTGTACCTGTTACGGCAAGGAAAAAATGTATCTCGATTACTGACAGAAGAGAAGCCATTAAAACGGCGGTAACACTTGCGAGGAAAGAAGATATTATCCTGATAGCAGGAAAAGGACATGAAAAATATCAGGAAATAAAAGGAGTAAAAAATCATTTTGATGACAAAGAAGTTTTAGTTGAAATGTTTCAATTAATGGATAAATAAAAAATGAATTAAAGAATGCTATATCAACTATTTGAATGGTTTGCTAAAAATGGAATCAAATTCCCCGGAAGCGGATTGGTCCATTTTATCACTTTCAGAGTGTTGATATCTGTATTGCTTTCTCTGATCATTACAATGATTTATGGAAAAAAATTAATTCGCATTTTAAAGAAAAAACAAATTGGGGAATCAGTAAGAGAACTTGGATTAGCAGGTGAGCAAATGAAAAGCGGAACTCCAACAATGGGAGGAATTATCATTCTTCTTGCGATTTTAATTCCTACTTTATTATTTGCAGATCTGCACAAAGTTTATGTAAGACTGATGTTGTTATGCACAATCTGGTTGGGCATTATAGGTTTTGTGGATGATTATTTGAAAATAAAAGCAAAACGGATTTCAAAAGAAAAAGGCATCCCTTACAAAAAAACAAATGCTGATGGACTTGCAGGAAAATTTAAAATTTTTGGACAAATAATTCTGGGAATTGTTATCGGCGCAACACTTTATTTTAATCCAAGTGTGGTAGTGAAACGTGAGATCATGGGATCAAAATCCGGTAACACTGTTGTTCAGCGTGGGGAACATAAAGTGGGAGAAGATACAGTTGTTGCCAATGGAGAAGTTCATCGTTTTGTAACAGTTAAAACACCGATCACAACAATACCTTTTGTAAAAACACATGAGTTTAATTATGCAAGATTATTGCCGGCAAGCTTGGAAGATTACACATACATCTTGTATATCATTATTGTAATTTTTATTGTGACAGCGGTTTCAAACGGGGCAAATATTACAGATGGATTAGATGGCCTGGCAACAGGTGTGAGTGCGATAATCGGATTGGGCCTTGGAGTTTTTGTTTTTGTAAGTGGTGACGTTCGGATTGCAGAATACCTTAACATCATGTACATCCCGAATCTTAGTGAATTAGCCATTTTTATTGCTGCATTTGTTGGAGCGTGTGTTGGCTTCTTGTGGTACAATGCTTATCCTGCACAGGTTTTCATGGGAGATACAGGAAGCTTGGCACTTGGCGGCATCATTGCATCGCTTGCTATTATTGTTCGCAAAGAATTATTGATACCGATTTTTTGTTTTGTTTTTCTGATAGAAAATTTAAGCGTGATGATACAGGTTTCTTATTTCAAATACACAAAGAAAAAGTATGGAGAAGGAAGGCGTGTATTTTTGATGAGTCCTTTACATCATCACTACCAAAAGTTGGGTTACCATGAAAGCAAGATTGCAGTAAGGTTTTGGGTGATAACAATTTTGACGATGGTTCTTGCAGTAGTTACTTTAAAATTGAGATGAACTTTCGAAAAGAAAATAGTTGTGTGGAAGATTAATAAGAACTAGAAATTAATAAGGATTTGTCTTTATGAAAACCAATTTTTAAGATTAAAAAAAAGAAGCGGACTGAGGTGGCTAGAAGTTATTCGGATTTGTCTTTATGAAAACGATTTTTTTTAAGATTAGAGAAGTGTCAACCAATTCCAATACCTGTGATTAGCTTTTCTGACCTGTTAAATTCATACCGTTGAAGAACCAATTTTTTTTTTGATTTTAGGAAATCAAGCGGAAGAGGAATGGAAAACAAACTAGTAATTCTCGGAGGCGGCGAAAGCGGCATTGGTGCTGCGTTGCTGGCAAAACAAAGTGGCTTTGATGTTTTTGTAAGTGACGGCGGACCAATAAAGGAGGCTTTTAAAAATGAGTTGCTTTCTCATGCAATAGATTTTGAAGAAGGCATGCATTCAAAAGAAACAATCTTGAATGCTTCACTGATTATAAAAAGCCCTGGCATTCCTGAGAAAAATGAAATGGTAAAAGAGATCACGAAAAAAGGGATTGAAATAATAAGCGAAATAGAATTTGCTTATTGGTTCAAAGGAGACAGTAAAATAATAGGAATCACAGGTAGCAACGGAAAGACAACAACGACAGCATTGATCTATCATATCTGTGAAACAGCCGGACTCGATTGTGCATTGGTAGGGAACATTGGTTTTTCATTTGCGAAACAAGTGGCAACAGATCCGAAAAAATTGTATATAGTAGAAATAAGTTCTTTTCAATTAGATGACATAAAAACTTTCAGACCTGATGTGGCGATTTTGACAAATATCACTGAGGATCATTTAGACCGATATGAATACAATTTTGAAAACTATATAAAAAGCAAATTTAGGATCATAGAAAATCAAACAGAAGAAGATGTTTTTATTTATAACGACGATGATGAAGTAACAAAAAAATATTTAAATAAATTTTTAAACAAGTCTAACCCAGTACCAATTAGTATGAACCACGAACTACCAGAAGGAGCTTACATCGTAAATGCGGAAATGCATTTAAAATGGAAAAATGAAGAGATGCAAATGAATGTAGAAGATTTTGCGGTAAAAGGAAAGCATAATCAATATAACACAATGGCAGCAGGTGTTTCAGCCTCTGTAATGGGAATCAGGAAAGAGAAGATCAGGGATGCAATTCAAACTTTTAAAAGCCTTGAACATCGAATGTCAACAGTTGCAACAATCCGTGGAGTGGAATTTATAAATGACAGTAAAGCAACAAATGTAAACAGTACATGGTATGCATTGGAATCAATGACAAAACCTGTGATTCTTATTCTTGGTGGTGTTGATAAAGGAAACGATTATTCTTTTATAAAAGAACTGGTGAAGGAAAAAGTGAAAGCAATTGTTTGCATGGGAGTTGATAACACAAAAATTCATGAAGCATTTGGAAACGATGTGCAGCTGATGGTAAACACGCAAAGTGCTAAAGATGCCGTTCAATCCGCATTTCATTTTGCCGACAAAGGTGATGTGGTTCTATTATCTCCTGCATGTGCAAGCTTCGATCTTTTTAAAAATTATGAAGATCGCGGTATTCAATTTATTGAAGCAGTAAAAGATTTATAAAAACTAATGTTCGAACCAAAGCAAATATTATCTGATTCAATTTCTCCTTCTTACAAGGTTACGGGTAATCTTTTCAATCGCACGAAAGGTGATAAAGTTATCTGGGCAATTGTGATCTTGCTGACCATGGTTAGCATTCTTGTTGTCTATAGCAGCATCGGTTCTCTTGCATACAGGATGAATAAATCAACCGAAAGTTATTTGTTTCGCCAGGTTGGTTATATCTGTCTGGGAGTATTGATCATTTATTTTGCGCACAGGGTAAATTATAGCATTTATTCACGTGTTGCTTCAATTCTGTTTATCATATCAATTCCTCTTTTACTTTACACATTAAAATATGGAAGTCATATAAACGATGCAAGTCGTTGGATAAAATTACCTGTGATCAACCTCACTTTTCAAACATCAGATCTTGCGAAACTGGCGCTGTTCATGTATTTGAGCCGCTTGCTAAGCCGTCGTCAAAATGTAATTAAAGATTTTAAAAAAGGATTTGTTCCCCTAATTATTCCGGTTGCGATCATTTGCTTATTGATTGCTCCTGCAAATCTTTCTACCTCCTTGTTAATAGGTGGTACAGCTTTGATGCTGATGTTTATTGGCAGAGTGAGAGCCCGTCATATTCTAATGGTTGTGGGAGCAGCATTAATTCCAATTTTGATTTTGGTTTCTGTGGCTACGCATTATTACAACCAGGAAGAGCACGAGTCGAAAGACCTTCCTGCTGTATTGTCTATCGGGCGTATTCCAACATGGGTAAAGCGTGTGCAGGATTTTATGTATGCAGATAAAGCGGATGCATCTTACCAGATCCAACAGGCAAAAATTGCTATTGCAACTGGGGGAATTTTTGGAAAAGGACCAGGAAAAAGTGAACAAAGAAATTTTTTACCGCATCCTTACAGCGATTTTATTTATGCCATAATTATTGAAGAATATGGACTTGCTGGAGGAACAATTATTTTGCTCATCTATCTTCTTTTTTTGTTTAGAAGTATCAGGCTTTTTCAAAGATGTCCTTATGCGTTCGGTGCTTTCCTTGCAGTTGCTTTGAGTTTTACTTTGGTGATTCAGGCGCTTGTAAACATGGCGGTAAACGTAAATCTCTTTCCAACGACAGGAGTGACATTGCCCTTGGTTAGTATGGGAGGAAGCAGTCTTTTATTTACCTGTTTTTCAATAGGAATTATTTTAAGTGTGGCGCGAAACGTAGAGCAGGCCGAAGGTAGAAGCGCTGAGCTGGCAACACAACAAACAGAAGAAACAGTTGAAACAAACGAAGAAGAAGCATAAAATAGAAAAATAAAAATGAACTTATTTGTTTGTTTACTCAAGAAGAAGTAGTTAGAAAAAAGAAAACATCGATATTGAAAATATGACAGGAAAAAATTCAAATATGAAAATCATCATAGCCGGTGGTGGCACGGGTGGACATATTTTTCCTGCGTTAGCAATTGCAAATGCATTAAAATCTAAAATTCCTTCGATGGAAATTTTATTTGTAGGTGCAAAAGGCAAAATGGAAATGGAAAAAATTCCTGCTGCAGGATATCAAATCATTGGAATTGATATAGCAGGATACAACAGAAGTTCTTTGATTAAAAATATTTCACTTCCTGTAAAGTTGGTACAAAGTTTTTTCCAGGTTAGAAAAATTTTAAAAGATTTTAAACCTGACGCGGTGATTGGTGTTGGAGGATATTCAAGTTTTCCGGTTTTAAGATCAGCTCAAAACATGAAAATCCCAACATTCATTCATGAAAGCAATTCTTTTCCCGGAAAAAGTAATATTCTGCTTGGAAAAAGAGCCACAGAAATTTTTGTGCCTTCTGCCGGAATGGAAAAATATTTTCCTGCTAAAAAAATATTATTAACAGGTAACCCTATCCGAAAAGCATTTTTGGAAAAAATTCCGAAAGCAGATGCTCTGGAATTTTTTGGATTGAGTCCTGAAATGAAAACCGTTTTTGTAATGGGTGGAAGCCTTGGTGCAAAAAGCATTAATGAAACGATTGAAGCAAACATTGATGTTTTCAAAAACAATCATCTTCAGCTCATTTGGCAAACAGGAAAAAATTACGCTGCTAATGCAGCTAAAGTTGAAGAAGAAAGAATGAATGTCTGGACTAATGCTTTTATTGATAAAATGGAAAATGCTTACGCTGCAGCAGATGTAGTGGTAGCAAGGTCTGGGGCTATGACTGTTGCAGAAATGTGTGTTACAGGAAAGCCGGCGATTTTTGTTCCGTTTCCTTTTGCAGCAGAAGATCATCAAACGGCAAATGCGATGGAACTCGTAAATAAAAAAGCGGCATTAATAGTTCCGGATGCGGAAGTGAAAACAAGACTCATTCCGGATCTTTTGGAACTTATCAATCGCGAGGCATTAATGAAAGAACTGTCTGAAAATATTTTGAAACTCAGCAATACAAATGCTGATAAAATAATAGCGGATGAAATTTTGAAAAAATTAAAAAAAAATTCAATTAAGAATTAAAAATTAATGAAGGATTATAATACCATATCGAGAATTTATTTTATCGGAATTGGCGGCATTGGCATGAGTGCTCTTGCAAGGTATTTTCTTCATAAAAATGTGATCGTAAGTGGTTATGATAAGACTTCTACCCCACTTACACAGCAAATGGAATCAGAAGGAATTTCAATTCATTATGAAGACGATGTTTCATTGCTTGATAAAGATGCAGATGTTGTTGTTTACACACCCGCTATACCTTCAGATCATAAAGAGCTGAACTATTATAAAGACAATCATTACGAATTAGCAAAACGAAGTGATGTTCTTCAGCAAATTACAAAGTCTACTTATAATATTTGTGTGGCCGGAACTCATGGAAAAACAACAGTAAGCACAATGATCGCACACATCCTGCGGGATTCAGGATTTGGCTGTAATGCTTTCCTTGGGGGGATTTCAGTAAATTATGAAACAAATTTCTGGAGCAGCGATAATAACGTCTCTGTAGTAGAAGCAGATGAATATGACAGAAGCTTTTTAAAGTTATCTCCAAATATCGCGCTGATTACAGCAATGGATGCTGATCACCTTGACATTTATGGAACGAAAGAAAAAATGGAAGAAGCATTTGTTGAATTTGCTAATCAATTAAACCCAGATGGACTTTTATTAACAAGATATGGTTTGCCGCAAAAATATTTCATTGTGTCTATGCATCTCCGCTATAGTCTTCAAAATGATGCAGCAGATGCATATGCATGCAACATCATCATGAAAGACGGAGGTTATGAATTTGATATAAAAAATGGAGTAACAGAAATTACGAATATCAAATTGAATATGGGTGGCATGCATAATGTTGAAAACGCAATTGCAGCAATAGTTGTAGCAGATTATTTAAAAGTTGGACCACAAAGAATTAAAGATGCTGTAGAATCATTTAAAGGAGTAAAAAGAAGATTTGAATACATCATCAGTCCTGAGGAAGCACGTAAACAAAGAAATAATGTTGTTTTTATCGATGATTATGCGCATCATCCGCAGGAATTAAGTGCATTGATAAAAGGAGCAAAAAGTTTATTCAGTAATAGAAAATGCACTGTCATCTTTCAGCCGCATCTTTTTTCGCGAACAAAAGATTTTGCAAAAGAATTTGCTGAAAGCCTTGATACGGCCGATAGAATTTTACTTCTTCCGATTTACCCGGCAAGAGAAAAACCAGTTGAGGGCGTTACAAGCGAATTGATTTTGAAAGAAATGAAAAATGAAAATGCAGCGATCATTTCAAAAGAAGGCTTGTTAGAATACGTGGGAAATGATTATCTGAAATCAGTTGCAGAAAGCAGCTTTGGTGAGTTATTAATTACTGCCGGAGCTGGTGATATTGATAAGCTTGTTCAACCAATTAAAGAAATATTAGAGAGCACTTTTTAAATGTCAACAACCAACAAATACACTTTCAAAAAAATCCTTGTGATCTCAGTATGGGTATTACTGGCATCCGGGCTTGTGGTATTATTGGTTGCGGCAATTTCGAAAAAAAATAATGCGCGTTTGTCTGAAGTTCAAATCAATATTTCAGGGGTACAGAATAATTATTTTATCAGCGAAAAAGATGTGCTTAACATTTTGCAAAAAGTACACAGGCGGAAACTTGATCAATCATCGATTGGTTCACTTGATCTTACGACAATGGAGAGCGCGCTGGAAAAAAATGATTGGATAAAAAAAGCCGAAATGTTTGTTGATAATAAAAATGTATTGCAAATAAAAATTAAAGAACGTGAACCTATAGCAAGAATTTTTACTGTTTCTGGTGTTTCATTTTATATAGATAGTTCTTTAACCATGCTTCCATTGAGTGATAAGTTTTCTGCGCGTCTTCCAGTTTTTACCAGTTTTCCAACTGATGTAAAAGTATTGAAAAAACAGGATAGTGTTCTTTTAAATGAATTAAAAGTTTTGAGCGAATATATTAATGCTCATCCTTTCTGGATGGCACAGATAGATCAGATAGACATCACGCAAGCAGCGACTTTTGAGATGATACCGAAGTTAGGAAACCAGGTAATTCGATTTGGAAGTGCAGATAATTGTGGAGAGAAATTTAACAAGCTTCTTGCGTTTTACCAGAAGGTTCAAACCAAACTTGGATGGAATAAGTATTCTGTTGTAGATGTTCAATTTAAAGACCAGGTGATTGGTGTAAACAGAAATGCTGCGGAGGTAAAATCAGATTCTTTGCGTTCTGTTCTCATCATGAAAACCCTTATCGCTGAAGCAAAAAGAAATTCAAATGATTCAACTAAAATACAATTACCAACACCAATCGAAAATAATAATGACAATAATGATAACATAAATAATTCGCCCGTTTTAAACGTACCAACCCCAAAAACAGATGAAAATAAAATCCCAGTCAAACCCTCTGAAACCAAAGTTAGTGCTGTGGCCCCTATCCAAGATCATGAAAAACCTTTATTTAAAAAACAACTCTCAACCGGGAGCAAATCGGTAATCAGACATCCATCATCTAATGAAAGACCACATCCTACCCCTGCAAAAAAAGCAGCGGTAAAAAAAGAAGTTGAAAAACCAAATGAACAAACGAATCCGGTACCTAAGGCAGTAATGCCACCGAAAAGCGATTATTAAAATAAAAAAATTGGAAAAAAACAACAAGTAGTAACACACATTTTCAAAATTATTAGCAGCCGCTGCCGATAATTTTTGAAGAAAAAACAAAACTAAAATATGAACAACGAACAACCCATTATCGTAGGGCTCGACATTGGTACTACCAAGATCGCTGCCATTGCCGGAAGGAAAAATGAATTCGGCAAACTCGAAATCCTTGGCTTTGGGCGCGCCAACAGCAACGGTGTTCAGCACGGCATGGTGTTGAACATTGACCAAACGATCAAAGCCATTCAAACCGCTTTGGAAAACTGCTACGCAAGCAATCCAAATTTACCGATCACAGAAGTGTATGTCGGTATCGCGGGGCATCATATCAAAAGCCTGCAAACCCGGGGTGACATTGTAAGACAGAACACCGAGGAAGAAATTATGCAATCTGAAATTGATCAATTGGTTAATGATCAATATAAAACTTATATTCCTGCGGGTGACCAGATTATTGATGTAATTCCACAGGAATTTACCGTTGATAATTTTCAAAATATCCCTGACCCAATTGGCTATAGCGGAGTAAAAGTTGGTGCTAATTTTCATATTATAACCGGTGATAAAAACGCGATCAGGAATATTAACCGAAGTGTTGAAAAAGCAGGATTAAAAATTAAAGACCTGGTGCTTCAACCTCTTGCCTCTGCAGCCGCAGTTATGTGCGATCACGATCTGGAAGCCGGTGTAGCTATTGTTGATATTGGTGGTGGCACTACCGACCTCGCCGTTTTCTATGAAGGAATTTTAAAACATACTGCGGTAATTCCTTTTGGTGGCGAAAATATCACCAATGATATCAAAACGGGTTTAGGTGTTTTAAAAACTCAGGCCGAACAAATGAAAGTACAATTTGGAAGCGCGCTTGCTGATGAGGCAAAAGCAAATACTTTTATTACAATTCCGGGGTTGAGAGGAATGGCAGCAAAAGAGATCAGCGTAAAAAATCTTGCGGCCATCATCCAGGCACGTATGAGCGAAATAATGGATTTTGTTTCCTATCATTTGAAGCAGGTTGGGCTCGACAACAGAATGCTGAATGGAGGTGTAGTGCTTACTGGTGGTGGCTCACAGCTGAAGCACCTGATTCAGCTTACAGAATATGTAACAGGTTTGAATGCACGCATCGGTTATCCAAATGAACATCTTGCATCCGGACATATTGAAGAATTAGCAAAGCCAATGTATTCAACTTGTCTTGGCCTGATCTTAAAAGGATACAATGATTATGAAAATAAGCGTAAACAATTTGAACAGCAATTTTCAAAAATTAATATTCCTGAAGGGCTGCAACAGGCATGCATAGACGAAAATGAATCAGTAGTAACAGCGGAAAGAGTGAATGTAGTAAAGCCACGAAAAACATTAAAAAGTTTTTTGGACTCCTGCAAAATAGGATTGATCGAAATGTTTAAAGATGAAGGAGATTCAGAATTATAAAGCAAAGCAAACACAGGAATTAAACCATTCAAAAAATTAACACCATAAAAAAAATTCTTTTGTTTTTCCCAACAAAAATTAAAAGAACAATTACTAACCCAACAAAAATTACCCTTCGGGGAAAGGAGGAACCTTACTATGATTCAATTTGATTTGCCAAAAGAACAATCATCTATTCTAAAAGTGATCGGAATTGGTGGTGGTGGAAGCAACGCTGTAAACCATATGTTCAGCCAAAATATTGACGGAGTAAATTTCATTATCTGTAATACAGATGCACAGGCAATTACGACAAGTAAGGTGCCAAATAAAGTACAACTTGGGCCACATTTAACTCAAGGACTTGGCGCCGGCGCTAATCCTCAGATTGGTCGTGAAGCGACAGAGGAAAGCCTGGAAGAAATAAAAAAGATTCTGGAAGTTAACACAAAGATGGCTTTCATTACAGCAGGAATGGGTGGCGGAACCGGAACCGGTGGTGCTCCGATCATTGCAAAAATTTGTAAAGATCTTGGTATTCTGACTGTTGGGATAGTAACAACGCCATTTGCCTATGAAGGTAAAAAAAGAATTGCGCAAGCTGAAGAAGGAATTAATAAATTGAAGGATCATGTGGATACACTTTTAGTGATCAGCAATGATAAACTGCGCCATCAGTTTGGAAATTTAACAATGAAAGCGGCCTTTGCCAAAGCAGATAATGTTTTGGCTACTGCCGCAAAATGTATTACTGATGTCATCAACAGTACAGGTCAAATCAATGTTGATTTTGCAGACGTATGTACAGTTATGAGAAGTGGTGGTGTAGCGATTCTTGGAAGTGCAGAATGTGAAGGTGAAAACCGCGCGCAGAAAGCAATTGAAGCAGCACTTAATTCTCCTTTGTTAAACGATAATGATATTCGGGGAGCAAAATGGATTCTTATTAATATCAATTCTGCAGAAGGAGATGCGGAATTTACAATGGATGAGGTGGAAACTATTCAGAATCATTTGCTGGGCCAGGCAGGTGAAGATTCAGATGTAATTCTTGGACTCGGATACGATAATTCGCTTGGAAAGAAAATTGGTATAACGCTTATTGCAACCGGATTTGAGCACAAAGAACCTTTTGATAAAAAGGAAGAGCCAGCTGTCGAAACAAAAAAAGAAAATGAAAAAGTTGTAGTGGTTTTACAGGAAGAAAAAAAGAAACCCAGTCAACCTCTTTTTCTTTTTGATGAAAAAAATGAGACATTGGTTCATAAAGATGAATTGGTTAATGAGAAAAAGATTGAAGAAAGAAATTCAATAGAAGGAAAAAACTTTAGAACCGTAAAAGAAGAAGACGTATTTTTTTCATTAAACAAAAAGGATGAAAATTTAGAAAATCTTGCGCCAAAAATCGTAGAAATACCACAACCAGAAATCGTAAATTACGCAAATTGGAATGAGAAAATTACTGTTGATAAATCTTCTGAAAATATTGTTCGTTTCGAGTTATCTTCGGATTACAATCCAATTCCCCCGAAGGCTAACTTGCTGCAGCAGAATGACGCTGAAATAATTAATCAAACGAAACAAACAGAAATTAATAAAGAGGCTAGCACCGCCCCAACGTCAGGCGGATATTTGTCGAAGCCAAAGCATATCTATGCTGAGGAAAAAACAAAACCTGAATCCGAAACTATGGACAAACTCGCCCCTTTGTCAATTTCCATACAGGAAGACGAGCCTGTGGAAGAAATGAAATTGGTGGTGAAAAACTCCATCGAAGCGGTGGAGGAAAGCCAGGAAAAGAAAGTACACCAAACGATGCCCATCATGATGTCAACTGTTGAGGAACCGCCGATGGTGGACGAAGCAGAAGAACTAAAGCGCCGGGCTATGGATCGCATTGCGAAGTTGAGGAATCTTTCCTTTAATGTTAACGCTGCGGATCCTAACAATGAGTTTGAGTCTGTTCCAGCATACCTCCGCCGCAATATGGAATTACATAATTCCATTGCCGATGTAGAAAGTTTTTATAGCAACTATACTGTAAGGTCTGATGAAAATAATAAAGCCGAAATCAGTACCATTAATTCTTTTTTAGATGGTAAAAAACCTGATTAAAAAAGTTGAAAGTTCTTGTTGTGTGTGTACTATGTAATGTTTACTGTACCCCGGAGACTGAAAAAGTTAGCCGGGGTTTTTGTTTCAAATTGCAACAAATATTAATTAGTCGGTCCTCAAATATGAGATAAAAATAATGGTAGTGCAAGGTGTTGTTAATAAGTACTAATAGAAAGATTGCAGGAAAAGGATAAATTGTCTTTAAAAACTTGCAGATTTTTTATGTACAAAAAGCAAATTCCAACACCTCAAACGAGCATGTTTTCGTCATTGCTTGATATTATCGATCAGCATCATCCATTGGTAATGCTATCTGAAAAGATTCGATGGCAAAGATTTGAGGAATTATTTTCCAAACATTACAGTCCCCGAATGGGTAAGCCGGCAAAGCCGATTCGGCTGATGGTATCACTTTTAATCTTGAAACAACTGCGCAATCTTAGCGATGAAAATATTGTAGAGCACTGGTCAGAGAACCTGTACTTTCAATACTTTAGTGGTCAGCAGTTTTTTATGCCCAAAGTTCCATGCAGTTCAACAGAGTTGGTAGAGTTCAGGAAACGCATTGGGACAGAGGGAATCGAAGAGATATTTAAGGAAAGTATTTATATCAATGACAAAGATGCTAACGATGATATCTTAACGGTAGATACAACGGTGCAGGGGAAAAATATCACCTATCCTACCGATAGCAAACTGCATCAGCGCATTATTAAGAAATGTGTCGGTATTGCCAGGGCAGAGAATATTGAGCTTCGGCACAACGAAAAAGGCATAGTCGCAGAGCAGCAATAGAACCAGTGATCAGTCATTTAAAATTTGATTACCGGTTAATCAGAAATTTTTTAAAAAGGTACCCAGGGAGATAGCATAAATCTTCTTTTAAGTGCAGCGGCTTTTAACTTCAAACGAGTCATGACCCTCTGGCGTACAGAGGCACTTTTACGCTGGAAACTTATTTACAGCTTGCTGATAAATACTTACAGGAAATTTTTTGCCTTAAACGCGAAAATGAGTTTTTGAGGGTCGACTAATTAAACTACTACTTTCGTTTTGTTTGGCATATGCAGTTATGTTGTAAAGAAAAGTACAATTATTGTATTTTCTTGTTTACCGCCATTTGAAATAAAGTTCAAAAATAAAACGGCCTGAATGTAATCTTATTCTTCTTAAGTTCTAACACAGGAGTTGGTATCCGGAAAATATTTATCCACGATGGAAATTGTATCGTTGCTGGTTTGTAAAAGCACCACCTATTCCAAAAAACATTTTTCTGTTTCGCTCAAATGATGGAATACTTTTTCCATTTACTTCTTTAGGATTAATAACTGCTCCAGTCATTCCATCTGCTTAAAGATACACTTTTCCAGTTTTTCGACTTGCCTTAGATCATTTCCGGGTTGATATTTATACAACATTCATTACCGCCCACAAGGCAACCACAGAAATGATCATCCATAAAATAATTCCTTGCACCAATGGTTTGAATCCTACAGATTTTAGAACTGATCTTGATAAACCGGCACCAATAAGAAACAATGTTATTGTTAATCCGATTTTTGCAACATCAACAATTTCATTTGAAACGATATGGATTGCAGGAAAATAAGTGTTTATGATCATTGCCAAAATAAATAATCCAATGAAATAAGGAATTTTAATTTTCTTTTTGTCACTCTTAAAAAATATAGCTGTTAATAATGCGACCGGAATGATCCACAATGCTCGCGCGAGTTTCACAGTTGTAGCTACCTGTAATGCTTCTGCTCCATATTTATTCGCAGCTCCTACAACAGAACTTGTATCATGAATAGCGATAGCACTCCACAAACCAAATTGCATTTGAGACAAATGAAGCAGATGACCAATAAAAGGAAAAAGAAATAAGGCGATTGAATTTAAAATGAAAATGGTTCCCAACGCGACAGACATTTGTTTTTCTTTTGCCTTTATCAAAGGACTGATTGCCGCAATAGCGCTGCCACCGCAGATTGCAGTGCCGCATGAGATAAGATGAGATGTTTTCTTTTCTATTTTTAAAAATTTCCCAAGCAACAGCCCTAAAGAAAGCGTTCCGATAATGGAAGCAATTGTAAAAATAATTCCTTCCCTGCCCGCATAAACAGCGCTTTGTACATTCATTCCAAAGCCAAGACCAACCACAGAAAGTTTCAACAAAAAAGAAGTTGCTTTATGATTCAAATGCAAAAATGGATGTCCGATAAATTGTGCTATTGCAAAACCAATCAATAAAGCAATTGGTGGGGTTACAAAAGAAGTAAAGCAAAAAATTAATGCAATTATAAAAATGATTTCTCTTGTTGTAATATTTTTATCTAATAGATTTCTGAATTTTTCCTGTGCAGGAGCAAATATGTTTGTTTCCATTTCTGATGCGAATTTTTTTGATCATCATTGAATAGTTTCAATGATGAATGCAAATTTCATCAGCAAATGCAAAGGAGAGAAATTGCTAAAAGTGATACGCGATTACCTGAAGTTATGATGAGACGCAAATTTCATAAACAATTCAGGAAGTGCGGCAGATTGTCCATGCAATTGAATGAAATAGAAATAGCGTTCAATATTCATTCCTTTCACATCAACAATATAGAGATCATTTGTTTTTAATTCATTTAAGATAGAATGAATCGAAAGAAAAGCCATACAATCAGAATGAGGCAAGTAAGATTTCATACTTTCCGTACTTGCCAATTGCATTTCAATTTTTAATTCACGGATTTTAATTCCAATAAGTTTTAAAGCATGGGCAATTACTTCAAGCGTACCTGATCCAGGCTCCCGCAATAGCAAAGGAATATTTTTTAATTCTAAAGGTTGAATGATTTCTTTTTTAGCAAAAGGTTTTTTATTGGAGGAAACAAGAACAATTTCATCTTTGATGAATTCAGAATATTTTATGGAAGTGTTTTTTGATCTTCCTTCTACAATTCCTAAATCAATTTCATTATTCTTTAAAGCATTTTCTATTTGCTCGGTATTGTTGGTAGTAAGAGTGATTTGAACATCAGAAAATTTTTTATGAAATGCAGCAAGAACCGGTGGTAGCACATATTGTGCAACGGTTGTACTTGCACCAAGACGCAATTTCCCTTTGTGTTTTTGCGAAAAATGGTTCATTTCAAATTCCAGATTCCGGTACAGAGAAAATAATTGATCTGTGAGCTGAAGCAAAGTTTTTCCGGCATCTGTTAATTTAATTCGTGAACCATTTCTTTCAAAAAGTTTTACTTTAAAATGATGTTCAAGTTCATGAATATGTTTGGTAACCGCAGGTTGTGTAATATATAATTCTGCCGCCGCTTTTGTAAAGTTTAGCCTTTTAGCTACTGTTTGAAAAACTTTTAAACGAAAATCGAACATCACGTGTGAAGATATGTGAAAGTAGCGCTTTTGTTATTTTACGCATGAGTTTTTTGTCAAACTTTTTTGAAAAGAAGTTATTTGAATTATGTGGAAAAACGGCTGCATTCCTCAGCACAATTTTTACAAACCGCAGCACATTCCTGGCAGTGGTCATTTTGATGTTGTGAACATTCTGCCGCACAATCATTACATAATTTGGCGCAAATTCTACAAATTTCCTGCGCCTTGCTACTACCGACACTCATCAATTGAGCTGCTGAATAGCATAATACTGAGCACTCCATATTCAGTTGAATACATCTTGCCATCATTTTTACATCCTGCTCCTGTAGGCACGATGAAGCACAATGAGAACAAATGGCAGCGCAATGTAAACATGCATCGACACAGGTTTTGTAAGTGTGGTAACCGGTCATGGTCTTCAATTTTCTCTTACCCTTACAAAAAATGTTCCTGTTCCGGTTATTTGATCTTATACCTTAATCCACCATACAAAAGCCGGCCACTTACAGGCCCCCAAACCATTGAAGCATCAAAATATTTCCCGAAGGGCTGGTCAGCAGAAATAATTACATTCTTTTGAAAATAATTGGTAAGATTTTCTCCACCAAGATAAAGCTCAAATGCTTTGTTTTTTCCAAATGCTTTACTTACCTGCGCATTCATAGAAATGTACGACGGAGAATATTCAGGCATCTGATATTGAACAGGATTTTCTTTCGTTGATGGAATTCTTTTTCTGCCAATATAATTCACTGTATAATTAAATTTCCAGTTTTTTATTTCATATCCGAGGTTGATGAATGCACGATTAGCAGCTGTAAAAGGCTTTTCCAGCAGTTGGTTTCCAAAACTGGTTCTTACATCATACCACCTATAAGCTAAACGTACATCCAATTTTTCGACAGGAATAAAATTAAATTCTGCCTGGAAACTATTAGAAAAAGATTTTCCGATAAGATTGTAAAATTTTATAACGCGGGGATCCTCCAGGTCTGCAACCACCTGGTTTACAAAATCATTCCGGTAAAAATCAAAACTTAGCATTGCATCTCTTGAAAAGAGTTTCATTTTTTGATCGATAGTTATGCCTTTATTCCATGCAACTTCCGGATTTAACCCATAAGCTTTGCCAGAGGAATTGCTTATAATTTGTACACTTCTTGCACTTACCAAGGCACCCGTATTTTCAGCAAAAATGTTCGCAGTTCTTTGCCCACGTCCACCGCTTAAATGTATTACAGTTCCCTTAACCGGTTCGTATCTTACGTTTAATCTGGGTGTAACAAACCATCCAAACAGATTATCATGATCGGCGCGCAAACCTGCAACTGCACTGAATTTGTCATTCATGTTATATGTGTATTCAAAGAAAGCGCCGGGAACAATTTCATTGCGTTTGTAAGTCTCGGTTTTATATAATTCATTATAATAATCTGCATTAAAACTTAATCCTGCTCTGAATTTGTGAGAAGAATTTCCAATGATACTTTGATAGATCAGGTTTGAATAAAAATTACTTTGTTGTGCATTGTACTGAATCAATCCAAAGTAAGAATTTTGATCATGATTAAAAGTTGAAAGCTGCAGACCGATGCTCTGGTATTTTTTTTCAGGGAAGATATAACCAATCTTTGCGAAGCCCTCATAACGGTTTGTATTGATTCCTAAACCATAATGATTAGTAGTAAACTTATCATCTGGATTATAATCTACCTGGCCTCCTGTTTTATTGTCTATCAAAGCTTTTGCACCAAAATGAATTTCTAAACCTTTATTGCTGGTATAATTCCATTCGTTTACTCCACTGAATAAATTTCCGGTGGGCAGATCACGAAAACCGTCTTTATTAAAATCAATTTTGTTGAATAAAAAATCATCATGAAGTAAAAAGATAGTTGACCAGTGACCATTTAAATGTTCCGCCATATTTGCATTGATATCGGTTTTCCCCATATCATTTGTATAGGCATTCACATATAATTTTTCACTTGTTTCAGGTTTTTTTAATTCGACATTAATTTGTCCTGCGATGCTTTCATAACCATTTGCGACGGAACCGGTTCCTTTGCTAAGCTGAATACTTTCAATCCATGGTCCTGCAATACTGTTTAAACCGAGTGGTGTAGCAATTCCTCTGGGGCCTGGAAGATTTTCAACAGTAAGTTGAGTGTAAATTCCTGCAAGTCCAAGAAGTTCAATCTGACGAGAACCCGTTACTGCGTCGCTGTAAGACACATCCACACTCGGATTTGTTTCAAAGCTTTCACTTAAATTACAACAAGCAGCTTTTAATAAATCATTAGAATTGATCATTAAACTTCGCATTGAGCCAAGTCCGTTTATGTAAGAGAATTTTGGTTTCCCATTTATTTTGATTGCCTTTAATTGTCCATTGGAAGCAAGTACAACCTGCAACTGATGTGAATTTCCAACATCAATAGAATCTGATTGAAAACCGGCATAGGTAACTACAAGTTGTTTATTATTTTCATTCTCAGGAATAGAAAAAAAGCCATGCTTATCGGATACTGTTCCATCTGTTGAACCGTTCCAAAAAATACTGGCTCCTTCAAGAGGAATAAAATTTCCTTTAGTATCTTCTGAAACAACAATTCCGGTAATACTATGTTCGTCTTTGCTAGGCGCTGATACAGGCTCTTCCACAATTTTGTCACGATAATGACAACATTCAGGCAAAGCATTGTAAATTTTATCATCTGCCTTTTGATCTTCCAAATCGTGGCCAACAGAAAGGATCTTTGATTTGATTTGCTGCAAATGAATGGCAGAAGGATCGTAAACTACGTTAAGGATTTTTGTGGTTATATCCCAGTTTGCAGATTGTACTCCTTTTATTTTTAAAGCATTTTCTATACGATGTTGGCATTGAACACACTCGCCATAAACCCTAAAAGTTGATGTACTGTCAACATTATTTTGGGCAGATGCCATACCAAAGCTAAAAAGCGATAGCAAAAGGAGCAATATATTTTTTCTCAAGCGCTTACTGCTGTCCGCCTTTGAAGTTTCTTTATTTTTAAAATTTTTCATTGACTTACGTTTGCATTTATTTTCATAGAGAATAAACAGATTTTTAAAGAGAATCATTAAGACAAAAAGATTGTTGATCTTAAAGTTCTTTAAGATTGAGGAAAATAAACGAAGGCAATCATATCAGGAATGAACAATATAAAATCGTGTAATTGCTTTTGGGAGGAGGACGATAACGTTGGACAGCTGTTAAGGATGCAGAGATGAAATAAAATTTCTGATGCTGATAAAAAGTCTTGGGAAATAACAAATCAGGTAAAGAAATTTTCTTGAAATTTCCTTCCGGAAGATTCTGGTCGTTATGAACTTTCAAAACTTTCACATGCCCCTTGCAACAATCATTAGGAGCATTTTTGTGCATTCCACATTTGCTGCATTTATTAGAAGTGGCTTCAGAAAGGCTCCAGCTTACAGTTTTACCCATGCATTGTTGCACAAAGACCGTAGCACCGGTTGTAGAAGTGATATACGCAAGGGTTAATATGAAGATGAAAATTTTTTTCACTGCATGCAAAGATAAACTGAATTATTTTTTCTGTATCACAACAATTTTTCTTTTTTGGGAATTATTTTATTCCTGTTGGGAGAATTATTTTATTGTTTTTTCATTCACATCTGCATGCAAATTTCGCAGGATTATTTTTGGCTTTGTAATATTCTTTTGGGTAAGATGTATATTTTATTGGGAAGAAATGCTATTCAGATTATCAATTGTTTTTCGATGGGAAGCGCCTAAAGACTTGAATTGGGTTGGTGTCATTCCTGTCAGTTTTTTAAACTGGTTAGAAAGATGCTGAGAGCTGCTATAACCAAGTTCAAAAGCCATCTGGCTTAATGGAAGCTCATTATAAATCAGCCATTCCTTAATCTTTTCAATTTTTTGAAGAATAAAAAATTGTTCGATAGTAATTCCTTCTACTTCAGAAAATAATTTACTAATGGATGAATAATCCTTAAAAATTTTTTCAACTAAAAATTTTTGGATGCTAAAATGCTCTTCAATATTTCCACTCTGGACTTTTTCAATCAATAAGGTTTTGATTTTTTCAATTAATTGTGTTTTCTGGTCATCCAATAATTCAAAACCCACTTTTTGAAGTTCAGCAGAAACTTGTTCTAATTGCTGATTGGAAATATTTTTTTTCAGTTCAACTTCACCAAGCTTTACATAAGATGTTTCAATTTTATTTTTTTTCAAAATGTTTTCCACACTCATAATGCAGCGCGGGCAAACCATATTTTTTATAAACAGTTTCATTCGATTTCTTCAATTATTTATTGCGCATTGGTTTCAATGCTTCCGTCCATTTTAATAATTCCTGTAAAAGCATATGAGCAGATTGTTCCGCTGCTTCATAGCCCACAAACTTTCCATTTTCATCAATATGTTTTTCAAAAAATGGAATACTTACGCCAACGGACAAAGGCATCATTTTTACAGTGGTAATTACTTCTTTACACATTTGCGCAGATCTTGTTCCTCCTGATAATCCACCATAACTCACAAGGCCAACGGGTTTATAATTCCATTCTTTATAAAGAAAATCTATCGCATTTAATAATGTCGGCGGCATTGAATAATTGTATTCGGGAATTACAAAAACAAATGCATCAGCAGTTTCAATTGTTTTGCTCCATTCTTTTGTATGCTGTTTCGTGTACTGCTGTAGCCGTGGATGTTTCGGTTCATCTAAAAAGGGAAGGTTTATTTTTGCAAGATCCAAAACCTCAATATTAAATGAAGCATCTTTTTTTGCAATTTCTATAAACCAATTTGCTACAGAAATTCCTTTTCTTCCGGGACGGGTACTTGCAATTACTATTTTTAAACTATACATATTTAAATTTTGAAAAGAAAAAATACAAATGTCTTTCCAAATTTCCGCGAATGAAAAAACAATGTCTTTGTTTGCTGTTAAAGAAATTTTCATTGATAAACACGAACATAATCTATTTGATAAACTGCCGGAAATTTTGAATTATCTATCCCTTCTTTTCCGCCAAAATCGCCACCAACAGCCAAATTCAAAAGAAGATAAAAAGGCTGATCAAAAGGCCATTCTGCATTGGTTTTATGTTCGTTTGCAAATTGAAAATAAATTTTCCCATCCAAAAGGAATTCAATTTTTTCAGAAGTCCAATTAATAGCATAAGTATGAAATTGAGAGTAGGGATTTTTCAGAAAAACAATTCTGCCTTTTTGTGTATTTTTTCTGTGATTATAAGCTTCTGTATGAATCGTTCCAAACAATGAATCTTTTTTGTAACCTACATGTTCCATGATATCTATTTCACCACATTTTGGCCAGCCAGCTTTATCAATATTATTTCCAAGCATCCAGAATGCTGGCCATAAACCCAGTCCTGGCGGTAGTTTTGCCCTTACTTCAATTTTTCCATATTCCCATTCTGCTTTTCCTTTTGTAAGTAACCTTGCCGAAGTATAATCATTATTGTCGTGCTTTTCATTTCTGGCAATGATGCAAAGAACTCCGTTTTTTACAATTGCATTTGTAGTGTCTGCTTTTGTATAAAATTGTTTTTCATTATTTCCCCAACCATTTGCGCCGACAGCATAATTCCATTTGCTGCTGTCAGGTAATCCGTTATAATTAAATTCATCGCTCCACACTAATTTCATTTTTTTGTTCGAATCAATTGCACGGATATCAATTTCATTTTCTTTCCTTTTATTTTTTTGAGAAGTCTGCGCACCAGAAACAAGACCAGCAGTACAAAAAAGAATAATTAGAATTGTTATAGAAAATTTCATCTGTTTTTAATTTAGAAGATGGATAAATAAAAAGGAAAGCTTTGTTTATTTGTTTACCTCATGTTTCATTATTCATATTTTCCCATCAGATCATACAAGATTTTTCTATCGGCATCATTCAATGTTTTGCTGCTATCCTGCATTTCAAAATGCCGCTTAAATGCAGCAATAGTGGCAGCAGAATCCTTTACAGAATAACCAATGATTCTTAACGCCTGCATGTCATTAAAATTAGAAGGGACAACAACCATACTTGTATCGCCATACCATAATCCAAAACCTCTTGTAGAAAGTAACTGCCATGGGAAATTTACATTCGGATCAACCTTCCTTGTCGGGGCGATATCAGAATGTCCAATAAAATTAGCGGTTGGAATCTGATATCTTGATTTTAGTGTATCAAGCAAAGTAAGTAAGCTATTGATTTGTGCGGCAGGAAAAGATTCAAAACCATTATTATCCAATTCAATACCTATCGAAGAAGAATTAATGTCTTTGTCATTTCCCCACGATGAGCGGCCAGCTTGCCATGCACGCAAATAATCATTAAGCATATGATGAACAGTTCCATCTTTGCAAATAACGTAATGAGCACTTACCTGGCTATGAGGCGTAGTAAAAGTATGCAAAGTCTGATCGCAGCTGTTTTCAGCAGTATGATGAATGATGACAAAATCTGGTTTGCGCATACCAAAATTTGTCGTCCCGACCCAATTAGATTTTTTTCCTTCCAGCGGAAATTTTCTTATTTCTTTTGCAAACGCTTTTGCCTGCTGCTTATATACTTTGTTTGTATTGGCATATTTGTTGGATGAACAGGAAGTAATGGCAATAAGAATAAAAAAGTAGAAAGTTCGGAATTTCATTTTTTTTGATAAAGATAATTAACGGAAAATAAACCTTAAAAAGCGTTTTCAAGATATGTGGCCATAATTTTTATTATCTAAAAAAAGAATTCCAATTGTAATAAAATTTTTATTGCCTCTCCTCGCTATCTCCTCCTGTATTAATAACTGCACAATAAAAGAACCAGTAACAAAACACTTTTCATAAGAAAGTTGAAAAGAAAGTTATTCTTCTATTGCAATTGCAATTAAAGAATGAAAAAATAATTCCTCTTATAAAAACCATGTAATTAATGCTTTTGAGAAAATTTTTTATCCGTAAAATTTTTAACTATGAAAAGGCATTTTACTACCTTAATTCTAATTCTTTTTTCTTTTCCTTCTTATTGTCAATTTCATATTGATTTAGGTGGGGGCATTACAATAAACAAGCAATTAATAACAAAAAATGGAGTGATTCAAAAAACATTTCCAAGTATGGAAATTGTAGCAGGGTATGTAGTGCATAGCTTTTTAATTCAGGCAGAAATGAAGCCTGCAATAACAAGAACTTCCTCCGCTCCTTCTTATTTTGGTGGAGCTATAGGTTTTAGAATCAGCAACGTTATTTTAACAGGGGGGTATTATTACAACTTAATAAGTTCTGATGATAAAAGTTTAAATATTTGGAAGCCGGGCGGGTCACTTGAATATTGTAAAAAGTTAGGGAAAAAAGGAGGTATCTATGGAAAAGTGACGTACCTGGATAATTCTGTTGTGATAACCACAGGAGTTAGAATTAATATTATTTAAATGGAATTCTTTGAAACGAAAAAGTGTGGCAAAAATGACACCGTTTTTCAGCTACATATTTCTCCTGTATTGCCCTCCCACCTCATAAAGTGCGTGTGTGATCTCTCCGAGTGAACAATATTTTACCGTCTCCATTAATTCGGCAAATAAATTTCCATTGTTTACAGCCACATCCTGCAGACGTTTCAACATTTCTGCACTTTTATCTTTATGCAACTCATGAAATTTTTGTACATTTTTTATCTGACGGTCTTTTTCTTCTTTGGTACTGCGGATTACTTCAGCAGGAAGGATAGTTGGTGAACCCTCTTTATTTAAAAATGTATTCACTCCAACTATCGGAAGTTCGCCGTTTGTTTTTAATGATTCATAATACAAACTTTCTTCCTGGATCTTGTTTCTCTGGTACATTCTTTCCATCGCGCCAAGCACACCGCCTCTATCTGAAATCCTGTTGAATTCAGCCATTACAGCTTCTTCTACCAAATCGGTTAATTCTTCAATCAGAAAACTCCCCTGGTTCGGATTTTCATTTTTTGCGGTTCCTAATTCGCGGTTAATAATTAATTGAATTGCCATTGCGCGTCGTACACTCTCCTCTGTTGGTGTAGTGATTGCTTCATCATAAGCATTTGTATGAAGGCTGTTGCAGTTGTCATAGATCGCATACAATGCCTGCAAAGTGGTACGAATATCATTGAAGTCAATTTCCTGCGCATGCAAACTTCTTCCGCTTGTCTGAATGTGATATTTCAACATCTGCGAACGTGAATTAGCATGATATTTATACTTCATTGCTTTCGCCCAGATCCTTCGTGCTACTCTTCCGATCACGCTGTATTCCGCGTCCATTCCATTGCTGAAAAAGAAAGAAAGATTGTGAGCAAAATCATCAATGCTCATTCCGCGGCTCATATAATATTCAACATAAGTAAATCCATTGGATAAAGTGAAGGCAAGCTGCGTAATAGGATTGGCACCTGCTTCAGCGATATGGTAGCCGCTGATAGAAACAGAATAAAAATTACGAACATGATTCTGAATAAAATATTCCTGGACATCACCCATTAGTTTCAAAGCAAATTCTGTAGAAAAAATACAAGTGTTTTGTGCCTGATCTTCTTTTAAAATATCTGCCTGAACCGTACCACGAACAGAAGACAAAGTTTTTGCTTTTATTTCTTCATAAATATTTTTATCCAAAACATCTTCACCACTCAAGCCCAGCAATCTCAAACCAAGTCCATCATTTCCTTTGGGCAAATCTCCAACCATATTTCCTTTCTCAGGATAAACCGGCTCATCATTGATGCCGATATATTTTGGAAGATCAGCAAGGTTATATTTTGATTCAATTATTTCGTTTACTCTTTCCCGCAAATTATTTTCAATAATATATTTTTCACATTGCTGATCAATGGCAGCGTTTAAAAAGAAAGCCAGCAGCATAGGCGCAGGACCATTGATCGTCATGCTTACAGAAGTTTTTGGATCACAAAGATCAAAGCCACTGTATAATTTTTTAGCATCGTCAACCGTTGCAACACTTACACCACTATTGCCTACTTTTCCATAAATATCCGGACGGGTTGCAGGATCTTCACCATAAAGTGTAACACTGTCAAAGGCAGTACTGAGGCGCTTTGCAGGCTGCCCCAGACTTACATAATGAAATCTCCGGTTGGTTCTTTCGGGTCCGCCTTCACCTGCAAACATTCTCGTCGGATCTTCCTCTGCACGCTTCAAAGGAAATACTCCTGCTGTATATGGAAATTTTCCCGGGAAATTTTCCTGCAATTGCCATGATAAAATATCGCCCCAGTCTTTAAACTTTGGAACAGCGATCTTAGGAATTTTTGTATGAGAAAGTGACTCAAAAAATAAAGGTTGTTTGATCACTTTTCCCCTTACGTGATATTCAAAAAAATCCTTTTGATAGAGCGATTTAGTCTCTTCCCATTCATCTAATAATTTTTTTGATAAAGGCAGTAATTCTTTTTCTATCTCCGCTTTTCTTTGCTCCAATTCTTTTATAAGTAAAGTATTTTTTTCGGAGGAATTTCTATTGAAATTATTTATTGTTCCGCTCAGTTGATAAAGCCGTGTTGCAATAGCAGCCTGCTCTTCAGTCATTTTATTATATCTTTCAATCTCTTCGGTTATCTCTGCCAGATAGCGAACGCGCTTTGGAGGAATGATAGAATGACTATAACTTTCACTTCTTGCCGGCGCTTCATATTTCTTCCAATCAGTTCCGGTTTTTTTATTTATTTCCTCAATTATTTTATTGAACAATACATTACAGCCTGGATCATTAAATGTAGAAGCTACTGTACCAATAACCGGTAATTCATTATCTTTTGCAGTCCATAAATTATGATTGCGCTTGTATTGTTTTTTTACATCGTGCAATGCATCCAAAGCACCGGCTTTATCAAATTTATTGATACAAACAATATCTGCATAATCAAGCATATTGATCTTCTCAAGCTGAGACGCAGCGCCATATTCAGGAGTCATTACGTACATGCTTACATCACAAAAATCAAGAATGGAAGCATCACTTTGTCCTACACCAGCGCTTTCTAAAATAATAAAATCATAACCGGCTACTTTGCAAACATCAATTGCTTCCTGCACATAATTGCTTAATGCTTTATCATTTTCACGTGTTGCCAGCGAACGCATATAAGCGCGTGGATTGTGAATGGAATTCATGCGAATACGATCTCCCAATAGTGCTCCACCTGTTTTTTTTCTGGAAGGATCTACAGAAATAACAGCAATGGTTTTATCAGGATAATTTTTTAAAAAACGACGAACGATCTCATCAGTAACAGAAGATTTTCCGGCACCACCTGTTCCTGTAATACCGAGAACGGCCTCCCCCCGCCCCCCTCCAGGGGAGGGGGAGTTGGGAAAGTTTTCAATAATATTGAACTCTTTTTCCTGTTCAGGATTTAGAGACTTAAAATCTTTTTTCTTTTCAAGTAAATGAAAGATAGTTTCGCATGCCTTATCCGGGTTCCTTAATATCTCTTCATTTTTAAATCGTAAAACATCAAAACCCAGTTGATTTAATCTTTCCGTTCTGATCTCATCGTTTTCTTTTACTTCAGGCAATTGATGAATATTTCCATCAATTTCTATAACTACCCCTTTCTGCAAACAAACAAAATCCGCAATGTATTTGTCAATGACATGTTGTCTGCGAAATTTGAAACCTTCTTTACGCCCTCTTAATCTCTCCCATAATATTTTTTCAGCTTCGGTAGGATTTGCTCTTTGATTTAAAGCAAACTGCTTTAAATTTTTATAGTAGTGAGGATCAGCATTAAAATAGTTCTTTACCTGTGGATTCCCGGTTTCCATTTCATTGTTCATCTTCTCTGAAATTCCATTCAAAATTTCCACCTTCTCTCCATTCTCTGCCTTCGTAATTGAAGTAGCCACCATTCTTATATTCCTCCATTCCCCCAAAATAAATTTCGCGCCATTATCATTACAAACATTGCCATTATAAACATTGCTATTTGTTGGAGAGGTTGGAGCTGGTGTTCCCGCTCCCTTGGAGGGGGGTAGGGGGAGGCTGCTTTTTTCTACAACTTCTTCAATCATTCCTTCCAATCCTAATTTTCTTCCATCATCCGGCGAATAAATTTTAGTAATTCCGTAATCTTCCAGTTCCGCAATTTCCGAAGGTAAAATGGTACCGCCGCCGCCACCAAAAATTTTGATATGCCCGTAACCATTTTGATCCAGCAGATCTTTCATGTATTTAAAAAATTCGATGTGGCCGCCCTGGTAGCTTGTGATAGCAATGGCGTTTGCATCTTCTTCAATCGCACATTCCACAATTTCATGAACACTTCGGTTGTGTCCAAGATGAATGATTTCCGCGCCTTTGCTTTGCATGATCCGGCGCATAATATTGATAGCGGCATCGTGTCCATCAAACAAGGAAGCAGCAGTTACGATTCTGATTTTATGATTTTTTTTATCGGGCATAATTTGATTTTATTCAATAAACAGGATTTACAAATCCGATTTGTAAAATTACAACTAAAGAAAGGGAAAATAAATTAACTGAGTTTAGGAATTGAGGAAATTCAGGGACTGTTTTAAATGGTATTTTATAAGCAGGTTTTGTAATTTCTTTTGGTTGAACATGAAACCTACAGTGAATCAACAAATAACACGGATTTTTATTTAGTAAATTTCTTAAAAGAAAATTTCATTACTGTTAAGTTTAAAAGATGCTGGAGATGTACATTCTTAGCTAACTTGTGTGTAAGGATATATCCCCTTTATACTTCTGTTAAAATATTCGCCGATAGAGGGTGCATAGAGAAAAGCTTTGAACCTGGTTTTAGGAACATGCGCATAATCATATATTTTTCCTGTAGTAAACCAAACTCTTAAGGTTTTAGTTTTTTCATCATAACCCAGCGCTTCTGCTGTAGAAGAACTTACAGGTTGTTTTTTTATTTCTATTTTACTTTTTTTGATTTTGTTTGTCATAAATTAAATGATTTAACCTGCAACAACACTAAAAACCAAAAAACACCATCAAGGAAAAATTTCTTTTTTTAGTCTAAACAATTTTAATTCCAGATTCCATAATAAAGGCTTTCTTTTAACTCATTTTAAATGTCAGTTCTGCAAATTCTTTCACGCTTAATGTTTCAGCTCTTCGATTAAAAAGTTCATCTTCCAAAACTCCTTTTGTAAACAAACTTTTTACTCCATTGCGCAACGTTTTCCGGCGCTGATTAAAAGCGGTTTTTACCAGGACCCAAAAAGCGCGTTCACTTTTTACAGCTAAATAGCTTTCGCGTCTTGTTAACCTGATTACTCCACTTTGTACTTTCGGAGGCGGAGTAAAGGCTTCATTTCCGACAGAAAATAAATATTCGATATCATAATAATATTGTAAAAGCACGCTTAAAACTCCATAGATTTTACTACCTTCTTTTGCTGCAGCACGCTCTGCTACTTCTTTCTGGAACATTCCGATTACAACCGGAACGTATTCTTTCCATTCCAGGATTTTAAATAAAATTTGTGTTGAAATATTATAAGGAAAATTTCCAATCACTGTAAAAGGCTCATCAAAAGGACGATCTATTTCCAAAAAGCTTTTGTGAATTAAATCATTTTTTAAAGAAGGAAATTGTTTGAGAAGATAGGTTACTTTGTCTTCATCCAGTTCTACAGCTTTAAAATAAATACCCGGAATTTTTATCAAATGTTTGGTAAGCGCACCACCGCCCGGCCCTACTTCCAATAAATTTTTAAAAGGATGGTGCATCAAAGCGGCAACGATTTTCTCTACTACTTTTTCATCTTTTAAAAAATGCTGGCCAAGTGACTTTTTGAGTGTATGCATGATTGCAAATTACGTTCATTAGTTTATTCGTTTCTTCGTTTATTGAGAGAATAAAATTTTCAATTATTACTCTGTTTCCTGTAATTTTCCCATTTTCAAATTTTTGCATTGATTCATTTTACAAAAGGCATTATTTTAAGAACTATTAAATATGGCGAAACGAGTGTGATCGTTTCGGTATTTACCGAATTGTTCGGCATTCAATCTTATATAGTAAACGGAGTGCGTACTTCAGGAAAAGCTTCGAAAGCACATTTTTTCCAGCCGGCTTCTATTTTAGAAATGGAGGTTTATCACAACGATCTAAAAAACCTTCAAAGAATAAAAGATTTGAAATGGGGACATCTTTATAAAAACATTTTTAGTGATGTTACCAAAAATTCCGTGGCCCTTTTTATGGTCGAGTTGTTGCAAAAAAATCTGAAACAACCAGAAACCAATGAAGATCTTTTTCATTTTTGTGAAGATGCTTTTTTACAATTAGATCAAGCAGAACCTTCTATCACTGCCAACTTTCCAATTTACTTTTCTATCCAGCTTGCACAAATCCTTGGTTTTAGAATGTTGGATAATTTTTCAAGTGAAAGAAACATTTTTAACTTGTATGAAGGCAGTTTTTCAAGCGAAAAAAACGCAGGTGAAAATCAATTAAGTGTTGAAATAAGCTTTTATATTTCCGAGTTATTAAAAGCCATTCACCCGAAGGATTTGAGGGAAATAAAAATGAACCGGAACGCAAGGATAGCTATTCTAAAAAACTTTGAAAGCTATTATGCATGGCACGTACAGGATTTTGGAACTATGAAAACATTGAGTGTTTTATCAGAGATTTTGGGATGAAATTATTTACATAAAATATGTCAGGAATTATTTTAAAGAATTTAGAAAATGCAATTATTTTTTTTGTCACTTTAAGTTGGATATTAAAATTTTAATGAAAGGGCACGATTAAATATTAGTTTAGTATTCAAATTAAAATAAAATGAAAAAAGAATTTAATCTGGTTTATGTTTTCATTTCATTGATTCCCGTTATTGTACTATTCTTTTTATATAGCAATCTGGGCGCTTTTGCAAACACAAGTATTTTTAGAAACAATGGAATGATTGTTTCTAAAACCAATTTCATTTTAGTAATAATTGCATTGAGCTTTGTTTGGTACTATTTGTCTTTTTTATTTTCAAAAAAGATCAGCATGGTTTCAGCAATAAATCAAAATTTAGTAAGAGTTTTAATCAACCTATTCTTATCAGTTCTTAGTATTTGGTTGATTGTTTCAAATTTATAAAAGAAGAAAAACGATTTATATCAATCTTTTAATTTTTGACTCAGCCATAATTTTTTCTCCTTCTGTATTTTCAATTAAAATAACTCCGGGCTTTTTTCCTTTTTCAAGACTTCCAATTGCATGCTGCATTTGTAATGCTTTTGCGCCGTTGATTGTAGCCCATTTTAATAAAGTTTCCGTTTTTATTTGCGGGAAATCTTTTACAATCGTTTTAATTTCTTCCAGGATATTCAACTGGTAATTGGAAGCAAGGCTGTCGGTTCCGAGAATGATATTGACATTATTTTTAAGAAATAAATCAATCGGTGGCAATGCATTTTCGATGTACAAATTTGCATTTGGGCAAAGACAAAATGAAATCAGTTGATGTTCATTTTTTTGTTGATCTATAAAATCCAAATCGGGTTGTTTCGTAAAAGTATTATGCACTAAAATCACCGAATTTGCCGAAGAAAGATTTTTGAAATAGCTTTCAATACTTCTTATTTTCTTTGCTGTATAAAATGAATTATCAATCTTCATCAGTTCATACATTTTGGTAAAATCACCTTTTCCTTCCATAAAAAATAAATCTTCCTGGGATGTTTCCTGATTGTGAATGCTGATTGTTTTTCCCTCAAAGAAAGGCATCATTTGACTCCACAAATTTTCTGAAACAGAGTAAGGTGCATGTGGAACGATTGATGCCTTTAAATCGTGATTTTCAAATTCATCAAAAACTTTTTTTGCTCTTTCAAATCGTAAAGAAGCTATTTCAGGATGCCATCCACTTGTTTCAATAAAATTATAATAGCAAAGATTTCGTTTTATTTTTTGAGAAAGAGTTAATGAATTATTACAAATATCTCCTACAGCAACAATTCCATTTTGGAACATTTCTGTTTCCGCTTTTGCAATGGCAGCAAGAATTTCATCTTCGGCAAAATATCTTTCTGAGACTATTTTAAAAACGAAATCAACGAGGCCTGTTCTTTCTGGAATTTTATTTTTAAGATGAGAAAGTTCAAGATGGCAATGTGCATTTACAAAACCAGGGGAAAGAATTCCTTTGAATGTTTCTATTTCTTCGCCGGCATCTTTTTTATCAATAATGTCAATTATTTCCCCGTTTAAATCCGTAATTAATATTTTTTCATTGGTTAAAAGTTTTTCCCCCGTAAATAAAAAGTCAGCCTTGAGCTTTCTGTGGCGCATGTAAAAAAGGATTAGATTAATTTTGCACAATTATCAAAGATAAGGGGTAATATTTTCTACAAACGCTGGTAAACATTTACCCATTGCACAATTAAAATAACTTTTGAAAAAATAGTATGCTTGAAAAACTTGAAGCTATAAAAGCAAGATTTGACGAATTAGGAATTGCTTTATCTAACCCTGAAATTGTAAGCGATAATAAAAAATATAAACAGCTAAGCAAAGAATACCGCAACCTTGAAAAGATCGTAATTGTACGAAACCAATATGCTAAATTACTTGACGACATTGAATTTAATAAAGAGGTTTTGAACAGTGATGATGAAGAAATGCGGGAAATGGCAAAGGAAGAATTGCCTCAGCTACAGGAGGAAAAAGAGAAGCTGGAAAAGCAAATCCGAACCATGCTGATACCAAAAGACCTTCAGGATGAAAAGAATGCAATTCTTGAAATAAGAGCAGGAACGGGTGGCGATGAGGCATCTTTATTTGCCGGAAATCTTATGAGAATGTATCTCAAATTTTGCGAATCAAAAGGCTGGAAGACTGCGTTGCTGAGTGAAAGCGAAGGAACAGTGGGTGGTTATAAAGAAGTTCAGATTGAAGTGATCGGGGAAGATGTTTATGGTACTTTAAAATTTGAAAGTGGCGTCCATCGTGTTCAACGAGTGCCGGATACAGAAGCAAGTGGCCGTGTTCATACAAGTGCTGCAACCGTTGCTGTGATGCCTGAAGCAGAGGAAGTGGATGTAGAAGTGAAAGACAGTGATGTGAAAATGGAAACTGCCAGAAGTGGTGGCGCAGGTGGACAGAATGTCAATAAAGTGGAAACAAAAGTAATGCTGACACACATTCCAACCGGATTGGTTGTTATTTGCCAGACAGAAAGAAGTCAGTTAGGCAACCGTGAAAAAGCCATGCAAATGTTGCGTACGAAATTGTACGAAGAGGAAGTACGAAAGCAGGAAGAAGAAATTTCGCGACATAGAAAAAGTTTGGTAAGTACAGGCGATCGATCTGCCAAAATAAGAACTTACAATTATCCGCAGGGCAGAGTGACAGATCATCGGATAGGACTGACAGTTTATAATCTTGAAGATGTGTTGAACGGGGATTTACAGGAGTTTATCGATGCCCTTCAGTTTGCAGAGAATTCAGAAAAACTTTCAAATCAATAAATGCTTTTCACGGTTTCAGCACTTTGGTCAAATGAATGTCATTTTAAACCACATTTGCTTAATTTTTTAGAAAATACATTTTCTCTTAAATCTTTCTTAACATTAGGGTGCCTACTTTTGGCATGGGATTTGAAATATGTAGATCAACAACATTAAATTTCAATTTTCTCATAAGCAGTTAGTTTTGGTAAACGGCCCCTGTTTCTACAGGGGCCTTCTCTTTATAATGCCTTTAATGAAGTATTAATTTTGGGATAGATTTTATTAATAACAATAAATATAAAAGTAGCTTCATGATCCTAAAGTACCTTCGCATAACAGAATCAAAGACTCTTAAGCCCGTTAAAAAATGAGTAATAATAATACTCCGCAGATTTTTCAGACAGATAAACCTACAAGATGGAAAAGATTTAAATGGACAGGACGTGTGTTGTTAATGATCGCAATTTTCTTTTTTGTCATTCTTGGTATTGCATTATATAGCGGATCATTGCCTAATATTCCTAATTTACAGGCAAAAGCACGGGAATATGAAACCACACTTGATCCATCTAATCCCCTTATTTTAAAAAATCACCAAAACTCAAAGTACAAAGGGTTTAAAGATTTTTTATTCAATAAACTCAAAACAGATTCATTAAAAAAAGTAAAAAGTAAGGGTGTTTCCAAAGCCAGTTCATTGTCATTAATAAGAGCAGCTTTTTATACTCCGTCTAACGCTCCTCTCTCTCTTCCTGATCTTAAAAAAAATGCCGACAAAATCAATACAGTTTTCCCAGAATGGTTTTTTATTGATACAATTACCCATCGCTTGCAAACGAGAATTGACAGTGCAGGGTTAGCGTTGATGCAACAAAAAAAATTGAGGATCATTCCAATTCTTACCAACTTTAATTCCTCAAAACAGGATTTTGATGGAAAATTATTGCATTACATTTTAAAAGATTCTGCGTCTGCCAATAAATTTATCAGGCAGGTTGAGGATACACTTTCTTTTTATCATCTCGATGGAATTAATGTTGACTTTGAAGAATTGAAGGAAAAGTCAAGTGAACCTTTGACTGCATTTCAGAAAAAATTATATGAAACACTTCATGCGAAAAACATGTTGGTTACGATGGATGTGGAGCCGAAAAACAGTGATTATGACTATTCCAAATTGTCAGATTATAATGACTACATTATTCTGATGGCTTATGATGAATACAATCCTTCGACAGGACCGGGCCCGATCAGTGCGCAAAAATGGATTGAAGATGCAGTTTCATGGACATCTGAAAGAATTGATCCATCTAAAATAATTTTAGGCTTAGCAGGGTTTGGCTATCAATGGTCAAATGGTGTTTGTGACTCACTGCCACTCACATATAATCAGGCGATTAACCAGGCAAAAACGATTAATGCCAAAATTATCTATGATAATGACTCCTATAATCTTCATTACAGTTATGCTACTCAAAGCACCGGAGATTCTACTGATGTTACTAAACATGATGTTTGGTTTGTTGATGCGGCAACTACTTTTAATATCTTACGTTTCAGTGATGAATTTCCAACTGCAGGAACGGCCTTGTGGCGTCTTGGAACGGAAGACCCACGCATATGGAAATTTTATAACAGAAGTTTGAGTAACGCTTCTCTTCAAAAAGATCCCTTCAATTTTGATTCGCTTAAGACGATGCCGATCATTCAGGATAATGTTGGTTTCGAGGGAGAAGGAGAGGTGCTCGATATTCTATATTCGCCGGAACCAGGCAAGGTTAGTTTTGAAATTGATACAACAGAACAATTAATTGCTGAACAAAATTATTTACAACTTCCATCGGGATATGTGATCAGAAGATTTGCAGAAGATACAACTGTCGGCAAAGGTCATAAATTGATTCTCACTTTTGATGACGGCCCAAGTGCAGAATGGACTCCGAAAATTCTGGACATCCTGGAACGTAAAAAAGTTCCGGCTGCTTTTTTTGTGATTGGAATTAATGCCGAACAAAATATTCCTCTTTTACAAAGAGAATACAGAGATGGTTTTGAAATTGGTAATCACACTTTTACTCATCACAATATTGCTGAAATGAGTTTGTCCAGAGCGGCTCTGGAAATGAAATTAACCCGGCTTTTGATAGAAAGTGTAACAGGACATTCCACGATTTTATTCAGAGCACCTTATAATGCAGACTCCCAACCTCAAACCAATGATGAACTTGCGCCGATACAAAGAAGCCGGCAGGAGAATTATCTTACCATCAATGAAAGTATCGATCCTAATGATTGGGCAGTTGGTGTTACTTCTGACAGCATTTTTGCCCGAGTCGTGCGACAGGTAGAAACGAATAATGCGAGTATTATTTTATTGCATGATGCTGGCGGTGAAACACGCCAGGCCACTGTTGATGCGCTTCCCAGGATCATTGATTACTTTAAGCAAAGAGGTTATGTTTTCACATCCGTTTCAGATTTGATGGGAAAAACAAGAGACCAGGTGATGCCCCGTGTTGCAGATGCACGCGACCGCTGGACCAGAAAATTTAATTTCTTTCTTGCAGAAACAATGTACTGGAGCGGCCAAATATTATTTACTTTATTCATCATCGGTATTTTGCTGTCTGTTGGCCGAATGATCCTGATGGCGATTTTGGCGAGCATACAAAAGCGAAAAGAAGAACCTTCTGATGAGACTGCTTTTCCTCCGCTTCTTTTAAAAGAATACAATGGATATCCATTGGTAAGTATTATCGTTCCTGCTTATAACGAAGAAGTGAATTGTATCAGAACAATAAACAGTTTACTTGCACAAACCTACCCGAAAATAGAAATCATTTTTGTGGATGATGGAAGTAAAGATCAAACTTTTAATCGTGTGAGAGAAGAATTTAAGAACAATCCCAAAGTGCATGTTTATACTAAAATAAATGGCGGAAAAGCATCAGCTTTAAACTTTGGAATTGAAAAATCGATCGCAGATTTTGTAGTTTGTATAGATGCAGACACACAATTAAAAACAGATGCTGTGATGTTGCTGATGAAAAAATTCAATGAAGAAAACGTAGCAGCCGTTGCAGGAAATGTGAAAGTAGGTAATGAAGTAAACATGATAACAAGATGGCAAAGTATCGAATATATTACATCTCAAAACTTTGACAGGCGTGCCTTTGATCTTCTCAATTGCATTACTGTTATTCCCGGTGCAATTGGTGCATTCAGAAAAGATGCGATTTTAATTGCAGGCGGCTTTACCAAAGATACACTTGCAGAAGATTGCGATCTTACCATGCGCCTTTTAAGAAATGGGTATGTTGTCAGAAATTGTACAGCGGCTATTTCTTATACTGAAGCTCCGGAAACTTTCAAACAATTTTTAAAACAAAGATTCAGATGGAGCTTTGGAGTAATGCAATGTTTTTGGAAACACCGGGATACCATCTTTAATTCAAAATATAAAAATTTTGGAATGATTGCCATGCCAAATATTTTGATTTTCCAAATCATTTTACCGATCCTCGCGCCCCTGGCAGATATTATTTTAGTATTGAGTTTGCTTGCCGCTTCATTTGGAATTGTGGTAGCAAGCATTCCTCATATTATTCTCTATTATTTTATTTTTACTTTGGTAGATATTGCCGGAGCAGCTCTTGCTTTTGCGTATGAAAAGGAAAATCATTTAAAATTGATATGGATGCTTCCTCAGCGGTTGATTTACCGGCAGCTGATGTATTATATTTTGCTGAAATCCTTTAGTAAAGCCATAAAAGGAGAACTGCAAGGGTGGGGTGCTTTGAAGAGAACAGGAAGTGTGAAAGAAGTTGCTGTCACTACAGATTAATCAATAAATGACAGTTAACGAATATGGAGGCAACGATATATTTTTTGATCCATTTAACTTTTTAAAAACAGGAGGAAGTTGTTTTGAAGGATGGCTATTAATGCCATTTTTTTGCCAGTGATATTGCTGCCTTGAATATTGAATTAAATGTTGTGGATTCCAATCAATCGGTTTTTTTGTGTCCGTATTTTCTATCTCAAGATTTACATTCCATAATTTGCCGGGATCTTTATTGATAAGCATTACACTCCATTTTACATTAGAACTATGAAGCGCATAAGAGACGACCAAAGGTTGTTTTTTTTGATTATAAATCGTTCCCGAAAACGGATATATCTCTAAAAGCGAATCTGCTGGTTGTGCCCAGAAATGAGTGAGCATTTGCATACAAAAAAAAGCGGCTGTCTTATATTTTATTTTATTTGAATCCAGGCCAAACAGCATATTATTTCCGAATCCGCAATTGTTTGCCTCCTGAAGAAATGCAGGTTCATAACCATACAGAAAGCTTTTGTTTCCTCCCATCTCTAAAAATTTTCCAAGAATATCTGCATACATTAAGCCACCTTCCATTTTTACTTCAGATGTTCCTTCTGAAGCGGAATATCCATATTCTGTTACATAAATAGGTGTGTATCGCGGTAAAACATTATTTTGAAAATTTTTTAGAGCTGTAGAAAGCATTTCCGGAGCAGCAGCAAGCTGTGCAGAAGATGGCTCGCAGAGATTATCAAAAGGATACCATTCAAAGGAGAAAAAATTAAACAGGTTAATACTATTATGCTGTTTTAAATAATTTAAAAAAAATGTTGTCCATTTTGATTCAGTGAAGGTAGAGCTGTCATCAATTGTAGAAGAAATTGAAGCAAATCCCGGGCCTCCTAATTTCATCTCGGGATCAATTTTTCTAATCTGAATGCCAAGTTGATGATAAAGTGCAGCATAATCAACGGGTGAAATTAATTGGCCTTCCGGTTCTTCACCCATTTCCATTTCTTCAACTGCATAATGTTTTGCTTTCATATACCGGATCATCGCAAGAACATTTTCGGGCGTATCATACAAAAGTGCAGCAGGCATCATTGCCGGCTGCCCTGCAGTAATTCCGCTTGTAAGAAAACGATCTATTCCAACCTGCTCAACATTTTCATCCAGGTCAACCGGGCGATGCCATGGATCTGTAGAAGAAACATAAATAGTACTCTGCTGGTGGCCGGCGATATGTTTCATCCAATCATGAAATTTTCCTTTTTTATCGAGCAAACCGACTTGTATTTCTTTAACTGCAAAGCCTAACTGATCACGAATATCATTGGATTCATGATTTGTTGTATGAGAACTTTCTGTAAAAGAAATACGGATAAAACGAATTTTTTTACGTGAAAGCTTTATGATTTTATTTTCTCCTTTTTCATTTTCAAATGTATTATCAGGAAAAGCGTTCCAGATACCGGTTTGATAAGGATCAAAATAAGCCGGGTCAGTATGTTTGGCATAGTCTATTTTGAAAGATAGCGCATATGGATTTCCCCAGAATATGCGTATGGCATTTATCTCTTTTAATTTTCCAAGGTCAACAATTACCCATTGTGGATGAAGTGTATTGGATTCTTTTGTAAAATGTTCATCAAGATAAGGATTGCTTTTCCAGAAACTGGAAGTATCTCCATCTGAAATTCGCGAATAACCTTTGTCATTTGCCTGGTCAAAAGTATTTCCTCTTCTTGGTAATTTATATCCGTTTGAAATTTCAATCGGTTTTTCACTCATACTATCAGAAATCCAATATCCTACATTTTTTAAGCTATCGCTCCATTTGCCTTTGGGATTCCAGTGCCATACTTCATCTCCTAATTCAGTTCTCAACCTGTAGCTTACCGGCTTAAAGCCAACGGTTTTCATTTCTCTGATGTTTTCAGGAGTCAGCATTTCATCAATATCTCCTTTAAAATGTCCATCAATAGCACCACCGATATTTTTTGATGGAATAAAAGTATTAGAAGGATGGCCTGGGGTGTATAGAATCCGAATATTTCTTTGTTGTATTTTTTGCGCGGATAAAGAATAAAAAAACGTGAAAGTGAAAAGGAAAAATAAATTTTTTTTCATAGAGAACATTAAAATTAATACCAGTTCTTTTCTTAAAGAAGCGCATATATAATTTAGTACCGATTTTTAAAAAACCTGAATGAAGAGCAAATATAAGTTTTACTGTCAAACCATTTATTGTCAAGCTTACATAGCCTTAGTGAACAGCGCTGAGGCTTATTAAAACAGTGATGACTTCCCCCATCATCTATTGTTTTTATGAATAACCAGCTCAAAGTATTTTATTATAACCGGATTTGTCGGGTATTCATTTATGCTTCTACTTTGACCACTGTAGTAATCGGAAGAATAGAAGTAACAAGGCTATGTAATCCAGCTGAAATACAGGAGTCACTTCTTATACCTGTATTCATATGGTATCCATATGGTATATACGGCTTTGCATACAAGGAGCTATAGGGTATCAGCGAAGGATGAATATAGTATGAGCGAAGGATGAATAGGATAACAGCGAAGGATGAACGAAGGATGAACGAAGGATGGACGAAGGATGAATCCCATGTCAGCAAGGATAAATACCTATTCTGAAGGCAAAGTATGATCTTAATTGGCTTTTAAAGGTATTGACAGTAACACTGATTATGTTTATACTCTTTTTATTTTATAAAAGTAAACAAAATTGCGCAGTTTTTTTAATACAGGGCTTTGCATTTCTTATCTTTTTTTCATTATTTTTATTATAAAACTATGAAGAAAAGCAGTTCAATATTCAAAATAAGCGGGGCTGTGTAGAAGGATTGTATGAGCAATGATTGCGACACCATTTTTATGGAAGTGAATTGTACAGCAGGTTCAACTAATCCAAGGGATTGATACATACCTTTCCCATTCTTTTGCTGGAAACAGAATGGTTATCCAGGTTTAATTTTAAATAAAATATGGCTTATTGACACTTCTTGTTCTATTACCCTATAAATTTTATAAAACTGATGCTACCGGACTATGAATATTTTATGAAACAAGCGCTGCAACAGGCTTACAAAGCTTTGGATGCTGATGAAGTTCCGGTTGGAGCTATTATTGTAATGAAGGAAAAAATTATTTCAAGAGGATTCAACCAGGTAGAAACGCTGAATGATTCCACTGCTCATGCAGAGATCATCGCGCTTACTTCTGCGTTTAATTTTCTAGGATCAAAATATCTTCCTGATGCAACCATCTATGTTACCATTGAACCCTGCGTGATGTGCTGTGGAGCGTTATACTGGAGCAAAATTGGCAAAGTTGTATATGGCGCTTCCGATCCAAAGCACGGCGGATTATCTTTATTTAATGCTGAAAAAAATAAAAACCCTTTGCATCCGAAAACAGAAATTGTAAAAGATATTCTTTCGGAAGAATGTTCAATCCTGATGAAAGATTTTTTTAGAAAAAAAAGATGAAGATTTGATTTAAAATTCTTCTTTCGCTTTCCGGAATTTTTTTTTATCAAAAAATTCAATACCGTTTTTTAAATATATATGAGGTAAATTTGTAACCCTAATTTATTTCTCACCTTTAAATACATATTACTATGGCATTTACATTACCGGCTCTTCCTTACGATTATGACGCGCTTGAGCCACACATCGACGAACTGACTATGCACATTCATCATGATAAGCATCACCAGGCTTATGTTGATAATTTAAATAAAGCAATTGCAGGAACTGAGAATGAAAATAAATCACTGGAAGAATTAGTGAAAAATGCAGGAAAATTAAGCCCTGCAATCCGTAATAATGGCGGAGGACATTGGAATCACAGTTTCTTTTGGGAAATTATGTCTCCAAATGGTGGCGGAAAACCTGAAGGAAAATTAGCACAGGCAATTGATGAAGCATTTGGATCTTTTGATGCAATGAAAGAAAAATTTAATGCAGCAGGCGCAGGAAGATTTGGTAGCGGCTGGGCATGGCTCGGAGTTTCTGATGGAAAGTTAACCATTTGTTCTACTCCAAATCAGGATAATCCTTTAATGGATGTTGCAGAATGCAAATGCACTCCTGTATTGGGCTGCGACGTATGGGAACACGCATATTATTTAAAATATCAAAATAAAAGGGCCGAATATTTAAACCAGTTTTGGGATGTTGTAAACTGGAAAAAAGCTTCTGAGAATTTTGAAAAAGCTCATTAAATAAGTTTGATTAATTTTTTTGAAACCGTCATTTTGTGACGGTTTTTTTATTTATAGAAAATGGATAATCGATTTAAAAGATTGTTTAGGTTTCATGGAACCATCCTGATATTATAATAAACAGCAATTCTATTTCGTTATACTTTTCCAATATCATTTTATGAATCGGAAAAATCATATTCCTGTTGTTATTTTTATTCAAAAAGTGTTGAAAACATTTCTGACAAAAGTGAGCCAGAATCCTGATTATTATTATTCAAAACATTATTGCAGAATCAAACAAAAAAATCGTGATGAAAGAATTTGGTAGTGTATAAATGCCTGGTTTGCGGAATTTACGGAAAAAATGGGGGAATCTGCTATTGCAATAACTTTTTATGTTTATTTATTTTACCGTCACATTTTTAATCAAAATCCCAAATTATGAAAAACGATGTTTATCAAAGCAAATCAATGCTATCCAATTTTTTCAGGCAGCTCGCCAAAAATTTTGCAGCTTTTTTTGAATCAGGAAACAAAAGAGAATTTCAGAGATTGAAAGATTTTATTACCTCTTAAAAGCGTTAACTGAAAAGATACTCTACATCCTCTTTGCTCAGGCTCTTCACAAAAGTCTGATCATCTGAAATCAATTCTTTTGCAAGGATACGTTTGCGTTCCTGTAATTGTAAAATTTTGTCCTCAATCGTGTCCTTGCAAATCATTCTGTAAGCAAAAATATTTTTTGTTTGACCGATGCGATGTGTACGATCTATCGCCTGTTGTTCAACTGCAGGATTCCACCACGGATCTACAATATAAACATAATCAGCAGCAGTAAGATTAAGCCCAACACCACCGGCTTTCAAGGAAATAAGGAAGACACGACATTTTTCGTTTGTCTGGAAATTCTGAATTGCTTTTTCACGGTCAGCTGCTGATGTGCTTCCGTCAAAATATTCAAATTCGATATTATTTTCGGTTAGCTTTTCTTTAATCAAAGACAGCATTCCCAAAAACTGTGAAAAAATCAAGGCTTTGTGTTCGCCAATGTTTTCGGTTATTTCACGCGTCAGTTCTTCCAGCTTAATTGAATCATTGGGATATTTTTCATCTTCATTTAATATTGCCGGACTATCACAAATCTGACGCAGTTTCATCAGCCCCTGCAAAATGGTAAGCTGTGATTTTCCAACTCCCTGCTCATCTATTACTCCCAAAATTTTATTGCGATAAGAATTTCTATAAATGTCATAAACATTTCTTTGTGCGTCTTCCATTTCACAAAAGAGAATGGTTTCTGTTTTTTCGGGAAGATCTTTTGCCACCTGCTCTTTGGTTCTTCTTAAAATAAATGGATAGAGCAGTTTTTTTAAATGCTCTTTTTGTTCCGGCTCGCCGAATTTATCAATAGGAGTAGAAAATTCATTTCTGAAAAATTCAACGCTTCCGAGTAGCCCCGGATTCAAAAAATTCATCTGGGCATAAATGTCAAAAGTATTATTCTGCAAGGGGGTACCACTCATACAAATGCGGTTTTGAGCTTTCAAAAGTCCTGCAGCTTTTGTCACTTTTGATGCAGGGTTTTTTATCGCCTGCGATTCATCAAGAATCACATAATCAAAAGGAATCTTGATCAGCATTTGAATGTCACTTCTCAAAGTTCCATAGGTGGTAATAATAATGTTATCATCCCCAAGATCTTCTTTTCTTTTTGCACGGCTATTTCCATGATGTATGCGCCAGGTAAGAGATGGGGTGAATTTTTTTATTTCATTTTCCCAGTTATAAATTAGTGTTGTCGGGCAAACAACGAGGGCTTTTAAACTTCCTTCTTCCCGCGAAAAATGCTGAAGCATTGAAAGCGCCTGCACCGTTTTTCCCAAACCCATATCGTCTGCTAAGATGCCACCCCAGCCTACAGAGTTCAAATAATTTAACCAATGAAAACCTGAAAGCTGGTAAGGCCTCAAACGATTTTCCAGTTCAGGAGGAAGAGGGATTTCGGGAATACTTTTGAAATTACGAAGACGCTCATACTTCTCATCCAGTTGAAAAGAAAGTTCCTGTTCATCGCGCTGCTCGTACAACTCATCAATAACGCTTAAATGAAATTTTGAAAGCCGCAATTGATTATTTTTTCCTTCACCAACTTTGAACAGCAATGCGTATTTTTTGATCCATTCATCCGGAAGAATTCCAAGGGTTCCATCATTCAATTGAACAAATGATTGTTTGTTAGTCAAAGCTTTTTGAATTTCATCAATGCCAATGTGCTGCTCTCCAAAAGTTAATTCCACCTTTGCGTCAAACCAATCCATTCCACTGCTGAGATGTATGTGTGTAGCCGGCTTGGCAGTATTGAAACGAAAATTTTTCAGTGCTTCAAATCCGTAAACCGGTACTTTCATTTCTTTCATCGCATCAACAAATAAAAAGAACCAGTTGTTTTTCAGAACGTCTGCGCCTTTCAAAACAAGACTTTTACTTTGTGACTGGTATATAAATTGCGAATGCAGATTTCCTAGCCTGGTAATGAATTCCTGTTCTGCTTCTTTGTTACGTTTTACCATCAGTACTTTATCATTGTCAGGAACAATGATCGTGTCTTTATCATTAGCTTTTACACTAAATCCCTTGTAGCTAAAAACCGGCTGAAACATGAGATAGTCGCCTTTTTCAATCAACATAACGCTCGTATCCGGCTGTCCTTCTTTCGTTTCTTTTATTAGTGAAGATGCAAAAGAAACAGGATAATCATTTAAAAGCGGAAGCACCATTTCTTTCAAAAGATCCGGCCATTGCTTGTTAGGAATATGAAGCGTATTGTGAAATTTCTCAGCGATCAGAATATGTTCTGATCTTTCCCATAAATAAAAAGTTTTATCATGAAGAAAAAGTAAATCACTATTCCAGTTGTTCTCAGATAATTTTACTTTCTCCTGTGGTAAACTTACCTGGCTTTCCATTAATTTTTCATCTGAAGAAGATGAAACTGAAAATTCAATTCGGGGTGTTTCTGTGGAAATATCCAGGGTTTCAAGATTCTGGCTCAGAAATTTTTTTCCAGGCGGCAAATAAAAAACCGGTTTGTTTTCATTTTCAGAAAAAATCCTTTTCAGTTTTGGATGAATAAATTCTGCGATCAGCATTTTTGTTTCCTGTGGTAATTCATCCTTTTCATCGTAAATAATATTTTCCCAATAGCCGCTGAATGGTGAATTGCGGTTCAAATATTTATTGATCTCTGATTCCTGTAATTTTCTTGCCAGTTGAATCAATTGTTTATCTCTTTCATCAAAATCATTTGTATTAATAAATTTAGAGAGATCCAGTTTTTCAATTCGTCCAACAAATTTTTCTTCTTCCTCATCATAATCTCCCTGCACTACATCGAACGAAACAAAGGGAAATGATTTTTCGTTTGCATTAAAAACCAGCGTGACATGTTTGTTTTTTGAAGAAGAAATCTTTGGTTCCATTTCTGCTGTAGCAGTTTCAACTTCAATTTGGGGGCGGTTTTGAACCGGTGCAGAAACTTTTCTGACAGAAGGATCTATTACTTTTAAAAATGGTTTTCCTTCTTTATAAATAAATTCAAATTTGCCTGAAAGATCATCATCCAAACTGTATCCATAACCTTCGAGCAATTTATTTTTTTCCTTGTCCCAATTGCGGATGCTGTCAAAATAATGCGGTCCCCAATTGTTCAGTAAATGAAGAAATAACGCTGTTTTGTGTTTACACAAAAGGTGTTCGCCATCATTGCAGGTGCAGGATGTATCAAAATTCCTTTCTTCATTTTTTTGTAAAATGATGTGAAATGTTTCCTCTTCATTTTCAAGATTCGCTACTACCTTTTCATTAGCGGCTTCGATGATATTAAATTTCTTTTTTCTCAAAAGATCTTCTGCCGCTGCATAATTTTCCATTCCGGTCAGCATCCGGATCATTTTGAGATCAATAAATTTTATTTTAACAACTGTATGCTTTTGATTGTAAACAGGAGTTCCTTCTGAAGAATCCAATAAATTTTTGTCAACCAGATCCTGCAATTGCATTAAGGCCGCCGCTTCGTGCCGACAAATATCACTGATGTTGTAAGGGCAGGAACAGCGAATTGAAAAGGTTTTTGGATCGTCGTATTTCTGAATCTGAACTTTATAAAAAGTGTTATAACTATCATCGCGAACGCGGAAATTAACTGAATGCATCAGTTCGTCATGATCAACCAGTTCAACAAATCTTTGTGAATATATTTTCTTTCCCCGGCGGATCACTTCGTCAGTTCCTGAATTGTATATATATTTAATAAAATAGGGTAGTGCCAAAAAAGTAAAATTTTAGAAGTAAAAACGGTCTTTTTACAATTGTTTATTGCGAAAAAAGCAATTTGCAAAAGTAAAGAAATTTTAAAAGAGGAGGAAGGCAGTTTTGAACAAAGTAGTACTTTCTTCTAAAAATTATGATTGCTTTAGCCTCTGATAAGGCGACCACCCGAGTAAATGCTCAGAATGTTGGCGTTGTCTTCTTTCAAACAAAATTTAATATCTTCTTCAAGCCCAAAATTCATAAGGCGATGGAAATGGGATGCATTTTTTTCTTTCATAAAATTTAAAAGATCGCCATTAGCCTGAAGATAAAGGGTTTCAGCAATTTGAGATGCATCACAGTTAATATCAAAATTTTCTTTTATCCTATTGATAACCGCACCTGCAAAAAGCGTGTCTTCAATATTGATGCGGTTTTTCCAGGCAGCACAGGCCAGAATTACATTTGATTTTTGATTAACTAAAAAATCACATACTGCAGAAATATTACAAAAGGAACCTGTAATAATTGATTTTGCATTTGCTGCGAGGGCCACATGCAAAAGTTTTGTTCCATTGGTAGTTGTAAGTACCAAAGTTTTTCCTTTTATAAAATCAACTGTATATTGTAAAGGTGTATTTCCATATTGCAAACCTTCTGCAATTTTTCCATCTCTTTCTCCGGCAGTAATTACTTCCATTTGTTTCCCAAGTTTGATACAATCGGCAACACTGTCAACAGGAATTACTGACTTTGCACCATTGTATAAAGCAGTTGCAATAGTAGAAGTAGCGCGCAAAATATCAATAATTACCACTGTGCTGTTGGTAATATCGTAAAGCTTTAAAAGCGATGGTGATAAAACAGTATTTAATGAAGGAACTTTTTTCTTAGACGTCATGTGTTCAAAAAATTAAGCATTTAATTTATTCGAAAGGCATTTTTACGACTTTTGCTTTTAATAATTTATCTCTCACTTTTATAAGAACTTCTGTGTCAATTTTTGCATAATTGATTTTTACATAACCCATTGCAATTGCTTTTTGAAGTGATGGTGATTGCGTTCCACTCGTAACATGTCCAATTAATTCACCTTCTTTATTTTGAATTTCATAACCATGGCGCGGAATTCCTTTGTCAATCATTTCCAATCCGACTAATTTTTTTTGGATCCCTTGATTTTTTTGTTGTAAAATAAAATCTTTTGAAACAAAATCTTTAGTGAATTTAGTAATCCAGCCTAAACCCGCTTCCAATGGAGATGTTGTATCATCTATATCATTTCCGTAGAGACAATAACCCATTTCCAGTCTTAAAGTATCCCGTGCTGCCAAGCCAATTGGTTTCAATCCTTTTGAACTTCCTTCTTCAAAAATTTTATTCCAGATAATGTCTGCATTATCATCTTTATTTTCAAAATAAATTTCAATTCCTCCTGAACCAGTATATCCTGTGGCGCTGATCAATACATTGTCAACTCCTGCAAATTTTCCTTTTACAAAAGTGTAATATTTCATGTTTAAAATATCAACTTCAGTTAAGGGTTGTAAGATTTTTGTAGCATTTGGTCCCTGAATGGCAAGCAGACATGTTTTATCTGAAATGTTGTGCATCTCAACATTTCCGGCATTATGTTTTGAAATCCATTTCCAATCTTTTTCAATATTGGAGGCATTTACAACCAGCATGTAAACTTTATTTTCTTCGATACAATAGATGATCAGATCGTCAATGATTCCGCCATTTTCGTTCGGCATGCAACTATATTGTGCTTTACCTGCTGTAAGTCTGGATGCGTCGTTGCTTGTAACTCTTTGAATAAGATCAAGAGCTTTGTCTCCTTTTAAAATAAATTCGCCCATATGGCTCACATCAAAAACTCCTGCATTATTTCTCACTGTAGCATGTTCATCATTAATTCCGGAATAACTAATTGGCATATTAAAACCTGCAAATTCTGCCATCTTAGCTCCAAGAGCGATATGCTTTTCTGTGAAAGGCGTGTTCTTCATAATCATCTTTTAAAAGTGGTGCAAATTTAGGAGAAAAAAGAAGTGAATCTAAAGAGATCCGATTTTTAAGGTATTCTTTTTTAAGAGCTTTTTCAAATCATTAAAATGATTTTTGAAAAAGAATTAGTTTAAAAATTGATCAGTATAAATTGCAACAAAGTTTTCACCATCGCTATTTCTCAATCCACGATACATTCCGGCGCTGTTGAAAACCAATGCTGCGTTTCCTTTGGCATCCATCCCTATCAAACCACCTTCGCCGTTCATTGCAACTAATTTTTTTAAAACTACTTTTTCGCAAGCCTGTTGAAGGGTAAGATTTTTGTATTCCATCAAACAGCTCACATCATGAGCTGCAACGGCTTTAATAAAAATTTCCCCATGGCCGGTACATGAAATGGCGCATGTTTTGTTGTTCGCATAAGTGCCTATTCCGATCATCGGACTGTCACCAATGCGACCGAATTGCTTGTTGGTCATTCCTCCTGTTGAAGTAGCTGCAGCAATGTTTCCCTCCTGATCGCAAGCAACGGCTCCAACAGTTCCGAATTTTTTATCTTTCAGTAAACCAACTAATTTGTCGTTTTTATGATCGAGTTTGTACAAATTACTGTCCCTGATTTCGCGCCATTGATCATAACGGAACTGGGAGAAAAAATAATCGTCAGGTTCCAGTTTTATTCCTTGTTTAATCGCAAAATCATTTGCGCCTTTTCCTGATAAAAAAACATGGCCGCTATGCAACATCACTTCATCAGCAAGCAAAACCGGATTACGCACATTTCTTACACCTGCTACTGCGCCTGCATTCAAAGTGCTTCCATCCATGATGGCAGCATCCATTTCGTTCAGTCCTTTTTTTGTAAAAACTGCTCCGCGACCTGCATTAAAAAGAGGATTATCTTCTAAAACCACTACTGCTGCCTTGACTGCGTTTATGGAAGTTCCACCCATTTTCAGAACTCCATATCCTGCGTCCAAAGCTTCTGAAAGACCTTTGCGATAAGCACTTTCCATCTCTGAAGTAAGATCTCCTTTTACAATAGTGCCGGCACCTCCGTGAATAGCGATTGAAATTTTTTGCATGAAATAAAAAGTTGTAAGTGACGGATTTTGTACAAAATTAAAAATTAAAAAATGAGAAGATAGAATTTCTCCAAAACCAGTGATTTCTGATTTATTTAAGAAGACGCTTACATTCTTCCAGGAGCTTTTGCTTTTGAATGGCAACGGTTCCTACTTCTTCGCAAACAATTCCACCGGCAATGTTAGCAATTTTTGCAGCAAGATCAATATTTTTTGTTGCCGCATAAATTAATGAAGCAACAGCAATAACGGTATCGCCTGCTCCGCTTACATCGGCTATAGTTCTTCTGTGAGAGGGAAGAATGTTTTTGTGGTTATTTTCCTGGTAAAAAATTCCTTTTTCAGACAATGTAATTAATGAAATTGAATGGTCTAATTGCTCTTTTAATTGTGAATGAATATCAGACAGGAGATCTGCTGAAATCTCTTCAGGTAATAAATTTAAACTTGCGATAGCTTCATTTAAATTTGGTTTAAATAAAGTTGCATTTTGATAACAGAAAAAATTTTTTCTTTTAGGATCGACTGCTGTGGTTATATTATTTTTCTGACAAAAAGCAATCGAGTTTGCAATGATATTTTTTGTAAGAATTCCTTTATTGTAATCTTCAAAAATTAGCACATCAGGTTTTTCTGATGCAATAAATTTTTCGATTTGATTTTGTAATTTCTCTTCATCATTTGAATCGATGTCATGAATGATTTCCGCATCAAGCCGCATCATGTGCTGGTTTCGGCTGATGATCCTTATTTTATTCGTGGTAATTCTTTTTTTGCTTTCAAGAATAAACCGTGTATCAATATTTTTTTCCTGAAGTAAATTTTTAAGTTGAATGCCATCTTCATCGTCACCCAAAATGGTGAGCAGAGCGACAGAAGCGCCAAGGGCCTGAACATTCAATGCTACATTTCCTGCGCCCCCAATTCTTTTTTCTCTTTTGCTGACAGCCACTACAGGAACAGGAGCTTCGGGAGAAATTCTTTCTACATTTCCCCACCAATAAGTATCCAACATTACGTCGCCTACAACAGCAACTTTCATTTTTGAAAATCCTGAAAATAATTGATCAATTTCCCAGCTCATTAATGTATTTTTTTCTGTTTGCTAATTGTAATATAATAAACCGGAATTCCTGCTAAAACGATGCCTAAACCAAGAACTGTATAGAGTGGTTTGAAGATGATCAGAAAAACACAAAATACAGTTCCTAAAATAATATACAATCCGGGTAAAAACGGGTATCCAAATACTTTGTAAGGCCTTTCAATGTCAGGTCTTGTTTTTCGAAGTACAAAGATGCCTATGATGGTCAGGACATAAAAAATTACAACAACAAATGCGATCATATCCAGCAGATCATTGTATCCGCCAGACAAACATAAAACGGAAGCAACGATCGCCTGTGCCCAAAGTGCTCTTTGTGGTACGGCATTTTTATTAAGTGTTCCTGCTTTTTTAAAAAATAATCCGTCTTTTGCCATTGTATAATAAACCCTGGCACCGGCGAGAATTAAACCGTTGTTGCAACCGAAAGTGGAGATCATGATCATTACTGCAATGATGATAGCTCCTGCATTTCCAAAGATTGCATGTGATGCTGCAACTGCAACACGATCACCGCCAGGAAAAGCTATTTCGTGTAATGGCAATGCATTCAGATACATCAGGTTTGTGGTGATATAAATTATTGAAACAATCAAAGTTCCAAGGAAAAGACTAAGACCAATATTTCGTTTTGGATTTTTTATTTCTGCAGCAATAAAAGTTACATTATTCCACGCATCGCTGCTGAAAAGAGAACCAACCATGGCAGCAGCAATTGCACCAATCAAAACAGTTCCGCTGATTGAATACCAGTTCCCGCTTTTTAAAAATTGTCCATTTACTTTTTCCAATTGCATTGCATTCAAACCAGTTTGCCAGTTCTCATTCCAGAAACTGTGTTTTACAAAAAGAAAACCGAGAAGGATCAACCCGAAAAGGGATAACAATTTTATAGTAGTAAAAGTGGATTGAATGATTTTGCCTCCTTTAATACCACGAGTGTTTGTATAAGTGAGAAAAAGAATGGAAGCAATGGCTAAAATCTGTGCGGCAGAAATATGAAAGTTTCCAATTGTGACAAGAAAAACATTTTCTCCAACTTCCGGAATGAGATATGCAGTGAAACGACTGAAAGCCACGCCGACAGCGGCTATTGTTGCAGTTTGAATAACCGTGAACGAACTCCATCCATATAAAAACCCAAATAAAGGATTATAGGCTTCTTTTAAAAAAACATATTGTCCTCCGGCACGTGGAAACATGCCACTCATTTCTCCATAACTTATCGCAGCCATCACGGTCATCAAACCGGTAATCGCCCATGCAATTATGAGCCATCCTGCGCTGCCAACGTTCCTTACCATGTCTGTGCTAACGATAAAAATTCCCGAGCCAATCATCGAACCTGCTACAATCATGGTAGCATCAAAGAGGCGAAGGCTGGGTTTGAAAGCAGTTGCTTGTTCATTCATATAAAAAATCCCGTTTTTAAAAACGGGACTGAAGATAAATATTTATTTGAGATTGGGATGAATCACTTTTTATTTTCTGAATCCAGTTTGTTCAAACCGGTGATCACATCCGGAGTGATGTTTAAAGTAGAATCTTTATAAAACATAAATCCCGGTTCATAAGAAAAAATATAAGAATATTTTCCATCCCTGTTATAGTCTTTCAAAAAAGATTGAATCCTTGTCAGAATATCTTCTTTCATTTTTGAATTGTAATTGTACAAATCGTTGTCGATATTCTGTTTACGAGCTTGGAGATCCTGTTGCATTTTTTGGATTTCCTGCATCGCTTCTTCCTGCTCCTTTTGATTCATTGAAGATGCTTTTTGTTGCAATTGCATTGCACGATTTTGATATCTTTTTTGCATAGCTGTGATCTCATCGTTTGCCTCAGATTGTTTACGTTCAAAATCAGCTTTTATTTTTTTGTAGTAGGTATAATTATTCTGGAGAGAATCCAAATCTATATAAGCAACTTTTGATTTTTCGTTAAGATTGGTTACAGAAGCAGCTTTTTGCCGATCAGAAACCAGTTTGTTGTTTTTACTGAAATATAAATAATAAAGGTAACCAACCAGCAAAAGCAGAATAATATTTAGAACAAGTAAAATATTTTTCATAAATAAATTTTAGGTGGCAAGATAAAAAAAACGGAGTGATGCATAAGTAAACACTTTTGATTTAGGAAACGATTAACTAATAAATAATATGCTAATTTTATAATGTAAAAATTATAATGAACAAATAAATAGGTCAATATCGCTTACTTTAAAATTTTTGTGATGCATTTTTTTCAGTAAAACAAGAACTTCTATTTTAATTTTTATCAAAAAAGGTGCTTTTATTTTTGATAAAAAGATTTGTAACCTTTTTTATTCCAATCACTCTAATCTCATAACTAAATTATAAAATCATGAAAATAAAACACATTCTCCTAAACACAGGTATTTGCTTTGTTGTTTGCGCAGGCCTTGTTTCTCCTGTAAATGCTCAAAAAGCTGCCAATCTTACAGATCCAGAAATTGCTTCTATTGCAGTAACAGCTAACCAGATTGATATTGATTATGCAAAAATTGCAGAAAGCAAGACTAAAAATGAAGATGTTCTGAAATTTGCCCAGACAATGGCAAAAGATCATCAATCAGTAATTGATCAGGCTGTTGCTTTGGTTACAAAATTGGGCGTTACTCCAAAAGACAATGCCACAAGTAAATCTTTAAAAGCCGGAGAGGTAAAAACAAAAAAATTACTTCAGTCAAAATCAGGGAAAGCTTTTGATAAGGCTTATATTGATAATGAAGTTGCGTATCATAAAGCAGTGATCAAAGAAGTGCAAAATGCATTAATTCCTGACGCACAGAATGCAGAATTGAAAAGCCTTTTACAAAGTGTGCTGCCGGTTTTGCAACAGCATTTATCTCATGCTGAAATGGTTCAAAAACAATTGAATAAATGAAAAGTTCAATAATAGAATCGGGAATAAAACGGTTATTGTTATTCCCGGTTCTTTTCTTAATCAGTTGCCATTCTTCGAATGAAAAAGTTTCAGAAAATAGTCATCACACCGATACAGTTGTTATTCGTCAAATGCAATTTGATCCGGCTGAAATTACTGTAAACAAAGGTGATACAGTGGTTTGGGTCAATAAAGATTTGGTGCCACATACAGTAAAATCTTATGCAGCAAAAGATTTTTATTCTGATACCATCAATGTAAGTAAAACATGGATGAAAAGCATTACAGATAGTGTTAGTTATTTTTGTACAATCCATCCTACAATGAAAGGAAAGATAATTGTAAAATGATTATTTTAGGGATGTTTTTTAAAATCGATTAGGGAATTTAAAATAAAATAAAATTGGAAACGAGGTTTCAGCAATATTCTGATTTGGAGATTATCCAAAGAATTAATGAAGGTGAAGTAAGATTGTATGAGATATTAATCAGAAGATACAATCCATTTCTTTATAAGATTGGAAGAAGTTACAGGTACAATCACCAGGACACGGAAGATCTGATGCAGGATGCGTATGTGAACGCATTCTTTAATTTGAAAAAATTTGAAAACCGGTCTTCCTTCAAAACCTGGTTTACGAGGATCATGCTCAATTTGTGTTTTCAGAAAAAACAAAAGTTAAGTTTTAAAAATGAGATAATTGGTGATGATTTCAAAAATGAAAAATCCGAGATCATCTTTCATCATTCAACAAACAATGAAAAAATCACAGTGAATAAAGAACTTGGACACATCATAGAAAATGCGATTCACCAGATTCCGGAAGATTATAGAATTGTATTTACACTTCGTGAATTAAATGGATTGAGCGTTGCAGAAACTGCCGAGGCATTGGATATTTCTGAAAGCAATGTAAAAGTGAGAATGAACCGTGCGAAAGGAATGCTTCAGAAAGAGATCAAAAAAATGTATTCGGCTGATGAAATTTTTGAGTTCAATCTGATTTATTGTGATGCCATGGTAGAAAAGGTAATGAGCAGAATTAATGATTTAAAAAATGAAGACAATGAAAAAAAATGATTTGATGTATTCTGATTTTGATAAAATTGTTATGGATCAAAGTGATGAAGATGTATTAGATCTTTCCGCAAAAATTTCTTCTGATGAGAAGATATTTTTAAAGAATGACAATGAAAAAATGGAAGTGATAGAAAATCATTTTAGGGGAATCATGAAAGCACTTGGACTTGATCTAAATGATGACAGTTTGAAAGGAACGCCCCAACGGGTAGCGAAGATGTTTGTGAAAGAAATTTTCAGCGGATTAAATGAAGAAAACAGACCTGAGGTTACACTTTTTGAAAATAAATATCAGTATAATAAAATGCTGGTTGAAAAAGGGATAACACTCTTTTCTTATTGTGAACATCATTTTGTGCCGATCATTGGAAAAGTGCATGTGGCTTATATTTCAAAAGGAAAAGTGATTGGATTGTCAAAGATAAACCGGTTGGTTCAATATTATTCCAAAAGGCCGCAGGTGCAGGAAAGACTGACGGTTCAAATTGCGGAAGCATTAAAAAAAGCAATCGGAACAGAGGACGTTGCAGTGTTCATAGATGCAGTTCATCTTTGCGTTTCATCCAGAGGAATACAAGATACAAACAGCAGCACGATAACTGCGAACTATTCCGGAAAATTTATTAATGAAGAAACAAAAAATGAGTTTTTGACTTTGATAAAATAGATTTATTTTTTCTTCGGTCAGCAAACGGGCAAAATTTTTTAAATTCTGTCTTCTTCGAGATTTGTGTTTATTTTACGTTCTTTTACTTCCCTGATAAAGTTCATATTCAAGCAACCGGCAATCAATTTTGCTTGTATAAAATTCAACTTTTCGTTTTGGTTTAAGACCAATTTTTTTTGCAAGATTCAGATTCCCCGTGAAAACATATCCTGTATAACCTTTGCATTTTTTCTTCATAAAATCTCCGATCTCAGAATAAATTTCTTCTAACTCAATTTCATCTCCAAGGCGTTCTCCATATTCAGGGTTTAAATATACAATTCCATTTTCGCTTTGAGGAATATTGGTATCACGAAAATCACATACTTTAAATTCTACCAAATCTGCCACACCCGCAATTCCGGCATTTATGTTAGAAATATTGATGGCATCTTCACTAATGTCTGTGGCGATAATTTTTAAACCGGGTATTTTTTTTATTTGTGTAATTAATTTTTGTTTTTCTATTTGATAAAAATTTTCATCATAACCAACAAGATGCATAAATGCATAATTATTTCTGTACAAACCAGGTTTGCGTTTTGTTGCCAGGAGTGTGGCTTCAATTGCTAAAGTTGAAGAACCACACATCGGATTTACAAATGGTGATTTTTGATCCCAGTTTGTTGCGAGCAATGTTGCAGCTGCTAAAGATTCCGACATGGGAGCTTTGCCAGGAATTTTTCGATACCCGTGTTTTGATAAAGTTTCACCTGATGTGTCAATGAAAATTTCTGCATGATCATCTTTCCAAAATAAATTGATCACAACTTTATCTAATTCTGGTCCTGAATCGGGACGGTCATTAAATTTTTTTCTAAAACGGTCTGCGATCGCATCCTTTACTTTTACATTTGCAAAAAGGGAATTGTTGATCGTATCATTATCAACATTACTTGTTACAGAAAAATATCCTTTTTTATCAATAATTGATTCCCATTGAATTTGAGAAACTATCTCGTATAGGTCATTTGCATTTTTACAGGCAAAGGATTTTAATGAGTATAAAACCTGGCTTGCGCAACGAAGATTTAAATTTAAACGAACACAATCATTAAGTGTTCCATTTAATTCCACTCCTGTCTGAAAAATTCTTTTTGTTTTAAATCCAAGCTCAGAAATTTCCCGCTCCAGATAGGGCGACAAGCGCTTACTACATGTTACAATAATACGACTTGGCTGATTGAACGATGGCATTCAGCAAACTTAAATGTATTTGTTTAATACAGGCAGTATTGAAAATGACAATGTTTTTGTGAAGGAAAATTGGACAATTAGTTTATAGAAGCTAATCTTAGTTTTAAAATGGCTTGCTGAGTATTTTTTATTAATGAATGAGTCATTGCTTTTACACGGTGAAGATGAATAACTCTTGCAGATTCAGGAAAGATGTGCAATTCGCTCATTAAATTATGTACAGCGTTTTCGTCATCTACTTTGGCAAGATTGCAGGCTTTGTAAAAATCTGTGTGCATTCCCATACTCTCAAGGACGTCCGGGAAATTTGGATATTCCGGGTAGATGGAAAACTTTTTTACGAAATAAAAAGTCTTTCCATTAATTTCCTTTGTATAGGCCTTGTAAATGTTTTCCATGATTTTCCTGTTTTGAGGTTAAACAATTTGTGAGAAATAAAATTTATTGTAACAGCAATAAGAGTCTAATGTCAACAATAAAATTTAGTGCCACTTTTTCTTTGGCAAATCACAGGATTAAATGGGCGGTTTTTACAAGGCTAGGAAATTCGGAACTAAAAATTTTTCTTTTAACTTTTTAAATCTCAGTTTGTTGAAAAAAATCTACAAATGAGATTAAAAAAATCTGAAAAAAGAATTATTTTTTGATTTTAAAAGAACCTTGGAAATTCAAAGGAAGAATCGGATTAGAAAGTTTTTCTTTTGAAAAAGAAACATTGTAGGGCTAAATAAGATAATCTCAGATTCTGTAAGTGTCTGTAAAAGTAAATCACACTTTGGTTTTGTGCAAGCTTTTTAAAAATTATTTATTCACATTTAACAAAAGACAGATTGAATTGTGCAGAAGTTTTTCTAACGTTTGATCTAAAAGAAATTTAAAACAGATGAAAGGCCTTTAACAAGATAAAAGGTATTTGATGGAATTGAATTCAATTTTAGAAGTTGAGAAGCAAAAGAAATATTGAACTAACTCAAATTCTTAGCTTTTTGGCAAAAAAATAAAATTCGGCAGGAAAATTGAAATGTCATTTATCGTTGTGATTATTTAATTGGAATATAGTTAGTTAGAATGGAAGTAATATATTGGAATGAAGATGTTGTAAAGATTAAGATAATTTAAAGCGTTTCTAAAATGAGGTTTTTTAAATGTTGTAACTTGATGTTGTAATTTTTTTACTAAAAATTTGGCGGTATAAGTTTTAACTATTAGGTTTGCGAATACAATCCGACCCAAAGAAAGGCCTCAAATTGTTACCCCGATACACTCTGATCCCATTCCTACTAAAAGATCTCCAATTAAAAAATTAGTTATTCAGCTGTATTGAATTAAAATGTATTTCTACAGCAGATAAAATTAAATTATGGCCAGATTTTTATTACCTCGAGTTTGTGTGTGTTTGTTGGTTTTATTGCTTGCTTCCTGTTCCAGCTCTAAGAAAATTGTGTATTTTAATAATGTAAAGGATGCGTCGTTCAATACAACAGGTGAGAACAAGCCTATCATTATTAAACCGAATGATATTTTAAGTATTACGGTAAGCAGCGCAAATGCAGAAGCTTCGGCACCTTTCAATTTGCAAAATAATAACGTAAGCAGAGCAACAACTGTTAATGGTAGTAATACTGAAGCGGGTGGTTACCTGGTAAATCCCGACGGCACCATTGAGTTTCCAGTCCTTGGAAGTATTAAGGCAGCAGGATTTACAAAAGAACAATTAAGAGATAATATTACGAACATGATTTTATCAAAAAAGCAATTGGTAGATCCAATTGTTGATATAAGGTATCTTAATTATGAAGTAACGGTTCTTGGAGAAGTTGCCCGGCCAACTGTAATTCCCGTTCCTAATGAAAAAATTTCTTTATTAAAAGCTTTAGGGCTTGCCGGTGATTTAACCATTTATGGGAAAAGAGATAATGTATTATTAATACGAGAAGAGGATGGCAAGAAAATCACAAGGCATATTGATTTGAATTCCCCTGATTTTTTCAATTCGCCGTATTATTATTTGCAACCGAATGATGTAATATATGTAGAGCCTAACCGAACAAAAATTGCAACAGCCGGAAGGTCTCAGCAATTTTTACCAATTGTGTTTAGCGCTTTATCAGTAATTGCAATCGTAATTGATAGAGTAGTAAGATAATAGATAGAGTAGTAAGATAATAGAGTAGTAAGATAATTATAAAAAAATGCAAACCAGAAGAAACAGAATCTCAGAAGAAAAGGAAGAAGGTATGATGCAACAGTTTGTGTCTAAGTATCTTCCATACTGGCCTCTTTTCTTAATAGCCATAGCAGCGGCTATCGGTTTTGCCTATCTTTATTTACGATATACCACACCTATTTACCAGGCTACCGCTACAATAATTATAAAAGATGAAAAGAAGGGAAATGAAGAATCCAAATTAGTTGAATCCCTTGATCAAATTTCTTCCAAAAAAATTGTAGAGAATGAAATAGAAGTGATCCAATCACGCAAATTGATGGAAAATGTGATTAGTAAGCTGGGACTCTATGCTCCCGTATATAAGAATGGCGACGTTCATGATGTATTAGCTTATACCAGTTCACCGATTTCAGTTGTTGCTTTATTTCCAGATTCACTTCGATATTTTAAACGAATTGATCTAAATTATGACGGTAAAAATAAGCAAGTGATTTTAGATCATCATTACAGATATCCATTGGATAGTTTTGTAAATTCTCCATTTGGGAGATTAAAATTTGTTCCCAATGTATATTTTGAGGCAGATACTTCTATCAAACAACTTTATTTTACTCTTAACAATCCCAAATCGGTAGTTTCATCTTTCTTGCCTGGCTTAAAAGCTGAAGCTGCAAGCAAATTATCATCAATTGTTGATTTAAGTTATCGTGATGTAAGCCCTCTTCGTGCCGAAAATATTTTGAATGAATTAATCAATGCATATCAGGAATCAGCAAATGCTGAAAAAAATAATTTGGCTCGTAACACGCTTAATTTCGTGAATACAAGGCTGGCTCTGGCTTCTCATGATCTTGATTCGATAGAAAAAAAGGTTCAACAGTTTAAATCGGGAAACCAGGCTGTTGATATAAGTGCGCAAGGACAATTATTTTTACAAAATATGAGTGCGAATGATCAAAAACTCGCAGATGTAAACACACAAATTGCAGTTTTAGATAAAGTAGAAAATTTTGTAAAATCAAATACTAACAGCCCAACCGGTATTGTCCCATCAACATTGGGAGTAAGCGATCCAACGCTAACGCAATTGATCGATAAGTTGTATACATCTGAACTTGAATACGATAATTTGAAAAAAACTGTCGGTGAAAACAATCCAAGTTTGGTTGCTATTGCTGATCGGATTAATAAATTAAAACCGAGTATCATAAGTAACATTAATAGCCAGAGGCAAAATCTTAATGCAAACAGAGATAACATCTCTGCTACAAATGGTGCTTATAGTTCTGTTCTTCAGTCAGTTCCTCAAAAAGAAAGAGAATTATTAGATATTAGCAGGCAGCAGCAAATAAAAAGCAACCTTTATTCTTTCCTACTTCAAAAAAGAGAAGAAAGTGAGATTGCGTACGCTTCTGCTGTTTCTAATAGTAGAGTGGTTGATTATGCCCAGGCAAGTCCCTATCCGGTAAGCCCAAAGAGAATGTTAATATATATTATTTCTATTGTCTTGTTCCTTGGAATTTGCGGCGCCTTCATTTTTGTGAAAGAATATCTTACCGGTAAAGTACTATATCGGCATGAAATAGAATCACTTACATCTATTCCTATTATTGGTGAGGTTGCCTTTGATAAATCAAAAGACAAAATTGTAATAGAAAAAGGAACAAGAAGTTTTGTTGCAGAAGAATTTAGAAAACTTAGAATCTCTCTCTCATTTTTAGGGATAGATTCTAATCATAAAAAAATCTTAATTACTTCCAGTATTTCCGGCGAGGGCAAAAGTTTTATTTCTGCTAATCTTGCAGTTAGCCTTTCACTAACAGGGAAAAAAGTTGTTTTAGTAGATATGGATTTAAATAATCCAACTATTGATAAAATACTAAATGTAAATCGTGAAGAAGGGGTTACTGAATTTTTGGAAGGTGAAAAAGACCCCGAAGAAATCATTAAACATGTAGACGTTCATGAAAATTTATTCTTTATTTCTGCAGGCACGGTTTTGCCTGAAAATCCTTCTGAGCTTTTGGCTAATGGAAAGGTGAATGAGCTTATTAATTACCTGGACAATATTTTTGATATTGTTGTTATTGATACATCACCAATGGTTTTGGTGACCGACGGATATTTACTGACTGGATTATGTGATGCGACTTTATATGTAATAAGACATCATTACACACCTAAAATGCTTATCAAAAGAATTGACGAGAATATTTATATTAATCCTATAAATAACCCTGCTATAATTTTTAATGGAGTGAAGATGCGAGGCTTTTTCAAAAATAATTATGGCTATGGGTATGATTATGTTTATGGTAACAAAGACAGGAAGAAGTTAGAAAAAAAACCAATAGCAAAGTACTAAAATCCTATACAATGAAAAATTTTAATCTCAATACGTTAAGTTGTGACTGACGGCGGCGAAGCCGTATCCTTCTTATAGTATCCTCTAATATCAATCCTTTGAATTGCTGCAAATTTAAATTTAAAAAAAGAATTATGCAGAAGAATTGGTATATTTTATATACAAAACCCAAATGGGAAAAGAAAGTAGCAGCATCACTATCAAAAAGAAAAATTGAAAACTTTTTTCCGTTAAATTGTAAGCAAATCAACTTATATTCAAAAATGAGAATATGTCGTGAACCATTATTTGAGTCTTATATTTTTGTCAACATAATGGAAAGTGAATTTGAAAAAGTGAAATCAGTTTACGGGATATTAAATTTTGTTTATTGGAAGGGTAAACCTGCAATAATTCAGGAAGAGGAAATTGAAGTTATCAGGGAGTTTATTACAGATCATCAAAATATTAAATTAGAAAAAACTAAAGTAAATTTGAACGATGTTGCAAAAGTTATTGATGGTTCTAAATATTCAATGACTGGAAATGTTCTGACCGTTAAAAATACAATAGTAAAAGTAAATCTTCCTTCTCTAGGTTTTACTCTTGTGGCTAACATTGAAACAGAAACTCCCTTACGTACAGAACTTTCTTTTGGAAAGAGGGATCTTATTTTACAATCTTAAATTTATAACATTAATCTAAGTATCAGGTTAAAATTAAAAATCAGGATTAAAGTTCTTTTACTGCAATTAAAAATACTCTCACATAGGAATGAATCGCTTACCAGCTTTGAAGCACCGCAACTACCTCAATTTGTGTCTTAATTAATCATTCCGAAATCATAGCTTTGAAAAATGAAGTCAGCATTAATTACCGGTATTACCGGGCAGGACGGGGCATATCTAGCCGAACTCCTATTATCCAAAGGATATACTGTTCATGGGGTTAAAAGAAGGTCATCGTTAATCAATACCTATCGCATTGATCATTTATATGTAGATCCTCATGAAAATCATGCAAATTTTAAATTGCATTATGGTGACATGACAGACAGTACTAATCTTATCCGTATTGTACAAGAAACAAAACCGGACGAGATATACAATCTTGCTGCCATGAGTCATGTAAAAGTTAGTTTTGATAATCCTGAATACACGGCAAATGCGGATGGTATTGGAACTTTGCGCTTGCTAGAAGCAATCAGAATTCTAAAACTTGAGGAGAAAACAAAAATTTACCAAGCTTCTACTTCTGAACTATTTGGTTTAGTGCAGGAAGTTCCTCAAAAAGAAACAACATCATTTTATCCTCGAAGTCCTTATGGAGTAGCTAAATTATATGCTTATTGGATAATTGTAAATTATCGTGAAGCGTATAATATGTTTGCCTGTAATGGAATTCTTTTTAACCATGAAAGTCCTTTAAGAGGAGAAACTTTTGTTACGAGAAAAATTACAAGAGCCGTCGCTGCAATTGCCCAGGGATTGCAGGATACTTTATTCCTTGGAAACTTAAATGCACAAAGGGATTGGGGACATGCAAAAGATTATGTAGATGCAATGTGGAGAATTTTGCAGCATGATACTCCGGAAGATTTTGTAATAGCTACAGGTATTACCACAACAGTCCGTGACTTTACAAAAATGGCATTTGCAGAAGCAGGAATTCAAATTGCTTTTGAAGGAGAAGGGGATGAAGAAAAAGGAGTGGTTGTTTATTGTACAAATGAAAAATACCAGTTACCAAAAGGGAAAGAAGTGGTAGCAGTAGATCCGAATTATTTTCGGCCTACAGAAGTTGACTTGCTGATTGGAGATGCAAGTAAAGCAAAAGAAAAATTGGGTTGGAAGCCTATCTATTCACTTCAGGAAATGATAAAAGAAATGGTGGTAAGCGATTTGGAAACTTATAAAATGAGTTTGGAAAGGAAGTATTTTATGTAAGAGGGAAATAAAAAATTTCGATGATTTATAGTTTGAAAATATTATTAAAAGACAGGGTTCAATTCGTTTATAATAAAATAAATAAAGGGCAAGAACGAAGTGTTAAGGCAAAGAAAAATATTTTGGGCTCACTTTTACTGAAGGGAACCAGTATTGCTATCAGCATTGTTCTACTACCATTAACTATTAATTATATAAATGTTTCACAGTACGGGATTTGGCTTACATTAAGCTCAATTGTTGGATGGTTTGCTTTTTTTGACATCGGATTAACTCAAGGATTGAGAAATAAATTTGCTGAAGCTATTGCGAAAGGTAATGATTCTCTTGCACAAGCATATGTTAGCACAACTTATGCAATACTTGCTATAATATTTTTCTTTCTGTGGTTGTGTTTTTTAATTGTCAATCGATTTTTGAATTGGCCACATATTTTGAATATTTCCCAAAATATGCAATCAGAAATTTCAATACTTGCAGTAATTATTTTCACCTACTTTTGCCTTCAATTTGTATTAGGCATTATAACCACCATAATAACTGCTGATCAACAACCTGCCAAAGCTTCATTAATTTCTGTCCTAGGACAAATTTTATCCTTAATAATCATAATCATTCTTGTAAAGACAACGCATGGATCTTTAATCAAATTGGGTATTGCTTTATGTCTTTCTCCTTTAGTAATTTTATTAGCCGCAAACATTTTTCTATTCAAAGGGATTTATCATAAATACAGACCCCTTATTTCTAAAGTAAAGTTTTCCTATGCAAAAGGACTATTTAATTTAGGGGTTGTTTTTTTTATTATTCAAATTGCTGCCATAATTCAATACCAAACCGCAAATATTATTATTGCTCAGAACTTTAGTACTGCAGATGTTACCTCATATAATATTGTTTATAAATATTTTGGTATGCTGCAAATGATTTTTAATATTTTTTTAGCTCCGTTTTGGTCTGCTACCACAGAGGCATATTTTAAAAACGATATTCAATGGATTAAAAATGGTATAAAAAAGTACAATTATTTAAATATAATTTTATTTGGAGTAGCTATCTTAATGTTAATTTTTTCTTCAAATATTTATAACTTATGGTTAGGAAAAGGGAAAGTAAATATTAATTTTTTATTATCTTTTTGGGGATTCGTTTACTTTAACATCTACATATTTGGAAGCAAATATGTTTTTTTCTTAAATGGAATAAGTGCTTTAAGAATACAATTCTGCGCTAGTTTAGTAACTCCTATTATATATATTTTATTGTCGATATTTCTGATAAAATATTATAAATTGGGAGTTTATTCTCTTTTTATTGCTGCTGTCATAGCAAATTTCAATGCTCTCATTATAGCACCCCTTCAATACCATATGGTTATCAATAAAAAGAAAAAAGGGATATGGATAAAATGAGACATGTTTAAAATTGTTCAAATACAGATTTTTTCAGAATCAACCGGACGAGCAGCACTCAGATTACACAGAGCATTCTTACAAAGCGGAATTGATTCCACTATGGTCACGTTGGGATCAGCCATAAATGATGATGAGAAAATAAAGAAAAAGGGAAGAGTATCATCGGGTATTGCCCGATTAGACCGTTTGATTCAGAATTGGTTAACTAAAAATCATATCAAAGAGTATGGTATGTTTTCCTATCCGATATTAGGTTCTGACCTTTCTGACATGTCTGCCATTAAGGAAGCAGATATCATCTACATTCATTGGGCACTTCGTGGTTTTTTAAATTTGTCAGCCTTCAGGAAATTAGCAAAATTAGGGAAACCTGTAATATTTATTATGCACGATATGTGGAATATTACAGGTGGTTGCCATCATAGCTTTACTTGTCAAAAGTATAAGTCTCATTGCTATGATTGTCCTATGATTCCTGGACACAAAGTTAAGGATTTGTCTTTTCGAGGGTTTGAGAAAAAATTAAATTTTTATTCGAAATTCAATAATATATATTTTATTTCCCCAAGCAAGTGGCTTTATGACTGTGCAAAACAATCGGCATTGACAAAAGACAAGCCCCTATTTCATATTCCTAATATTCTTGAAAGCAATTTTTTTAAACCTTTTGACAAAAAAATTGCGAAGCAAATTTTAAATTTAAATGGAAACGAAATTGTAATTGCTTTTGGTGCTACTTCTATTGACAGCCCATATAAAGGCTGGGATTATTTATTAAGAGCCTTGAACATTTTGGCTATGGACATTGATTTTACAAAAATATTAGTAGTAGTATTTGGTAGTGGCTATAAACAAGAGATTGCTGATCAAATTCCATTTCAAACAGTATTTTCAGGATATTTAAGAGACGAATATTCTCCTATGCTAATTTATAATGCAGCGGATGTATTTGTTGCACCATCCTTAGCTGATAATTTACCTACTACCGTATTAGAAAGTTTAAGTTGCGGAACACCGGTAGTTGGATTCAATATTGGAGGAATTCCTGACATGATAAGACACAAAGAAAATGGCTACCTTGCCAAATACAAAGATGCAACAGATATTGCGGATGGTATAAAGTTTTGTATAAAGAACAAAATTAAAGGATATACCTTACCTGAATTTGAATACACTCACATTTTAGATTTGCATAAAAAATTACTTGCTCAACTGAATAATTATAAAAAGAGTAATAATTGAAACAATTATACAAAGAAAAAGTGAATTCTGAAGCTGAAATAAGTAAAAGCGAATTACTGAATCTTAATTTGTTTTGGTTAGGTTTTATAATATATGTTTTCGCATTCTCTTTTTCTATGAAAGGGCCGGAAAAATTATTTCAAGTTCTTCAACTTGCAAGTTTATTATTAATTTTTTGGGGAATAATTTCTTTGATTAGATTTAAACTTGAAAATTCTTATTTGCAAATATTATATATTTTATATGGACTGTGGTTCATTTTTCTAATTTTTCAAAATATTCAACCGTTTTTCAGTAAAGATTTTTTACTTTATTTTTTTCTTAATCCATGGTACGGAGGAATGCTATATTTTGTTCCAGCAGTATTACTTTTCCCGAAAAACGCTATTTTTTACAAACGTGCCATTGATGTTATAGTAGCTTTATGTATTATTTATATTCTTTATGACCTGGTATTCTTTAGAGACTTAATGAGTTCAGATCACTCAAATTTACTTAGTCAAGAATTAGTTGAAACTTCATTTGATCTTAGTATTCCAGCTGGCTTTATATTGCTTACTTATAAATATCATTCTAACAAAAGGAAACTACTTGCAATAGCAACAATTCTGCTTACTTTGTTTTTTGCAATTGTAAGGGCCCGGCGTGGGTTAATCCTAATGACCTCTTTGGTTATGCTTTTTTCTTACCTCTTATATGTAATTTATTCGAAAAATAAGATATTTATCTTTTACTTTTCTGTTATAATTGTTACTGTAATATCACTTTATGCAGTAAACATTTATAATATTAAAACAAATCGCGTTTTAAGTTTTGTCGCAGAAAGGGGTGACGAAGATACAAGAACGGGTATAGAATTATACTTTTATGCAGATATGAAACCAACGGATTGGATAATTGGAAGAGGAATAAATGGAAAATATTACTGTCCTAATATTGATGAAGACGAAGAAAGTAATTATAGAAGTGTAATTGAAACAGGCTATTTACAAATAATATTAAAAGGAGGAGTAATTAGTTTAGGCTTATTGCTGCTTATAACTGTTCCGGCTATTTTTAAAGGGATATTCTACTCAAATAACATCCTTTCAAAGGCAGCGGGAATATGGATCTTACTGGCATTGATAAGTTTGTATCCTGCAACGGTTGATACTTTTTCAATGCGGTATATTCTCATGTGGATATCGGTGGGAATTTGTTATTCTAAGGAAATTCGAAACATTCCTGATTCATTAATAACAGAAAAAATGCGGGGAAAAGATTAAAGAAGGGTCAATTTTTAGATTGTACGTATTTTTTCGATTGAGCAAAAAAAATAATAATGACCGAGATTTATCCTAGAGTTTTAATTGTAGGACAATATTTTAATACAAATTCAGGTGGTGGAATTACAATGTCAAATCTTTTTGATGGATGGGATAAAGAGAAAATTGCCGTTGCAGCTGAAAATATTAATAATCCGAATTTTGACATCTGTAATAAATATTACGAATTTGGATCATCAGAAAATAAAAGCCAGTTCCCATTTAATCTGAATAAGTTAGGACTGCATCGAAAATCCGGCCTTCTAAATAAAAACGAACAAACAGTTGCTTCTTTTGCTTTCCATGGCTCAAAGAAGAAATCCTATAAAAGTTTCTATGAAAACTTTTTAAGCTATACCGGCTTACGTCATTATAGACATCGATACGAAATCAGTAATCAATTTCTAAATTGGATAGAACAATTCTCACCTGATATAATCTATTCACAACTTTCTTCATTTGACCTGATATTATTTATAAGAGACCTGCATGAAAAGTTACAAATCCCTATTGCTATTCATATTATGGATGATTGGCCAAAGACTATTTGCGAAAAAGGAATATTCAAATCCTATTGGAATAAAGTTATTGAAAGGGAATTCCGTAATTTACTATCAACTGCAAAAGTTTTAATGGGTATAAGTGAATCAATGAATAAAGAATATCAAAAGAGATATGGTCATAACTTTGTCCCCTTTCACAATCCTATTAATATACAATTTTGGAGTACTTCATCAAAAAAGAATTATGAATTAAAGGATAAATTTGTTATATTATATGCAGGAAGAATTGGAACAGGTGTTCAAAACTGTTTTTTTGAAATTGCAGAAGTTGTCAGTAGTCTTATTTTAAAAGGATTAGAAATTGAATTGCATATACAGCCAACTAATTTTAACCCTATATTAAATGATTTAGTGAAGTTTAACTTTATTAAAATTAATAATACTGCTGATTATAAAGAATTACCGAAAATATTTGCAGAAGCAGATTTGCTTTTATTGCCAAATGATTTTGAGAATACATCCATATCCTTTTTGCGATATTCAATGCCAACAAAAGCAAGTGAATATATGGTCTCTGGTGTGCCAATTTTGGTTTACTCAAGTATTGAAACTGCTGTTACCCAACATGCAATGAAATATAATTGGGCTTATGTAGTTTCTGAAAAGAATAAGGAGAAACTTGAGTTAGCTATTTTTAAAATTTATAAATGCGAAGAACTAAGGAAAAGACTTGGTAATGCTGCAAGAGAATACGCAATCAATAATTATGACAGTAAAAAAATAAAGGACCAATTCAAAATGCTACTGTCTAAAAAATAGGGAACTGTGATTTTTGTTCTAGCTTATCTTTATTACAGAAATTAACTTTTTTGCTGCAAATGAAACAAATTGAGCATAAAGAAATTAGCAGTAAATTAATGAAGAATACTTTAATTGTGATAGGCAGATTAAGTTATCCTAATGGATCGGCTCCTTGCAATCGAGTTCATCTTTATTGTAAAGCATTAAAACATCAAAATGGATTTCCTTTTATAATTAATTTACACTCAACTTTTCGAGAAAAGCCAAAATTTAATTTCCTGGCCAGAAATGATGGAATACCATTCTACTATGCCCAAAAAACGCCACTTTGGGAGGACAATATTTTGCTTAGAAATATGAATAAAATTAAAGGATTGTTTAATACAATCTTTGTTATTAGAAAAATAAAAAAAAAGCATTCCCTCAAAGTATTATTTTATGCAACTGAGCCGTGGGATGAATTATTTTTATTTGTGTTTCTAAAAATAATGAAAGTGCCGATAATACGCGATTGCAGTGAGATTCCTTCTTTCGTAATTAATAAAAAAAAAGCTATTAAATTACATCAGTTTTTTCTCCGATTAAGGATAAAGATGTATCATGATATTATTGTAATTTCTGATTATTTAAACTCTTACTATTCAGAAATATTTCCCAAAAAAAGGATTTTTCAAATTCCCATTCTTGTGGATATGGATAGATTTAAAAAGACTGAAACAAAAAAAAATGCAACTAAAATTATTACATATGTTGGATACATGATAGGAAATAAAGACGGACTTCAAAATTTGATCGAAGCCATGGCATTGGTAGTCGAGAGAAATAAAAATGTTAAGCTTCAATTAGTAGGAAGCGGCCCTGATAAGGACATGATTCAGTTAAGAAATAAAGTAAAAGCATTAAACCTATGTAATTTTATTAGTTTTTTTGGCAAAAAAAACTCGGAAGAAATTCCTGCCATTTTATCTCAATCAGATCTTTTAGTTTTAGCACGGCCTGATAACAGCCAGGCAAAAGCCGGTTTCCCAACTAAACTGGGAGAATATTTAGCATCTGCAAAACCAGTGGTAATTACAACAACCGGAGAAATTCCTAAATACTTAAAACATAAAGAATCCGCTTATTTGGCGAAACCAGGAGATATTCAGGATTTCGCAGAGAAAATAAATTATGCATTATCTGATAAGAACTCTCAAGTAATTGGGGAAAAAGGATATGAAATTGCAAACGACAATTTCAATTACAAATTATATGGTAAAAAAATTTTTAATATCCTGCAAAATTGAAGAACCAGGAAACTTTAAATATTGAGAATCAAAGGCAGTTTTTCGTTTTTCGATTCAAAAGAAAGATTTTCATTTGGTTTTCAATTCTGGTAATTGTTTTATTGGTAATATTTTTAATAACAGGATTCTATTCTGCTTCACAACCAGTTTCCTATTTACCGAAAAATATTCCGGATTTTATTGATTCATTGCCTTCTGCCGAAGGGCAGTTTCTAATTAAAAATGAATGGTATAATATAATAGTTGATCAAAAGGGAAGGATTGCAGTTAAAGGCCCCGATGGTAAAGTCATTATTTCTGCATTAACGTATTATTTGGAATCGGAAGACGGGAAAAACAATTGGGGCCTTAAAAATGTTTTTGTGAATCGTGTTAACGATAGCAGTATTCAAATAAAAGGTGATGGCATTAAAAATGAACAAATCCAGCTTTCTATTATTGCTAACAAAAGTATTCCTAAAATAGATATTCAGGTAGAAACTAATTATCATATAAATACTATTATTAAAAAAGAAGCGATTGTTGCATCATTTAATATTCCTCTATCCCAGGTCTATCGTAAAAACAGAGAAATGGATACAAAAAATTTTCAACCTGAATACTGGTTACAAAAAGAAGGTGTTCGTTTTGGAGATAATAAACATTCTGCTTTAATCTATCATACTCCTTTGATATCTTCCTTGCAATTAGAAACAGAAAAAAAGAGACTGTTTATAAATCTTGATTATGCTCTTGATCATCCATTCGTTAAATTCCCTTATCAGAAAGATCAGAGGGGTAGATGGCAAAATCTATCCGCATCTGATTTTAAGAATGGTTCGGAACTGAAAAATAGTTTTTCAATTTATATTGGGCCAATTCCAAAAGCAATTCCACGACTCATGTTAGTACCTTTTGGCTATAAGGCGGGTTATGTTTTTACAGAGCATGCTGATGGAGGAAATATTAGAACACAGCGTGCTGCTTATTTTGGTTCAGAAGATATTACTAATGCAACGCAAGCAACCGGGGGATTTGTCCAACATAAAATACCAGTCACAAAAAGTGTTTTCTATACCGGATCAGAAACTTCACCAGGAGCAAGTATTTACCAACCAGATAGTGTTTCACCTTTACTTAATTTTCTTGATCAGATTTATGCTACAAATTTATATGATTTATGTTTGCACACGCCCGAAAATGGTACTTCTAACCGACAAATTCTTGAAGAATCTATAAAATTCATGAAAGAGAGATACAACAGCGTTTGCTGGATTGATCATGGATTTTATGGAGGAAAGCTCAATAGAGAAGCATTTGTTTGTGACGGTCTTGACAGTCTGTCTCCTTATTATGCCGCTGATTTATGGAAAAAATATAATACCAAATACTTTTGGAGCCCTGCTGTTGAGATGATAAACAATTCCAATTGGGTGTCGGTTTCCGAAAATATAAAAAGATTAAAATTTTACAAGGCTTATGTTACTTTTTTAAGGCGTTATATCTCTCCTAAAGATTTAAAGAACTTAAATATAATTCAGATAATAAAAAAAATTAGATCTAATTATTCTTACCGGATAGAAATGAATACTCTTGAATATAATTCCGGCCCTTCCCTTCCAACCCCACTATATTGGCAAAACCCTACGCGAACAGGGGAGTTTTATTCGTGGGCCACTAATCAGGAAAAAAGTTATGGTGACCTTTCTGAAAATGAAGTTGAAAAAGAGAAAGATCAATTATCAAATCTTATAAGTCATCAAGGCATTTTTATAGATCATGGATATTTTGTACGTAATCGTTCCGATGATAGAATACTAAAAACTATCAATGGAAAATTAGTGATCAATCCAAATTTTGATAAAATCCTTTCGTTGATTGATGAAAGAAGAAAAAGGGGGGATTTATATGTTACTACAGTAAGGGATTTACTTAATTATTGGATAATGCTCGAAAAAGTAGAATTTCAATACCTTCCGGATGGCTCTATTAATATTATTAACAATAATGATAATGCAATAAAAGGATTATCACTAATCATTAAGGCAAAAAAGGTTTTGGTTGATGGAAAGTTACCCGTTATGAAAGAGACAAATGATGATAAGATTTTCTGGTTTGACCTTGGCCAACATGAAACAGTAAAAATTACTATTCCAGCAATCTAGGAATGAAAATCCTTTTTTTTATTGATAGCTTAATGGCAGGTGGAAAAGAAAGGCGATTTATAGAACTCTTAAAAGGTCTTAGATCCTTTCCTTCTATTGAGTTTGAAATTGTTGTAATGAGCGAAGATATTCATTATAGGGAAGTGTTTTATTTAGAGAAAAAAATTCATTTCCTCATTAGAAAGAAAAAGAAGGATCTATCAGTTTTTAAGAAATTCTATAAAATTTGTAAGGTATATAAGCCAAATATAGTTCATACCTGGGATGATATGACAGCGATTATCTCTATTCCTACATGTAAATTATTACATATTAAGTTGATAAATGGTATGGTAACCGATACTCCAGTCCAACGCAATCTTTTTAATAAAAGTTGGTTGATTGCTAAATTAACTTTCCCATTTTCCGATAAAATAATAGGAAATTCCAATGCTGGTTTAACTGCTTACGGTGCCCCTTCAAGAAAATCTGTCTGTATATATAATGGATTAGATTTTACACGTTTTGAAAATCTTAGCGATCCTAATCTTTTACGAAAAGAAATATTTGGTGAAATTAACGATGGAAACTTGATTGTCGGAATGGTAGCAGCATTTGAACCGCGAAAGGATTATAAAACGTTAATTAATGGGGCCGTCTCTCTTTTGGCTTCTAATGTTTCTTTACGATTTGTTTTAGTAGGAGATGGTAGTGACTTTATTGAATTAAAAAAAAGCGTTCCAGAACAATATAAGGACAAAATCATTTTTTTAGGAAGAAGAAATGATATAGAATCTATTGTAAATCTTTTTGATATCGGCGTTCTCTTAACGAATTCGAAAGTGCATGGAGAAGGAATTTCAAATTCCATAATCGAATATATGGCATTGGCAAAACCAGTAATTGCTACACATGGAGGCGGTACAAATGAAATAGTGATTGAAAATGAAAATGGCTTTCTCATAAACACAAAAGATAGCTACGAATTTATTAACAATCTTCAGCGATTGATTATTAATAAAGAGTTGAGAAACCAATTAGGATCACGCGCTTTTGAAATCGCTCATGAAAAGTTTGATCTTAAAAAAAAGACAGTAGAATATGTTTCTTCGTATCAAAATTTATTGGAATAAATAAAAGTTAATGAAGATTTTAGTTACCGGCGCGGCTGGATTTATTGGTTCCCATGTATGTGAACATTTTGTTGATTGCAATCATTCAGTAGTTGGAATCGATAATTTTGATAACTTTTATTCAAGAAGATTTAAAACATTGAATCTAAAAGAACTTCGATTAGATACAAGATTCCAACTTTTTGAAGCTGATATTCGTGATCAAAATTTTTTGGATTCTATCTTTTCTTCAAATAAAATTGATCTTGTAATTCATTTGGCCGCAAAAGCCGGAGTAAGACCTTCAATTGAATCTGTTGCTGAATATTACGATGTAAATGTTAATGGAACAGTTTGCTTACTTGAAGTAATGAGAAAGAATAATGTAAAAAAGATGTTATATGCGTCTTCATCTTCAATTTATGGCAACAATAAAAAAAATCCATTTTCTGAAGATGACAGTGTAGACAATCCAATATCTCCTTATGCATCAACAAAAAAAAGTGGCGAACTTTTATGTCATGTTTACACTCATCTTTACAATTTTGACATTACTTGTCTACGATTTTTTACTGTTTTTGGTCCAAGGCAAAGACCCGATCTTGCCATTCACAAATTTACCAGGCTTATTGATGAAGGAAGTCCTATTCCTTTTTATGGTGATGGCTCTACATCAAGGGATTATACCTATATATCGGATATTGTGAATGGTATTAGTTGTTCAGCTAAACATTTAAATGGCTATAAGATTTACAATTTAGGTGAATCAAAAGTTACGGATTTGAAAACATTAGTAGAAACAATTGAAAATCAATTAAACAAAAAAGCTGTTTTGAATTACTTGCCATTACAAGATGGTGATGTAAATAAAACATATGCTGATATTTCAAAGGCAAAAGCCGAAATTGGATATTCTCCCGAATATGATTTACAATCAGGTATCAAAAGTTTTGTGCAATGGTATAATAAGAACAAGAAATTTTTATATGAAAAATAAAGAAATTCTTTTTATAAAAATTGGTAGTTTTTCTCAGATAAATAATAATGTTTACAAATTTTTATGCAGTGAATTTCCAGATTACAATATTCATGTGTTAGATGTAAATCAACAAAAGCTCAAATTTTATTACTATTTAATTAATATTTATTATTTTATAAAGGAATATTCAATTGATTTTGTGTTAAATAGAAAAAAATGGAAGGAATTACCAGTATGGTTTTTTGCTACTTCTTATATATCCGATAAAACAAGTAATTTAATTAAAAAAAAATTTCAAAAAAAAGAATTTGTTTTTACCTTTCAAACACAATCATTATACAATGGGAAAATTTCCGGCATTCCACATTTTATTTATACTGATCATACTACACAGACGAATAAATTATATCCAGACATTCATCCAAAACAATATATCCGTTCTAAAGCATTTATTAAAGATATTGAAACAGGAATATATAAAGATGCCACTTTAATTTTCACTTTTGGGAGTTTGATAACCTGGTCACTTATAAATCAATATGAGATTCCTCCCGAAAAGGTAATAACAGTTTTTGCGGGTAGTAATGTCAAAGCGGAAGAATCTGAAAATGCAGAAAAGTATCGTAATAAAAATATCTTGTTTGTAGGAGTTGAATGGGAAAGAAAAGGAGGGCCAATGCTTGTAAAAATTTTTAAAAAGGTACAAAAAAGATTTCCAGACGCTTCTTTAACTATTGTAGGTTGCAGTCCAAGGGTTTCATTACCTAATTGCAAGATTTTAGGTAAGATTCCTGTTGAAGAGGTGTCAAAATATTACAATAATGCAAGTGTTTTTTGTTTACCAACTGTAAGAGAACCTTTTGGTATTGTATTTATAGAAGCAATGAATTATCGTTTGCCTATTTTGGCAAATTCTATTGGGTCACTTCCAGACATGGTAAAGAATAATTACAACGGTTATTTATTTGAGGGTAATGTAGATGATTATGTTGATGCAATTTGTAAACTTTTTGAAAACCCAACCAAATGCAAAGAGATGGGCGACAACGGTTACTCATTGGCTAATTCGCGGTTTTCATGGAGTATTGTTGGAAAAACAATTAAACGTAATATCCAGCGATCAATATAATTAATTTCTATGTTTCCAGTAAAGAAACAAATAGTGAGGAATTTATTTTCTACAACTACCTAAGTTTATGGAGAATTTTAAGCTCATTCCGAAATTACTGTCACCACGAAATCGCTCAGATTATATCCAAAAAATTCCCATGGTGATTTGGCAAACAATGAAGACAAATGTGGTGCCTGTATTTATGAAAGATTATACAGATACCTGGATCGATCTAAATCCTGAATATGAATATCGATTCTTTGATGATAATGATGTTGTTGAGTTTATCAGTTCTGATTTTCCTGATTATCTGGAAGGATATTACAAGCTTGAATATGGGGCTTCGAAGGCAGATCTTTGGCGATATTTAATTATTTATAAATTCGGTGGAGTTTATGCTGACCTCGATTGTAAATGCTTACGACCTTTACGTGAATGGATCAAAAATGAAGCAACATTTGTGACACAATTAGGTACTAATAAAGATATCTGTCAATGGTTAATTATAAGTGTTCCAAACAATCCAATATTTTTAAAAGCGGCTGAAAAAACTTTAGAAAATTCAAACAAAAAAAAATCCAAAACCTTTTATCATGGATTTCGTTTTATTGAAAATAAACTACAGATTATTGAGAATGAAACGATTAAATCAACACATCCGGTGTTAAGCCTTTCCGGACCTCCTGTTTTACAAGAGGCTGCCGAAAAATGTATGAGAGAAAATCTCTTATTTGATTTTTTACCTTATTTTCAAATCGTGTGTGTTTCTTCAGTTTTGGTTTCCTGTCAGATGAACAATTATGTTGCTCATGAAACCGGGAATGAGGAATATCTAAAATCATTTAAAAAATTAAAACTTATCCATTATAATAGCCGAGTTGAAAAATTAAAAAGAAAAATAATTTCCGCACTTTCTTTTTATTATTATTTTAAAAAGTGATTTTTTAAAATCTTTTTAAAATTTAGAATAATTTCCGTCAGATATGAAGATTCTATTTGGAGTACCAATAAAAGTTCATAAAGAAATAGCTGAAGCAGAGGTAGAGGCTTTTAAAAAATCAGGAGTAGAAGTTACATGTTCTTATTTTGGTAATTCGGGTTATGTGAAGGATTTTTTTGGCCGATTTTTTTTAATTCTTAAAAATGCAATTAATCTAAATATTAAAGCGAAAAAATCGAAGGTTGAGATTGTGTATTTGAATACGGCTTTTGATCACAAAACATTGGTAAGAGATGCAATTACATTAGCTATTATTAAAGGGTTCAATCGAAAAATTAAAATTATTCTCAAATTGCATGGATCAATTGAATCTGTGATATTTTCCAGGAATTTTTTGAAAAATTATATTTTACGAAATACAGATTTATTATTGCTTCTTTCAGTAGAAGAATTTGATGCTTTCTTAAAAGCAGGGGTGGATAAAAACAAATTAAAAATAACAGCAAACGCAATTAACAAGACCCTTTATCAACCTGATTGTTATTTTAGAGATACTTTTAATTTAAAGAATGGTACTTTAACCCTATTGTTCATTGGCAGGCTTATTCAACAGAAAGGTATCTTAGATTTGATTGAAGCTTGTAAGCTTTTAAAAGAAAAAAAACTTGATTTTAGATTATTTTGTTTGGGAGATGGTCCTTTATTAGGAAAGATAAAAGAAATGATAACTGCTCTCGATCTGCAATCTGAAATTATTTTGAAAGGCCATATTCCAGAAGTTGAAACAAAATATTTTTATTCAAATTGTGATTTATTGATTTTACCTACTTATAGAGAAGGTTTTTCTATGGCGATATTTCAAGCAATTGCAGCAGGTAAACCCATAATTACAACTAAAGTGAACGCATCTGCAGATTATTTAACTGAATTTGAAAATTGTCTTTGGATTAAAAGAAATAATCCGAAAGATGTAAGCGAGAAAATAATGTGTCTCGCAGAAAACAAAGAAATGAGAAGTAAAATGAGCGCCAATAATCTAATGCTTGCCGATAATTTTACTGCAGAAAAAATCGTTGAAAAATTAAACATTCATTTTAAAAGCCTTCTTCAAGATCAAAAAAATTGAATGTGAAGCAGTTTGAAGAAATAGATTATAAGATTATTAAAAAGGGTAACAGAGAAATGAAAACTTTAGTTTATGAAAGCAAAACATCAACTTTATTTTAAAAAGAGTTCAGAACCTGCCAATGTTTTTTACTTAAAAATTGCAATAACAATTTAAAGTCGAACTAGCGAATATTCTAAGTTGAATGACTTAAGGATTTTTACATTAGATTAGTAAAAAACATTTTTTGCAGGAAAGGAATTATAATGAGTGAAATTGAAAATTATACTTTATTCAAAAGCGGTTTTGAGAATAAGGATAAACTATTGAAAGTGTGTTATTCGAATGATTTAAGAACCTCTGATCCTTATGATATTTGGAAAACCGATATCGGTGTTAATGTCAAGAATCTTTTCAATAAAAATCGAGTATTGGGATTTATACCAGCTACCATACTTACTGTATGGGATCATTTTTTTAATAATAATGTAAGATTATTTTACAAAAAGCAGGAATTTCCAATTGTAAGAGCATTAGCTGCAATGTGCTTATTAAACTTGTATAAAGCAGAAAATAAATCAGAATATTTAACGACTGCGAGGACACATCTGAATTGGTTAATTAAAAATGCTTCAACCGGTTACTCTGGTTTTTGTTGGGGCGCAAACATGAACTGGGCATCAAAAAATGGCATCTACGAAAAGGGCACTCCTTTTATTACACATACACCGTACGCTTTAGAAGCTTTTATCGAATACCAGAAAATGATCGGCAATAAAGAATTTGATTATGTAATCACTTCTGTTTATGATTTTATTATTAATGATCTATACAAATTTATTGATACTGAAAACATGTTGTGCTTATCTTATGCGCCTATTAATGAGCCTCGCCGGGTAATTAATGCCAATTCCTATGCTTTATATTCATTAAGTTTATTACATTCTTTTTTTGAAGATAAATCTTCTTTAATTCAAGAAGATATTTTGCGCATCTATAACTTTATTGTTTCAAATCAGAATGAAGATGGCTCCTGGTGGTATTACGCAGACAATAAAAAAGGGAATTTTATTGATTGTTTTCATAGTTGTTTTGTATTAAAAAATTTAATTAAAGCTTCTGTTATTGTGACATTACCAGACAGTTACGAGCCTATTATTGAAAAGGGGTATAATTATATTTTGGATAATTTTTATGACGAGTCATATGGGTTATTTAAGAGATTTTCAAAAACTGATAAACCAAGTCTTGTTAAGTTTGATTTGTATGATAATGCAGAAATGTTGAATTTAGCTTATTTGAAAAAAGACTTCAAATTATATACCTCCTTAAAAAAAAATATAGAAAAATTTTTTATAAAAGAGGGTGAAATTTATAGTATAATTGATCTATTTGATATAAAAAGAAATAAGAATATGCTAAGATGGGCAATAATGCCTTATTTGTATTCACTTTCTAAATCTTTCACCATAGAAAGAACTTTATAATATGTGTGGTATTCTTGGAACAGTGAATCAGCCTTTTGACAATTCTATTTTAGAATTAATAAGACATCGTGGTCCTGATGATTTTGGAATAGAAGATTATGAAAGTAATGAAAATAAAATTCAATTTGGTCATCGTCGATTATCAATAATCGACCTCTCAAGTGCCGGACATCAACCAATGAATTCAGAAGACAAGAATTATGGAATTATATTTAACGGAGAAATATATAATCATACTCAATTAAGATCAAGATTACCTTCAAAAATTAATTTCAAGGGTCACTCTGATACTGAAACAATTCTTAATTATTTAATAGAATTTGGAATTGAAAGCATTAAAGATTTTAATGGGATATTTGCTATTGCTTTTTTCAATAAAATTAAAAAAAAGCTGTTCTTAGCACGAGATCCATTTGGCGTAAAACCTCTATACTATAATATTAACGAAAACAAAATAATATTCTCATCTGAAGTAAGGCCTATAAATGCAGTAATAAATTGTTCATTAAATACTGAAGCTCTTGCAACGCTTTTACGGTTAAGATATAATCCATCACCTGATACCTTATATAAAGGAATTGAAAAAGTAAGACCTGGCCATTATATTGAAGCGGATCTTTCAAATAGCCATATTTCCTTACAATCTCATTCATTTATAGAGATATCACCAAAAGTTACAAACGTCCCTACTAATAATTTTGTACGAGATTATGGTGAAAAGTTGGAAACAGCTGTTAAAAGACAGATGCTTTCAGATGTCGAAGTAGGAATTTGCCTTAGTGGTGGAATAGACTCTGCTGTTATTGCCGCTCTGGCTCAGAAAAATAATAATGGAAAATTGAAGGCCTTCACAATTGGATTTGAAGGGAAGTATGATGAAGATGAGATTGAAGATGCTGCAGAAACAGCTCAAATATTAGGTCTTAAGCATTATTTCAAAAAAATATCCTTTTCGGACTTTTTAAATAACATTAAAGAATGTAGTTTAATTGTTGAAGAACCTTTGGCCACAACGTCGATGATACCAATGTATTATTTGTCAGAATTAGTATCGGAGCATGTAAAGGTGGTTTTAACCGGACAAGGAGCTGATGAACCTTTGGGAGGATATTTTCGATATAAATCTGAGTTAATACGAGACAAAATTCCTTTAGTTTTTCAAAGTATTACAAGTAAATTAATTCAACTAAACTTTAAAAATGAAAAAATTTCAAGAGGAATCCGGGCATTAGGAATTAATAATGAAATTAATCGTTTCTTGTCAGTTTATGAAGTTTTTACTGACACAGAAATTTTCAAATTAATTAATTGTAATGAGACTGAAAGCAAAAATAGAATCTCGTATTTCTATGATATTTTAGATTGCAAGAGCAAATCGCATAGTGTTGAAAAAATGATGGCCCTGGATTCACGTTTAAATTTGGCAGACGATTTATTAAATTATACAGATAAAATTTCAATGAATTTTTCATTAGAATGCAGAGTACCTATGTTAGATTTAGAATTGGTAAAATTTATTGAATCACTGCCAATTGCATATAAGCTGAATTTAAAAGGAGGAAAATTAATTCATAAACAATTTGCAAAAACAATTCTTCCGGATAAAATTATTAATAGAAAAAAGAAAGGATTTCAATCACCAACTATTCTCTGGTTTAGAGAACAAAGCGACATTATTAAAAGTATTCTTTTGAAAGATAAAACTAATTTTTCAAAAGTTTTTAATCAAAGTTATGTAAATGAGCTTATAGAGCAGCATAAAAATGGATATAACAAGGAGAAACAAATATTTTTATTATTAAGTATCTATTATATTCTTGAATCTTTTAGCGAAAAATTAATTTGAATTTGGATAAGAAAAGAATTTCAATCTGTGATATACCTGTAGATGTTCTGACAATGAGTGAAACAATTGATTTAATCGATAACTCAATTTTGGAAGAGCGTTCTCTGCATCATGTAGTTGTAAATGCTGTAAAGATAGTAAATGCACAAAAGGATAAGACTTTAAAAGAATCAATTGTAAATTGTGATATCATTAATGCAGATGGCCAGGGAATCGTTTGGGCATCAAAGCTTTTAAATATGCCTTTGCCAGAAAGGGTTTCGGGAATTGACCTGATGGAGGAGATAATAAAACTTGCGGCAAAACGAAAATATAAAATTTTTTTTTTGGGAGCTAAAGAGGAAATTGTCGCAAAAGTGGTAAAAGTTTATTCTAATAAATTTGGCGAAGAAATTATTGCTGGGTACCGTAATGGTTACTTCTTTAAAAACGAAGAAGAAATAATCGCACAACAAATTTCTGATTCAAATGCGCAAATCCTTTTTGTTGCAATGAGTTCTCCTAAAAAAGAGATTTTCCTAAATACGTATAAAAATCTTATCAAAACACCCTTTATAATGGGAGTTGGAGGAAGTTTCGATGTAGTATCAGGTTTTGTTAAACGAGCACCAAAATGGATGCAGAAATGGGGATTAGAGTGGCTTTTTCGTACTCTACAAGAACCCAAAAGAATGTGGAAACGTTACCTTTTTGGAAATAGCACTTTTATCTATTTAATATTAAAAGAAAAACTAAAACAATTAATTAAGAAGGGGTGATTACTTCCTTTCAATAGAAATACATTTTAAAGTATATGAAAATCACTCTTGTAGCAGGTGCACGTCCAAATTTTATGAAGATTGCTCCATTAATAAAAGCAATTAAATTAGCAAAATCAGAAGGAGAAAATATTAATTATCGATTGGTTCATACAGGTCAGCATTACGACAAAAAGATGAGTGGCGATTTCTTTGAACAACTTGGAATTCCGCTACCCGATGTAAACCTGGAATCGGGATCAGGTTCCCAAGCCGAGCAAACGGCAACGATAATGGTAAGGTTTGAAAAAGAACTTTTAGAAAACAAACCGGATGTTGTTTTAGTTGTCGGTGATGTTACCTCAACTCTTGCCTGCACGATTACTGCAAAAAAACTATGTATTGATGTTGTTCATGTAGAAGCAGGAATCCGTTCAGGGGATATGACAATGCCGGAAGAAATCAATAGAATTGTTACGGATTCTATTTGCGATTATTACTTTACTACTACGGAAAATGCAACTTCATCTTTAGAAAAAAATGGTATAGAAAAAAGTAAAATCTATTTTGTTGGAAATACAATGATCGATACACTTTTTCAAAATTTATCGAGAATAAAAAGCCCACTCTTTTGGGACGAATTTGATTTAAGAGAAAAAAATTATTTTCTTCTTACGTTACACCGTCCTTCAAATGTTGATGATCCTGAAAAGTTGGCCTCCATACTCTTATCAATCTCTCAAAGCACAGAAAATTTCAAAATTATTTTTCCTGTGCATCCAAGAACCCGACATATCATCGATCAGTTTCACATAAATACCAAAAAGATTATTATGATTGATCCTTTAGGTTATTTGGAATTTATGTATTTAATAAAAAATGCAAAGGGTGTTATTACCGATTCCGGTGGAATAACTGAGGAGGCAACAGTTTTACATATTCCTTGTTTAACCTTAAGAAATTCCACGGAAAGGCCGGAAACTGTTACAATAGGCACGAATGAATTAATTGGGAACGATTTAGATAAATTATCAGCATTTTTGAAAAAAATCATTGACAATAAATGGAAAAAAGGAGAAGTGCCACAATTATGGGATGGCCATACCTCTGAACGAATTGTAAATTCATTATTATCTATTTATGCTAAATAACCTGATCATTTTTTAATAAAATTACAGTGAACAAACAATTTGAACGATATCTCCAAATCACTTTGCTTACGCTCGATCTTATTGTATTGAACCTGGTATATTTTATTTGTCAAATTATTTTTATAAAAACTGTCCATTTTAATTCTACAGATGCTTATTTTAGATACTTAACTGTTGCAAATGCGGGATGGCTGGCACTTGCGTTTTTTTTAAGAACATATTCCGGTAGTATTATTTTAAGTTTTGAAACTTTTACAAAAAGAACTATCCAGGTTTTTTTAGCGTGGATCATTATCATTCTTTTTTATTTATACTTTTCCAGAGAATTGGTTGTTTCAAGATTGTTTATAATTACGACAACCGGAGGCTTTGGATTAGGCCTTCTTATTGACCGATTCTTTTACCTGGGTATTTTCAGGTATTTCAGAAGCAGCGATCTTCTTGCAAAAAAAGTTATCATTCTTGGGTTTAACGAAACGGCAAAAAAACTGGCTTTATATTTTGAACAGGATGGTTTGAATACTCAAATAATCGGTTACATAGAGGATGACGAAAATATTGATGAGTTATCACATTACCCTGTTTTGACTAATGTTTCAGATACTCTTCGCATTGCCAAAGAGTTGAATGTGCAGGAAATTTTTTCAACTATAACTCCTGAACAGAATAATTTTATTTATGAGTTGATGTATCAATCTGAAAAAGAATGTATTCGTTTTCGGATTGTTCCCAATCTTTCTATTTTTATCACACGGGAAGTTCATATTGAATATTATGGTGAGCTTCCAATCCTCTCATTAAGAAAAGAACCCTTGGATGATGCTGGAAACAGAATTAAGAAAAGAGCATTAGATATCGTAGTAAGTTTATTGATAACTGTTTTCGTTCTTTCATGGTTGGTGCCACTATTAGGACTATTAATTTTTTTAGAATCGGGAAGACCGGTATTTTTTAAGCAACTGCGCACGGGTAAAAACAAGAAACCTTTTTATTGCTGGAAATTTCGAAGCATGAAGACAAATAAAGATGCAGATGTGAAACAAGCTACACGAAATGACCAACGAATTACACATTTGGGAAGATTTCTGCGAAAAACCAGTCTTGATGAATTTCCTCAATTTCTCAATGTACTTAAAGGTGAAATGAGCCTGGTAGGCCCACGACCACACATGATAAAACATACTTCAGATTATTCTAAAATAGTTGATGGGTATATGGTAAGACAGTTTATAAAACCTGGCATAACTGGCTGGGCTCAAATTAACGGCTTTCGGGGAGAAATTACCAATCCTGAACAAATAAAAATGAGAGTAAATAAAGATTTATGGTATTTGGAAAACTGGACATTGTGGCTCGATATTCGCATTCTGTTTTTGACCATTTATTATATTTTTAAGGGTGATAAAAAAGCTTATTAAAAATCACAATAATTGTAAAAGTTTTTGATGTTTCTTTATATATTTTACTATAACAATTAAAAAGTATAAATACATTTATCAGACAAAAACAAAAAAAGTTTTATTTTCATTTCCAGAATTTAAAAGAAGAACCAAAACATTTCCAACACCTTTGAATTTCCATAAAATAAAAAAACCTCAGATTATGGAACAAGACGTATTACTTAAAGATTTAAACAAGATTTTCATTGATGTTTTTGAAGATGAGTCAATAAAATTAAATGAAAATACTACTACCTCAGATATTGAATCATGGGATTCTCTGAATCACATTCAAATGATAACAGCAGTTGAAAAACATTATAAAATTCGGTTTAATTTAAATGAACTGCTGAATTTTAGAAACGTAGGAGATTTATGCAGATCAATTCAGACAAAATAAACTTTTGTTTCGATTGAATCTCTCTCTTTTTGGTATATAAGTGAGCCAAAGAAAACGGTTCTTTAATGCTATTTACTTCGATTATTTATTTCCTGTTTCTTGCGGGATCTATTCTGGTATACTATTTAATTCCTGCTAAGTACCGGAACTTATTTCTTATTGTCATAAGTATATGGTTTTATATGTATGTAGAAGTTGCGTACATATTTATCATACTGTTTGTTATTTTAATTAACTATTGGCTTGGAATTCTTATTCAGCAAACAAACAGTAAACAAAGAAAAAACACTTTTTTTTATTTATCTCTGCTGGCTAATTTGGCAGTTCTTATTTTTTTTAAGTATTGGAACTTTTTAATTCTAAATCTGTTTGAATTTTTTGGATGGCTTCATTTAGCCAATTCTGGCCCGGCTCCATTTCTCGATATCGCTTTGCCAATTGGGTTATCTTATTATATTTTTCAAACTATCGGTTATATGACTGATATAAAACGAGGAACTATAAACGCTGAAACCAATTTTTATCGGTTTACTTTATTTACTGTATACTTCCCAAAGTTATTAGTTGGCCCGATAGAACGAGCTAATCACTTTTTACCTCAATTAAAAAGAAAAATTTATTTTGATAAAGAAAATCTGATTGAGGGAGGAAAACGAATTGTCTGGGGATTATTTAAAAAACTAGTTGTTGCAGATAGAATTTCTCTTTATCACACAGCCGTAATGACGCACTCAGACCACGAAAGTGGAATCACCTTGTTGTTTGCCAGTTTACTTTATACGTTTCAGGTTTATGCCGATTTTTCCGGCTATACAGATATTGCATTAGGTACTGCCCGCTTATTTGGATTTCATCTTATGGAAAATTTTAAAAGACCTTTATTAGCGAAAAATATTAGTGATTTCTGGAGAAGATGGCACATCTCTTTGTCGTCATGGGTAAATGATTATATTTTTAATCCTATTGCTCTAAAGTATCGTGATTGGGGTGAATGGGGCGTATTTTATGCGCTTTTAATAAGTTTTGTTGTAATAGGAATATGGCATGGAGCAGCCTGGACGTATGTTTTTTTTGGAATACTACAAGCGCTTGCTTTGATTTATGAAACTGTAACAAGGAGAGGAAGAAAAAAGATCTCAAAAAAAATGAGTACTGAGATATATAATAACGTAAGTATTTTATTGACCTTCTTATTTGTCTCCTTTTCTCTTATTATCTTTCAATCACCAACACTTGACAAGGCAATAAGCATTATAAGTGGAATTTTTACAAAGCCCGGAAAATTATTTATAGATAAGCCTTCTACTATTTTATTCATGTTTATAGGAATAGCTGTAATGATGCTATACGACTTTCAGGAGGAATTTAAATTGTTCAGATTTTCATTGTTTTCCAATAATTGGCTGATCCAGCAGCTATCTTATGCATTTTTGTTGATTTATATTTTGGTAGCTGGTGTTTTTGACGGAGGTCAGTTTATCTATTTTGCATTTTAATAAATTAACATGCTGAGTAAAAAACAGGTTTCGAAACTTCTTCTAAAATCGCTATTGTTTTTAATGATCTTGTTTTTTCTTGATTATGTCATCGGGGCAATTTTAAGGGATTTATATTTTAAACAAGACTCTGGCTATTTATATAGAACTACTTATGCAATGGATAGCACAAAAGCTGATATACTCATATTTGGATCTTCAACAGCTAATCATCATTATTATCCTCCTCTTTTTCAAAAAAGAATGAACATGAGTGTATATAATACAGGCCGAGACGGAAACTCTGTATTTTATAATTATGCGGTTTTGGAAAGTGTTTTAAAAAGATATACGCCCAAAATAGCCATACTTGATTTTGATTTTGGTGAATTTCAAAAAGAACAGGCAAGCTATGACAGACTTTCTTCGCTGCTTCCTTACTTAAATGAGCATCCCAATATTCAATCAATAATTGAATTGAAAGGCCCATATGAAAAATATAAGCTTTTATCTAAAGTCTACCCTTTTAACTCATTAATTTTTTCTATTGGAATAGGCAATACAGATTATAACAGAAAAAGAGAGTTTGTTGAAGATGTACAGGGATACGTGCCGTTAACCAATCAATGGGATAAAAAGATTTATGCGGATAAAAGTATAAAGCATTACGAATTAGATAGTAATAAGATCAATATGCTCAAGGCGTTCATAAAGAATTGCCAGTCGTCAAGGGTGAAACTTTATATTTTTATTTCACCAAGGTTTATAAAATATTTTTCTAAAGATCCATCGATCGAAATTACTCATTCTATTGCTAATGAATTTCACGTTCCATTTCATGACTATACAAAAGATACCTTTTTTTTAGAACACCCAAAATTGTTCGCTGATCAAATACATTTGAATGATACAGGAGCAAAAGTTTTTTCTAATATAGTAATTGATGACATTAAAGAAAATGAGCAAAAAGAAATGATGAGTAAAAATTAATTTATCTCCGATTGATATTTAAATGATGAAGGATACAAAGGTACAATTTTCAAAAAACATTCTTTCAATTGATAACATTGAAAGTAAAATAGACGCAATTACCCAGAAATTAAAAAACGACATTTTTGTTATAACGAAGCGCAAAGGCGCCGTCGTTGGCATCAGCGGAGGTATCGATTCCTCTGTAACACTTGCTCTGACTGCAAAAGCGATTGGTCCGGAAAATGTAATCGGAATATTATTACCTGAAAAAGATTCGAGCAATGAAAGTAAAGAACTGGCTTTGAAACTGGCGAATCAATTGGGGGTAAAAACAATCGAAGAAAACATTACAGGCGCTCTGGAAGGATTTGGATGTTATCGCAGAAGGGATGAAGCAGTAAAAAGCGTTTTCCCGGAATATAATCCGCAGGAATATTCCATGAAAATTGGAATTAATCCGGGAGGAATCAGTCGCAATCTGCCGCCGGTTTTTTCTTTGACAATCGTGGACAGGAATGGTAAAGAGAAAAACAAAATTCTTCCTGCTAAAGAATATTTACAAATCGTAGCTGCTTCAAATTTTAAGCAAAGATGCAGGATGTCTATGCTTTATTATCATGCTGAAAGATTATATTATGCTGTAATTGGAACTCCTAATAAACATGAAGTGGAACAAGGCTTTTTTGTAAAACATGGGGATGGGGGCGCTGATATTATGCCAATAAGTCATCTTTATAAAACACAAGTTTATCAACTGGCTCAACATCTGAATATTCCAAAAGAAATTATTGAAAGAACGCCAACTTCTGATACTTATTCTGCAGAACAAACTCAACAGGAGTTTTTCTTTCAGCTTCCTTTTCATGAACTGGACTTGCTTTGGTATGGCTATGAAAACGGTTATAAGCCTTTAGAAGTAGGAGATGCTCTTGGCAAAAAAGAAGAAGAAATAAAATCCATTTTTGGAAATTTCAAGAGAAAACAAAAAACTACTGAATATCTGAGAATGAAGCCCATTGTTACCTCTGACCTATCTTAATTCAACTCCGTAGATTTTTAATTTTTATTTAAATGATTTCGATCCCTCAACGTTTGCTTGGTGAAGCTTTATTTCGTTCTGCGAAAAACTTTCCTTCAAAAACGGCTGTCATTGTAAAAGACAAAGAATATTCTTATGAATTTTTAAAAAATAAGACGGAAAAATTAGCAGCTTATTTTATAAAATCAGGAATAAAAAAAGGAGAACGAATTGCAATTTATTTAGACAATTCATGGGAATGTATTGTTTCAATTTATGCTGTCACACTTTCAGGTGGTGTGTTTCTGGTTATTAATGCGCAAACAAAAGCTGATAAATTAAATTACATTCTCAACGATTGCGAAGCAAAAATTCTGGTAACTGCCCAAACATTGAACAACCAACTTATTTTGGGTTTGAAAGATACACCTCATTTGAAAAATGTGGTGGTAACTGGAGCAAACAAAGAAATAATTACATTTCCTCACTTAAAGATTGATTTTTTTGAAGATTGCATTTCAAAAAAAGAGGACGTAGTTTTTCCTAATATTATTCCAACAGATCTTGCAGCTTTAATTTATACCAGTGGAAGTACAGGATTTCCAAAAGGTGTGATGATGACTCATCAATCAATGGTTTTTACCTGCTGGAGTCTGATTGAATATTTGCGATTGTCAGAAGAGGATCGGATCATGCTGATTTTGCCGCTTGCTTTTGATTATGGATTATACCAACTTCTGATGTCTGTTACGATTGGAGGCACATTGATTGTTGAGCAATCTTTTATTTTTACCGCTAATATTTATAAGAATATTCAAAAATACCAACCGACTGTTTTTCCAGGTGTACCAACTGTTTATGCAATGATGATTGCATCAAATAAAGAAAGCCAGGTTTCTTTTCCATCGATAAAAAAGATAACAAATACAGCAGCATTGTTGCCTGCTGACTTTCTTCCTGAATTAAAAAAGATATTTCCACAAGCGCTTATTTTTAAAATGTATGGGCTTACAGAATGTAAAAGAGTTTGCTACCTGGAGCCTGAATTGGTTGATGAAAAACCAACTTCAGTTGGAAAAGCAATTCCGGGAACTGAAGTTTTTCTTTTGTCGCCTAATGGTGATCCTGTTCCTGCAGGAGAGCCGGGAATTTTGCATATTCGAGGTCCGCACATAATGTTAGGATATTTAAATAAAAAAGAATTAACCAACCAGATGCTGAAAGATGGAAAACTGCCAGGCGAAAAAATTTTATGCTCCAACGATTGGTTTAAAATGGATGAAGAAGGATTTTTATATTTCCAGGGACGAAACGATGACATCATAAAAACACGCGGAGAAAAAGTAAGTCCTGTAGAAATTGAAAATGTTATCTACAAAATAGATGGAGTCAAAGAAGTGGCAGTTTTAGGAATTCCGGATGAAATTATGGGAGAATCAATTGTTGTTTTTGTTACTACACACGGGAATTTTAATTTGTCGGAAAAAGAAATTCAGCGCGAATGTCTGCAACATCTTGAATCATTTATGGTTCCTCAAAAGATTATTTTTCTGGAGGAAATGCCCAAAAGCACCAACGGAAAGATTGATAAAAAAGAATTGAAGAAAATGCAAACAAATGCGACTGTCAAGGCCTGAGATCATGGATCAATTTAATTGCTGGTTAAATTCATGGAACGAACATGATCTTGAAGGTGTCATGGATTTTATGCATGAAAATATTTTTTTTGAAAACTGGAACGGAAGTAATGTCTCCGGCAAAGAACTTTTAAAAAAATCCTGGAAAAGATGGTTTGAAAATCATGGTGATTTTAAATTTTCTACAGAAGATCTTTTCATTGATGAGCAGGAACAAAAGATTGCATTCAGCTGGAAATTGGAATGGCCTTCATTGGAAATAAATTACATGGGTAAATCTGAAATTAGAAGAGGAATGGATATTCTTCATCTGGAAAATGGAAAGATCAGGACAAAAACTACCTACTCAAAAACACTCCTCCAAATTAACGATCGTTTGATAACCTTAATTGCTGAATAAAACATCAAAGCAGTGAATACAATTACAACAGAAGAGCTTTTTATTGAACTAACTTCTGAATTATCCAACACGTTCCAATTCCTGGATGACAAACCGGAAGAAACATTAGAATCAACTTTAAAAGCTTGTTGGTTTAAATCAGCAGGAATTCCCAAATCGGCTATAAAAGCAATGGAAGAGCCATTGCCACAATTGAATGAAAAGCAAATAAAAGTTCTTCTTCAATTGATTGGCCAAAGACAAAAAAATATTCCACTTGCGCATCTTACCGGACGTCAAAATTTTATGGGAATTGAATTGCTTTCTGATAAAAGAGCTTTGATCCCAAGAAAAGAAACAGAGATTTTAGGAAAAAAGGCTTTGGAGGTTTCAAACAATTTCGCAAATGAAAAAGATGATTATGTTTTTGTAATTGATACTTGCTGCGGTGCCGGAAATCTTGGTTTGGCAGTTGCTTTCTACAA
>DATNFV010000003.1:0-3120 GCA_035606215.1 Hanamia sp.
ATCGTGAGCGACCCGATGATGAAAGTGAAATTTATGAGTGGTGGTTTTGTCGGCGTTATTGAAGAATGGTTTATCGCAGGAATGAAGCCCGGAGACGTCTTTACTTTAGCCGGAAGAACGCTTGAGTTTGTGATGATAAAAGATATGACGTGCATTGTGAAAAAATCAAACGCAAAAAAATCAAGAATACCAAGCTGGCAGGGAGGAAGAATGCCGCTTTCAGCGAATTTGGGTTTTATGCTTCGAAAAAAATTTGATGAAGCGGGATTGGAAATTGAAAATGATAAATTAAGATTTAAAAAAGAAGAAGAGCTGGAAATTCTAAAACCTCTTTTCGAATTGCAGGAATATCTTTCTCATATTCCAAAAAAAAATGAACTACTAATAGAACAAATCGAGACCAAAGATGGCTTTCATCTTTTTGTATTTCCGTTTGAAGGAAGATTGGTGCACGAAGCCATGGCAGCGGTTCTCGCTTATCGCATCAGTCGCATTACTCCGATTACTTTTTCGTTTGCCATGAATGATTATGGCTTTGAATTATTAAGCGACCAAGCAATACCCGTAGATGACAGTAACGCTTATGAACTTTTTTCTCCGGAGAATTTGCTTGAAGATATTCAGCGAAGTTTGAACAGTGTTGAAATGGCAAAAAGGAAATTTAGAGACATTGCTGTAATTGGCGGATTAATATTTCAAGGCTTCCCGGGAGAGCAAAAAAAAGCAAGGCATTTGCAGTCTTCTGCTTCTTTATTGTTCAATGTTTTCTCCGAATATGAGCCACAAAATTTATTGCTACGACAGGCTTACAATGAAGTAATGGAGCAACAAATGGAAGAACAACGATTGCGTGACATGCTTGAAAGAATTCAAAAAAGTAAAATCGTTATTACTTATCCGCGAAGATTGACGCCTTTTTGTTTCCCGATAAAAGTGGATAGTATGAGAGAAGATCTTTCTTCAGAAAAATTAGAGGACCGAGTGAAGAAAATGCAATTACAGTTGAATTCATCATGACGGGAAATTGACCATTCAAATGCTTCACATTTTCTTACATTTCAACATTGAAACATGAAAACAAAATTGACATTATTGAGTCCACTCCGAAAAGTATTTCAATGATTTATACATATTTATACAATAAGATGTGCATAAATAAATGATTAATCCTTAACAAGTTGAGGCATTATCTGTAGATCTTTTGGTAACTTTATAAGAAGTTTAAACGCATCTTATGTTTAGAAAAACAGCGAGAGAACAACAATTAGGAATTTTTTCATCCAATGACAATCTTCTGTCGGGTAAATCAAAAGATTATTATCAACAAGCCGACGCATGGCACAATGTTTTTCGCAAAGAGGTAACTATGCGAATCAATGAAACTCTTTTCAAAAAGTTATTTTCGGAAAAGATGGGAGCGCCCAATGCGCCTGTTCGCATTTTGATTTCCATGATGGTACTTAAAGAGGCTTATGGATGGAGTGATGCCCAACTTTTTGAGCATTGCAGATACCATGTTTTAATAAGAAGCGCTTTGGGACTTTTGAATATGGATGACGTGATTCCTACAGAATCCACTTATTATTTATTACGTAAGCGAATAGTGGATTATGAAAAAACAACTGATATTAATATCATTGAAGAAGCCTTTGCTTCAATAACCAAAGGACAGTGTCAGGACTTTGAAGTAAGCGGCAAAAATATCCGGATGGACAGCAAACTCTTAAGCAGCAATATTGCCTGGTATAGCCGTTATGAACTTGTTCATGAAACGCTGCGGCTGTTCTATAAAGAACTGAAATCTGCCGGTTCATTCGTCATTGATAATAGCCTTCGGGAACAATTAGATGCTATTTTAAAAGAAGACGGGAACAAGGTTGTTTTTCGTCATAGCCGTGATGAAATAAAATCGAAGTTACAGGAGATAGGACTGCTGATAGATAAGCTGATAGGGCTTTATGCGTTACCGCAATGTACAGCGTATCAGACTTTATGTAAAGTGTTTACCGAACAATACCGGATGGATGAAAACAAGATTTTGGTCACCCGTGATAAAGAAGAGATTACTTCCGGTTCCGTTCAATCACCCCACGACCCAGACAGCCATTACCGCAACAAGGATGGCAATCATGTGAAAGGTTATAGCATAAATGTGACAGAGAGTTGTGATAAAGATGAGCTTCATTTAATCTCAGATATAGATGTTCGCCCTGTAACCGCTGCAGATAATTATTTTCTTCAGGATGGTATAAAACAATCACAGAAAACCTTTCATGGTAAAATAGAAAATGTTCATGCAGACGGAGCGTATCACAGTCCTGAAAATCAACAATACTGCAAGGAAGAAGAAATGAATCTTTATTTAACAGGAATGCATGGTTCAGAAGGGCGGTATGATTTATTGTTGAATAAAAATGATGAACTGATAGTAACTGACAGAGTAACGGGTAAAATTATTCCATCTAAAAAAGTAAAAGGACAAGAAAAATGGGGTATCAGATTAACTGGTCACAATCGCTACTTTACTCATAAAGAAATTAATAACTGTGCTACCCGAAAACAAATCCAAAATCTGCCGACAGAAATAAAGAATGTGCGAAATAATGTAGAAGCAAGCATTTTTCAGTTATGCTATCATTACCGGCACGATAGAAGCCGGTACCGGGGCTTATGTAAGCATGCAATATGGGCTAATATCCGTGGTCTTTGGGTGAATTTTGTACGAATATTAAAGCACGTAAAAGAAACCTTCTTTTCTAGAGGATCTGAATGTAAAACAGCCAATCATCTTGAACTGATTTTTGCTCTTAAAATGCTTTTTAAAATAATTTCTCTAAACTTTTTTTTGTTCACTCAAAAAAGATCGGTTTTTGCTCACTTTTAAAAATGACTTTTCAGAGTGGACTCAATAATTAAAGTTTTTATTTTCATTCGGCGATGATTAATAGTTATAAATATTTATAGCGGTGCAACTTTTATTGAATTGATGGCGGCGGAATTTTGCCCCAGTTCTTATTCGGTTTATTTCCCATGATGAATACCATCTTGCCTCCTTTCATCAGTTCATCCCTGTAAAGCCAGCAATTATTGATTTTTTTTCCATTGAATTCTACTGACTGG
>DATNFV010000004.1:0-41596 GCA_035606215.1 Hanamia sp.
GCCATTCTATTGTAACCTTTTTCACAAACAAAAGGATTTACTTTTTTTCAATGCGGCATTAAACTTGATGAAGATTTTTGTTTTTACAAACATAAAATCATCACTCATTTTATATGCAACAGACGCTCTTACAAAAAGGAACTACCGCTCCCAACTTTGAATTAGATTCTACTCCAGATCAGAAAGTTAAACTTTCTGATCTGCGCGGTAAACGTGTAATTCTCGCTTTTTATCCAGCCGATTGGAGCCCGGTTTGTAGCGATGAAATGGCGTTGTACAACGAGACTCTAAAAATATTTCATAGATATAATGCACAGGTTTTGGGAATTTCAGTGGACAGTAAATGGTGCCATCTTGCCTTCTCTAAACACCGGAATATTCATTTTCCATTGCTTGCTGATTTTGAACCAAAGGGAAAGGTGTCAAAAGAATATGGCGCATACAATGAAAAAGAAGGTACAAGTCTAAGGGCATTATTTATTGTAGATGAAAGCGGAACAATTGCCTGGAGCTATCTTTCACCGGAAGGAATCAATCCCGGAGCCGAACGTATCCTTGATGAATTAGATAAAATGAATACTGAAAAAAAATAAATATTTTAACTATGTCGAAATTACGAACACCTGTTGACAATCGGGATCATACGATAGGGAAACCAACTGCTACAGTAACTTTGGTAGAATATGGCGATTATCAATGTTCACATTGTGGAGAAGCGTATCCACTTATAAAAAAACTTTTAAAAGAATTTAGCAACGAGCTTCTTTTTGTTTTTAGAAATTTCCCATTACAGGAATCACATCCTGAAGCGATGATTGCAGCAGAAGCGGCGGAGGCAGCAGGAATGCAAAATAAATTTTGGGAAATGCATGACATGATTTATGAGCATCAGAATGAACTTAGCGAAAATAACCTCGAATATTTTGCAGAAACATTAGGTTTGAATCTTGATAAATTTGAAAACGATTGGGACAGCAGCAACGTAACAGGAAAAATTGAAAGTGATTTTGAAAGTGGAATAAGGAGTGGCGTAAATGGCACGCCCACTTTTTTCATTAACGAAAAACGCTTAGACACTTATAATGCCACTTATGAGTCATTGGCGGATGCAGTAAGAAATGCAGAATAATTTTCGTTTATACATGCATGTGATATAAGAAAATAAAAGTCACTTTGCAGAAAATAAGCAAAAAAAGTAGCTTTTATTTCTTACCCCTTCCACTCTTACTTTTGAAAATAACAATTGATTTTTTTTATCGGTTAACTGTAAACTATTTCTTTTCAAAATTTTTGGGTAAATACAAATTTTCTAACTTGCAGGCATGCGCAATTTTGAAGATAGTTACAGGCATAAAGGACTTAGAAAAAAATTAATTGACTCACTGAGAGATAAAGGAATCACTGATGAAAATGTGTTGGCCGCCATGATGAATATTCCACGTCATTTTTTTCTTGATACCGCTCTGGAACATATTGCTTACCAGGACAGAGCATTCCCAATTGGTGAAGGGCAAACGATTTCCCAACCATATACCGTTGCCTATCAAACACAACTTTTAGAGGTAGCTCCCTATCAAAAAATTCTTGAGATAGGAACCGGAAGCTCATACCAAGCAATCGTTCTGGCAGAAATGGGTGCTTCAGTTTTTACGATTGAAAGACAAAAAAAATTATTTGATCTTAATAAAAATTTCATTTTAAGAAACAAATATCCTTCTATAAAATTTTTTTATGGCGATGGTTTTGAAGGTCTTCCAACATTTGCTCCGTTCGATAAAATTATCATAACTGCTGCTGCTCCGTTCATTCCTCCCAAATTATTGGAACAATTGAAGCCTGGGGGAAAAATGGTGATTCCGGTTGATGATGATGGCAAACAAAAAATGATGCGCATAACCAAAAATTATGATGGTACTTATGATGAAGAAACGTTCTCTGACTTTTCTTTTGTACCCATGCTGAAAGGAAAAAATTAAAGAATCAATATCTTGTTGATTTACTGCATATAATTTCCAAACTATTACTTTACAATTTAATATTAATTGCTGCCATAAAATTGATTCCAGCCATTGGAAAATAATAATTTTCAACACTCAACTTTTCATCTGAAATATAATTATAAGTATATCCATTCGATTCATACATTTTATTAAAAACATTATTTAGCTGAAAAATAAAATTCACTTCTTTAAATATTTTTTTAAATAAGGTATAAGAAAATTTCACATTCTCAACAAAGTATGGATCTATACTTCTGCTAACATGAGAAGTATTATCCAGAAATTGCCTTCCTACATATTTTGACTGAAAATTTATTTCACCATTTTTGATTGGAATCAAATTAATTCCACCAAATGCAACCACATCAGGTGAAAAAGAAATATCAGTATTGTGATAAACATTTTCCTTTTGTAAGCCATTATCATAATCATCCACAAACTCTGTAAAATCTTTAATTTTATTTCTGCTGATAGAAATATTTCCCAATACATTTGCCCATTTTGCAATAGTAGCATCAGCCTGTAACTCAATACCAGCACGGTAGCTTTGAGGTGCATTGGTTCTTGTATAAGCACCTACATCATTTATTTTACCTGTATTTACTAATTGATTGCGATAGTACATGTAGTAAAATGTAGCGGCATAATTAAAATTGGTATTCCTTTTTCCCATTCCTAATTCTGCATCATATAATACCTCTGGTTTTGGAATTTGATTGATACCTGCTTCAAAATCATCCCGGTTGGGTTCTTTTGCGGCAACAGAAAAAGATGCGTAAGCCTGATAATTATTTTTATTAAAAGAAATGCCTGCTTTTGGATTAAAGAAGGAATAATTCTTTCCAATATGTAAGTCAGGATGATCATCAAAACCATCAATTTTGTAATTGATAAAACGTTCCTGCAAATCTAAAAATCCTGTAAAGCCAACGCCTAAAGACTGCATCACTTTCGCATATAAATTCAAATCTTTTTTGTGGGCCGGGGCATTAAAATATTTATAATCAGCAGGAAAGCCTTGCTGTGCCCATGTAACGATATCATAATGTTTCCCATCATATTCTGTCCAACCACCGCCAAATGTAAACCGGGTTTTATTTTTATGATATTGTAAAGAGAAAATACTTCCATAAAAATAATTATCAAGCCATAGCCTTCTGATTAAATCAGTAGAAGTAACTGTATCACTTCCATTAATAGCATCGGGAAGGTTATAATCGCTGAAGGCCTGATCAGCTCTGTATTCTTCATAGTAACCTTTTCCCCGTGAAAGAAAAGCAGCGATGTTATAACTTAGTAAAGAATTGATTTTATGATTATAAAATAGCTGGTAATGTGTCTGAATATAATTATCAGTTTCATTTGCATAAGGTGCGCCAGGTTTTTCTGTTCCCGCCGGATTGTATGTGCGGTCACTATCCAAAAAGCTTTCAGGAACTCCATACCACGCCTGGTAGGTTTTTTCTTTCCCGCTTAAAATATTAAATCTCAAGGAACTTTTATCATTAATGTATGCAGCGCTAAAATATAGAGATTTAAGATTGGAAGTAGCTCGGTCAATGTATCCATCACTTGAAATTCGCGAAACCCTTGCATCAATTAAAAAATGATTTCCCAATAAACCTGTTCCAACTTTAAAAGTATTTTTCCAGGTGTTGAAAGAGCCAAAACTATTATTTAATTCAACATATTTTTCCTTATTCACTTCATTGGTCGAAAGATTGATGGTTGCACCGAAAGCGCCAGCCCCATTTGATGATGTACCCACACCACGCTGGATCTGAACAGAATTTACAGAGGAAGAAACATCCGGCAGATCTACAAAAAAGGTACCCTGGCTTTCTGCATCATTGTAAGGAATTCCATTGAGCGTTACATTAATCCTGGAAGCATCTGTTCCCCTGATATGTATACCGGTATAACCAACACCATTCCCTGCGTCAGAGTTTACCACAACAGATGGCGTTTGGTTTAAAACAAATGGAAGATCTTGTCCAAGATTGATTTTTGTAATTTGTTCTTTGCTCAGATTCGTTTTCGTGAAAGGCGCTTTATCTGCCGCTCTGATAGAAGTTACTTCAATATTTTCAAGCATTAAAGTATCCCCCAATTTATGATGGGAAGAGTCCTGCGCATTTGTTAAAAAACAAAAAGATGACAAAGAAAATACAAGAAATATTTTTTTCATGTTCGTAATTTTTTTTTAATCATTACAATGCATGAAAAAGAAGGCGGGTAAAGGTTTTGTCCTCCCTTCGCAGGCATTATCCTGATCAGGTATGCGGGTATTTTCTCAGCAATTCTTTAATAATAAAGATGCACCCCGGTTTAATAATTTTGAGAGGCAAAGATAGTGAACAGGAAATTCATTTATAAAAAATTGTAACTTTTTGCTTCTAATTTCGTTTCAAAAAAAACAAATTGTATGAAATCTATTTTAAGTATTCTTTTTTTTCTTTTCAGCCTTCAATCATTTTCTCAAACAATTATTAATGATAAAAATGCGGAGGTAAGAAATGTCGGTTCATTTTCAGGAATAAAAGTTTCTGGTGGCATTGATGTTTATTTATCTCAAAGCAATGATTACGCTTTGGCAGTAAGCGCATCAGATGAAAAGTATCGTAATCAAATTAGGACTGAGGTAAAAAATGGCATCCTGAATATTTCGTTTGATCCCGGCACAATCAGATTTGGGTCTGACAAAAAACTACGTGCTTACGTTTCTTTCAAAACACTTGAAAGCCTTGATGCATCAGGAGCTTGCAATTTTATAATTAATGGAATTTACAAAGGAAACAGTGCTAAAATAAAACTTTCAGGTGCCTGCAACATTAAAGGAAATATCGATTTTGATAATCTTCAACTTGATCTTAGCGGCGCTTCTACTGTTAAAGTAACTGGCAGTGCTGATAATATAAAAATAGATGCCAGTGGTGCAAGTGATATAAAAAATTATGACCTGGTTGTCAACAATTGTGTCGCTGATATTTCAGGTGCAAGTGATGTAAAAATTACAGTAAACAAATCAATATCAGCGAAAGCTTCCGGAGCAAGTTCTTTGTTTTACAGGGGAAATCCGGAAAGAAAAGATGTTAGTTCAAGTGGCGCCAGTAGTATCTCTCAGAAAGATTAAAGCATAAGTAAAATTTTATGATTTGCTAATGGATTAAAATTTGGAAGCGAATTGATTTGAGCTTACATTTGCACTCCTAAATCGCGAAGTAGAGCAGCGGTAGCTCGTCGGGCTCATAACCCGAAGGTCGGAGGTTCGAACCCTCCCTTCGCAACAAAACCCACAATCGATTGTGGGTTTTTCTGTTCGTAGAAAATAATTTATCAGGAAGTATATGAAAATAAAATAGAAGCATTGAAAAGGGAAAAGCAATTAAAGGGAGCAGCAGGAAGAAGTTTTATACGTTCTATAATTAAAAACTGAATTTTATGGAGGGCTCATATCCGCCAAAAGGCGGACGAGGTTCGAACCCTCCCTTCGCAACAAAACCCACAATCGATTGTGGGTTTTTCTGTTTTATTTAAAACAATCGTTATGTTTATAGTGTATGCATTATACTCAGAGAGTTTCGATAAAATATACATTGGAATGACATCTAATATTGAAGAGCGATTTAAATCTCACAATCAATTAATACTGCCTTGCTAAAAATTTCTTTTCCAATATTTTTAGCATAAAATATAACCGGAAGAAATCAAAGAATAAAATATAAGAGATTCCAAAACATGACTCCAAAAATATTTCTTCTAAAAAAATATTATTGAATTGAGTCAATAAACGATACAATCCAAATCACTTTTCCTGTTGTTTTTATTTCTCTTTAACTTTCATTAAAAGATTTTAGTGAACTTTATCCATCTGATTTCCGCAAATCTGTAAACATTTAATAAATGAAAAGAGCGATCAAAAAACATCCATTAGCAATCCGTTGGTTTCATTGGATCAATTTTCCTGTGATTGCAATTATGGTCTGGAGCGGAATGTTAATCTACTGGGCAAATGATGTTTACAGAATTGGATGGGGTGATAAAACGATTCTTAAATTTTTTCCAAAAAGTTTTTATGATGCTTTACATATTCCTTTTCGTTTGGCGGAGGGAATGGACTTGCATTTTGCTTTTATGTGGCTCTTTGCAATCAATGGTTTTATTTATATTTTATTTCTCATATTTTCAGGGCAGTGGAAATATATTTTTCCTGATAAGAAGTCTTTCAAAGAATCTGTTACTGTTGTTCTTTATGATCTGCATTTAACAAAAAAAATCCCTGAACAAAAAAAATATAATGCAGCCCAAAGGATTGCATATACTGTTGTGATCTTTATGGGACTGGGCTCTGTTCTTACAGGACTTTCGATTTATAAACCAGTCCAATTTGGAACATTAACTTCAATGCTTGGAGGCTATGAATGGGCACGGATAGAGCATTTCACACTTACGATACTTTTTACGTTATTTTTTCTGGTTCATATCACCCAGGTGATTTTTGCAGGGTGGAATAATTTCCAAAGCATGGTAACCGGCTTGTTTATTTTAAAAGACGATAAAAAAATTCCAACTCCTTCTTCTGTTAGCTTAGAAACGAAAACAGAAAATGAACCAGAAGAGAATGAAATTATTTTTACCAAAAAAGAAGATGATATATCTTCTTCATCGATCGAAAATTAATATTGAAGTAAGAAGAAATAAATAATTCCTTTTGCTCCTATGCTTTTCTTTTAGCCAAAAAATCTTCAAATTCTTTTAATGTAAAACTGCTTAGATTTTCTTTTGCTGTAACCATTGCTTTCTGCGCTACCAATACGCCATATTTTGTATTGTCAAATTCAGCAATTGAATGAGCATCAGGATCAATTGAAAGTAAAATATTTTTTGAAAGAGCATATTCGATCCATTGCCAGCGCATATCTAACCTTCTCGGATGTGCATTAATTTCGATAACAACATTATTAGCGGAACAAGCATCAATTATCTTTTTATAATCAACAGGGAAACCTTTTCTGCTCAATAATAATCTTCCTGTCATATGTCCAAGAATAGTAGTGTAAGGATTTTCAATTGCATTCAAAAGGCGCATCATTGCTTTTTCTTCATTCATTTTCAAATTGGAATGCACAGAAGCAATTACAAGATCAAAAGTAGAAAGGATTGTATCACTATAATCGAGACTTCCGTCATTTAGAATATCACTTTCAATGCTTTTAAAAATCCTGAATGGAGCATACTTTTTATTAAGTTCATCTATTAATTGATGTTGTGCTTTCACCTGTTCTTCATTCAATCCTTGCGCATAATTTGCTGCTTTACTATGATCGCTCAGCACTAAATATTCTTTCCCGCTTTTTATGCATGCTTCAGCCAATTGTTCAATTGTATTCGTTCCGTCACTCCATTTACTGTGACAATGGATGATTCCTTTTATATCGCCCGGTTGAATTACATCCGGTATTTTATTTTTTTCAGCAATAGAAATTATGGAAGTGCTTTCTCTTAGAAATGCAGGTATAAACTGTATTCCAGCTTGTCCAAAAATATCAGCTTCATTTTTTGCCTTTTGAAAATTTACTGAAGGAAAATCTTTTTCAAAAGCATTTACAAATTCAACGGAGCCTGTTGTCTCAAAAACTTTATTTATCAATCCGGATAAATCAGTTTCATATAATCTCACCCTGATTCCTTCATTATATTGATATAGAATATTACCGGAATTTTTCTCCAAAAATTCAAACTCAGGAAGTGGTTCCATTTTTTCTAAAATTATTCTTTCTGTAAAAGGAATTACATACTCAAGCTCATCAACGGTTTCAGCGTGTCGCGCAAAGGCTCCGGTAATTTTTATTTTATCCGATGAAAATATTTTTTGCAAAAGATTTTCAAGATCAGTGGCAGGTTGCTCTACCTGCGCAAATAAAAAACTGCCTTGTTGCTTTAAATAAAATTCAATTGATTCAATTACATTATCCTGCGTTTTTTTTCCAAACCCTTTGTAAAGAAGCAAACGATTTTCATTACATGCATACATCAGTTCACCAATATTTTCAATGCCCATTTCTTTCCACATCAAAGAAATTTTTTTCGGCCCAATTCCTTTAATATTTAACATTTCAAAAATTCCTTCAGGCGTTTTTAAAATTAAATCTTCGAGGATTTTCATTTTTCCGGTTGATAAAATTTCAGAAATTTTTTTTGCAATCGCATCTCCTATTCCATTTATTTTAGAAATATTTTCTTCAGAAAGCGTTTCCAGATCAACGGTTAGCTGACCGATTTTGTAAGCGGCAACAGAATACGTTTTTGATTTAAAACTATTTTCTCCATGTATGTCCATCAGCTTTGAAAGCAATGAAAATTGATGGGCAATTTGTTTATTATTCATTTTTAAAAAATAGAAATTTTTAAATGTGCTAAAATTACTTTTAAAAGAAGAAAGCTTTCATAAAAACGCTGAAACTATTTATGAGCTTAAGTTACAGGAAAATAATAAAATAAAAAAAGTCCCGAAATTTCCGGGACTTTAAGTTATCTGCAAGAAAAATAAATTTATTTTTTCTTAGGAGCAGCGGCTTTTTTAGGAGCAGCTTTCTTCGCAGGGGCAGCTTTTTTAGGAGCAGCTTTTTTAGGAGCGGCTTTCTTAGGAGCGGCCTTTTTTGGAGCAGCTTTTTTAGGAGCGGCTTTTTTTGCAGCGGCTTTTTTAGGAGCGGCTTTTTTTGCAGTTGCCATGTTTTTAGAATTTAATTGTTAGTAAATAAAAAATAAAAATAAAAACATTTTGTTAACTGCCAAAACTTATTTGAAAATTTTTTATGCAGATACTTCTGCTGCATTTACAGATACGACAGTTTTATCTCCTTTAGTCTTTCTAAATTCAACAACTCCATCAGCGGTTGCAAAGATGGTGAAGTCTTTTCCAAGACCAACATTTTTTCCGGGATGATAAACAGTTCCACGCTGACGAAGAATAATGTTGCCGGAGGAAGCAGCTTGTCCGCCAAAAATTTTTACTCCTAATCTTTTGCTTTGTGAATCACGTCCGTTTTTTACGGAGCCTTCACCTTTTTTATGTGCCATATTTTTTTTATTAAAAATGAAAACTAAAATGAAAATTATTTTTTCATTCTAAAGTATGCTTATGCGATACCGGTAACTTTAATGTGGGTGTACTGAGTACGATGACCATGCTTTTTTCTGAATCCTTTTCTCCTCTTCATTTTAAAAGCAATCACTTTTTCACCTTTCACTAATTCGTTTACGATCTGTGCCTTTACTTTTACAGTTGCGTCGCCACCAATAGAAACTTTTCCATCGGCATCGTGCAAAAGCACATCAGAAAATTCCACTTCATCACCTTGTTTTCCTGCAAGATGAGGTACATACAAACTTTGGCCTGGAGTTACTTTAAACTGTTGACCGGCAATCTTTACTATAGCAAACATACTTTTCCAATTTTTGGAGTGCAAATGTAAGGGAAATTCATGCAAATTCTAATACTAATTCTATTTAAAATCACCATTTTCACACTTTTTCTATAAAATAATGTTATACAATATATAAAAGATGCTGGTTTTGTGAATTTAAGCCGGGTTTTTTACTTTCGCCGGTTAAAACATTGAGATGGATTTTTTCAAAAAAGCTTTTCATTCTTTTTTCAGCATCTACGGCTTTATTGTTTTTTTAATGTGGATGTTTCTTTTGTTTCCTTTTTTTATTTGGGCTTTTTTTCAAAAACCAATTAAAGGAGGCAACCTGATTTATAAAATCTGCAGATTTTGGGGAGACGTATTTTTTTTTATGGTTGCCATAAAACACAGAAATATTTTTGAAGAGCAACACGATAAAAGCACTGAATATATTTTTGTAAGCAATCATATTTCTTATCTCGATATTGCGATGATGATGAAAGTTGCCCGAGGACAACATTTAAGAATTTTAGGAAAAGCAGAAATGAATAAGATCCCGGTTTTTGGATCAATTTATAAGAGAGCGACAGTTTCAGTTGACCGAAGTAATCCGGCAGCACGATCTAAAAGCGTAAAAAAATTAATTACATTTATTCATAAAAAAATTTCAGTTTTTATTTGTCCGGAAGGAACATTTAATATCACACATTGCCCATTAAAAAATTTCTATGATGGCGCTTTTAGAATTGCAATTGAAACACAAAAACCAATTCGTCCAATTTTATTTTTAGACACATACGACCGGTTAAATTATAAAAGTATTTTTTCATTAAATCCCGGAAAGTGCCGTGCAGTGTATCTTCCACAAACATCAACAGAAGGATTAACTATTAAAGATGTTTCATCACTAAAACATAAAATCTATAATCAAATGGAAGAAGCATTAATCAGATACAGAGCAAGCTGGATAAAAGAATAATTACAAATAGTTAATTCATAATTTCTCAAAAAAAGCAACACTTCCTCCTACCCAGTCTTTATCCTTATTATAGCGAACTCCAATCATTTTTCCTTTGCTTAAACGCGCCAGGTTGTTAACTGCAATTGGTCTTGCAGCGCCTCTCTCCCAAAAATAAAAAATTCTTATTTCTGCTTTTGCAGGAACATCAGGCGTTCTGATAACATCGGCATACTTTACTTTTCGTTGTAAAATCCAGTTTTCGGGATCTGTTATTTTTTCAATATCTTCTTTTGCAACATCAATAATTACCCCTTGTCCGGCAAAAGAAAATAATGGTTTTAAAACGTAGTTTTCAAGATCGTCTGGAATTTGTGTTATTTCATTTAAATAAAAAGTTTCAGGCACATAAGGATGATGAATCATTGGCAACAGAAATTTACTGATCCTGTAAAACCAATTTGGATGAGGCACCCATTCAACATTCAATGGTTGTGTAATATCTACTACATCTCCCAGCTGATCTTTCATTTGAGAAAGTTCATCAAAAATGATTCTGTTGTAAATCCTTTTTACTTCTATTTTTCTATCATCTTTTTTATAAAATAATTTTCTCCCCTCATGAATCAGATCAGTAAGGCAAACGATAGGAATATTTAAATAATCCTGCGTACAATAAAAATCAATTCTTGTTTTCTGTTGCTCCGGTTTGATTTCCAACAGAATTACATTTTCCGGTTGATGTGTTCCTAAAATAATTTTCTTTAAAAGCTGCAAATAAGAATTTTTATCAAAACCATTCAGATAGTTTGTAAAATTTTCGGGAATATTAAAACTGCTTTTAATTACCCCGGGATAATATGCATGGAACGCAAACAGTGTGGGAAATCCCTGCAGTTCTATCAACTGAGGTTCCAGTTCTCCCTCTTCATTTTCGCAAATGCCAAAATCAAATGCAATGAAATCAGAATGCTCATTTTCGCCAGGCACATTCTCTCCTTTTGGAATGGCGCGGTCTGTCATTGCTTTAAAGCCAGGTTCTATAATAAGATCGATGATAGATTCACACGCTTCCAACATTTTTTTTTCAAAGCTCTTTGGAATAAAAACCGGTGTTTCTGCAACACGAAAATCAATTTGTGCCGGATGTTTGCTGTTTAGATCCTGAAGAAATTTTTTGTATTTCTCCTGAGAAAATTCTTTATTGAATTCCTCTCTTATTTTTGCGATCATTTGAATCGATTAAGAATGAAAAATTAAAAATCAAACATAAACTTCCTGTAAATTATTCAACGCAATTTTTAAAAAATTAGGAAGAACGTGATCATGTGTGCAAAGAATTTTATCAGGATCATTCAACTGTTGAATCATTGATTTCCATTTTTCAATACCATGATTTTGCATCACTATCTTTTTTCTGTTTTCTGTTTTCAAATGAATGGTCATTCCAACCGGATCTGCTTCAGGATGAAACTGTGTTCCGATAAAATAATCGCTAAACCGAACACCCATTATCGCACGTTCATAAGGAACATGAGGTCGGTCTTTTTCAATACATAAAATTTTCGCATCCAAGTCTTCTAATCGTTTTTCATTTAGCTGAATTACCTGGTAATCGCGGCTGTCAACTGCATAAAAAGGATCGCGTAATCCTTCAAAAACAGGTTCGCTTTTTCCATCTCTCAAAAGATGAACAGGAAAAACCCCAAAGGCAGTTGATTTTCTTTTTGTGATTTGTGCAACTCTAAAATAGCGGCAGGCAAGTTGAAAAGAATGGCAGATAAAAAAGACATATTTTTTCTGACCATGAGAAGGATCATTATTCCACCTTTCGATTTGCTGAATCCATTTAAAATAAAGCGTGTCCCATTCCATTCCTTCGCTTTCCAACGGACTTCCTGGTCCGCCGGAACTTATATAAATATCAAAAGAATTATCAGGTAATTCCTTTTTCTGTCTTACATCAAATTCTTTTACGTGAAGATCAAGATGATTAGTTTCTGCAAAGTGATTGACAATCTCACGCAATCCGCGCATTCCCTGGTTTTCCTGCCCTTCATAAAGATCTAAAATCGCAATATGAATCGCTTGTTTTTCATTAAAATTCATCAGGCAAATATAATAAAATCGCTTTTTTGAGGCCGTTAACGTTAATACAACTTCTAAAAGATTTCCACTATCATTTCACATTTGCGAAAGCTGCATTTTTTCTATGAATCTTTTCGTAAATTCATTTAAAAATTATCAACTATGAACAGAATCAGCGACATCCTTTTGCGCAAAGGAAACAATGCAATTTCAGTTTTTCCGAATACTTCTGTGCTTGATGCATTGAGAGTAATGGCTGACAATAATATAGGTTCTGTAGTGGTAAAAGAAGATGAAAAATTTCTTGGAATTGTAACAGAAAGAGATTATTCAAGAAAAGTTATTTTGAAAGGGAAAAATTCTACCGACACACATGTAAGTGAAATTATGACCACCGATTTTCCGGATTTAAAACCTTCTGACAGTGTGGAACATTGCATGGAATTAATGACGAAAAATAATATTCGTTACCTGCCCGTTTTTGATGAAAAAAAATTGGCCGGAATTATTTCAATCAGCGATGTAGTTAAAGAAACGATCCTTTCGCAACAGCAAACTATTGATCATTTACATGATTATATTCATTCATAAATTTCTTCACTTTTTGGGGATAAATTTTTACCAATAAATTATAGAATTCAAAACTCAGGATTTGGAAATTCAAATAACTTCGCATCTTATGAAAACTAAAGTTTACCTGGCTATTGCGCCATTCCTTTTTGCTTTTTTTTGCTTGTTTACCAGTTGCAATAGTGGTCAATCTGCCACTGATCATTCTTTGAAAGATTCTGTTGCAAAAGAACAAGAAAAGGAGAAAGGAAAAGTTTATGAGAAAAAAACTATTGACACTGTTTTATTTAATAAACTGTTGAATAATCTAGCCAATCATGATACTACAGGAAAATGGCCTGCAAAGATGCCTTATCCTTTGGAAGGTGCTGTTCTTCCCTTTCATCGCATCGTAGCTTTTTATGGAAATTTATATTCTAAAAAGATGGGTATTTTGGGCGAGTTACCCAAAAATGAAATGCTGAAAAAATTAAAGGGTGAAGTTGCTAACTGGCAAAAAGCAGATTCATCCATTAACGTTATTCCTGCATTGCATTACATTGCTGTAACTGCACAGGGAGCTCCCGGAAAAGATGGCAAACATAGGATGCGTATGCCTTCCAGCCAAATCGATACAATTATGAACTGGGCAAACGAAATTGATGCTTTGGTATTTTTAGATATCCAGGTTGGACACAGTTCTGTAAGAGATGAAGTACCTCCATTGGAAAAGTATTTAAAATTTCCCCAGGTTCATTTAGGAATTGATCCTGAATTTTCTATGAAAGATGCACATGTTCCCGGACAAAAGATTGGAACTTTTTCTGCGGCAGATGTGAATGTTGCTATTGATGATTTAGCAGCTTTGGTTAAAAAGTATCATCTTCCTCCAAAAATTTTAATTGTTCACCGTTTCACCCAGGGAATGATTACAAATTACCAGGAAATAAAAAAAGTTCCGGAAGTGCAGGTAGTAATGGACATGGATGGATGGGGCGACAAAACATTAAAACGCTCAACTTATTTACGCTACATTTATAAAGAACCTGTTGAATTTACCGGCTTTAAATTATTTTATAAGAATGATACTAAAACCGGCACCAATCAGCTTTACACGCCACAGGAGCTCTTAAAATTTATACCCAAACCGATCTATATTCAATACCAGTAATTTCTTTTTTTATGAAAACAAATTTTGTTTTTATTGCTTTATGCATCTTAATGTTGAATGCATGTCATTCTGCAACTGCAACAAAAGAAACAGATGCATCAAAAAAACTTTCTGAAAATAATTCTTCAGTTGCTGAAATGAATACACCAGTCGCAGATGTGAAAACAATTCTTGCAAAAAAACAAGTACCTGTTTTGTGTTACCATCATATTCGGGAACCAAAGCCGGGACAAAGCGAAACAATGAAAAGTTATTCTGTTTCTCCTTCACAATTTGCGGAACAAATGAAAGCGCTTAAAGACAGCGGTTATCAAACAATTTTGCCCGACCAGTTGTACAATTATCTGGTTCATGGCGGTACGCTTCCAGCCAAACCTGTAATGCTGACATTTGATGATACTGACGAAGAACAATTTACTATTGGAAATACTGAAATGAGAAAATATGGTTTTAAAGGTGTGTTTTTTATCATGACCATTTCAATCAACCGGCCAAGATATATGAGCAAAGATCAATTGAAACAGTTGGCTGCAGAAGGCAATGCGGTTGAATCACACACGTGGGATCATCATATGGTAACAAAATACCAGGGCGATGACTGGGAAAAACAATTTGTGAAACCACGCAAAACCATTGAAGATATTACCGGCAAACCTGCTACATACTTCGCTTATCCATACGGTTTATGGAATGAACGTGCTATTCCTGAATTAAAGAAAGCCGGATTTAAAATGGCATTTAGTTTATCTACAAAAAGAGATTCTACAGAGCCGTTATACACTATCAGAAGAATGATCGTTCCCGGACAATGGTCAACAGCAGGAATGATGAAAGCAATGAAGCAAACTTTTAAATAAAATCTGAACTAAACATTTCTTTATTCAATAGTAACAAAGAAATGCCTGATTTTATTTTTGAAGGGTCTAACGGCAATGCACAAACGTAATTAGAAATCAGCTATCTTTTCTCCAATCTTTCATTATTTTTTCAAGAAGTGCATTTAAGCCATTCAATGTTCCATCGTAATATTTATTCTTTTCAAAAGAAGGAAGAAACCATTTTTTAATGATTTTATATTTATCATAGCTGTTCATATATCTATCGATTCCAAAATCTGTACAAACAAATAACCTCCTGTAATCTTTTGAAATGCAAATCACAATTCCATTGCTTTTTGAAATTTTTCCGATACCCCATTTTTTTAATACCCGGTAAGCAAAATCGTCAAATTTATCAAGTGCAACCATATTAGAATCAACCGTGATAATAGCGACTTCGATGGTTGTTTTCTTTTCAAAATGTTCAACAATCTTTTCCAGATTTTTTTCCTCTTCGTCATTAAAAAGACCTTCGAAATCGTTAACCCATCCTACGGCGGCAGGCAATGTATCCCATATAGATTGCCTGTATTCCTGTAATTGAGCAGGAGTCATCGGTAGGTAAAGAGTGTAATTCGGCACATCCTGCCCGTAAATTTCTGCGGAGTAAAAAAATAAGGTAACCAAAAGAGCAAAAAAAATCTTCATAAGCGTAAAAGCAGTTCTCAACCTGTAAAAATAATCATTACAAATTTTTAAAAAAGAAAAAAAAGAAATATTTGAACGGAATTAATCAAATAAATCAAATCTGCAATATTGTTAAAGGATAATAAGCATGCTTGTTCGTTTACTGAAGTAAAGCAAGCAATATGAACATTTTAAGTTTAAACAATCCGGAACATAACGGAAGGTTGAAAAATAAAAAACCTCCAAATTAATGGAGGCAATATTAAGGTGTGGAGCTGCAGGGATTCGAACCCTGGTCCAAACATATCCGCCGTAAGCCTTCTACATGTTTAGTTTTGCATTAGTTGTCGGGAAAAAGCAGGAGCAAAACAAGCCGACTTTTTCCTTAGCTGTATAATCTTAAACAACTGTCACAGCCTTCAGTTGCAGCAGCCCGTTTTATTTTGAGTCGGCGGAAGAGCGTGGCAACAGGCCTGGCCAGCTCAACGGCCCTAATGGAAGCGAATCTATCGATTACGCAGCCATGGCAAAATTGTTATTGCCATTTAAAGTTTTCGTATTCAGATTTAAGCGCTAATTACGCAACGCGCTACATGCTTATACTTACAAAGAACTATGCTGTCAAAACCGGTCAGCCCCGAAAATTTTGAACTTACAAATCTACAAAAAAAAGTTGAAGGGAAAGTAAAAATTCGCGCTAAGCAGACAACAAGCAATCACAATTGACAATAATTTAAATCAATAATCAAATAACTACTTTTACAAACTTTTTAAGAAAAACGATTTAATGGAACCGAAGCAATTTTATCAGAAAAGATTAGAAGAATTAAAAGCGGAGTTAAAAAAATTACAACAAAGAAAATCTTCCTTTGCATGGCTTCGTCTCGGCGCTATCATTGCTATTCTTGCAGGATTCTATTTTCTTTGGTCACTCGGAATTATGTATGTTATCATTGCTTCTGCAATTTTGATATTTATTTTTACACGTTTAATATATGCCGATCTAAAAAATCATTCAAAAATTGAGCATTGCAATCAACTGATTCATATCAATGAAAATGAATTGAAGTCGCTTGAGGGCGATTATTATGATTTCGATGCAGGTACAGAACATATTCCGAAAGAACATCCTTATGCAAACGATCTTGATATTTTTGGAAGAGCATCATTGTTTCAATATATCAACCGAACCACTTCTGAAACAGGCAGCCAAAAACTTGCAGATTTTTTGAAGTCACCGGCATCAATTTATACAATCTCAGAAAGACAAAAAGCGGTAAAAGAATTCTCATCAAAAATTCTTTGGATACAATATCTGCAGGCAGTCGGAAAAAAAAATAAAATTACTTTTTCGACAAAAAACAGCCTGGAAACCTGGATGAAAGAGCCAGTCGTTTTCTCAGATTTTAAACCATGGAGGTGGATGCGTTATGCTTTGCCAATAATCATTTTAACCATTATTACTCTTTATATTTTTAAAGAGGTTGGCAACACAATCTTTTATGCAACACTTTTCATTTTTGCTGCGATCGCTTACCAGATCAACAAATTTGTTGCACCAATTCATCAGGAATTATCAAAAGCAGCGGAAGAATTAAGTACTCTTTCAACAGCAATTGCTTCCATAGAGAAAGAGAATTTTGAAAGTAATTTATTGCAAAAAATGAAAGCAACTTTTATGGAAAATAAAAGTTCTTCAGAGAATATTTTAAAACTAAAAAAGATACTCGATCGGCTGGATATCCGCTACAACCTTGTTTTGTCGGCACCATTGAACATTTTACTATTGTGGAATCTACAGCAGGTTCTTGATCTTGAAAAATGGAAAAAAAATCAGCAAAACAATTTTAACCAATGGTTTGAAACACTTGCAGAATTTGAAGCACTAAATAGCTTTGCTGTTTTATATTTCAATCAACCTGAATGGATTTTTCCTGAAATTAAATCAGAATATTTTTCAATTACAGGTACAGAAATTGGGCATCCTTTAATACCGAAAGAAAAAAGAGTAAACAATTTTATTGATATTGAAAGTAATGCAGAACTGATGCTGGTAACAGGTTCTAACATGGCAGGCAAAAGCACATACTTAAGAAGCATTGGTGTAAATGTTGTTTTGGCAATGGCAGGTGCACCTGTTTGCGCAAAATCATTTTCAATTTCCCATGTGCAGCTCATCAGCAGTATGCGCATTACTGATAACCTTGAAGAAAGTACTTCCACTTTTTATGCAGAATTAAAAAAATTAAAAACAATTATAGAAAAGGTAAATGCCGGCGAAAAAGTTTTTATTCTTTTGGATGAAATTTTGCGTGGCACCAATTCTCTCGACAGGCATACCGGTTCTAAAGCATTAATTAAACAACTGATTAAAAAGAAAGCGGCTGCGATCATTGCAACCCACGATCTGGAACTTGCCAATTTGAAAGAAGATTTTTCAAAAAATATTCTCAATTATCATTTTGACGTACAGGTAAGCAACGATGAATTGTATTTTGATTATCATCTGAAACCCGGTATTTGCAACAGTTTGAACGCTTCTATCTTAATGAAGAAAATCGGAATTGAGCTTTAAAATCATTCATTTTTTTTGGCATTGAACTTGACTAATAAGAAAATAAATTTTATGAGGAAGCTTTTTTTGTTCGCATTGGTTTGTATCATTTCTTTTAGTGGTTGTGAAACAGCAAAAAACATTATGAATTCTGCCGGTACTTCAGGCAATGGAAATCTTAGTAATGCGCAAGTAGTTCAGGGCTTGAAAGAAGCACTGATAGTCGGAACAGATTCAGCAACATTTCATTTAGGATTATTGAATGGGTTTTATAAAGATGATATGATTAAAATTCTGATGCCGCCCGAAGCGCAAAATGTTGAAAAAACTCTGAGAAATGTTGGCCTCGGAAGTGTTGTTGACAAAGCCGTTTTGTCAATGAACCGCGCCGCAGAAGATGCTACAAAATATGTTGGTGATATTTTTTTGAATGCAATTAAACAAATGACTATCCAGGATGCTTTTTCAATTTTAAGAGGCGATGATCATGCAGCAACAAATTATCTGAAGCAAAAAACATCCGCGCAATTAACAGCTGCATTTACACCAATTGTTTCCAAATCTCTTGAATATACTAATGCAACAAAATATTGGAAAGAAGTATTTACTACATACAACCGGTTTAGCCAAACTCCCGTAAATACTGATCTTACAGCCTATGTTACTCAAAAAACTTTAGATGGTTTATTTTATCATATCGGACTTAAAGAACAGGAAATTCGTAAAGATCCGGCTGCAAGGATCACGGATATTTTGAAAAAAGTATTTGCAAATCAATAAATCATTCGCTTTCAGTTTTTAGTTATCGGCATTTAGTTTTTTATCAGAAAAAAATAAAACCCGTCCTATGAACGGGTTTTATTGTGCGGCAAAGGAGATTCGAACTCCCATGCCCTTTCGGGCGCTACCACCTCAAAGTAGTGCGTCTACCAGTTTCGCCATCGCCGCATTTTTAATTTCATCGGGCAAATTTAATAAAACGCTTTAATTAAAAATCAGGCATTCAAAACAATTCTGAAAGTGGTTCCCTTGCCTGCTTCAGAAGACTTCACAAACAATTGTCCGTTATGATATTTTTCAATGATTCTCTTGGCTAGAGAAAGGCCCAGCCCCCACCCTCTTTTTTTGGTCGTAAACCCGGGTTTAAATACTTTTCTTAAATTTTGTTTGCTGATTCCACGACCACTATCGCTAACATCAATAATGACCCTGCCGCGCAAGTTTTTTATAACTATCCTGATGGTTCCATGACCATTGATGGCATCCAAAGCATTTTTCAAAAGATTTTCTATCACCCAATCAAACAATGGCTCTGAAATATTTGCCATGATTTTTCCTTCCGGTTTTTCTAAAATAAAATTTACTTTTTCGGTAGATCTTCTCTTGATATAAGCCATCATTTTTTCCACCTGTTCTATTACATCATGTTCCTCCAATTTTGGAGCGCTTCCTATTTTTCCAAAGCGATCACTGATTAATTTTAAACGGTTCACGTCTTTCTCCATCTCTGAAGAAATAACAGGATTCTCATTTTGTTCTTTCAACATTTCTACCCAACCTTGCAGTGATGAAATCGGCGTGCCTAATTGATGCGCGGTCTCTTTTGCCATGCCTGCCCACACCTGGTTTTGAGTAGATTTGTTCCTTACTGAAATAGAATAAAAAGTGATGAAAATAAATAGCGCAACAATGAGCAGCTGAATGATGGGATAATACCTTACCTGCTTCAATAATTTTGAATCGCCATAATAATATTTGTCAGCTATGTACGGTTCTTTATTTAATTCTAAAATAATGGGAGGATGAGCAGATTTAAACTCCTTTAATTTTTCTTTAAGAAAATTTTTCGATGCTTTTATTTCTGATGTATCGATATTTCTCGAATCGATAATACTGTCATTTTCATTTGTCCAGATAATGGGAATATCGGTATTCTTTTGTTGAATTTGACTGGCAAGAGTAAGATCAACATTTTGCGGAGCAGTAGCAATAAATTTATTGGCTTCAACCCATTGGCTGATTTTTTCTCTTTCTTCGACTTCTATTTTTTTTGATAAAAAATCGGAATAAAAAATAGTGCCGGTTACAATAGCAACAGCAATTAGTGCAAGTGCGGACCGTAAATTAAAAAGTGGTCTGAACATGTTTCAAATCTAAATCTTATCCGGAATATTCTTTAGCGAAAACTAAAATCTTTTATGTTTGTAAAGCATTAAAAAAAAAATCATTGATTTCATCGCCATTAGTTGCACTTGTAATTCTTAACTGGAATGGAAAAAAAATTTTGGAAAAATTTCTTCCATCTGTAATCGCTTCCTGTTACGAAAACCTTTCTGTCATTGTAGCAGATAACGCTTCAACTGATGATTCAATTTCATTTTTACAAAGTCATTATCCTCAAATAAAAATTATTGTGAATCCGGTAAATGAAGGGTTTGCAAAAGGTTATAATACTGCGTTACAGCAGGTTTCAGCAGATTATTATGTTTTATTGAATAGTGATGTTGAAGTTACAAAAGGATGGATTGAACCTATTATTTCTTTGATGGAAAGTGATAAAACTATTGCGGCATGTCAGCCAAAAGTTTTGTCTTTTCATGATCCCGTTAAATTTGAATATGCCGGTGCTGCTGGAGGTTGGATTGATGAATTTGGTTATCCATTTAACCGTGGAAGAGTTTTCGATTTTTGCGAAAATGATGAGGGACAATATAATGATAGCCAGGAAATTTTTTGGGCAACAGGTGCTGCATTTTTTGTAAGGTCAAAAGTCTTTCATCAGCTAAATGGTTTTGATGAATATTTTTTTGCTCATCAGGAAGAGATTGATTTATGCTGGCGAATGAAAAGAGCCGGTTATAAAATTTTTGCAGTTCCTTCATCTGTTGTGTATCATGTTGGCGGAGGCACACTTCCCATGGGTAGCAGCAGAAAAGTGTTTTTAAATTTCAGAAATAATCTTGTAATGCTTGCAAAAAATCTTTCCATAAAAGAAAAAAACAGGAAGATCATTTTCAGAATTTTCCTGGATAATGTAGCAGCAATGCAGGCTTTGATCAAAGGAGATTTCAAAACAGTTACTTCTATTCAAAAAGCTCATTTGGATTTTTATAAATGGAGCAAAAGCAAAAAAGAGAAAAGTGATCTTCCAAGAATGGAATTAAAAAGCCTGACCGGAGTTTTTAACGGAAGCATTGTAAGAAAATATTTTATTGAAAAAAAGAAGACATTTTCAGAAATTATTGGCCTGAGAAAATGAAATTTTCAAATCAAACTGTTATTTTTGCGAGGCAAATAATAAAATATGGAACACGAAGAAGTAATTGACATTGATAATAAAGGAAAAGATCTTGGATATAGTTGGGTTTCTACCTCCCGTTTTCTTTTCTATTGCCAGGTAGCAGTATTTGTAGCACTTATCATCGGCGGTTGTTATACCATGTATGAACATCGCTATCATGGAAAACCTAATGTGGAAGTGCCTGGAAATACGCAGTATAATCCACAGTACAAATAAATTTTGCTTCAAAGCTTACAACCCCTATTTTTGCAAACCATTTTTAGTTCTTACAACGACTTGCGGAAGTAGCTCATTTGGTAGAGCACGACCTTGCCAAGGTCGGGGTGGCCGGTTCGAGCCCGGTCTTCCGCTCCAATAAAAAAAAAGCAGTACTATCTGCTTTTTTTATTTATAGTGTTTACCCGGGTGGTGGAACTGGTAGACACGCAGGACTTAAAATCCTGTGGCCAGCAATGGCCGTGTGGGTTCAACTCCCATCCCGGGTACTTCCTTTCATTTCTTCCAAATTTATTGCCGGCTGCTCTACTATGAGCAGTCGTTTTTCGTTTAATAATGTATCCAGCCTTATTATTCACTTCTCAGGCTATCAATTGGATTAGTGAGAGCTGCTTTTACTGATTTATATCCAACCGCTATCCACGCAATAATGATAGAAATAAAAATGGCAAATAAAAAGATCGTCCAGCTAAGTTTTATGCGAAATGTAAAGTTATTCAACCAATGATCCATCATATAAAAAGCAACAGGAATCGCTATTACAGAAGCTATCAGGATCAGAATGGTAAATTCCTTTGAAAACAGGTAAACAATATTTTGTACCGAAGCACCAAGAACTTTTCGCACACCAATCTCTTTTGTTTTTTGAATAGCCATATAGGAAACTAAACCATATAACCCAAGACACGAAATAAAAATAGCAATGCCGGCAAAGATCTTATACAATAGGGCCAACTGGCTTTCCTGCTCATAAAATTTATTGATATTCTCGTCCATGAAAGAAGTGGTAAAAGCATACTCAGGAAAAAATTGATTCCACGCGGATTCAATAGCAGCCTTCGTTTTAGGAATATTGGAAGAATGTAATTTAATGGCCGCAAGACCATAAAATTTTTGTAGCTCTGCAATTACCAACGGCTGAATCGGATCTCTTAAGGGCCCGGTTTTAAAATCTTTTACCACACCTACAATTGGCTTCCAGCTATTTCCTCCCATTCTGATTTCCTTACCAATCGCTTGCTGTGGATCTTTTACATTTAATTCTTTTAGAAGCGTTTCATTGATCACCAGATCTTTCACAGTATCACTTTTTGTATATCCGTGACCTGCGATAAATTCAATCCCAAAAGTTTTGAAAAAATCTTCATCCGCAAACTTCATGCTGATATTAAAATTTTCATCTGCTTTATGATCATAAGCAAAATTACTGTTCCAGCTGTTTTCTGATGAAGGAACATCGCTACCAAAACTTACAGATTGAACGCCCGGAATTCCGAGAATGCTTTGTTTAAAAGAGGCCTCTCTTGAATTGAAAGTGCTATCAGTGTTTGCATCAAATAAAAGTACCGCGTCCTGGTTGAAGCCAAGATCTGCATTTTTTACAAAACTCATTTGCCAGATGGCGACAATGGTTCCAATAATCAGAATTTGAGAAATAGCAAATTGAATTACTACTAAAGTTCTTCGGATAGAAATTCCACCAATAGAAGCAGAAGTTACTTTAGTTTTCAAAGCTTCTACAGGCTTGAACCCTGAAAGAATAAACGCAGGGTAAGTTCCTGCTAAAATAATGATACCAGTGCTTAAACCCAGCAAAAATAAAATCGATTGCCAATTAAAAATTCCCGGTGTTTCAGGAATTAAAGCAACATGTTTAATAAAAGGAAGGCAGAGAAGTGCAATGCCTGTTGCTATCAAAACAGAAGTAAAAACCAGGAAAGAAGTTTCGCCAATAATCTGTCCGAATAACTGGTTTCGCTTGCTTCCCAGCACTTTCCTGATACCAATTTCTTTGCTCCGTCCAACAGCCTGAGCAGTTGACAAATTAATGAAATTGATACATGCCATGATTAAAATAAAAATGCCGATCAATGATAAAGTAAGCAAAGTGGCTTTGCTGCTCATGTGATCTCCATAACTGACGATTCTTTTATCAAAATGAATATCACTTAATGGCTGTAAAAAATTAATTTTTGTATTGCGGTTTTTCTGGTAATTTTTTCTACTGAATTGAAGCAATTGATTGTTCACATTTGTCGCAGAAATATTTTTTGGCAACAACATAAACACCTGGAAGTTACTTGTGATACTGTTCCAGTTATCAATATAAAAATAGGTTTGAGGATACGCTTTTGCCGTTTTTAATGAAGAAATAATTTTTAAAGGAAAATCAGTATTGGCAGGAGGATCTTTGATAATTCCCGCAACTTTTACAACCGCCTTATTATCTAATTTTAAGAATTTGCCCATTGCATTTTCTGCATCACCAAAATATTTTTCCGCTGTCTTCTTTGTCAGCACTGTTGTGTTAGGTTCATCTAAAACAGAAGGATTTCCTGTGATCCAGTCATAGTGAAAAATATCGAAAAACTGCGGCTCAGAAAAGAAAAATCCGGTCTCTTCAATGAATTTCTTATCGTCTGATATTGCATCTGCATTGTTTCCTAAAACAGTTACCTGGCTTCCAAAGCTGGCAAGAAAAGCACCTGTTTTAATTTGAGGGAAATCCAGCCGTAATGCGTCAAGAGCAGGAAAGGGAACACCTGGAGTAAATGTAATATCATCAGAAGTTTTTGTTTCCGTAACCACATGATAAATCTGTTTGAAATCCGGTTGAAATGTATCGTAGCTTAATTCATATTTCACTACTGTAAACAACAAAAGACATGAAGCGATTCCAATAGCAAGACCGGCAATATTAATAATGGAAAAAACTTTATTTCTTTTGATATTTCTCAGGGCAACCTTCAGATAATTCTTAATCATAAAAATCGTTTTGAGCAACGCTAACTTTCGTATATATATGCAAATTATACGACGAAATCAATTTCATTCTTCAATTATAAGCAGTTAGCATTTGCTTTTCAAAGATTCATGAAAGTAAATAAAAATATTTAAGTAATTCGCTTTTCCTCTTGCAAAAAAAAATTGCCCTGAAGAACTTAAATCTGACAGAGCAACTTTTTATAATAGCCTTTTTATTTATTTCTTTTCTGCTAGTGAAATTCTCTTACAGGTTGTGCAGGATTTTCATTTTGCTTTTCTTTGTTTTCGCTCGGTGAAGCTGGATTTGGAGCTGGTGACATTGGCCTAACTTCAACCTGCCTTTCATTTCTTTCAGAATTATTATTTGGATTAGAAGGCATAGGACGCTCCGTATTAAACTTCCTTACTGGTTGAGTCGGTTGAGGATTATTCCTTGTATTATTTTGAGACGGAATGCTTAAGCGTTCATCTTTCCTTTGCGGTTCAGGTTGCACAGGCGTTGGTCTTACCTGGTTTGGGTGTTCATCGTTTACCCGTTGATTTGGAAAAGTTCTTACAGGCGTATTATTCCTGTCCGGATTTACCGATGGTTGTTTATTTGCCGGTGTAATTCTGTTGGCATTTTGAGGCGCAGGAGTTGCTTTCGGCTGTTCCGGTTGATTAGAGATTTGTGGAAATACTCTTGCGGGAGTACTATTTCTTTCCGGAGATACTATTGGCTGGTTATTTACAGGCGGTTCATTCCTGTTGATCTGAGGAGTTTGATTTTTTGGAAATTCTCTCACAGGAGCCGGTTGCCTGTTGGTGTTGTTTGGATTTGCCTGTGTATTTCCACTTGCATTTCTAATCTGATTAATGTCCATGACTTTTGGAGGACGTGGATTTTCAGAAGTAGTTGCCTGTTGATTTACAGCAGGGCGAAAAACTCTGATCGAATTATTGGTGATTTGCGAAGCCTGTGGCTTATTTGATTCAACAATATTATATTTTCTTACTCTTGATCCTGTTGATTGTTCAACCTGGTTTACAGAAGGTCCCTGATTATAAACAGGATTGTTTCTTCCATTATTATTCCTGTCATAACTATTGTTATAATTATTAATGATCGTTGTGTTATTAATAATGGTAACGTTTCTGGAATTGTTTACATAATAATTATTGATTCTTGGACTGATGATGTAGCGGTTGGGAACAAACGTCCAATCATAAGATGGAATGGAGCCATAAGAAATGTTTGCATCCATACCGGGGCCAAGCGGAGCCCAACCATAATAATTTCCTCCGGATCTCCAGGAAACCCAGGCCGGTGCCCATTGATAGCCGGGAACCCACATCCATCCATAAGACATATCGTTTATCCAGCGGCCATAATGAAATGGTGCCCATCCCCACGAATAGTCAGAAACCCATGTCCACCCATAATCGGTATAAGCCCACCGTCCGTTGCTGTAATAAGGCCTGAAGTTAGAAACACCAGGAACCCAAACATACCCGTAATCTCCATAATAAACCCAGTTTCCATAAGGGCTGAGATCATTATAAAATTGCTGGTAAGTTATCGTTGGTTGCTGGTCATAATTTTGCGAATATTCATCAGGATTAGTTTGATAATATCGCGAACTACTGCAGGATGATATTGCAAATACTGCAGTGATAATTAATATTTGGTAAAAATATTTCATGATGTTGTTTTTAAAATATATAGACTGCAAAAATTACGCAGGTTACATGATGCCTTGATGAATACCTGTTCTTTAACTGTCTCTTAACGATAAAAAAAATTAAATGACAAAACTTTTATACAGAAGCCATTTTATTTTTTTATAAAACGATGCAGCTGCTGATATATTTTATTTACCTGAAAACTGACAAGACATAAGCTAAAAAGCATTTATAGTAAACCAATAACCGTTTTATTTCTATTATAGTTGCAGGTAACAAAATATTTTAAAATTTATTTCAGATAGGCCGAAGGTTGCCAGGTAGATTTTGGATTAAAATATTTCCATAATAATGAAGATAATTTTCTTGTAAGCACCCATGCTTCGTTATCGCTTTCCCAACTGGTGTCTTTATTATTCTTAGTGCAAATACAAAAAATATAAGGATGAGGAGCATTTACATACAATACTTCATTTCTTGTCTGATCAACAGCGCCGCTTTTATCTGCTACAAAAATATTTGGCGGAATTTGGGATATTGCATCTTCATCCCAAAACTGCCGGCTCATCAGGCGAAGCATTCTTTCGCTGATTTGTTTATCAATAATTTTATTATCAACAATCATTTTCATCAGGGTTGCCATTTCCGCTGGCGTCGTTTGTCCCCAACCATATTTATTATAATTTTCCTTTCTTCCCGGTGTTCGGCTGTTAACTCTTGTATCCTTCATTCCGAGGCTGTCGAGATCTTGATTGATCTGAGTACCGCTACCGGCTAACCCTTGAAGCCAAAGGCTAGCGCCATTATCACTCATGCTCATCATCAACATCGTCAATACATTCAAAGCAATTTTTTGACTGTCTTTAAATGAAGCAAGAATCTCCTCTCCTTCCGAATAACGAACAGAATCTGTAAACAGCATTTCCTGGTGATAAGTCAAATCTCCGTTATGAATTTTATGCATAATGCCAATGAGTATCGGCACTTTTACCATACTCGCTGTCGGAAAAATAGTATCGGGATTAAAAGCTGCAATGGTATTTTTTGAAAGATCATAAACATAAATTCCAACATCACCATTAAAACCTTTTACCAAAGAAGCAATTTCATGTTGCAAATGCTTATCTGTTTTTTGTGCAGCAGCAGATAAAGACAACAGCAGAAAAATAACAGGTAACAATTTTTTCATAAGAAAATCATTTTTCAGATTGAAAGTATGAAATGATTTTCAACAAAAGAAAAGTTGTTTACTAACGGCAATGCATAAACGTAATTATAACGCTTTACATAAAGACATAAAAAAAGCTACCCGGATTTTTATTTCCGGATAGCTTTTACTTTTTCAGAGGTAAAGCAACAAACTGTTTTTCAGGAATATTTTAATAAATTAGCTGAAAAGGCCGCCTTTCTTCAGTTCGCGGGTTTTTTCGCCAATCAAAAATCCATTTTGATAGATCTGAATTTTGTAAGCACCTTGTTGGAAATGTCCACCCGGTGCAAATGCAAATTGTACATTTTTTGTTTTTGCTGTTTCAAGATCCACAGGCAATTTTGCGGTAAAAGTCTTGTTACCTTCATCGCGTGTTTCAAAAGTGTCGCCTGTAGAATCTGATGTAGTGATTGGTTTTCCATCAGGACCGATAACTACAACATAAAGATCTTTTTCTCCCGGATCGATGATACGGTTGTTTACATCAAAGCTCACCAATAATTTATCGACTCTTTTAGCCACATCAGAAACTTTTTGTTTTCCGTTGTGTTTTACTTTTATCGGAGTGATAGAGATATTGTCTGCATTTAATGTAGAAGCAACATCCACTTTTTTCTCAAGAACTTTCTTTACAACAATCGTTGAATCGAGGTTTCTTGAAATGGCTTCTTTTTCAGTGGTGAGTGTTGCCACATTTTGTTTCAGGCTATCGTTTTGCTGAGTAAGCATTGCGATCTGAGACTCAAGATCACTGATCTTTCCATTTAATTGTGCGATCAGGTTACGTGCTCTTGTAAGTTCATGAGAGGTGGCATTTTTCTTGTTCAAAATGCTCCTGATCTCTGTTTTCATCTTTGCAATTTCGTCGTTGCTTGCAGTAAGCTTGGTGCTTAGCTCAGTGTTAACGGTCTGAAAAGAATCAAGCCGTGCCAGTGAAGCATCAAAGCTGGTTTGAAGGTTGCTTTTTTCTGTTGTGATTTGCGCAACCTGAGTTTGCTCTGCATTAATTTTCGAGCGATTATTGCTGTGATCGAAAATAAAAAATCCGGCAAGGATAATAAGGCCGGCGATTAAGATTCCAATTAGGATGTTTCTGGAATCTCTTGGTTTTCGTTCAGTTATTAACTGATCTGTATTTTCATTCATGGTCGAGTTTTTTTAAGGTATTTAAAATTATGATGAAAGACTCTTTTTATAATGAAAAAATGCTTTGTATTTTTCACTACACTTCTATAAAATCTAAAATCATGCCATTCTGTTTTTTGCATTTTTTATAACACAACTCCAGAAGGAAAAAGAATCGTTTATTCAATAAAACAAAGAAGAAAATTAAAAGCATCAAATCCTCTGAAACTATTGATTTTACTATACTTCTCAACCAAGAAGAAAGAAACTACTTTTGATTATTTCTTATAAAGAACGATTTGAAATGGTCGCAAAAAAATTTGTTTTTCTTTACAATTGAATCATCCTTCTAACCGGTTTTTTTGTTCTTTGGATGCTAAAAAATAACCTTTTCACTGTTATTTAATTTTGACACCTTAACTTTATCGCCCTAAAAAAATAAATGTGGTTTATCACCTTTTCATTTTTAAAATTTTTTAAAAACCAATGTCAACACAAGCACGACAATTCCTGGATTTTGAACAACCAATAAAAGAGCTTTACGAGCAGATAGAAGAGAATAAAAAACTTGCGTCAAAAAGCGGCAAAGAAGATTATGAAAAAATTATTAAAGACCTCGAACAAAATATTCTTGACAAAAGAAAAGAAATAACAGAACATCTTACTCCATGGCAAAAAGTTCAGTTGAGCCGTCATCCGGACCGGCCTTACACCTTGGAATATATTTTAAAAATGTTTACCAGCTTTTTAGAATTACATGGCGATAGGAATGTCAGAGATGACAAAGCAATGATCGGCGGTTTTGCACAATTGGATGGAGAAACGATCATGGTTATTGGTCAGCAAAAAGGAACGAATACAAAGATGCGCCAGATGCGCAATTTTGGAATGGCCAACCCGGAAGGATATCGAAAGGCATTACGTCTGATGAAGCTTGCGGAAAAATTTAATAAACCCATAATCACTTTGATTGATACTCCCGGCGCTTTCCCCGGACTGGAGGCTGAAGAGCGGGGGCAGGGAGAAGCGATTGCCAGGAATATTTATGAAATGATTCGTTTGAAAGTACCGGTTATTTGTGTGATCATTGGCGAAGGCGCCAGTGGCGGAGCATTAGGAATCGGAGTAGGTGATCGGGTTTTGATGCTGGAAAATTCATGGTACACAGTCATTTCTCCTGAAAACTGCAGTTCAATTCTTTGGCGCAGCTGGGCACAAAAAGAAATCGCAGCAGAACAATTAAAACTCACTTCAGAAGATATGTTGAAATTTGGTCTGGTGGATGGAATTATTTCTGAACCACTAGGAGGCGCGCATTGGAATTATGATGAAGCAGCCGCTAATCTTAAGTCTTACATCAAACCAATCATCGAAGAACTCAAACAAATTCCTGCGGAAGAAAGAATCAGGCAGAGAATTGATAAGTTTAATAAAATGGGATTTTGGGATGAATGATTTTGAACGAACTTTGAACCTGAACTACTAACTAAAAACAATGAATCTAAATAAACTAACAGGAACGGGAGTAGCCCTTATTACCCCTTTTAAAAAAAATCATGAAGTTGATTTCGATGCGCTCGAAAAAATGATTGATTTCGTTATTGATAATGGTGTTGAGTATCTTGTAACCCTTGGTACGACAGGCGAAACTCCCACACTTACTGATAAAGAACAAAGAGAAATTGTTGACTTCACTGCAAAAAAAATCAATGACCGTGTGCCATTGGTGTTAGGAATTGGTGGCAACAATACAAAAGAAGTGATTGATCATTTTTCAAATTTTTCTCTTGAAAAAATTGCCGCCATTTTAAGCTCAAGCCCCAATTATAATAAACCTTCGCAGGAAGGGATCTTTCAGCATTACAAAGCGATAGGCGAATCATCACCTTTGCCAGTGATTTTATATAATGTGCCGGGAAGAACCGGAAGTAATATCACTGCCGAAACTACTCTCCGGCTCGCTAAAGAATGTGAAAACATTCAGGGCATCAAAGAAGCAAGCGGCAATATGATTCAATGTATGCACATTTTAAAAAATAAACCAAAAGATTTTTTAGTAGTGAGTGGCGATGACCATCTTTCACTTCCACTAATTGCCTGCGGAATGCAAGGGGTCATCAGTGTTGTAGCCAACTGCTTTCCCAAAGATTTTTGTGAAATGATCCGCTTATCATTGAAAAATGAATTTGAAAAAGCGGCGCAAATTCATTTAAAATTATTGCCTTCCTATGACCTTTTGTTTGTTGAAAATAATCCGGCCGGAGTAAAAGCATTTTGTGCAGAATTACAATTAATCGAAAATGAATTGCGCCTGCCATTGGTTCCTTTAAGTGCTTCGTATTATCAAAAAGTAAAAGATTTCCTTGCTTCTGTTTCTTAAATATCCGTTTATGCTAAAACAAAAGAAGTATTTTTTTGCTGCTCTGCTGCTTTTTAGTTCTGCATTTTCTTTCGCACAATATAAAGTGACGTTTCTCTTAAAACAGCCGTCGTTACTTCATTCTATGGATCACATTTTTGTTACGGGCAACTTTAATATGTGGAATCCTGCAGATAGCAGTTATCAATTAAAATCAGATGAAAGCGGAATTTCAAAAATCACTTTTTCATTGCCTCAAGGAAACTATGAATATAAATTTACAAGGGGAAGCTGGGAAAAAGGCGAAACTGATGCCGAAGGAAAACCTACCGGCAACCGTACTTTATCATTAAAATCAGATACAACTATTTCTATAAATATTTTGGGTTGGAATGATGATTTTAAATCTAATCAGATTGCTGCTAAAAAAAATCATTCTGCTTCAGAGAATGTAAAAATTATGGACACTGCTTTTTACATTCCCGAATTGAACCGAACAAGGAGAGTGTGGATTTATCTTCCTCCCAATTACGCGACTTCCGGAAAAAATTATGGCGTCTTATACATGCACGACGGACAAAATCTTTTTGACAACGCCACATCTTATTCAGGTGAGTGGGGCGTTGATGAATATCTTGATTCGATCTTTAAAAAGGGGAAAAAAGAGGTGATTGTTGTTGGAATCGACAATGGAATTTCAAAAAGAATGAACGAATACAATCCATGGGAATTTCAAAATTTTGGAAAAGGTGAAGGCGATAAATATGTAGCTTTTTTAGTAAAAGATTTAAAACCTTTTATTGACAAACATTACCACACTTTAAAAAATAAGCAAAATACTTTTATTGCCGGAAGTTCAATGGGTGGCCTGATCTCCTTGTATGCGGTTTTAAAATACCCACAGGTTTTTGGAGGTGCAGGAATTTTTTCTCCGGCTTTCTGGACCGCTTCCGGAATTGACAGCACCGTAATTGCAAATTCGAAAAAAGTAAATTCAAGATTATTTTTTTATGCTGGTGGTAAAGAAGGTGATTCGATGGTTCCCGACATGAAGCGTATTGAAAAAGAAATCAAAGAACGTTCCTCTTCGCCTATAGAAGAAAAGATCGATGAAGATGCCAAACATAATGAAGCTGCGTGGAGAAAATTTTTTCCTGATTTTTACGAATGGACAATAGAAGGAAATAAGAATTAAAAAGTTTTTAATAATTCTTTCCGGAAAACATCGTAATGTGCTGTTTGAAGCAATGAATTTTATCCTGAACAACAAATAAAGCAGACCATTTTCAGATCTGCTTTCATTTACAACTAATTTGCATGGAACAAATTAAGTTACAGGAATTGATTCATGTTTGTTTACATTGCTGTAAAGACTCAAATCCCAGATAGACAGGATAAATACAAGTCCTCCCACGATGAAAAAATTCCATTGATCAGGGGCGCCAGCAAACCCTAAAGCCCAGGGAGAAATAAAGATCCATGCACCGATAATGAGTGTGACCCACTCTTCCCAGATTCTGGTATTGCCTAAGGCCCAAAGGGAAAAAACGATAAGAAGAACTCCCATCAGGAAGGAATCCCAGGAGTAATTAGTACGGCTAAATCCAAACAGCCAGGGCGAAATAAATAACCAGATTCCGGCAATCAGGATGAGCCAATCCTGCCATCTTCTTGTACCTTTCATAACAACCTCCTTTTTTTGGGTTTACAATAAAACCGGCATATTTTGCTATGCTTCCGGTTTTTTCAATAACATGCATTTGTATTGAATTTTCGTGCCAGTTTACAACAAATTATCATTCTTTTTTTTGAATATTACTTGCATTTCTATATCATAAAATGGGGAAATGAATCTACTTTTTTGTAGAGAAAATTAGGGGTAAAAAGGAGTAATTTTCTCCTGAAGGTTTGAGTAATCTTAAAATAAAAATTTCGTTTATTTCCTCATTTACTATCTCTCAAACATTGTCACAAACATCTAATATTAGCAGGAAGCGAAAATCTTTTTTATTGTCCTTTGGAAAAAGAGTTTAAATTTAATTTTCCTTTTTGCTGAAGTAACTTCTTCCTCTCCCTGCATAACTGATTTCAAAAAATCCAAATATTCCGGCTGATAACTTCGGCAAAATTAAAAACGATTTCATGAATACAGAAAAGACTGCTACCATTGATGAATCTAAAATTCCACTTAAAAGAAGTCTTGGTTTAACCACAGCAATTTTACTCGTTGCCGGTATTATAATTGGCTCAGGCGTTTTTAAAAAGATAGCGCCTATGTCGGCTGCTTTAATGGATAAAAATTATATTCTGCTGGCGTGGCTACTTGCTGGAATTATTACTTTATTAGGAGCTTTTAATGTTGCCGGCCTTGCTACCATGACAGATGAATCAGGTGGTATTTATGAATATTTGCGCCTGTCTTTTGGTAATTTCTTTTCGTTTATTTCCGGATGGACAGCCTTTGTGATTGCAGGTTGCGGCGGCATTGCAGCTCTTGCATTTATTTTTGCGGAATCAGTAAATTACCTGATTCCATTACCTCATTTATTTTCTTCATGGCAAAATATTTCGATCGGAAATTTTGTATTTCCTTTTGCAAGTGCAGGCGTAAAAATATTAGCGTTATTGGCAATCATTCTTCTAACCTTTGTAAATATTCTTGGCGCAAAAAAAGGCGGTAATCTCAATAATCTGCTCACTGCTGCAAAGATCGGAGGATTACTTTTATTAATCGTTGCGGGATTATCTTTTAACCATACACTTCCTGTTATAAATTCATCAAAAGTATCAACAGGTAATAGCAATATTTTCAGTGGCATTCTGGCCGCAATGGTTAGCGCTTTCTGGGCTTATGACGGCTGGTTTTTGGTTGGCAATGTTAGTGGCGAAATAAAAAATCCGAAAAGAAATGTGCCTATTTCCCTTGTTGCCGGTGTTGGAATTTCCATCATTTTATACCTTTTATTGAATGAAGCTTTTATGCATGTTTTGCCGTTGTCTGCATTGGCAAATATTGGTGAAGACAACATTGCAGCGCTGGAAGTGGCACGCGGCATTGCGGGAAATGCAGGCGTTATAACAATTGCTATCCTGATTATTATCTGCACATTTGGTGCATTGAATGCAATCATCATCGCTTATCCGAGATTGTATTACAGGATGTCGCAGGAAAAGTTTTTCCCAAAAAGTTTTTCTTTTGTTCACCCGCGTTTTCGCACGCCTTATTTGGGACTGATCTATACTATGATCTGGAGTTGCGTGCTGGTTATCTCCGGCACTTTTGATATCCTTACCAATATGATCATTTTCACTGAATTTTTCTTTTCTGCTTTGCTCGCAGTTGCAGTAATAAAAATGAAAAGAAAAGGAAAAATTACCGCCCGTGTCATTCTTTATCCTTATTCACCTGTCATATTCGTTTTATTTTCTGCTGCACTTCTTATCAATACATTCATCGTGATGCCAAAACAATCCGCGATCGGTTTACTCTTCATCCTGAGTGGTGTACCGGTTTATTTTTATTATAAGAAAAAAAAGAAAGTAACAGAGGCAACATCAAAAATAACAGAGGTAACACCTTTTTCAGAAGGTGCCAGATCTTAACTAAAAACAAAAAAAATGAAAACAGAAGAAGGTTTAAAACGCGTAATGGGTGTGCCTGGGCTTTCGATGAACATTATCAACGGTACCATTGGCGCTGGCATTTTTGCACTTCCGGCAATCATAAGTATTGCTCTTGGTGCTTTTGGAATATTCAGTTATTTATTTTGCGGAATCATGATGGCAGCCATCATGCTTTGCTATGCAGAAATTGGAACACGCATAACCACTTCCGGTGGTAGTTATGCTTATGTAGAAGCGGCGTTTGGCAGTTTTGCCGGATTTATTATTAACTGGCTGTTCTTTTTTGGATTTGGCATTTTGGGCGACGCCGCAGTGATTAATATTGTTGCTGATTCACTGGCTGTTATTTTTCCTGTTTTCCAAAATTTATGGGTGCGTGGTTTATTATTTTTTATCTTGATTGGATTTATGGTTTTGATAAATGTGAGGGGCGTTAAACATGGCGTTGGTTTTGTGAAATTGATTACGATCATTAAACTATTGCCACTAATTGCAATTATCATTTTCGGTTTTAGCCATATTAAAACTACCAATCTGCATTGGGAAAATTTGCCATCTTTCAACACATTTGGAAATACGACTCTTGTTTTATTTTTTGCCTTCATGGGATTTGAAACAGCATTGAATGCAAGCGGAGAAATAAAAAATCCTAAACGAACCGTACCGCTTGGCATTTTAGCAGGAGGTTTATTGGTGCTAATTGTTTATTTACTGTTGCAAACAGTAACGCAGGGAATATTAGGAACGCACATGGAAACCGTTAGAGGTGCACCATTAGCGGCAGTTGCTGAAAAAATTATTGGCCCAGTGGGAGGAATTATTTTGCTGATTGCTGCTGCAATTTCCTGCTTTGGCAATGTAAGCGGCGATGTGCTTTTAATGCCACGGTTATTATTTGCAGGAGCGAATGACGGAATCTTCCCAAAATTTTTGGGGAAAACTCATCCTAAATTTGCTACTCCTTATTGGGCAATCATTATCTACGGATCATTGATCTTAATTTTTTCAGTTTCAGGAGGTTTTAAACAATTGGCCATTCTTGCCAGCGCGGCAATTTTGATTATTTATTTCGCTGTTATTTTAGCCACGATCAAGTTGAGAAAGAAGGAGGGAAATGTTGGAGAAAAAACATTCAGAACCCCAGGCGGTTTAATCATTCCTTTTATCGGAATTGCAGCCATCGTTTGGTTATTAACCAGTTTGGGTAAATGGGAAATTGGTTCAACGATAATTTTTATTGCATGCGTTAGCACCATATATCTTTTTATGAAAAAATATCAAAAGAGAAAAATTATCTTGCCGGAGATAAAGGAGAATGAGGTTTTGGAAGCGGATTAAAGGAGCTATTTTTTTCTTCACAAAGAATAGATCATCCCGCGAACTTCTCGACCAGTTTCTTCATCCTTTCATAATGCGAACCCTTCCAATATACTTTCTTACATGATGGACAGCGCCAGAACTCAGAAAAATTTTTTTTAGTTTCCGGCAGGAGGATATCTTCAACTTCTTCCTTTTCTTTTTTTTCCAGGATTTCATTACAATAAAGACATCGTGAAAACGGATCGAGTAAATGCGTGAGATGAAAGTGTTCTGTAACCTCTTTCAACTGCTCATCCGGATCTGCACTTTGTACCTGGTAAAAATTGATTTCCGGAAATTTTGAAAAATACGAAGCCTTTGAAAGAAGGCAACGGTTTTCATTCCTTGCAATTTCGTAGAGTTGTTCTTTGGAAAAATTATTTTGATAAACAGTATCAAAACCAAGCATTCTCAATAACCTGGAAAGTTTTCCAAGGTGAACATCTGAACAGAATCGAATTGTTTCAGCCATGATCATAAAAATGAAAATGAAAGAATGAATTACAATTTAGCATTTTGCAGCCACTTGTGATTCTTTTCAAATCTATTTTTCAGACATCAAACCCTTATTTTTTCCCTGATAAATAATCTTTAAACAAACTCGCAAATTGTTTTCCCAGTATTTTTTCGTCTGTCGGATCTTTTTCAACTGGCATACACATCCTGTAATATGCAACCTGGTTCTTCTCCGAGTCAAAAATCAAAGCATACATTGCTACGTTAGATTTAACAGGAGTCGGAATAGCCATTCCCAAAGTTAAAATTCCGATAGCCGCTCCTTTTGCTACCTGTCCGCGATAATTTCCTTTCCTTCGCCCAAAACCGGTTACTACGGTTGCCAGTGCAAATCGCTGGTGGTTACTTTCCATAACTGAGTCTATTGTTTTAGCCAACGGAGACTTATTAAGCTTTTTCCGTTGCATCATAAGCGCAGCGTAGTATGCAACTTCATTTTCTATTCTTCCTTTAACTGCCTGGTCATCTAAAATAATCTTTTCTGAAAGCCGGAGATCCTCTTTGTTTTCAGATAATATAGAATCCAGTTTATTTCGGGAGATTAAAGAAAGTGAATCACTTAGCATTGCTGTGTTTCCTTTTTCTATGTACTGAATATATGAAATTGGTTCAAAATAGCTAAGACTTGTAATTTCATTTGAAGAAGTAGCAGAAGCAGGGATCTTACTCGTTCCGCAAGAAATCAATATAAGGGTTACGGAACAAATTAATAGGTGTTTCATTAGCTTTAGTATTATAATTGTGGCGCGCAATATTACGGGAATCGAACAAATGGTACAAATAAAATTTAATCAAATAGAATCAACATCCCTGGGTAATTTTGCAGAACATTTTTTGCATCAATTTCTATAACAACAAGTAATCTGGTAATACAGTATTACGCCAGCTTTATGGAGAGCATTACACGTTTTGACAGACGATAAACCTTTGTCATTGAGGATAAAATAGGATACGATCTGATCAAGCCTGAAAAGGATTGGCAACGAGCGGCCGATATGAAATATACAAAAAGGCTTCGTGCTTCCATTGGAGGTTAGGTAAATATAATCGATTCTTTAATATAAAAGAACTACTCTGGTTTTTAATAGGACAGCTGCCCTGTCTCAGCTATAGATGCCCTATAGATGAAGCATAGATGCCCCGTACGAAAGAGTAGTTAAGTCCGGGATAAGTCCGGCAAATGCCGGACTTATCCCGGTGGTGATCCGGTTCAATCAATAAGATGGGAGGTAGGAGGTACTGCTCAAAGGAACTAAAAAGCCTTTAAAAAATCCTTAGTTTAAAGGCTTTCATAATGTGGGTAAACCCCATTGCTACAAAACTCGAACTTTTTATTGAAAGATTTAAAACTTTTGCGCGAAGTTTTAAAATTATATCTCAATTTACTATGGCAACGCTCTTTTATTGGGTCAAACCATTTTTCCTCCCAAATCTACAAACCTTGTGGCACATATTTCCTTACATTGCTATCTATGCTAATCATTGTATAACCTTGACCTTTCTTGAGTTTTTACATGACTAAGGAAATTGTGAAACTCATAGAAGAGATAGTTCAAAAGAAATAAAAACGGTTTCAACAAGTGACATGAAGGAAAAATACTTTAAGAACAAAGCTGACGATCTTGTTGCTGCGATTTGAGAGTTTTCCTTTTTACAAGAATATCTCATTTTAAAGCCGGTATTCATTTCATTCTGCAAATAAAGAAAAAATGAATATTCCCTCATTTTAATTTCTATTCAAATATTGAGCGGTATAAATAAGATTTCTTTTATAAAAAATAAAAATTCATTTGTTCCTTTTTTATAAATTAAATTACTTGTATCTTCCATTTATTATTAACTCCCAATAAATGAACGCTGCTAGAAATAATCCGAGAACTACAAAAGAAGCCATTTCAGAAGACCTGACGGAGACAAAAGATGGAAAAAGAAAGCAGGAAAATCAATCAGCAACGAAACATGAAGACATTTATGAAACATTTATTTCAAGAACTACCGAGGGAATTTGCCGTTATGAATTAAAAGATCCGTTTTCGATCAATGACCCGAAAGAAAAACAAATTGAGGCATTGTATGAAAGCGCCGTTATTGTCGAATGCAACGATGCGATGGCAAAAATGTACGGACACAAAAAGGCCATAGACCTGGTTGGGGAAAGACTGAAAAATCTCACCGTTCCAAATGAGAAAAATGACAGCCTGTTTTCTGCTTTCATCGAATTGAATTACAGGTTGAGCGAAGTGGAGATCAGTTATTCGGTGGGCGAAAACACAACTTATTTTCTTCACGATTGCATCGGCATTTTACGTGACCAAAAGTTAACGGGCTTATGGGTATTGCAGCGTGATATAACAAGCCAGAAATTAATCGAAGCAACTTTAGCAAAAACCCGCAACCAGCTCAACTTTGCACTCGCAGCAGGCTCTGTGGGAACTTATGTATGGAATTTTAAAACAAATAAAATTACGTGGACGAAAGTCCAGGAATCTTTGTACGGCCTGAAGGAATATTCTTTTAAGGGAACACTGGAGGATTGGCTTTCTTTTATTCATCCACAGGATGCAGAGCCAACTCGCCGGGCAATTGAAAATAGCATCAGGGAAAGAAAAGAGCTTTCTGTTGAATTCAGAATTTTTTGGCCCGACGGAAGCGTGCATTGGATCCTTAGCCGCGCGAACACTATTTTTAATAACAAGGGAGAACCGCAGGAAATGTCGGGCATAAACATTGATATCAGTGAGCGCAAATTCAAAGAACAGATCATCCTCGAAAATGAAGAGCGTTTCAAAGCATTGGTTCAAAATTCTTTCGACGTCATTACGGTATTTAATCATGAAGGTACCATCACTTATCAAAGCGAATCAATAGAAAGAGTACTTGGCTATGCGGCAAAACAAAGACTGGGAGAAAATATTTTTGAAAAAAGTCTCGTACATCCCGATGACCTTGAAACTGAAAAAAAACTATTTGAAAGCTGTCTTCAGCAACCTTCAAAATATATTCAGACCGAACTTCGGATGCTTCATAAAGACGGAAGCTATCGTATTATGGAAGTAGGTTGTATCAACCTGTTAAACAATTCCAGCATACAGGGCATCATTAAAAACTACCGCGATATTACCAAACGAAGAGAGATCGAAAAGCAAAAAGAAGAATTTATCGGCATCGCAAGCCATGAGCTGAAAACGCCGGTAACAAGCATTAAAGCTTATGCACAAATCCTGCATGATACTTTAATAGAAAAAGAAGATTTGGTTTCTGCTGATCTTTTATTAAGAATGGATCACCAGATCGACCGGCTCACCTCGCTGATCAGCGACCTGCTGGATGTAACAAAGATCACCGAGGGACAACTGATTCTAAAAAAAGAAAAATATGATCTTACGGAATTGATCAACGAGGTAGTTTCCGATTTGCAAATGACCACCAAACGGCATAAGATCATAACAGAATTGCAGGAAATAAAACCAATCACCGGGGATAAAGAACGGACTGCACAGGTAATTGTAAATCTTCTTTCCAATGCAATAAAATATTCTCCGTCTGCAGATAAAATAATTGTCAAAACAACTCCAACAGAAAATGAAGTAATTGTTTCTATCCAGGATTTTGGAATCGGAATTTCAAAAGAAATGCAGAAAAAATTATTCAGGCGTTTCTTTAGGGTCACTGACGAAAGCACAAGAACGTTTCCGGGATTAGGCCTCGGATTATTTATTGCAACAGAAATTGTAAGAAAGCAACATGGTCGCATTTGGGTAGAAAGTGCCCCAAATGAAGGATCAACTTTTTGTTTTACACTTCCCTATCATTTTTGAAGAAAAGTGTTTCCCGGATACGGGTTTCAGCAAAAAGTTCTCCTCACACCAAAAAATTAAATTGCCTCAAATACAGTAACAGAAAATACTTCAGAGGAATAAAACACAAGCTGTTCAATAGGAATATGTGAAAATAAAAATCAATAAAAATGATTTGTTTCCTGTCATTTACTTGTTAGCGGATCAGAAATAACAACGTCCGTTTATAGTAAAAAAAATCCAGTGGTATATTCTTTGTATTTATATTATTAAAGTGATACGATGACGAAGAAAAAGATACTTATAACGGATGATGACGAAGGGGTTCAGGATATTTTTAAATTGATTTTTGAAAGAGCGGGTTACCATGTGGAGATCTTTGGCGAACCTTCTTCCATTCTTGCAAATAATTATAATTGCCCTGATTTATTTTTGCTCGACAGGCAATTAAGCGGTGAAGATGGATTAAAAGTTTGTCGCTTTTTAAAAAGCCAGTCCCACACAAAAGATATTCCCGTGATCATTGTTTCTGCAACTCCCGGAATTGAAAAGCTTGCCATAGAAGCGGGCGCAGATGACTTTATTGAAAAGCCTTTTCAAATGAAAGAACTGCTGAACGTTGTTGCCAAATGGATTTAAGTTTTTTATAAAAAATTAAAATTATTCCACTCCTTCCTTTTACTCATTCTTTTGTACCCATTTTTTTCCTGCAAGAAAATAATTTGGCCAGACTAAATAAATTAGTATTTTTGATCTAAATAAATTAGTCAACCATGTCAATCGCAGGACGCAACTTAAAGTATCTACGCAAACTTCGCGGCTGGACGCAGGAAGAATTCGCGAATAAATTAGGCATCAAACGTTCGCTTATCGGCGCTTATGAAGAAGAAAGAGCCGATCCAAGATTAGATGTTTTGGAAATCATCAGCGAAATTTTTAAAGTCTCACTCGATGAGCTTTTATTAAAAGATCTCAGCGAAATAAAAGGCGCTAATTATCTTGCCAAAAGAAGGCAAATGAAAATGATGAGCGCAGATAGAAACGTGATTCATTTCGTGCCTGTAAAAGCGACGGCCGGTTATCTTGCAGGCTATGCAGATAGCGAATTTATTGATGAGTTGAATACGTTCACATTGCCCATGCTTGCCGGGGGAAGTTACCGGGCTTTTGAAATTATCGGCGATAGTATGATGCCAACGCCAAGTGGAAGCGTTATTGTTGGTGAAAAAATTGAAAACCTCGATAGCGTAAAAAACAATGCAGCCTATATTGTAGTAAGCAAAAATGAAGGCATCGTTTATAAAAGAGTGGTAAAAAATAATAAGAATAAAAATAAATTAACGCTTGTAAGCGACAATCCTGCCTTTCAGCCTTACCAGGTTCAGACAGCAGATGTATTGGAAATGTGGCAGGCGCAGGCTGTAATT
>DATNFV010000005.1:0-21640 GCA_035606215.1 Hanamia sp.
CTGAGAAATATTCAGAGAAACAAGATCTACTCTTTTATCAATATTGCCGGATTGAGTCTTGGGCTGGCGGCTGCCATGCTGATCATCTTATATGTAAAAGATGAGGTTAGCTACGACCGTTTTCAAAAGAATTTTGATAACACTTACCGGATTACATTCACTATGCTGAATAAGGATGGAAGTATTCAACACAGAGATGGAATTACCGGCTATCTTCAGGGACCAAAATTTACAGCAAATGTTCCGGGGATTCAGTCTTTTGTGAGAATTCAAAGTGGTGGTGTTGATATCAAAAAAGGGACTGATATCAATTCAGAAGAAATGCTGAAGGCAGATTCTTCTTTCTTTTCTGTTTTCTCGTTTCCATTGTTGAGCGGCAACCCTAAAACCTGTTTGCTAAACCCTTATTCAATAGTACTTTCAGAAGACGAAGCCAAAAAACAATTTGGTACAACAGATGCCATTGGAAAAGTAGTAATGATAAGAAAGGATAGCACATTTGTCCCTTATTCTGTTACCGCGGTTGCAAAAAGATGTCCTCAGAATTCTTCAATAAAATTCAATATCCTGCTCCCTTTTCAACCTACAGCTGAAGAGCTGCAATCAAGTGAAAACTGGTTCAATTTTTTTCTCAACACCTTCGTTGTACTGAACCCAAAAGCGGATGTTGCTATGGTAGAAAAGCAGATGCAGCAATTCTATGACTGGGATTCAAAAGAGGCGATGAAGATCATCACGGAAAAGTATGGAGATGTAGTCGGAAAGACAAAATATGGACTACAACCTTTAGCTGCAATGCATTTGAGCAAAGATTTTCCGGCAAATACAGGCCTCACAGATGCAAGTAATCCTGTCTATTCTTATATCCTTTCGGGTATTGCTTTATTTATTTTACTGATCGCCTGCATCAACTTTGTAAACTTAACTATTGCACGCTCTATAAAACGGGCAAAAGAAATTGGCATCCGCAAAGTAGTCGGCAGCAACAGAAAACAACTGATCATTCAATTCCTCAGTGAATCATTTATTTTAAGCTTCATTGCTTTTGTAATGGCTGTTGGGATTGTAAAACTCGTATTACCGGTGTTTAATGATCTTTCCAACAAAGCTCTTTCACTTTCTTATCTTTTTGATGCAAGACTGATCGCTTTTTATATCGTTCTTTTTGTTGCCACCACTTTACTTGCAGGTTTTTATCCGGCTTTGGTTTTATCCGGCTACAATCCTGTGCAAACGCTTTACAGCCGTTTTACTTTATCCGGGAAAAATTATTTGCAAAAAAGCCTTGTCGTTCTGCAATTTGCACTTGCTTCTTTTTTAATCATCGCAACTATTATTATCTATTTACAATTTAATTACCTGACGACAGAAAAATTAGGCTACGATGATTCGAATCTTGTACTTGTAGGTAAGGATGGTTTGAAACGCGGTGAGGCAACGATATTCCAGGATCAATTAATGAAAGATCCTGACATTATTGGCGTAGCTCCAAAGAATGGCGGTTATTGGGGAACACGCGCAAAAGTAAATGGCGATTCCGCAATTGATTTTACATATGAAACGGTGGATGAATCTTTTTTGCCATTATTAAAAATTCCGCTGGTTGCCGGTAGAAATTTTTCAAAAGATTTTCCATCTGATTCATCTCTTTCAGTTATAGTAAATGAATCTTTCGTAAAGCAGGCAGGATGGAAAAATCCGGTTGGACAAGAAGTAAATTTCTGGTTTGATAATAAAAAATATACTGTGATCGGCGTGGTAAAAGATTATCATTTTCAACCCATGAATCAAAAAATAAGCCCACAATTGTTTACGATGACACCCGACAATGAATTTGGAATGGTTTACATAAAGATCAGGCCACAAACTGCTACTTCTTCTCTTGCTTATATTCAAAAAACTTTTAAAAATTTATTCCCGTTTTCTCCTTACAGTTACACTTTTAAACAGGATGAAAATTTTAAAAACTATGAAGCAGAGGCAAAATGGAAGCAGATCATGTTGTTTGGAGCAGTCCTCACCATTTTTATTTCATGTATCGGATTGTTTGGATTATCAGTTCTTTCTGCCGAAAAAAGAACAAAAGAAATTGGCATCAGAAAAGTTCTTGGTGCTTCTGTAAGGAGCGTTGTTACTACACTTTCAAAAGATTTTTTAAAGCTGGTATTGATTGCAATGATCATTGCTATCCCCGCCGCCTGGTTAGCTTCCAACAAATGGCTTGAAAATTATCCATACCGAATTTCTTTGAGCTGGTGGATGTTTGCGTCAGCGGGAATGCTGGTGATTATAATCGCATTAGCGACGGTTAGTTTCCAGGCGATAAAAGCTGCTGTGGCAAATCCGGTGGATAGTTTGAGAAGTGAGTAATTTGATAATGTGCTGATTAGCTAATGTGCTGATGAAGGAATGTGAAAATGTGAAAATGTGAAAATGGGAAAATGGGAAAATGGGAAACCGGATAATTGTTTGTTTACTATTTAAAACATACATGGAAGGTGTGAATGGTGAATTAGATCAGACATTACAAAATCATTAAATCATAAATCAACTTTTATGTTCCTGAATTATTTCAAAACCGCGTGGCGAAATCTGATGAAGAATAAAGTTTTTTCTTTCATTAATATTTCAGGTTTATCTATTGGGCTTGCCGTTTCTTTTGTTATCCTTATGTATGTCCAGGACGAACTGAGCTATGATAAATTCAATACAAATGCGGACAGGATCGTGCGTATGGTTTTCAAGGCTGATATTAACAGAGGCAAGATCAATGAAAGTGTTGTAATGGCGCCTGTGGCACAAACAATGAAAAATGACTATCCTGAGGTGCAAGATGCTACAAGAATATTGGATCGGGGTACACCAAAAATTACTTATAAAGACAAAATATTTAAAGACGACCGGTTTGCCCTTGTTGATCCAAACTTCTTCAGCATTTTTACTTTGCCCATGATAGAAGGCAATGCAAAATCTGCATTGCTGCAACCTAATACCATCGTATTAACCAAAGCAACAGCCGAAAAATATTTTGGTAATGAGGATGCAATAGGTAAAACACTTGCACTTAATAACAATTCAGAGTTTTACAAAGTAACCGGCGTTATTGAAAATATTCCATCCAATTCCCATTTTCATTTTGATATGCTCGGATCAATGAAAGGATGGAAGGATGCCACTTCCGATTCATGGATGGCTGGCGGCTATCACACTTATCTTTTGCTTAAACCTGGCGCGGATATTAAACAGATGGAGGCAAAATTTCCGGCAATGGTTGCTAAATATATGGGACCGCAAATACAAAAAGACATGGGTTTAAGTCTTGAGCAATTCAGAACAAAAGGCAACTCGCTTGGCTTTGCTTTGCAGCCGCTCACTTCAATTCATTTACACTCTACCACCAACAATGAATTTGAGCCGGGAGGCAATGCAGGTTATGTGTACATCTTTGGCGTGGTTGCCATTTTTATGTTGGTGATTGCCTCTATCAATTTTATCAATCTTTCTACGGCAGGCGCTTCCAAGCGGGCAAAAGAAGTAGGTATCAGAAAAGTTGCCGGATCAAACAGGTTTCAACTTATCAGGCAATTTTTATTTGAATCGGTAATGCTGACCGCCTTCGCATTGATCATTGCATTTGTGCTGGTAAAACTGACGTTGCCTGAATTTAATAATATATCTGGCAAACATTTGGATTTTGACATAAAACCGGCTATAGCCTTGATTTTACTGGGTTTGTTGGTAGGAGTTGCAGCAGGAATTTATCCTGCATTTTATCTTTCCTCCTACAAACCGATTGCGGTATTAAAAGGCAGAATCATTGGAAATAATAAAACCTTTTCATTGCGCAGTGGTTTGGTAGTATTTCAATTTTTTATTTCTGTCGCTCTTATCATCAGCACCATTGTTGTTTATCAGCAAATGAAATTTATTGAAAATAAAAACCTGGGTTATGATAAAGAACATCTGCTTACGATTCCGAACTCTTATGCCCTGGGCAAAAATGAGCAGGTTTATAAACAGGAAATGTTGAAAGATTCACGTGTTGTAAATGCTACGGTTTCGTTTTATAAACCGGCCGGGCCAACGAGTTATAACAATGCACTAGCTTATCCGAAAGGAGATGATAACGCGATTTTAAATGCGGTAGAATATCATGTTGATGAACAATATATTCCAACATTGGGGATGCAAATGGCAGCGGGAAGAAATTTTTCCAATGAATTTCCAACAGATTCTTTAGGGCTCGTAATTAATGAAACAGCAGCAAGAGCATTGGGATGGAATGATCTGAGCGCGGTAGGAAAAACCATCATAAGGCAAAACAGCGACAGGGGAATCAATGTTCCATTTCATGTGATTGGCGTTGTAAAAGATTTTAATTTCAAATCGCTTCATGAAGCCATTTCTCCGTTGTTCATGAGCCTGGAACCGGAAGGGGGATTGATATTTAAAATAAAAACAACTGATGTTGCAGGATTGCTTGCAACGATGAAAAGGAAATGGGATTCGTACAATACAGGTGAACCATTTTCCTATAGTTTTATGGATGATCTTTTTAATAAAACTTATGCTGCAGAAACAAAAACAGGAACCATTCTCAATATTTTTGCAATTCTTACGATTTTAGTCGCGTGCCTTGGTTTGTTTGGATTAACCACTTATACTGCGGAACGAAGAACAAAAGAAATTGGCATTCGCAAAGTGCTTGGAGCAAGTGTGATGCAGGTAACAGAAATGCTTTCAAAAGATTTTATCAAATTGGTTGGAATTGCCTGCCTCATCGCATTTCCGTTATCATACTGGGCGATGAATAAATGGCTGCAGAGCTTTGCTTACAGGATAAACATAAGCTGGTGGATGTTTGTAGTGGCAGGCGTTGTGGCATTATTCATTGCATTGCTGACGGTAAGTTTCCAGGCGATAAAAGCGGCGATTGCGAATCCTGTGGAGAGCCTGAGAAGTGAATAATATGCTGATGTGCTGATGTGCTGATATGCTAATGTGCTAATGTGCTGATGTGCTGATATGCTAATGTAAAAATGTAAAAATGTAAAAATGAAAATGCATAATAATGGTAATGCATACACGAAAAGAATTTAAAAATAAAAGATTGAAGTATCTGTTGGTTTACTATATATAACATTCATCTTTAAACGAAAATAAAATGTTTAAGAATTATTTCAAAATCGCCTGGAGAAATGTGTGGAAGAATAAGGTTTATTCCTTCATCAATATTTTTGGACTGGCGACAGGAATGGCAGTTGTTATTTTAATTTCTTTATGGATCTACAACGAATGTACATTCGACAAGTACCACACGAATCATGATCAGCTTGGACAGATAATGACAACTTTTATTGACAATGATGGCAAAATGGATACCGGGCCTGCTGTCTGTATGCCAATCGGCGATGAACTGCGCAACAAATACGGAAGTGATTTTAAAAATATCTCTATGTCCTCCTGGAATTTTACGCACGTATTGGCTGTCGGCGAAAAGAAAATCACTTCAAAGGGAATGTGGGTGGAGCAAAATTTTCCCACCATGTTTTCCTTGAAAATGATCAATGGAAACATCAATTCTTTATCTGATCCCTCATCTATTCTCATCAGCGCTTCTCTTGCTAAAACGTTGTTTGGAAATGCAAACGCAGTCAATAAAATAGTTAAACTGGATAATAAAGAAAATTATAAAGTCACCGGAGTATTTGAAGACCTTCCTGACAACACCACACTCACTGAATCAAAATATTTTTTGCCCTGGAAAAAATATATTACTACCGAAAAATGGCTGAAAGACGCGGCGACACAATGGAATAATCACTCATGGCAGGCTTATGTCCAGGTGGCAGATCATGTAAACATGGCTGAGGAAACACAGAAAATAAAGGATGTAGTGATGGCGCATAAAAATGCAGTAACAGAAGGAAAGGAGCAGGCCTATCTTTTTCCAATGAACAAATGGCGTTTGTACAGTGATTTTAAAAATGGAAAAGCTGCTGGTGGACGCATTCAATTTATCTGGTTGTTTTCGATCATTGGTTTTTTTGTACTGATGCTTGCCTGCATCAATTTTATGAATCTGTCAACAGCCCGAAGCGAAAAGAGAGCGAAGGAAGTAGGCATTCGCAAAACGGTTGGCTCATTAAGGGTCCAACTCATCCGCCAATTTTTGAGTGAATCCGTTTTTGTAGCATTTGTTTCTTTTATCCTGTCAATATTGTTAGTGATCTTGTTGATGCCACTGTTTAATAAACTGTCCGACAAACACATGGGATTGCCTTGGGGCAATGGCATTTTCTGGTTGCTGGCGATTGCTTTCACTTTACTTACAGGAATCGTTGCCGGTAGTTACCCTGCATTTTATTTGTCGAAATTTGAGCCAATAAAAGTATTAAAAGGAACATTTCGCGTGGGAAGATTTGCCTCATTGCCGCGCAAGATTTTAGTAGTGATCCAGTTTACTTTTTCCATTGCCTTAATCATTGGTACCATTATAGTTTTTCAACAAATTCAATTTGCCAAAAACCGCCCGGTGAATTATAAGAGTCAGGGTTTGATTACTATCGATATGTCAACACCAGATTTGTATGGCCATTATGATGCCATCAGAAGTGATTTATTAGCCACAGGCGTTGTTGAAAATATGGCTGAATCTTCAAGTCCCACTACAGCTGTATATTCCAACCAAATCGGATTTAACTGGCAGGGAAAAGATCCGAACACGTTGCCTGCTTTTGGTACCATTGCGGTAACAGAAGATTTTGGTAAAACGATTGGCTGGCAACTGATTGAAGGCAGGGATTTTTCAAAAGATTTTGGTACGGATACCCTGGGGATGATATTAAATGAAGCTGCTGTAAAACTAATTGGAATGAAGCAGGATATTCTTGGACAAACGATCCAGTTTAATGATAAAAATTATCATGTGGTTGGTGTGATAAAAGACATGATCATGGAATCGCCTTACAAGCCCGTTACACCTACCGTATTTTTGTACGACAGAAATTGGGCGAATGTAATTACCGTTGCGATAAAGCCTGACGTGCCTGTAAGAGATGCGCTTGCCCGGATTGGAAATGTTTTCAAAAAATTCAATCCGGGCGCTCCTTTCGCCTACACTTTTAATGATGAAACATACGCTAAAAAATTCGCCGATGAACAGCGGATTGGAAAGCTGGCAACCTTCTTTACCATTCTCGCCATCTTTATCTCATGCCTTGGTTTATTCGGGCTTGCATCGTTTGTTGCCGAACAACGCAAGAAAGAAATTGGCGTGCGAAAAGTGTTGGGAGCATCCGTTTATAATCTGTGGCGGATGTTGTCAAAAGAATTTGCACTTTTGGTAGTTATTTCATGCTTTATCGCAATTCCGTTAGCCTGGTATTATTTGCACAGTTGGCTGCATCAATATGATTATCATACCACCATTTCAATTGCTGTGTTTCTTATTTCCGGCATTGGAGCATTAGCCATTACATTGATTACTGTTAGCTTTCAGGCAATAAGAGCAGCGCTGGCAAATCCGGTGACAAGTTTGAGAAGTGAATAATTAGCTAATGTGCTAATTAGCTAATGTGCTAATGTGCTAATGTGCTAATATGCTAATGTGCTAATGTGAAAATTCGAAAATAACGGAATCGTAATTATCTGCCCTTACGAAAAAATTGAAAGCTGAAGTAGTTTCTGCAATTCATTTTCAAAAATATTTACTGTATCAAAGTGGCACACTGACTGTATCAAAACCGTACACTTATATTTTTTTACGCTTCATAACACATTGAAGAGCAGTGCATAGGTAACTGGCATTAATTTTAAGTTATGATAGCAAGATTTAAAAGTACAGAACTACAAACTTCTAAAAATGCTAAAGAATTATTTTAAAATCGCGTGGAGAAACCTGATGAAGAATAAAGTTTTTTCTTTCATCAATATCATTGGTTTATCAGTAGGATTAACCTGCTGTATGTTGATTACCTTATACATTTTAAACGAAACAAGCTACGACAAATATCAAAAAAATGCGGATAATATTTACCAGCTTGGAACTGAATTTATCGGCCTTGGAAATTTTAAAAAACTTCCCAATACACCTGCTGCAATGGGCGAAATGATGAAACAATCATTTCCGGAAATCCAACAAACTACAAGATTAACCAGGTTATTTTCAGAAGATAAAACGCTGTTGCAGTACACAACAAAAACCGGAGAAGCAAAATCCTTTTATGAAACAAAGGGTTTAATGGCAGATTCTACTTTTTTCAGAATCTTCACTTACAATTTCATTGAAGGGAATCCTGCAACGGCGTTGGATAATCCGAATACGGTTGTGATAAATGAAGAAATTGCAAAAAAACTTTTTGGTAATGAGCCGGCATTAAATAAAGTCATTCATATTAGCAGTAGTACCAATGGTGATCACGATTTTTTAATAACCGGGGTATTTAAACCATTTGATAAACCTTCTCACATTGATGCAAGATTTTTTCTGAGCATGATGGGTGGCGATATAGCGAATTATATTAAATCCGCTGGTACCAATCTTGTAAACAACAACATGTACTTTACCTATTTGTTGCTAAAACCAGGCGCTGATCCAAAAAGCCTCCAAGCCAAATTTCCGGAATTTATGGATAAGTATGCTGCGAAAGATTTAAAAGCAACCGGGTTTAATAAAAAGCAATTTTTAGTACCATTAAAAAAAATACATTTATCTGAAGATGTAAAAAGCAACGTAACAGAAAGTGGCAGTAAAACATACTTATATATCCTGGCATCTATTGCGCTGTTTACTTTGCTCATCGCTTGTATCAATTTTATGAATCTGGCTACTGCCCGCTCTTCCAAGCGATCTTCAGAAGTGGGAATCAGAAAAGTTTTGGGCGCAAAAAAGAGATTTTTGGTTATGCAGTTTTTGGGAGAATCTGTGTTGATGAGTTTAATTGCTTTCATTTTAGCGATGGTTTTTACAGTGCTTTTGTTACCAGCTTTTAATGCCGTTTCCGGTAGAAATCTCTCATTTTCTTTTTCAAATAACATTGGCATTATCATCGTCTTTTTATTGTTATCAATTATAACAGGATTGCTTGCCGGAAGTTATCCTGCATTTTATTTATCCTCATTTAATCCTGCAAAAGTTTTAAAAGGAAAGTTTTCCAATTCGCTTGCTGCTGTTTCATTGAGAAAGGGATTGGTGGTTTTTCAATTCGTTATTTCAGTCGTATTAATTATTGCATCGGTAGTAATCGCTAACCAAATGCAATATTTACGCTCTGCTGATCTGGGCTTTGAGAAAGCGCGTCAGATCATAGTTCCGCTGCGAAGCAAAAATGCAAAAAATATGTATGCTTCTTTTAAAAATGAATTATTAAAACAATCATCAATAACCAATACCGGCGGGTCTTTGTACTATCCGGGCATTACAAACTTCGCAGATAATATTTTTTATGCAGATGGACAAAGCATGCAGGAGGGTAAGGATGTAAAAATGGATTATGTGGACACACGTTATCTTCAAACGCTCAATATAAAACCAGTGGCCGGTCGTTTGTTCTCTGATGATTTTTATGCATCAGACACTACGGGCAGCATTATTTTAAATGAAACTGCAGTAAAGCAATTGGGTTTTCATTCCCCGCAGGATGCTGTTAGTAAAAAGCTACATTTTAATTTTCGCGACAGCACTTACAATTTTGAAATTGTGGGCGTAGTAAAAGATTTTCATTTTGAGGATTTGCATGTTCCTATTGGTCCTTATGGCTTTCAGCTTCTTACTCCTCCGCAATATAATTATATGGTTGTCCACACAAAACCGGGAAACATCAATTCTATTTTGCAGTCCATTCAAAATACCTGGCACAACCTGAATCCAACAGAACCTTTTGAATACAGCTTCCTCGACCAGGATTTTCAAAAAAATTATGAAGCGGAAAATCGTCTTTCATCCATAGTTGGATACTTTACTGCAATAGCCATTTTAATTTCGTGTCTTGGTTTATTTGGCCTTGCCACTTTTAGCGCAGAGCAACGCATAAAAGAAATCGGCGTGCGAAAGGTGCTTGGGGCAAGCGTTACAAGCATTGTTACTTTACTGTCAAAAGACTTTTTAAAGCTGGTTGCCATTGCTATTTTAATTGCATCACCAGTTGCATGGTGGGCAATGAACAAGTGGTTGCAAAGCTTTGCCTACAAAATCAATATCGGTGTGATGGTTTTTATTATTACAACATTTGTTGCCATTTTAATTGCCTTAATCACCATTAGTTTTCAGGCGATCAAAGCTGCAACGGCCAATCCGGTGAAGAGTTTGAGAAGTGAGTAATGTGCTGATGTGCTAATGTGCTGATGTGCTGATATGCTGATGTGCTGATATGCTAATGTGCTGATGTGCTAATGGGGAAGTATGAACTATGAACTATGACTAAAAACTAAAATTAAATGTTTAAAAATTATTTAAAAATTGCTATTAGAAATCTTTGGAAAAATAAAGGGTTTTCCGCTATCAATATTATTGGGCTCGCAAGTGGCCTTGCAATTTGCCTGCTGATCTTATTTTATGTAAATAATGAACTGGGCTATGATCACTATAATACAAAAGCAGATCGGATTTATCGCGTTGATGCAGATCTGCAATTTGGCGGAAATCATTTTGTGCTGGCATCCACACCTGATCCGCTCGGAGCGGCATTAAAAGAAAGCTTTCCACAAGTAGAGCAATATGTTCGCCTCAGAGATCATGGTGGAATCATGGTAAAAAAAGGCAATCAGAATATTGAAGAAGACAAAGTGATTTATGCAGATTCTACATTATTTTCTGTGTTTACACTTCCAATGATTCAGGGCGATCCTTCAACTGCTTTGGTACAACCTAATTCTGTAGTATTAACAGAAAGCACCGCAAAGAAATATTTTAATTCAACTGATGTTGTAGGTAAGACGCTGATCATTGGCGATACCGGAAATTATAAAATTACCGGTGTTATAAAAGATGTACCGGTTCAATCGCATTTTCACTATGATTTTTTTATCAGTATGTATGGACAGCTTTCTCCTTATGAGATCAATCAATGGACCAGCAACAATTTCAACACCTATGTTGTTTTGAAAAAGGGTGCCAATGCCAATTATCTTTCCGGTCAGCTCAATGATTTTGTAATGAAACATGTAGCGCCACTCTTCGTCTCAATGAATCTGACCCCGGAAAAATTCAGGCAGCAGGGAGATTATTTGCATTACAACCTTTTCCCGCTTAAAAAAATTCATTTGTATTCCAATAGAACCGGAGAACTGGAAGCGAACGGCAATATTGAATATGTTTATATTTTTTCACTGATCGCTTTTTTTATTTTATTAATTGCCTGTGTCAATTTTATGAATTTATCAACCGCACGTTCAGCAAACAGGGCAAAAGAAGTTGGAGTAAGAAAAGTGCTTGGTTCGATGCGCAACAACCTGGTCATGCAATTTCTCTCTGAATCTGTTTTGATCAGTTTTATTTCTCTCGCTTTGGCACTTCTTTTCGCTTCATTGTTGCTTCCTTATTTTAACCAGCTTTCAGGAAAAGAACTCACGCTCAATTTATTTCTCAGTCCGTGGTTGCTGCCCGCGGCACTTTTATTAATGATCGTTGTAGGTTTAATTGCAGGAAGTTATCCTGCTTTCTACCTAAGTTCTTTCAAGCCTGTTGAAGTGTTGAAAGGCAAGCTGGCAAAAGGTTTTAAGTCAAGCTGGCTCCGTAGCAGCCTTGTTGTATTTCAATTTTGTATCTCACTTATTTTAATCATTGGAACGCTGGTAATTTATGTACAGCTCAATTATATTCGAAATAAAGACATTGGTTTTAACCGAAGCCGGGTTTTGATTATTAAGAATACGAATGTATTAGGCGACCAGGCAAAAGTTTTTGAAAATGAAGTCAAAAAAATCAGTGGCGTGGAAAATGCTACCATGACCGGGTATCTTCCAACTGCTGGCTGGAGAAGTGATAGTCCTTTGTTTCCGGATGCAACTGCTGATACCAAAAACGCGGTGAGTACTCAAATCTGGAGAGTGGATGAGAATTACATTCCCACACTTGGAATGAAAATGATCGAAGGAAGAAATTTTTCGCCTGACTTTCCCACAGATTTTTCGGCCATCATTATCAATGAAGCTGCTGCGAAACTTTTTGCAATTAAAGATCCTTTGAACAAGCCTTTGTATTACATGAACAACTTCCCTAAAAAAGAACTAACTCAATATCACATTATCGGAATTGTAAAAAACTTTAACTTCAATACTTTACGCGATGAAGTCACTCCGCTTTGCCTGCTTTTAAGTCAGCAAAACGGTAGCATTGCGTTTCGTATTCATTCTGCTGACGTAAAAAACCTTGTTGGAATGATTGAAAATAAATACAAAAATATTGCGGCCAATCAGCCTTTTTCTTATTCATTTATGGACGATGATTTTAATAAAATTTATTTTAACGAAGAAAGAATGGGACGTATTTCCATTACATTTTCTGTTCTGGCAATTTTGATTGCAAGCCTTGGCCTTCTCGGATTAATTACGTTTGCTGCAGAACAAAGAACTAAAGAAATCGGCATCCGAAAAGTACTGGGAGCCAACAGTGGTAACATCATTTCGATGCTTTCCAAAGATTTTTTAAAGTTGGTTTTAATTGCCGCGCTGGTTGCAATTCCTATTGCATCCTGGGTAATGAACTGGTGGCTTCGTGGCTTTGCTTATCGCATTCATATCAGTTGGTGGATCTTTGCATTTGCTGCACTGCTGGCAACTTTCATCGCATTGGCAACCATATTTTACCAGGCAATAAAAGCGGCATTGGCAAATCCTGTGAAGAGTTTGAGAAGTGAGTGATTTAATGTGAAAATTGGAAAATCAATTTATTTGTTTGTTTACTAACAGTCATGTGCAAACGTAAATAACAATAAATTAAAAACTAAATGATGTTTAAAAATTATTTCAAAACCGCCTTCCGGAACCTGAGAAAAAACAAATTGTATTCAGCAATCAATGTTTTCGGATTAACGGTCGGTTTAGCGGCTTGTCTTTTAATTGGCGTTTACATCAACCAGGAATTGAGCTATGATAAATTCAATGTAAATGCAGACCGGATTGTAAGGGCAACAATGGAATACAAACAGGCGGGAACCGTAAGCCTAACCGCTAACACAGGAACCAAACCGGGGCCGCAATTCAAAAGAACTTTTCCTTCGATAGAGGAATATGCACGTACTTTTATTTCACACCGCGTAATAAAAAGTGGTGATAAAATTTTTGATGAATCGGGTGTGCTTTATGCCGATCAGGCTTTTTTTAAAATATTTTCTTTCAACATCATTGAAGGAAATGCAGCAACAGCGCTTGATGCTCCGGATAAAATGGTGATCACAAAATCAATGGCTAAAAAGTATTTTGGTGATCAGGATCCGATCAATAAAACATTGAGCAGCGGCGGAAAAGATTTCAGGATCTCTGCTGTTTGCGAAGATGCGCCACAGAACTCACAAATAAAATTTGATTTCGTAACACAATTTGCAAATCTTGGGAATAATGTAAAAGATGAAATATGGTGGACCGCCAACTGGATCACTTATTTTTTAGTGAAAGATAAAAAGGATATTCCTCAATTGCAGCGACAGATCAGCAGTTACATGAAAACGCCGGAAGTGAGAACAGAAGCGCGTTTGGCAGGAAGTGATTATCTGACCTATCATTTGGAGCCTCTCACAAAAGTTCATTTGTACTCAAAACTTCCGGGCTTTGAACCCAACAGCAGCATCACTTATATTTATATGCTGGCTTTGATTGCGTTATTGATCCTTGTAATTGCCTGTGCGAATTATACCAATCTCGCCACTGCCCAATCTGCCGGCAGAAGCGGAGAAATCGGAATGCGAAAAGTAATGGGTGCATCAAAAAGACAAGTGTTCTTTCAGTTCATCAGCGAATCATCCGTGATTACTTTTTTAGCTGCGGCACTGGCTTTTTTACTCAGTATATTTTTAATTCCTTATTTCAATGATATCACAGGGAAACATTTTACTCCTGATATTCTGATGCAACCTGTGCCAGTTATTGCATTGATTCTTTTCACAATTGCAGTTAGTTTTTTTGCAGGTCTTTACCCTGCTTTGGTCTTATCAGGGATGCAAATTATGGGCGTATTAAAGAAAGGATTTTCTTTTACGGGTGGTAACAATTTGCTTCGAAAAACACTGATTGTTGCGCAGTTTGGCATCTCGATCTTCCTCATTATTTATACGGTGATTATTTTGCAGCAAATGCATTTCATGCAAACAAAAGACCTTGGCTACGATAAAGATCATGTGTTGGTTTTGCCATTAAGTAATGACATGTTAAAAAATTTTGAAAACCTGAAAAGCGCTTTCGGTCAGGTTCCCGGGGTGGAAGCAATCACCGCTTCTTATCAAACTCCGGAAAATGTAGGCTGGGGCGATGGAATTACAGCAGTTGATGAAAATGGGAAACATGATATTTCATTAAATGCCATGCCGGTTGATCTCGATTTTACGAAAACAATGAAAATGCAAATGATTGCAGGACGTGATTTTCAGCAATCAGATTTTGGAATGATGGATACTTCTAATAACGATGCCAATTTTCGGCAGCCTTATATCATCAATGAAACACTGGCAAAAAAGATAGGATGGACTCCGCAAAAGGCGATTGGTAAAACGATTGAAAAGGGTGTTGCAGGGCCGGTTGTTGGAGTGGTAAAAGATTTCAATTTTACAAGTCTCCATGATCCTATCGGCCCGATGCTTATTTTTCTTAATCGTGATTTATCCCGCGATTACATGATCCGCATCAATGGAAATAATACAAAACAAACTCTGGCCGGAATCGAAACTGTCTGGAAACAACGCGTTCCGGAACGACCGTTTAATTATCATTTTTTAGATGAGGATTATAACAAATTATATTTAGCAGAGCAGAAGATCTCTGAATTGTTTGGTGTGGCGGCAGCGCTTGCGATTGTTCTTGCCTGTCTTGGTTTATTTGGCCTGGCAGCATTCACAACAGTTCAGCGTACCAAAGAAATTGGTATCAGAAGAGTGCTCGGTGCAAAGGTCAGCAACATCACTTTATTGATAGCAAAAAACTTTTTAGAATTAATTGGAATTGCAATTCTCCTTGCCATTCCTTTAGCCTGGTGGACCGGGAACAAATGGCTGGAAGACTTTGCTTACCGGATTCCTGTTCATGCTTATGTTTTTGTGGTGGTGGCGCTGGTAACGGCACTCCTCGCACTGGCAACAGTAAGCTATCATTCTGTAAAGACAGCCTTCACAAATCCGGTGAAGAGTTTGAGAAGTGAATAAGGATTTATAGATTTTTTGAAGTAATGTTATGAACTCAAAAGTTGAAATCATAATTGAATTCTAAATAAGACTTTAATTATTTCTTCTTTTACTGTTAATTTCTTTATTGAACAGACTCCTCTTTTAATACCAAAGTTGATTAAATATTCATTAATAAATTCTTATAATCAATAAAATCCTGTCCTTTCATTCCCCTAAAATCAGTTAATTTTATTTTTTTAAAATAAAGCTGCTTGAAACCCGGAAAACTCCTGTCTTTTATTGGTTTTTTATTCATTTGTCTTCAAGGTTTTTCTCAACAAAATCCGGCAGCTCTTTCCAACTTCAGAAGTAAGAAAATTTCTACGAAAATAAATCCACAAATCCTCGATAGTAATAGTATTGTTCCAAATACAATTACAATTTCAGGTGTTGCTTTGAACGCTTATCACCTGGATTTTGTAAATGCAACTATTTTATGGACTGCAGCAAATTTGCCTGATAGTGTTTTGATTTCTTACCGTGTTTTTCCTTATAAATTAAATGCAATTACAAGACGCTTTAATTACGACAGCATTCGTTTTAATTTTGCAATGGAAAAACCATACACTTTAAAAAATAACCAGGTCCAAAATAAAATAATTGATTTTGGAAACATTAATTATAACGGAAGTTTTGGACGCGGAATTACAATCGGAAACAACCAGGACGCTGTTGTCAGCTCGTCTTTAAATCTTCAGCTCAATGGATTTATTGGTGACAGCCTGGAATTAACTGCAGCTATCAGCGATAATAATATTCCAATTCAACCACAGGGAAATACACAAAATATCCGTGACTTCGACAGGATATTTATGCAGATAAAAAAGCATGGATGGCAGGCAAATTTCGGAGACATTGATATCCGTCAAAGCCAGAATTATTTTCTCAATTTTTCTAAAAGACTGCAAGGCGCTTCATTTCAAACGAATAACCGGATCAATAAAAATATCAGCAATTCTTTTATGGCAAGCGGCGCCATTGCCAAAGGAAATTACATGAAGGATTTGATCACGCCAATCGACGGGAACCAAGGACCATATAAGCTTTATGGCGCTAACAACGAATTGTATTTTGCAGTTCTTGCCGGAACTGAAAAAGTTTATTTGGATGGAGAATTGCTAACGCGTGGCGAAGACAGAGATTATGTTATCGATTACAATACTGCAGAATTAACCTTCACTGTAAAGCGACTGATCACTAAAGACAGCAGGATACAAGCAGAGTTTGAATACTCCAATCAGAATTATCTGAACTCAATGATCTATGCAAATGACGAGATCAATATCAACAACAAACTGAAAGTAAGCATTGGTGCTTATTCCAATGCGGATGCAAAAAATTCTTCTATCAATCAAACACTTACTACCGGCCAGAAACAATTTTTATCGCAGATAGGATCAAATATTGACAGCGCCACTTATCCCAATGCAGTCCGTGATACTTTTGCAGTAAATAAAATTTTATATAAAAAAATTGATACAACGATCAATGGAATTCACGACACGATTTATGTTTACTCTGTTGATCAAAAAGACAGTTTATACAATCTTTCTTTTACCAATGTTGGAATGGGAAAAGGAAATTATACCGCGGTAAATAATGGGAATGCAAACGGTCGTGTTTTTCAATACGTATCGCCTTCAAATGGCGTTAAACAGGGAGATTGGGAACCTGTGGTCTTATTAGTTCCCCCAAAAAAACATGATATTGTTACTGCTGCTGCACAATATTTTTTTACAAAAAATTCTTCTTTAAAAGCAGAGATGGCTTTGAGTAATTATGATGTGAATACTTTTTCATCAAAAGGAAAAGATGATGATAAAGGTGTTGCTGCGAAAGTAAATTATGCAATGCAGCAAAATATTTTTGAAAATATAAAACCCGGCATAAAGTTGCAAACAAACCTTGGTTATGAATATGTTCAGGATAATTTTAAACCGATCGAAACTTTGAGAAATGTTGAATTTAACCGTGATTGGAGCTTGCCTTTTGATGCGCCTGCTGCCACTGAAAATTTAATAGATGCTTCTTTACAAGTCAGCGATGAGCAACATAATTTTTTAAAATATCAATTCACAAATTATAACCGCAGCGACAATTATAATGGTGTCAGAAATTCCATTGAAAATGCAATGGATATAAAAGGCTGGCATTTTAATAATAAATTTTACATCACCAATGTAAACAGTACAATCCAGTCCGGCTCTTATCTCAGGCCTTCTGTTGAACTCTACAAAATAATTCCAACTTTTAAAGATTTGAAGATAGGTGGAGGATATTCTTCAGAAAATAATCAGCAATTGGAAAGAAAAGCAGACACGTTAATGCCGATAAGTTTTGCATTCAACACATGGCAGGTTTATATAAAATCGCCAGAAAAAAAATCGAATAAATGGGGAATTACATATTCTGAAAGAGAAAATAAAATACCGTTTCAAAAATCTCTTATTGGGCAGGATAGAAGTCAAAATTTGAATTTGATGACAGAGCTCATGAACAATGAACATCAGCAGTTCAGATTGAATGTAACTTACCGTAAGTTAAATGTCATCAACAAAGGACATTCGAATGAGCAAAGCGATGAAAGCCTGCTGGGACGGGCAGAATATGCGATCAATGAATGGAAAGGTTTTGTTCAGGGAAATGTTTTGTATGAAATAGGTTCAGGGCAGGAGCAGAAAAGGGAGTACACTTATATAGAAGTGCCGGCAGGGCAGGGATATTACACGTGGAACGATTATAATAAAGATGGAATTCCACAGCTGAATGAATTTGAAGTAGCAATTTATGATGATCAGAAAAAATGGATCCGCGTTTTTACGCCAACGAATGAATATGTAAAAGCTAATTACATTCAGTTCAATTATAATTTTAGTCTTAATCCTGATTTGATGATCGACAGAAACACGGACAGAAAATTTTTAAAGTTTATTAAAAGATTCAGCACCGCTTCTTCATTGCAGATCAATAAAAAAGATGTTGCTAACAATGGTTTTGAATTCAATCCATTTAATAAAAATCTGGTGGATACCTCTTTGATCACACTGACTTCTTTTTTAAGCAATACCATTTATTTTAACCGTAAAAGTTCTGTTTGGGGAATTGATGTTACACACCGGTTGAACAATTCAAAAGCACTTTTAAATTATGGATTTGAATCCAATTCTTTACGCGATCTGACCATAAAAGGAAGATGGAATCTGAACCGTTCTATCGCTACATCGTTTACTAATAAATATGATCGGAATCAATTGATCACTCCTTCTTTTGCCAATAGAAATTACCAGGTTGATGAAGTCTCTGCAGAACCTTCGGTGAGTTATATTTATAAAAGTGATTTTCGTGTCAGCCTTATTTACACTTACGATGAGAAGAAAAATAAAATTGGGGCACTGGAAAAATCTGCCAACAATCAATTAGCTGCAGAAGTAAAATATAACGTTCTTTCAAATGCTACAATTAATGCAAGATTTTCTTTGAACAACATCAGTTATAATGGCGATCCTAACAGCACGGTTGGCTATATTTTACTGGATGGATTGTTACCGGGAAAAAATTATTTATGGAATCTGGATCTTACAAAAAGGCTTGCAGGAAATATTGAATTGAATGTTCAATATGAAGGAAGAAAGCCGGGAAATAATTCTGTTGTTCATACAGGAAGAGTTTCTTTGAGAGCCATATTTTAAAGTTTAAAATTGAATTTCATTAAAAGAAACAATACAGATTTCATTCTTCTCATTGCCCATAACCTGCAATCACATTAATAGTAAGAGCGATCATGATGGTATTAAAACCAAAAGAAACCAATCCATGCAGAAGTGCCAGTTTCCGGAATCTTTTAGAAGTGATCACAACATCGGAAACCTGGAAAGTCATTCCCAAAACAAAAGAAAAATAAGCAAAATCAATGTATTCAGGCGTTGAGTCATCGGGGAATTCCAGGCCGCCATGTTGAGTGTTTGGAATTGTCGGATGATCTCCGTAAAAGATATGAGCATAACGAAGAGTAAAAATAGTATGAATTAAAAACCATGAAAAAATCATTCCGGCAATAGCAATTGGTAATCGCCAGTTCATTCCATGATTTCCGGCGCGTTTTGTAACAAGGAGCAACAACACTGCAAGAATGCTGGCGAGTGTAGATACCAATACTACTATAAAAATTATAGAACTGCTTTGGTCCTGAACCCGCGCCTGTTCGCGGATCTGTTCAGAAGAGGTTATGAAAAATGTAACCCAGCTCATCACAAGCATGCAAAGACTGAAAGTATCCCATCCAATCATTACATGAGTAAGAAGATCAATGTCTTTAATTTCAACAATTAAATAAACAGCTACCGCGACAGCAATACAGATGAAAAGTTTTTGAAAAGAATTAATTCTGTCAAAGGCCGGAAACTTCCATTTTTCATGTATTTTTTTTGATTCCATTCAAAATAATTTATTGGTAAATGTAGAAACATTTAGAAGTATTATTACGAAAAAAAATGAATTTAAATTGGGCCAACAAATGATTGCAAAAGTATTACCGGCCGAAATTCATTTTTAAATTATTTTTTTGTTAACGGGAAACTTTAGGCCCGCTGAATTGATAAAATACATCAAATTGAAAAACATTACTTCTCACTTTTGAAGGTGCGGTTTTTGAAATGTTACTGATACCAAAATTATACCGGGCATCAAATCCTAATCCTGTTGAAGTAAGATAGCTTAAGCCTAAAGGAATTGAAAAAACAGCGCCTTTTAAATTGTCTTTAATATCTGTTGTAGTGGAACTTAATTTGCTTTTGCCGCTCATCAGAAAACCAACCTGTGGCCCAGCCTCTAATCTGAAACCGTTGCTGAACATATATTGTATTAAAACAGGAACATTGATGTATCCTAAATCAGTACTCTCGTTACTGTTGGATTTACTTTTCGCTCCTTCAGCAGAATAATATACTTCAGGTTGAAAAGCCCAGAATTCGCTGCCAGTATGTATGTAAGCCTGCATTAAATCCAATTTTACTTTGCATATCTGAATTGCCTTCATAGCCAAGTGAAGATGCGTTTAATCCTGCTTTTATTCCAAAATGGGCACTCTGTGCTTTTGCGCCTGACATTATAAAAAATGCTGCCACAACAATGATCGTCTTTTTCATAAAAGTTGATTTAAAAATTAATAAATAATTAATTCATTACGGGTTAAACAAAAGGCATACCCCTTTTTAAAAACACACAACTGGTTTATCTTTGCAGCTTAATTTTACCTGCCTTGAAAAAGGTTTGATTCATCCTGTAAATGTCTCAAAAAAAACCAGGTATCAGTTAATTATGGCATTATTACATAATCGTGTTTCTCAAAAGGAACTGAAGAAATTACTATTTGAGGAAAAGGAACCCCGTACTACACTTTCATTTTATCGCTATGCATTTATTGAAGATCCTGTTGCTTTTCGGAATGAATTCTATAAGAATTTGAATGAATTAAAAGTATTTGGAAGAATCTATGTCGCTCATGAAGGCATTAATGCACAGATCAGTGTGCCACAATCGAACTTTGAAAAATTTAAAGAATATGTTAATTCAATTTCTTTCTTAAAAGATGTTCGTCTGAATATTGCTGTAGATGATGATGGAAAAGGTTTTTGGGTTTTGAAAATAAAAGTTCGTAATAAAATTGTAGCTGATGGCATTAACGATCCCAGTTTTGATATGAGTAAAAAAGGAAAATATGTTGATGCGGACTCTTTCAATAAACTTGCTGCTGATCCCGAAACAATTGTTGTAGACATGCGGAATCATTACGAATATGAAGTCGGGCATTTTGAAAATGCAATTGAAATCCCTTCTGATACTTTCAGAGAGCAATTGCCTATGGCGGTGAATTTGCTGGAAGAAAAAAAATATAAGAATATTATCATGTATTGCACAGGCGGAATTCGTTGTGAAAAAGCAAGCGCATACATGCTCCATAATGGTTTCAAAAATGTTTTTCATTTGGAGGGAGGAATTATTCAATATGCGAATAAAGTAAAAGAAGAGAATCTTCCGAATAAATTTTTGGGAAAAAATTTTGTGTTTGACGGAAGACTGGGAGAGAAGGTTGGTGATGAAATAATAAGTCATTGCCACCAATGCGGAAAGCTATGCGATACACATACCAATTGCGCCAATGAGGCGTGTCATCTGCTTTTCATTCAATGTGAATCATGTGCTGAAAAATACGATGGCTGTTGCTCTGAAGCATGCGAGTCTGTGAATCATTTGCCTGAAGAAGAAAAAAA
>DATNFV010000006.1:0-2088 GCA_035606215.1 Hanamia sp.
AAGGAAGGTGAAGGAAGTGAATTTGTAATTCAATTACCTGTTGTCTGAATCACGGATTAAAAGGATTAAAAGATTACACAGAAAAAAGAAACATTACAATTGAAAAGCCGAAATCAGTGGAATCCTTAAATCAATTTAAATCCGTGATTCAGAAAAAGTATGATATTATTAAAGCCCATGGAGGAACTCTTAAAGTGGAAAGTAAGGAAGGGAAAGGAAGTGAGTTTATGATTCAATTACCTGTTGTCTGAATCACAGATTAAACGGATTAAAAGATTACACAGATTAATGCCATGCAGAATTTAAACATAAAGACACAACAGAAAAAATTATCGAGGCTTCTTTTGAAGTTCATAAACGGTTAATAATCATCCATGACAAAAATTTTCACATTAAGCATTCTTCTTGCATTTGCAAATACTATTGGTTTTTCCCAAACAAAGGAAGCAATTGACAGTCTGCAACATCAATTAGCTATCGCAAAAGACGATACAAGCCGCATCGGCACTCAAATACAACTTTGCTATTTCTATCGTCTTGGGAATGCTGATTCATCTGTTTTTTATGGTAAGCAAGCTTTGAAATCAGCACAGAAAATAAATTATTCCAAAGGCGAAATACTTTCTTTAGGATTCATGAGTATCACTATCGGACAATTAGGCAATTTCCCTAAAGCCTTCGAAATGGCTTTTAAGGCGTTACAGATTGCCCAAACATCCGGGCAGGAGTATTTAACCACTCCGGCATTAAACGCCATCTCGGAAGTTTATACCGTATTAAAAGATTATCGCAAAGCGCTTAGTTATCTTGAAAAAGCAAGATCAGTTTGTATAGGAACTAATAATGTGGAAGGTCTGGCTTATGCGTGGAGAGATATGGGGATTGTTTATATTGAAATGAATCAATTAGATTCCGCTGTCTTTTGTGAGACAAAAGCCTATAATGCTTTTCAAAAAATTAACTGGCAGGATCCTTTGATTTATGTAACGTTGGGAGATGTTAAGATAAAATCAGGAAACTATGATGAGGCATTCAGCTTCTATAAAAAAGGCCTTCTGGTTGCTATTGCAAATAATGAAAGAAGATCATCCGCTTCGGTTTATAATAAAATTGCATTGTTTTATAAAGATTTAAAACAGTCTGATTCTGCAATTTATTATGCAAAAAAAGGACTGGAAGAATCTCAATCAATCTCCCAAAAGAAAACAATTCTTGAAGCGGCACAACTTTTATCGGCATTATATGAACAAAAAAATCCGCAGGAAGCTTACAGATATTTGAAAATTGCAGATGCTTATAAAGACAGCTTATTTGGAGCCAGCGATATACAAGCGATACAGGTTTTGGTTAACCAACAGGGAGAACATCAAAAAGAAATCGCAGCAACGAAAATTAATTATCAAAACCAACTAAAACAATATGCTTTATTTACAGGGCTTGCAATTCTTCTTTTAGTTGCTGTTATTCTTTATAGAAATAACCAAAAGAAACAAAAAGCAAATTCAGTATTAGAAAAAACACTCCTTGATTTAAAATCCGCTCAATCACAACTGATTCAATCAGAGAAAATGGCTTCTCTAGGAGAACTCACTGCAGGCATTGCTCATGAAATACAAAACCCTTTGAACTTTGTAAATAACTTTTCTGATGTCAATACCGAATTGATCGATGAGATGAATGCTGAACGCTTAAAGCCAAAAGAAGAAAGAGATGAACAATTAGAAAATGAAATATTAAACGACATCAAAGAAAATGAACAAAAAATAAATCATCACGGCAAGCGTGCAGATGCAATCGTAAAAGGAATGCTTCAGCATTCAAGACAAAGCTCGGGGCATAAAGAACCGACAGATATCAATGCTTTGGCTGATGAATATTTAAGTCTCTCCTATCATGGTCTTCGGGCAAAGGACAAAACTTTTAATGCGGAAATAAAGACTGATTTTGATGGAACGATTGGAAAAATAAATATCATTCCGCAGGATATTGGAAGGGTGTTACTCAATCTTTTCAACAATGCTTTTTACGCAGTAAACGCCCGCCTGAACGAATCATTCGGGCAGGAACAAAAAACACAAAATCCAGAAT
>DATNFV010000007.1:0-91497 GCA_035606215.1 Hanamia sp.
GGAAATCGGAATTTGCGCATATTTTACCATACTAACCGGATCAAACATTCCGAGGCGAAAGCGAATGGTAAATAATCTTTTTAAAGAAACATCAATCTCTTTTTCTGTAATTTTTCCATCCTTCACTGCTTGTATCAAAGTTTTGTAAGTACGATTACCACATTCTACATCGGTGCCGTGCAACACAGCATCGGTAGCAGAACTTTCTGCGTCAGGAAACATTTTATGTGTTTCATAAAAATCATCAATGGCTCCACAATCAGAAGTAACATAACCTTTAAAATTCCATTTGTTGCGCAAAATATCAACCATTAACTTATCGCTGCCGCAACAAGGCTGACCAGCATAAGCATTGTAAGCACACATCACACCGGCAACATTTGCATTCACCACCAATTGCCTGAATGCAGGAAGGTACGTATCCCACAGATCATGATCACTTATGTTTACATCAAAAGTATGACGCGAAGATTCAGGCCCGCTGTGAATGGCATAATGCTTTGCACAGGCAGCAGCTTTTAAATATTTAGGATCATTCCCTTGCAAACCTTCAACAAATGCGGTTCCAATCATGCTTGTAAGAAACGGATCTTCGCCATACGTTTCCTGTCCACGTCCCCATCTCGGGTCGCGAAAAATATTGATATTCGGTGTCCAGTAAGTTAATCCTGTATAGCGACTGTAATCTTTTTTCCGCAGACTTTCATTGTGAATAGCGCGGCCTTCATCTGAAGTAAAATCGCCCATTTTTTTCATCGCATCCACATCGAAAGTAGCTGCCATACCAATTGCCTGCGGATAAGAAGTGGTAGGATATTTTGTCCTGGCCACTCCATGCAAACATTCATTCCACCAATCATAAGGTGGAATTCCCAAACGTGGAATGGCCGGAGTGGAATTAAGCATTTGATTTACTTTTTCTTCCAGCGTTAACCGTGAGACAAGATCATTCACTCTTACCTCAGTTGATAAAGATGGATTTTGAAATGGTAAATTGTAATTCTTTTGTGCCTTTACTGAAAAGGTTGCAGTTGTAAAGATCAGCAGATATAAAACGTTTTTCATCATAATTATACTTTTTACTGTTTTTACTGGCATCCGTTTATCCTGCAACTCCTAACGGGGAGAAGTACACGAAAACGGATATAACAATAGCAACCACAATCAGGGAGAGAATCACATCCCATTTATTCCAGCTTGCCCGGCTCGCTGCCTTGTCTGCGGCAACAGTAGTTGCAAAAGTCAATCCTTGTATTTGCGCCTCATTCGGTTTTGGAGTAAGTAAACTTACAATCACCATAACTGCAATGGAAAACAGGAACAGCAAAATGCAGAAATAAAGAAAATTGATGGTAGCAAATGAATGAAGAATACCCGTCAAATCATTCTGGAATAATTCTGTTGTTAATTTTATCATACCAACAACAAATCCTACTACCATTCCTGTAAGCGCTCCTGTTCCATTAATACGCTTAAAGAATACGCCTAATAAAAAGACCGCGGCAATAGGTGGCGCCAGATAAGATTGTACGCTTTGAAGATATTGATATAAAGTGCCGGATATCCTGCTCATAAGGGGAATCCATGCCATGCCCAATAATACTACTACACCTGTGGCAATGCGCCCGACTTTTACGAGTTCTTTTCCGCTGGCTTCCGGTTTTATTTTTTGATAAATATCCATAGTAAACAGCGTAGAACAAGCATTGTAAACAGAAGCTAAAGAACTCATCAATGCTGCGAGTAAGCCGCCGGCCAGCAAACCTCTTAATCCAATTGGCATCAATGCTTTTACCAGGGTTGGAAATGCTTCATCATTCACCTGCAAGTCCAATTTGCCTTGAGCATGAAGAGCCGCAGCGATTAACCCCGGCACCAGGAAAATAAAGAATGGAAGCAATTTTAAATAGGCAGCGAATATTGTTCCTCTTCTTGCCTGTCTTTCGTCACGGCCTGCGAGGCATCGCTGCACGATATGCTGGTCAGTACACCAATACCAGATACCCACAATTGGGGCGGCAAAAGTGATACCAAGCCAGGGAAAATCAGGGTCACTTAACGGAGGAAACATGTTCAATTTTTCCTTCGGAACAGAATTGATAAGGCCATGCCAGCCTCCTACTTTATCTAAACCGATAAACAATAAAACCGCAGAGCCCAATAACAGTACGAAAGCCTGGATTGCTTCGGTGTACATAACAGTATGCAAACCTCCGAGAATGGTATAGATACCGGTTATAACTACAAGAATTATCGCACCTGTCCAAAAGTCAACACCAAGGAAGGAATTAAAAACAAGCGCGCCGGCAAAAATGGTAACAGAAGCTTTTGCAATTACATAGCTTAAGAGTTGAATAATAGAGAGCAGTCTTCTCGCTTTTGCATTGAACCGCCGCTCCAAAAACTCCGGCATTGTATATACCATACTTCGCATATAAAACGGTACAAACACCCAACCCAGCACAAGCACTACCCACGAATGCATTTCATAATGTCCCATCACAAGGCCGGATGTGGCGCCGGTACCAGCCAGACCGACGATATGCTCAGAGCCTACATTTGAAGCAAGAATTGATGCCCCGATAACCCACCAGCCCAAATTACGATTGGCCAAAAAATAGTCGGAAGGCGTACCTCTCTTTTTTCTAATAGACCATATCGAGACTCCGGCAATAATGAGCAGGTATAGAACTACGAATAGAATATCAATTGTTCCAAGGAAGTGCATAAGCAGTTTAATTAATAGTTATTTAAATAAAACGGTTAATAATATTTTCAAAATATTCCTGTCTGCCGCTTCTCACTTCGGGTTCTCCGTTTGCAACAGCCAGATCTCTTAAATCTTCTAAAGATAATTTTCCTTCTTCAAAAGCCTTTCCTTTTCCTTTATCAAAAGAAGCATAACGCTCTTCTCTTAATTTTTTATAATCGGATTTATTTAAAATATTATCAGCGATAATCAGCGCTCTTGCAAATGCATCCATGCCGCCGATGTGTGCATAAAAAAGATCAGCGGGATCTGTAGAATTTCTGCGAATTTTTGCATCGAAATTAATACCGCCACTTTTAAATCCTCCGGTTTCCAGAATGATCAACATGGCTTCTGTGAGTTCGTTGATATTATTTGGAAACTGATCAGTATCCCAGCCATTCTGATAATCGCCGCGGTTGGCATCCATGCTTCCTAAAACATCAGCATCAGCAGCTACTTGTAATTCATGAGTAAATGTGTGTCCGGCAAGAGTGGCATGATTCACTTCAATGTTCAATTTGAAATCATTCATTAAATCGTATTGACGCATAAAACTTATGCAGGTTGCTGCATCATAATCGTATTGATGTTTGGTTGGCTCCATTGGTTTTGGTTCAATAAAAAAAGTTCCGGTAAATCCCTTACTTCTTGCATAATCTTTTGCAGTATGCAAAAACCTGGCAAGATGTTCCTGCTCTCTTTTCATATTTGTGTTGAGCAACGTCATGTAACCTTCACGTCCACCCCAGAACACATAATTCGCTCCACCCAATTCAATAGTCGCATCCAGCGCTGCTTTCACCTGTGCAGCAGCATGAGTTATCACCTGGAAATCAGGATTGGTAGCGGCGCCGTTCATATATCTTCTGTGTGAAAAAAGATTGGCAGTTCCCCATAATAATTTTACACCACTTTCCTGTTGCTTTTGTTTTGCGTAAGCAGTTATTGTCTTTAATCTTTTTTCATTATCCGCTACATCATTAGTAAAATCTACAATGTCCACATCATGAAAACAGTAATAAGGCAATCCCATTTTTGTAATGAATTCAAATGCCGCGTCCATTTTATCTTTTGCTCTTTTTATCGGATCTTCTTTTTCATTCCATGGAAAAATATGAGTCGGCTCACCAAAAGGATCTGAACCATTTCCATTGAACGAATGCCAGTAAGCGCAGGCAAATTTGAAAAAGTCTTTCATTGTTTTACCTGCTACTTTCTTATTTTCATCATACCAGCGAAAAGCAAATGGATTATCGCTTTTTGGACCTTCATATTTTATTTCCGGAATGTTTTTGAAGTACTGCTTTTTTCCTGTGATTACAGACATAATTTTTGGTTTTGATTTATTTTTAAAAAGGTATTTAAAGAAAGTTGAATTTTAATCAGAAAATGAATTAATTCAGATATTCCATTTTTATTCGCCGACTAAAATAAATCTTTTAAATGTAATCGTTTACATTCAAAGAAAAAAAGTTACTAAAAGACAATCCTTAATCGATTTACTGATTCTGAAATTCATTGAAAAATCATAAAAAGAAACAGATAAAAATAATTTTTTCATGGCATTAGTTTAAATCTTCATTAAAGGAGTAAACAAAGTTTTAATAATGATTCTTTTTTTATCATTAATCTTATGAGATTTGAATTTTCGCCTTTTCATACATAATATTTTTTCAGTTTCGTCTAAATCGACAAAAAAAGGAGGGATGAATAAATCATCCCCCGTTTTGTTTGATTATGAGAAAAAGAACTTGAAATTTTTATTGATAACTTGGATTTTGATAAGCTGCCAAATCTCCTGCACTCATCTGCATATTGTTAAGCTGGCCAATCGGAATCGGTCGAAGATAAAGATATGGTTGAATGGTACGTGTGATAGTCTTTGGCGTATGATCTCCGTAGCTCGTTCCGGCAATTTGGTAAGAGGAAGCAACATTTCCCCACTCTTGTGTACGCACTAAATCAAGCCAACGTATGCCATCTCCGTAATATTCGCGGGAACGTTCTGCCAAAATATAATCAATGGTTATGGTAGCAGGAGTTTCAGCAGTCATAGCCGCGCTATTATCTTGTACAAGAGTGGAATCGCCGTTATTATCATAGTCCCACATTCCTGCACGTGCACGGATAACATTGATCAGATCTAATGCGCTTTGGCCAGATTGAGTTGTAGCTCCCATCACAGCGGCTTCGGCTGCAATAAAGTAGAACTCAGAGAAATAGGCAATAACGAAAGGACGGGTACTGGCAGCATTAGGTTGTCCCAATGTGCCATTATTATCTGTGCGATATTCTCCCAGCTTCCAAAGACCAGGATACACTACCCGGCTAATCCCGTCAGGGCCTATTACCCAACTTGGATTTCCCGGAAGAGTACCAGCGCCTATGTTGCTGTTTCCAGCACCGGTTGGATAGGTAATTGCCGGGTTAGGCTGATCCAGGAAAGTTAGGATTGGGTCACCTGGCTCAACCGGCAAATTGTTTGCATTATATAAAGTAGTTTGATTAATACCGGTGCCACTTAAATTCCAGTTACCACGATAAGTTGTTACAAAAGTTCCGTCATAGCGTGAATCGTTCGTCTTGTCAGCAAAGGTGTTTTGAATTGCTCCAATTGTAGGTGCCATTCTTGTCCATGGACGACCCAGATCCTGCGATGCTTCACGCTGAACTGAACTTACAGGCTTCCATGAGGAACTGGACGTACTACTGCGCATCACGGTATAGTTCCATGTCATCATCCATCCGGCAAAGTTATCTTGGCCGCCACCGCCGCCATAAGTAAGACTAGCTCCGTTGGAAAGTTCATTTAATTGAGTATGATCTGAATACAGCAATTCTTCTTTGTTTCTATCATTTGCAGCATTATGTAAGTCATAGAATGTCGGCATCAGACCATAAGGGCCAGGATTGTTTATAGCTGTTGTTGCAGTATCATAAGCGTGTTGAAAATAATATTGAGCATTCTGTCCATCAGGATCTGTGCGATCTGCTGCCGGATAAGTTGGAATATTATTTGGATTTTTTAGCCACCAGGCATAAGTGAGATAAGCTTTTGCCAAATAAAGGCGGGCAACTGTTTTAGTAACGCCGCCCATAACGCGCGGATTGTCAGGCAAATCACTTATTGCGGTGTCAAGGTCCGGGAATATTGCCTTAGTATAAACTTCTGGAACTGTATTGCGCTTGGATACCGCAACAGGATGAGTGTTAAACGCTAATACACCCGCTCCCAGATCCAGTGGAACACCTCCAAATGTTTGTACCAGTTGGAAATAATAGAACGCCCGGAAAAATCTTGCTTCTGCAATAAGCGCCGGTGAAACTCCTGCCTGAGTACCGTTTTGAATAACCCCGCTGGCCGTATTGATAGCTCCGAATGAATTATTCCACAACACATCGGAACGACTGGTTTGGGAAGTAATATCACCCTGGCCTGAAAGGTCCATTACTTTAAAATTTTGATCGGCACTTTGAGCATAAGTAACTTCATCCGTACCGGTTTCACCCGTATTGTAATAATAGGCGTTCCCATAAATGTTTCGAAGATTGGCATATAACGAAGTTATTCCTCCGGTTACGCCCGCCTCAGTACGAAAAAAATCAGGTGTAAAAATACTACGAGGCGTTTCTTGCAAGATTTTAGAACACGAAGTAAAAAACAGTATGACTGTCGCTATTACAACCACACTTACAAAATTTTTATTTATACTTTTCATAATTGTATGAGTTTAAAATGTCAAGTTGATACCAAGAAGGTAGTTACGTGTTTCCGGAGTGTTTGTGCCTACTGTCAAAATGCGGTGTGGGTAAATTGTAGTTACCGCTGCATTTTGATCTCCATAAGAATTGGTCTGTGGATCCATTCCCGTTTGTTTATAATATGGCGAAAACATCACGAATGGATTCTGTACCAGGAAGTAAAGTCTCAACCTGGTAATACCAGAGTTTTTCAACCAGCTCATATGAGTAAAGTTGTATCCAAGTGACAAGGTTTGCACTTTCAGATAGGATGCATTAAAGTAGCCAAGTGTACTGCCATATTTTGGATTATCTCCGCTCATTACACCAGCAGGATTGGGATAAGGAGCATTAGTATTGGTGGGCGTCCAATAGTTTACATTTACATTATTTCTACGACCACTTAATAAATTAAGATAACCTGATGCAGAGTACAAAGTGCTAACTAACATACCGCCGTTTTGAAAGATGCCAACCGCGGTAAAGTCAAATCCCTTGTACGCGACAGTAGTATTGAATCCGCCCTGGAATTTAGGATCCATATCCATTATTTGCTCGTCATCAGGTCCTATTGCCCGCGTTGGCACTCCGTTTTCGTAAGGACCTGTATATTGTACCTTTATCATACCAACATTTCCGCCTGGTTCCAATACAGCCAGGTTCGCGTCTTTTGCTTGCCAAAGTCCAATTTTTTTATAATCATATATAACGTCAAGCGGATGCCCTACAAACCAAAGGTTGCCAATGTTCTGTGTTTGGCCTGAAGCCAGTGACACCAACTTATTGCGGTTGCCATATACATTGATACCCGCTGTCCATGTCCAGCCATTAAGGTTATTCAAAATGACACCATTAAGCGAAAGTTCCAAACCTTTGTTTTCCGTATTTCCAATATTTGCAGTAAAGCTGTTTACGCCGGATGTGACTGGCAGTGCCTGTCCCAACAGAAGGTCATTTGTTTTTGTGATATAATATTCTACAGTACCTGAAAGACGATTTTTCAGAAGCGAAAAATCCAATCCGTAGTTCCATGTCTTTGAATACTCCCATCCTAAATTAGGATTCGGGAGTTGTGAAACGTAGTAGCCAACTACATCATTTGACGGACCGAAATTGTAGGGCATAGTGTTTAATTTTCCTAAGGTGGAATAAGGTGTAACAGCCTGGTTGGAAGTTTCTCCATACCCAACACGCAGCTTCAATTCATTTATAAGAGAGATATTTTTCATAAATGATTCGTTTGCAATATTCCATCCGGCAGATATGGCTGGATAAGTATGCCATTGATGACCTGGTGCCAATATTGAAGAACCATCAGAACGTATGATGGCAGTTAGCATATACCGGTTAGCATATTCGTAAATTGCACGTCCCATCCATGATTCCAAACCGCTCTGCGTATAGTTTTGATAATTAGGATTAATAGTAATTTGCCCAAGAGCCTGTCCGAGGTTATAAAATTGGAACTGGTCATTTGGAATTCCTTGTGCAGAAATATCTGAACTATTATAAGTGTCTTGCTCAGCAGAGTACAAAGCCGTTAAGTTTAAATGGTGCTTTTGCGAGAAAGTACGATCATAAGTGAGCAAATTCTCTATGGTTTTATTCAGAGTTACGGAATGAATGACCGTACCAACGGAAGGAGTTGTAGCGTTTGTACTCGTTATACCGGTTCCTGTATAACTATCATTATCAGTCGTGCTGTAATTCAGGCCAACATTGACGCGGTATTTTAAACCTCTGACGCCTGGAATGTTTAATTCTGCGTATAGATTGTTGAATGTTCCGAGTGTCTTAATCGGGTTTAGCCACTTATCTTTTAAGCTATCTACAATATACCGGGTTTCATTCCATGAATTATCTAATGGCATTTGTATACTTTGTTTTAATGATCCGTCAGCATTATACGGGCTGGCCAATGGAGACATGCTCAAAATATTATACAATCCCACCTGCGAGCCTTCTGAAGTATTATAGTCGGTATTGGTAGTGAAACCAACGCGAATATATTTTCCTATGCCCTGGTCAATAGAACTATTAATGGAATAACGTTTGAACTGTTGTGTAGGAATCAGCGATTGATCATCGTAATAGCCTAGACCAAAGTGATAGCTGCCTTTTGCCGTACCACCCGAAACGCTTAAATTTTGATTTGTTAGCGGCGAAGAGGGACGGTAAAAGAGCTTTTGCCAATCAGTGTTTACACCCTCTGCTTCGCCTGAACCGTTCGTAAACTTTCCAGCTCTACTGCGAAGACTATCGAGTTGTGCACCATTCATCATTGGGAAAGGAGCCCAAAGTTTGTGGATGCCAAAATAACTATTGTAGCTGATTTGCGGTTTTTGTCCCATCACTCCTTTATTAGTGGTTATTAATATTACACCATTCGCACCACGTGAACCATAGATGGCAGTTGCTGAAGCATCCTTTAAAACACTAATACTTTTGACATTTTCAGGATCAATATCGCTAAAAGAACCGGAAAAAGGAATTCCGTCAAGCACGATCAAAGGAGCATTACTGGCGGATATTGATCTCTGCCCGCGGATTAGGATTTGCATAGTAGCACCGGGTTGAGTGGACGTTTGTGAAATCTGCACACCTGGCAAACGACCTTGCAACGCATCGGAGATATTGGAGGATGGAACCTGGTTCAGTTTTTCACCACTTATTGAGGAAACTGAACCGGTAATGGCTTCTTTTCTCTGGCTGCCATAACCCACTACAACTACCTCGTTCAGGCCCGTAACCGAATGGTTTAATGTTACATTTAAAAATTCATTTCCCCGAACTTTTACTTCCTGATCTGTAAAGCCAACAGATGAAATTAGAAGCGTACTGTTTGGAGGAGCCATGATTTCAAAGTCACCGTTAGCATTGGAGCTTATTCCTGAATTTTCCCCTTTTACTATTACAGAAGCACCGACAACCGGCTGTCCGGATGGATCAAGAATTCTTCCCTTTACATTGGTATTTTGAGAAAAACCCGATAAAGGAACCAGGAAAAAGAGTAAAATAAAAAGTGGCAACTTGGTTTGCCATCTTCTGCAAATATGCAGAGTAGGATTTTGTTTTTGTAAACCTTTCATGAGAGAGCAGTTTTAAATTTTTAAAAGTTTAAGAACCGGTGATAGTTTTATAAAAAATCTTGATTTCTTTTAACTGCTTTAAAAAAATAATCTTCTTCTAAAAAACAGTTTATGTTCAAAAAAAACCGAAAAACTTATTTTGTTGAGAATTATCCGTTATTCTCATTTCCCTGGTTTTGAAAGGTTAGCCTTTTTGTAATTTTTTTAAAATTGAATTATTAAAAAACCTACAAAACAATTGTCGAAAGCCTGAATTCATTCTTCTGAAACACTTGGCAGTAAAGACTTTCATTAATTAGTAGAAAGAATATCCTTCAATTTTTAAAACTCATTCTTTCTGCTTTCGCACGACTAAATTAGGAAAATTTTATCAAAATGTAACCGTTTACATTTTTTTTTCAAAAAAAAGTTGAAAAATGTTATTTTTAGTTAGTTTTACACTATCCCATTAAATGTAAACGATTGTAAATGCCAAAAGACAAGGAAGTTACGATTTACGATATTGCTTCTGCATTGAATATTTCTATTGCCACCGTTAGCAGGGCTTTAAAAAACGATCCTGTTGTCAGTAAACAAACAAAAAAGAAGATTTTTGATTTGGCTGCAAAAATGGGTTACCGTACCAATCACTTTGCCAGAAATTTGCGCAAGCAAACGACAAACACCATAGGAATTATCGTTCATGAATTGAACAGTAATTTCATCACATCTGTTTTGGCCGGAGTCGAAAAAGTAACAACTGAGGCAGGCTACGATCTGATCATAGCACATTCGTCCGAAAGTTTTTCAAAAGAAATAGCGAATGCAAAAAATCTTTTTGAAAAAAGAGTGGATGGATTAATTGCTTCCCTTTCTTTTAACACCAAAAACCTGGATCATTTCAAACCTTTTAAAGAAAAAAATGTTCCGATTGTATTTTTTGACCGTGTTGAACAGGAAGGGAAAAATACTGTAGTAGTAATTGATAATGAAAAATGTGGCTACCAGGCTACCGAACATTTGATCCGGCAGGGATGCAAAAAAATTGTTCATATTACATCAAGCCTTAAACGAAATGTTTATTCCAAAAGATTTAAAGGATACAAAAAAGCTTTGTCTGACAATAAAATTCCTTTTGACGAAAATTTATTGATCATTAATGACCTCTCGGAAAGTGCAGCAATTGAATCGGCAATGAAAATACTTCAAATGGATCCTTTACCTGATGGAGCTTTTATTACGAATGATTTCGTAGCTGCGGTTGTTATGCGTACTTTAAAAGAAAATAAAATCAGGATACCTGCAGATATCGCCATAGTAGGATTTAACAATGATGCGATTTGCACCTTAATTGAGCCAGCATTATCTACTATAAATTATCCGGGAATAGATGTCGGAGAAGTTGCTGCAAGAAATCTTATCAATCATTTAAAAGGAATTGGTAATTTACAAAACACAAATACCATAATTATCCGTTCGAATCTTATCCTGCGCAAGTCTTCTTTAAAAAATGAATCATCTCAGAAAAGATCAAAATTAAGAAATCAAAAAAACCTAAAATCGAAGAAGTAACAATCTATGTTAAAAGACAAGGAAATAACTATTTATGACATTGCCAGTAAATTGAATATATCAATTGCTACAGTGAGCCGGGCTTTAAAAGACGACCCTGTGGTAAATAAAAAAACACGGAAAAAAGTTTCGCAGGCTGCAGAAGAAATGGGCTATCGCTCCAACCACTTTGCACGAAATCTTCGTAATCAGAGAACTGAGACAATTGGCGTAATTGTGCCGAAACTTAATAGTCATTTTATGTCCTCTGTAATCGCAGGTATTGAAAGCGTGGCAAATACGAAAGGTTATAATTTAATCATTAGCCAGTCCTCAGAATCAGCAGAAAAAGAAATAGCCAGCGCAAAAACGATGTTTAATAATCGGGTAGATGGCTTGCTTGTTTCACTCGCTTATAATACTGAAGACCTTTCTCATTTTGATATTTTTAAAAAGAAAAATATTCCTGTTATATTCTTTGATCGGGTGATCGAGGACGAAAACTACACGAACGTTGTAATTGAAAATAAAAAAGCGGCTTATGAGGCAACAACACATTTAATTGAACAAGGGTGTAAAAAAATAGTTCACATAACGGCATCTTCAAAACAAAATGTTTATATAAACCGGTTGGAGGGATACAAACAAGCCCTTGTAGATAATGGTTTAAAATTTGACAAAAAAAATGTGATCGAAAGTAACCTGAGCCTGGAAGCAGGAGAAGCAGCAGCAGAATTAATATTACACATGAAACCTTTGCCAGACGGAGTTTTCGTGGCTAATGACAACTGTGCGGTGGGTTGTATGATCACTTTAAAAAATGCCGGAATTCGAATTCCTGATGATATTGCTTTTGTCGGTTTTAATAATGACGCTGTCTCAAAAGTAATAGAACCAAATCTTACTACTATTAATTATCCTGGTTATCAAATGGGCGAAGTTGCTGCACAACATCTTATTCACCATTTAAACGGAACATCCAACATACAAACCACTAACACAATTATTTTAAGATCAGAATTTATAATCAGGGAATCTTCAAAAAGGAAAATGAAGTAAACATTTTCAATGAAAAAAGGGAAATAAAAAATAAAAGAAAATGAAAGAAAATGAACCACCAAACAAAATTGCTATCGTAACCGGTGGCGCTTCAGGAATTGGTTTTGCAATCGCTGAAAAATTTGTAAATAATAATATCCACACGATTGTTATTGGGCGCAACCAGGACAAGCTGAAGGATGCGAAAGTAAAGCTCGGAGCGCTTTGTGAGCCGCTGTCATTTGACCTGAATAATCTGGAAGAGATTCCTTCTTTTATAAAACAATTAGTAAAAAAATATTCTAAAATAGACATCCTGGTAAACAACGCTGGCATCAATTTAAAAAAAGAATTTACAGAAGTAACGGATGAAGATTTTCAAAAAATAATGCTGACAAATGTGGAATCCATTTTCACTATTTCAAGAGAAGTTGTGAAAAGTATGATTGAAAACAAAAGCGGAAGTATTGTAAATATCAGTTCGATGGCTTCGCAATATGGCTTGCCAAAAGTGATTGCTTACAGCGCATCGAAAGGCGCAATTGAATCGATGACACGCGCAATGGCTGTTGAACTTTCACCAAAAGGAATCCGTGTAAACTGCATCGCGCCCGGATTTATCGCAACAGACATGTCGGCTAAGGCCTTGAATAATGACCCGGAAAGAAAGAACAAAGTGTTGTCAAGAACTCCCATGGGTGCGTTAGGATTGCCATCAGATATTGGAGATGCGGCGTTGTTTTTGGCAAGTTCAGAATCCGCTTATATTACAGGAGTTGTGCTCCCGGTAGATGGTGGGAATTCGATTGGGTTTTAGAAAAATGTTTGTTTAGAATTTTATTTAAACATTCCGTTTCTATCAAAATATATTCTTAGGGATTTCAATTTTTTATTTTCAACAAAAAACTTTTTAAGAATGAAAATTGCCTCATTATATTTTTGCTTTACTTTTTTATTCTTATTAAAAAGTTATTCTCAAAATTTTGTTATTGACAAAAATGAAACAGGCGCATTTCCCATTGTTTCAAAAGCGGCAACCGTTATCTGCACTGATGAAAACGATGATTGGCTGATACAAAAATCTGCCTCACTTTTTCAAAATGATATCGAAAAAGTTTCAGGAAAAAAGCCTGAAATTATTCATTCAATTTCTGCCCAAACAACGAACGTAATTATCATTGGTTCGATAAACAATTCGAAACTGATTCAACAGTTAATTCAATCAAAAAAAATAAATGTTGATCCCATAAAAAGCAAATGGGAAGCGTATCAAATTAAAGTAGTTGACAAACCTTTTAAAGGAATAGACAAAGCATTGATAATTGCCGGAAGTGATAAAAGAGGAACCGCTTATGGGGTTTTTGAAATGTCAAAAGAGATAGGAGTTTCGCCGTGGTATTGGTGGGCAGATGTGCCTGTAAAAAAGAAGAAAGAAATTTATCTGAAGAAAAATATTTTTTTACAGGACCACCCTTTGGTAAAGTATCGCGGCATATTTATCAACGATGAAGCGCCGGCATTTTCCGGATGGACCAGGGAAAAATTTGGTGGCGTAAATCATCATGTTTATGAAAAAGTTTTTGAACTTTTATTAAGATTAAAAGCCAATTATTTGTGGCCGGCCATGTGGGGAAATGCATTCAATGATGATGATACTTTAAATCCGGTTTTGGCAAATAAATATGGAATTGTGATGGGCACTTCGCATCATGAACCGATGCTGAGGGCGCAGCAGGAATGGAAGCGTTATGGAAAAGGGCCGTGGAATTATGAGACCAATAAAGCGGTTTTGGATTCATTCTGGAAGAAAGGAATTGAAAATATGGATTCGCATGAAAGCATTGTCACCATTGGAATGCGTGGCGATGGCGATGAACCGATGACGCAGGGAACTGCTATCAATTTGCTGGAAAGAATTATGGCTGACCAAAGAAAAATTATTGAAGAAGTAACACACAAACCGGCTTCTGAAACGCCGCAACTCTGGGCGTTGTACAAAGAAGTACAAGATTATTATGACAAAGGAATGCGCGTGCCGGATGACGTTACTTTATTATTGTGTGATGATAATTGGGGGAATATTCGCAGGCTTCCGAAATTAGATGGGAAACCAAGAAGTGGCGGCTATGGAATTTATTATCATTTCGATTATGTAGGCGGCCCCAGAAATTATAAATGGCTCAACACAAATAATATCGCACGCGTTTGGGAACAAATGCATTTGGCTTATGAATATGGAGTTGACAAAATCTGGATTGTAAATGTGGGCGATATAAAGCCGATGGAATTTCCCATTTCTTTCTTTTTGGACTATGCCTGGAATCCGAAAAAAATAACCGCTGATGATTTGCCAAACTATTTTACCAACTGGGCAGCAAAACAATTTGGAGAAAAATATTCAAAAGAAATTGGACAGCTTATTCAGAAATATTCTCAATATAATGCAAGAAGAAAACCAGAGTTGCTTTCGCCCGAAACGTACAGTCTGCATGATTATGATGAGTTTCAAAGAATCGTGGATGAGTACAATAATCTTACAGCAGAGGCACAAATAATCAACAATCTTATTTCGCCTGAATATAAAGATGCTTTCTTTGAATTGGTGTTGCATCCGATAGAAGCTTGTGCCAATCTCAATGCTTTGTATTTAGCAGCGGCGAAAAACAGATTTCTTGCAAAAGAAAAAAATCCAGTGGCCAATTTATATGCTGATAGTGTAAAATATTTTTTCAAAAAAGATTCGCTCATTTCTTATAAATATAATCATGAAATAGCCGATGGAAAATGGAACCACATGATGGACCAAACACACATTGGTTATACTTATTGGCAACAGCCGCCATTCAATAAAATGCCTGAAGTATTTTATGTAAAAGTAGGTTCATCAGATGACGGAAAAATAATAACAGAATCACATACGTTTACTGAAACCACAATTGACCCTATCATGTTGCCGGAAAATATCAAAAGGAATTTATTTGAAGAATTGAATGGTTATGTTTCTATTGAAGCTGCTCATTTTACAAAAGCAATCAATACAAAAAATATAAGCTGGAAAATTATTCCGGGAATCGGACGCGATGATGATGGCATTACCACTTTTCCTGTAACCGCTGACGAAAAAACGCTAACTAACGGTAACCCATACCTGCAATACGATGTGTATGTTTATGACACCGGGACTGTAAAATTGAATGCTTATTTTTCACCGACATTAAATTTTGAAAACGATAGCACTGGTTTACAATATGCCATTTCAATTGATAATGAAAAGCCACAAATTGTGAGCATTAATAAAGATGATAAAAATGAAAGAACGTGGGAGAAGTGGGTTGCAAATAACATTATCATTAAAACAACAGAACACAAGATTTTAAAACCAGGAAAGAATACGATTAAGTATTGGATGATAAATCCTGCAGTGATTTTGCAAAAAATGGTTCTTGATTTTGGCGGAGAAAAACCCAGTTATCTTGGCCCACCTGAAACAATTATTGTACCGAAAAATAAATAGCTCATGATAAAAAAAATTTCAGCGTTTTCATGTTTTGCAGCAATACTTTTTGCAGCAAATGTATCGGCACAAACGCCTTCATTAAAAGAAGTTTTTAAAAATGATTTCCTTATCGGCACTGCAATGGATGCACAGCAAATAGAAGGAAAAGACATGACAGCCGACCGGTTAATAAAACAACAATTCAATGCGATAACTCCTGAAAATTGTATGAAGGCAGAAATCATTCAGCCGGCATGGAATACTTACAATTTTGACCTTGCAGATAAGCTGGTTGCCTTTGCAAAAAAGAATCACATGAAAGTGAATGCACACAATCTTATCTGGCATAGCCAATTGCCGCCCTTTATGCACCACATGCAGAGTACAGATTCTGTGCGACAATATTTTGTGAATCACATTACAAAAGTTGCAGGCCGCTATGATGGAAAAGTATATTCATGGGATGTAGTAAACGAAGCGTTGAATGAAGACGGCACTTTGCGCAAAGATATTTTCCTGGATAAATTAGGGGATGACTACATTGTAGAAGCATTTCGTTTGGCACAAAAAGCGGCGCCTCACACAAAATTATATTACAACGATTACAACATAGAGCAGCCAAAGAAAAGAGCCGGTGCTATTGCATTGATAAAAAAAATACAGGCTGCAGGTGTTCGTATTGATGGCGTAGGAATTCAGGGTCATTGGAAAGCAGGTGCCGTTCCCATGGCAGATATTGAAGAAAGCATCAAAGAATTTTCTGCATTGGGAATTGACGTGATGTTTACAGAACTTGATTTGAGCGTGCTTCCAAGTCCGTGGGACAAGGTTACTGCAGATGTAAGTGCGACAGCCCAGGGCAGTGCCAAAATGAATCCATACACAAAGGCGCTCCCCGATTCCATGCAGCAGGTACTTGCAAAATCATACGCAGATTTGTTTACGCTTTTCATGAAATATAAAAAGCAAATCGGCCGCATTACCTTTTGGGGAGTGAATGATGGACAATCGTGGTTGAACGGATTTCCGATTCACGGACGCACCAATTATCCATTATTGTTCGACAGAAATTTTAAACCGAAGCCTGCTTTTTATAGTGTGATTGTAACATCAAAGAGTAATTACAGGGTATTGAAGGCATACAAGAGTAAACATGATAAACAGTAAAACTTAAAAGTCTTGTATGCCTTGTATGGTTCAGAAGAAATAGTATTTAACCATACAAGACATGAAGACATACAAGAAAAGATGATAAACAAAAAAAATTAAATGTCTTGTATGTCTTGTACTGTTTCAAAAAAAGAAAAAAGCATAAAGCTTATGATAACAAAATCGTATTTAAATGACTTGAGTTATAAAATTATTGGATGTGCCATAGAAGTTCATAAACAACTTGGACCCGGATTATTAGAGAGTGCTTACCAGGCATGCATGAAGCAAGAACTTTTTTTAAAATCTATCAATTATGTCAGTCAACTGATAGTTCCAATTAATTATAAAGGACTTTTAATTGATGCTGATTACCGCTTAGATTTTTTAGTAGAAGAAGAAATAGTAGTTGAACTTAAAGCAATGGATGGTTTACTGCCGGTACATCAGGCACAGTTATTAACGTATATGAAGCTATTGCAAAAGCCGAAGGGAATACTCTTGAATTTTAATTGTGTGAACATTGTCAAGGAAGGCTCAAAACAAATGGTAAATGATTTTTTTGCGTTGCTGCCGGAATAACCTTAAATAAAATCTTAAATGACTTAAATGCCTTTAGGTGGAAAAAAGAATTAACCATATAAGACATACAAGGCATAAAGAAATAAATCACACATGATGGAAATAAACTTAAATGCCTTTTATGCCTTGTATGTTTAAAGAATAAAAACTGAATTTTAATTGTGTGAGCATTCATACAAGGCATAAAAAAATAAATCACACATGATGGAAATAAACTTAAATGCCTTTTATGCCTTGTATGTTTAAAGAATAAAAACTGAATTTTAATTGTGTGAACATTGTCAAATGCCTTTAGGTGGAAAGAAGAATTAACCATATAAGACATACAAGGCATAAAAAAATAAATCACATGATGGAAATAAACTTAAATGCCTTTTATGCCTTGTATGTTTAAAGAATAAAAACTTAAATGAAATTAAATGCCTTCTATTTTAAAAAAATAAAAAATGAATAATAATTTCCAAAAACTTTCTGTTATAGAAAAAGTGGGTTACAGTTTGGGCGACCTTGCTGCCAACTTGGTCTTTCAAACTTTGGTAACTTATCTTGCCTATTTCTATACGGATATTTATGGCCTCAAACCTGGTGATGCATCAGTAATCATACTCACTGTTGGATTGGTAGCGGCGTTTGGATTTAATCCGCTCATTGGAGCGCTTGCTGACAGAACCCGCTCCAGGTGGGGAAAGTTTCGTCCATGGATTTTATTCACAGCGATTCCGCTTGGAGTAATCGCTTTGCTAGCATTCAGCACGCCCGATTTTTCGTATAAAGGAAAAGTCATTTATGCGGTAGTTACTTACACTTTATTGTTGTTGTTATATGCCGCAAACAACCTTCCTTATTCTGCATTGAGCGGTGTTATTACCGGCGATATGAAAGAGCGAAACAGTCTTTCGTCCTATCGTTTTGTAGCGGTAATGTTTGCACAGTTTTTTGTACAGGTTTTTATGCTTGCGATTATTGAAACAGCTGGTGGTGGCGATAAATCGTTGGGAATAGAAAAAGTAATGACATGGCTTGCCATTATCGGTACGGTTATGTTGCTGATTACTTTTTTTACAACCCGCGAAAGAATTATTCCCAGGCCTGAACAAAAATCTAGTTTGAAAGAAGATTTGCGCGACTTGTCGCATAACAAGCCGTGGATAATCATGCTGGTGTTGACCACACTCGTCTTTATCACGCTTGCCATGAAAGGGGGCGGTTATGTTTACTATTTTAAAAACTATGTTGACAAAGCAAGTCTGACCAGTTTTGTAACTCCAATCACTCATTTTCTTTCTGCTGTTGGCCTTAATTTTTTTGGTGAAGACCCGGTATCTGCAGGCTTTGGCCTCTTTAATGCCGGTGGAATTATTTTCATGATTTTTGGAATCATGCTTTCAAAAAGGTTTGCAGATAAATATGGCAAAAGAGATGTGTTTGGAATTTGTCTTTTTATTTCTACTTTATTCATCATCGCATTTATTTTTTATCCACCGAAAGCAGTAGCATTCATTTTCATCTCACAAATTTTACATGGTTTTTTTTATGGTCTCACGATTCCTTTATTGTGGGCGATGATTGCAGATGTGGCAGATTATAGCGAGTGGCTAAATAATCGCCGCGCAACAGCAATTATTTTTTCTGCAATGATGGTTGGATTAAAGGCCGGACTGAGTATTGGCGGTGCTTTGCTTACGTGGATTTTAGGTTTGTACCATTATGTACCCAATAGTGAAACGCAGTCTCTAACAGCAATTCATGGTACCCAAATGCTCGTAAGTATTTTTCCAGCTATTCCATTTTTGTTAGGCGCGGCCTTATTATTTTTTTATAAAATAAATAAAAAAAGGGAAGTAGAGATTGAAAGTGATTTGATAAAGAGAAGAAGTTCATAATTATCATTAAAAAATTACATTATGCGGGAAGAAAGTATCAACCATATCGACTTTGATGAACTGAATCACAAAGCCATATCCCAGCCACTGATTCAACACATTTATACAGCAGACCCGTCCGCTCATGTGTTCAATGGAAAAATTTATATCTATCCTTCACATGATATAGATGCGGGCGAAGCTTTTGATGATTTGGGAAGCCATTTTGCTATGGAAGATTATCATGTCATCTCAATGGATTCCCCAACAAGCGAAGCAAAAGATAATGGCATTGCATTACATGTGAATGAGGTACCGTGGGCTGAAAAACAAATGTGGGCGCCGGATGCAGCGGAAAAGGATGGAAAATATTATCTCTTTTTTCCAGCAAAAGATTATGATGGAATTTTTCGCATAGGCGTTGCCGTTAGTAACTTTCCAACCGGCCCTTTTACTCCTCAACCAGAAGCGATTAAAAATAGTTTTTCAATAGACCCGGCTGTTTTTAAAGATACAGATGCCTGCCTGGATGAGTCAGTCAGACAGGGAAGTTATTATATGTACTTCGGCGGAATCTGGGGTGGACAATTGCAAAGATGGCGAACAGGCATTTTTAATTCAGAAAATCCTGAAAGCCCGGTAACGCATTTACCAAAAGATGATGAACCTGCCCTTTGTGCTAAGGTTGCAAAACTGACCAATGATTTATTGGAGTTTGCCGAAGAACCAAAAGATGTTGTAATCATTGATGAGCATGGAAATCCTTTATTGCAAGGCGATACAGAAAGAAGATTTTTCGAAGCATCATGGATGCATAAATACAAAGGCAAATATTATTTTTCTTATTCCACTGGTGACACACATTTTATTTGTTATGCAATCGGCGATAATCCTTATGGGCCTTTTAAATATGCAGGTAAAATTTTAAATCCCGTTGTGGGCTGGACTTCCCACCATTCTATTGTTGATTTTGAAGACGAATGGTATTTGTTTTATCACGATAGCAGTTTGAGCAAAGGTGTTACACATTTGCGCAGCATTAAAGTTGCAAAATTGATACACGATGATAATGGTTTTATAAAAACAATAGAACCATATGGGGATTTGAAATCATTGGTGTGAGAAGAGATGTAAACAAAAGCAAATTATTTGTTTGTTACTGTGAAAAACTATAAAAAATTTGAGCCATTAATTCATTGAATTTCCTAGAAAAATAAATGATAAACTAAGATGAAAAAATTAATTACGATTGTTTTTTGTTTCATAATAACAGATAATGTTCATTCTCAAATAACGTTGCCGCAAATTATCAGGGACAGCATGATATTGCAACGCGATAGTAAAATAAATATTTGGGGATGGGCATCAAAAGGTGAAAAAATAAGTGTGAAATTTAATGGTAAAACTTATAGAACAAAAACCGGTGATGATGGAAAATGGAAAGTACAATTATCGCCCATGAAAGCCGGTGGCCCTTACACAATGGACATTTCAGGAAAAAATAAAATTACTCTTCATGATATTTTAATGGGCGATGTTTGGTTTTCCGCCGGGCAGTCAAACATGGTACATCAAATGAAATTGCATAGTGTGTTTTATCCAAATGAAATTCCAACTGCAAATTATCCCCAAATAAGACAATTCTGGGTTCCAAACACAACTAATTTGGTAAGCCCACAACAGGATTTACCTGGCGGTTCCTGGAAGTGGGCCAATGCTGAAAATGTAGCCGATTTTTCTGCTGTTGCTTATTTTTTTGCAAAAGATTTGTATCAAAAATACCATGTACCGATTGGCATCATCAATGCAAGTTGGGGCGGCATTCCAATTGAATCTATGATGAGTGAAGAAAGTTTAAAATCATTTCCCGATATTCTGAAAACAATAGAAAAAAATAAAGACACCGCCTATGTAAATGGTGTAAACAGGAAAATTTTTGCTGCTGCCAAAAAAATGAAAAGGCCGGAAGACAAAGGCATGGAAGAAAAATGGTTTTCTCCTTCATACAAACCCAAAGAATGGCACCGGATTGCCGTTCCCGGGTTTTGGGCAGATGAAGGCGCAAAAAATTTGAATGGTGTGGTTTGGTATCGCAGGGAAATTGATGTTCCGGCTTCCATGACCAAAGTTCCTGCGAAGGTTTTTCTCGGTCGAATAGTCGATGCTGATGAATTGTACATCAATGGAATCAAAGTGGGTTCTACCGGTTATATGTATCCGCAGCGTCGGTATGCAATTCCTGAGGATGTTTTAAAGCCCGGAAAAAATTTATTTGTAGTGCGTGTTACCAGCAATTTTGGTAAAGGCGGATTTGTCCCTGACAAGCCTTATGAATTGATTGCAGGCGTTGACACTGTTGACTTAACGGGCTATTGGCAATATAAAGTTGGATTATTAAACGAGCCACATCTTAGCGGCTTTGCAGGTTTTGGTATTGCTTTACAAAATCAACCGACTGCATTATACAATTCGATGATTGCTCCTTTAATTCATTATTCGATTAAAGGATTTGTTTGGTACCAGGGTGAAAGCAATACGGGCAAGCCTGACGAATATGCAAAACTGCAACCCGCAATGATTGCAGATTGGCGGCAAAAATGGAATGAAGGTGACTTGCCGTTTTTATTTGTGCAGCTTCCTGGTTTTGGCGATTATAATTATCTTCCTTCCGAAAGCGAATCGGCATTGTTCAGGGAAGCGCAGGCAAAATCGCTTTCTGTTCCCAATACAGCGATGGCAGTTGCGATTGATTTAGGTGAATGGAACGATATTCATCCTGACCGTAAGAAACCTGTGGGTGATCGTTTGGCTTTGGCCGCAGAAAAAATCGCTTATGGAGAAAATATCGTTTATTCAGGACCGTTATACGAGTCTTCAAAAATAGATGGAAATAAAATCGTCATTTCATTCACACATACAGGAGCCGGATTAACTACAAAGGATGGCGTGCCACCTGCCGAATTTGCGATTGCAGGAGAAGACAAAAAATTTGTATGGGCGAAAGCAGAAATTCAGGGAGGTAAGATTATCGTATCAAGTGAAGAAATTCCGGATCCAAGATATATTCGTTATGCATGGGCAGATGATCCGATTAATCCTAACTTAATAAATAAAGAAGATTTGCCGGCAGCGCCATTCAGAACAGACAAATAAAAAAATACAATTAAAATGAAAGATTCGATTATGGGAATTCGCTTTTTCTGCGAGTACGAGGAGTGTATGAGGAGTGCATGAGGAGTGTATGAGGAGTGTATGAAGAGTGTATGAAGAGTGTATGAAGAGAGTATGAGGAGAGTATGAGGAGAGTATGAGGAGAGTATGAGGAGAGTATGAGGAGAGTATGGGAAAGGTATGGGAAAGGTATAGGAAAGGTATGGGAAAGGTATGGGAAAGGTAGTAAAATGAACTGTGTCAGGATTAATTCTTAATTTTAAAAACACAGTTTATGGACAATTCAGAGAAGATTGACTACGAGTTAGGGAGTGTAAAATGAAGCGAAAGATTTGGGTATTTCCAATAATTATATGAAAGAAAAAATGCCACCTGTAAATATAGGCTTACTCAATGGGCAACTTGCGTGATGGCAGACACACAGATGCGCCCAATTTCAAATATTTTATTCCGTGGGCAAGTAACATTTGGGGTATGAAAAGAAAACTAAATAAAAACCTATTATGAAAAAGATACTGTTTATCATTCACTTTTCACTATTCACTTTTACTTTATCGGCTCAAACAAGTACCACATGGAATGGGAAATCCTGCGCTGTGGTTCTCACCTATGATGATGGATTGAATATTGATTTAACCAATGTGATTCCGGCACTTGACTCCGTTGGATTGAAGGGAACATTTTACATCTCGGATTATTTTTATGGATTAAATGCACAGATAAACGGATGGAGAAAAGCTGCTGCCGAGGGGCACGAATTAGGCAATCATACTATCTGGCATCCTTGTGAGGGTGGCCGTTCCGGAAGAGAATTTGTAAAACCAGATTACGATTTGAACAATTACACCGTGAACAGAATGGATAATGAAATTCTTGCCATGAACAATATTTTAAAAGCCATTGACGGAAAAGATGAAAGAACATTTGCATATCCTTGTGGTGATACAAAAATTCATGATTCTGCTTATCTTGATTTTCTAAAATATAAATTTGTTGCCGCACGAGGGGTAACTCCTGAAATGTTGCCAATTGATAAAGTTGATTTGAATAATATCGGATGCTACATGGAGAACGCAGCATCTGCTGATGAAATGATTGCTTTGGTAAAAAAAGCAATGAGAACCCATACGTTATTGGTTTTCCTTTTCCATGGAGTGGGTGGCGAACATAACCTCAATGTGTCATTGGAGGCACATAGCGGATTGCTGCATTTTCTGAAACAAAATGAAAAAGACATCTGGATAGCACCGATGATAGATGTGGCGAATTTTATAAAATCAAGAAAGTAGTTCGGGAACACACGAATAAAGGAAGTCTTCCTGTGAATCGTGCAAATTTATTTCTATAAATAAACGTCTGCGTTTTTTTCCTTCAATCTTAAAAAAAATAAACCAGCTGTTTTATCTTCACCTGATTTTATTTCAAATCAAAAAGCGAAAACATTCTTATATAAAATAGTATCAATGATGGTTAAACTTGCTGCTTTCTTACTTTTATTTATTCCTGCAATTTGTTTTTGTCAGCCAAAACCTGACACCCTTACCGTAGAGAAAATAATGCGTGATCCAATATGGATGGGCACTTCTCCATCAAACCCGTTCTGGAGCGCCGATGGCAATAAATTATATTTTGACTGGAATCCCCCAAAAGCGCCATCAGATTCTTTGTATTTTATAACAATGCCAAATAGAAGTCCGCAGAAAGCAAGCGTTTCAGAAAAGCAACATCTTTTAAGTGCCAATACCATTGTTTACAATTTGAATAAAACGGCTTTTACTTATCAGGAAGATGGCGATATTTTTTATAAAGAAATCAAATCTGGAAGAACGCAACAAATCACTCATACGGTAGAATCTGAATCGAACCCTCAGTTTTCTTTTAACGATAAAGAAATTGTATTTATACATGATCAGAACTTGTTTTCATGGAATATAAAAACAGGTGAAACAAGGCAGTTAACAAACTTTATTAACAGTGGTGAACAACCGAAAAGTGAAAAACTTTCGCGCGAAGACGAATGGCTAAAAAACGAACAGGTACAATACATGCAGGTTTTAAAAGAAAGAGAAAATAAAAATCGTCTTGCTGAAATTTATGACAGCACAACAGCAAAAAAAGAATTTAAAAAAATCAATATTGGCGATAAATCTCTGCGTGATCTTTCTATAAATTTTGATGGAAGATTTATCAGTTACCGGCTTTATGAACCACCTTCAAAAAGAAGATCAACCATTGTTCCCAACTATGTAACAGAATCAGGTTATACTACTGACATTAAAGGACGCGAAAAAGTCGGTGAGCCACAGGGAACGAATGAATTTTTTATTTACGATACTCAGGCAGACACTGTGTTTCAGGTAAAAACGGACTCTATTGAAGGTATTCGCGATTTACCCGGATTTATAAAGGATTATCCAACAGAACTGGCAAAAAGAAAGAAAGAAAATGCGCTTCGTAAAGTCAATTTTGAAGATGCAAAATGGTCACCGTCCGGAAAGAATCTGGTGCTTGACATTCATGCACAGGACCATAAAGACCGCTGGCTGATGCTTTGGGATACCGGTTCAAAAAAACTAATGTTATTAGACAGGCAACACGACAGCGCATGGATTGGCGGACCCGGAATTTCAAACACCGGATGGATTGATGAAAAGAATTTTTGGTTTCAATCAGAAGCCACAGGTTTCTCTCATTTATATTCTGTAAATGTTATAACAGGAAAAAAGAAAGCTTTTACTTCCGGGAAATATGAAGTGCTGAATGCAAAACTTTCCAACGACAAAAAGTACTTCTTTATCACAACAAATGAAGTAGAACCTGCACAGCATCAATATTACCGTTTGCGCATCAGCGATAACCAGATGGAAAGAATCACTACGATGACGGGTGCGAATGAAGTTACAATTTCACCTGATGAAAAAACAATTGCAATTCTTTATTCTTATTCAAATAAACCGTGGGAACTGTATTTACAGGAAAATAAACCAGGAGGAAAATTGCAACAAATCACAGATAAAGCTCAAAGTGAAGAATTCAAATCGTACCCGTGGCGTGATCCTGAATTGGTAACTTTTGCAGCAAGAAATGGAGCGTTGGTTCATGGCAGATTATATAAACCAAAAAATCCTGATGCTCATAAACCTGCTGTAATCTTTGTTCATGGAGCCGGTTATTTGCAAAATGCGCATAAATGGTGGAGTGATTATTTCCGCGAATATATGTTCAACAATTTGCTGGCAGATCATGGATACTACGTAATGGATATTGATTATCGTGGAAGTGCCGGATATGGCAGAGATTGGCGAACTGCTATTTATCGTCATATGGGCGGCAAAGATCTTACGGATAATGTTGACGCGGCAGATTACCTCGTAAAAAACTTTGGTGTTAATCCAAAAAATATTGGAATTTATGGCGGATCATATGGCGGATTTATTACACTTATGGCAATGTTTACCACACCAGATGTTTTTGCTGCAGGTGCAGGACTGCGGAGTGTTTCAGATTGGGCAAATTACAATCATGGTTATACTTCTGACATTTTGAATCAACCTTTTGAGGACAGTCTTGCCTATCAAAAAAGTTCGCCAATTTATTTTGTAAATGGTTTGAAAGGACATTTATTAATGTGCCATGGAATGGTGGACCAGAATGTGCATTTCCAGGATATAGTAAAAGTGGCACAGCGATTAATTGAGTTGGGAAAAAATAATTGGGAACTTGCAGTTTATCCAATGGAAAATCATGGCTTTGTAGAACCAAGTAGCTGGACAGATGAATACAAAAGGATTTTTAATTTGTTTGAAACCGTGCTGAAGAAATGATTTGCCTGAACTGGCTTTCAATCCACTTTAATTAGTAAATTCGCACTCCTAAAAAAATGGAGACTTGTCCGAGTGGTTGAAGGAGCACGCCTGGAAAGTGTGTATACCTGCAAGGGTATCAAGGGTTCGAATCCCTTAGTCTCCGCTTCTTTTAATAAAATAAAACACATTCTTTTCTTCACTCTATTCCAATACTTTTTCCATCTGCATACTTCTTGATCCTTTGATCAGAATCCGGGCATCTTCCAGGTGTTGATTTTTCAGCCAATCTCTTGCCTGTAAAGAGTTTTCAAAATTGATATACTTATTTTTAATTTCTTTAAAATTCTTTCCAACCAGCACAACAGCATACCATTTGTTTTCATTGATCAGTGAAATAATTGACTGGTGTTCTTTCTCACTTTCTGTTCCCAATTCCATCATTGAACCTAATAACAGCACCTTTTTATCACCCTTCATTTTTGCAAAGTTTTCAATTGCTGCTTTCATGCTTCCCGGATTAGCATTGTAGGCATCCAGGATAACAGAATTGGAATCTTTCCGGATCAACTGTGAACGGCTGTTGGACGGCTGATAATTTTCAATCGCATGCTTTATTGTGTCAACAGGAATTTTAAAATATTTTCCAACGCAAACGGTTGCAAGAACATTTGGCATATTATAAACCCCAACTAAATTCGTTTGAATTGTAAAAGGCTTTCCATCCTGAATTTCTACCTCAATAAAAGGATCATTTTTTACAATCGCTCCTTTTACTTCTTTGCTATTGCTTCCATAAAAAATCACATTATTTATTGATTTACTGAGATCGAAAACTGCAGGATCATCGGTATTTACAAAAACAGTTCCTTCATGATTTTTCAAATAGACAAATAATTCTCCTTTTCCTTTTTTTACGCCTTCTTCTCCACCAAATCCTTCCAGGTGCGCTTTTCCAATGTTCGTAATCAGGCCGTGCGTTGGTTGTGTATATTCGCAATAACCTGCAATTTCATTTTGATGATTGGCACCCATTTCTATCACCGCAATTTCTGCATCCGGCTTTATTTTTAAAATAGTAAGAGGAATGCCGATATGATTATTCAAATTTCCTTTTGTTGTATAAGTTTTAAAAGTAGTGGAAAGAACTTCATGCAATAATTCTTTTGTAGTCGTTTTCCCGTTGCTTCCTGTGATAGCAATAAACGGAATTGAAAATTGTTCACGATGATGCTTTGCAAGCTGCTGCAAAGTTTCCAAAACATTCTTTGTATAAATAATCCGGGCATCTTCAAAACCGGCAGGTTCATCTGCTATAACATAAGCGGCACCAGTGTTTAAAGCTTGCTGCGCAAATAGATTTCCGTTAAAATTAGGGCCTTTTAATGCAAAGAAAATATCTCCTTTTTCTAATTTCCTCGAATCGGTTTGAATAGACGGAAACTGCTGATAAATTTTATAAAGTTCTTCAATGTTCATTGGGCAAATTTATGTTTTTCAATTGCAGTGATTCAAATAATTGCGGTTCTGCAATTGAAAGTTTTTGATTTCTTTTATGAAAATTCGTGGGCAAAAAAAACATTATTCTTTAACTTGTGAGCCATTATCTCAAAACTCACTTTAAAATTCTGATGAAAAAAATCCTGGTTACTTTCTTTCTGCTAACTGCCGTTCAATTTATTGCCCTATCCCAAATTCCCAACGCCGCTGCAAAGTATTGGGCAGACAGCGTGTTTAATTCTTTAAATAATGATCAGAGAATTGCACAATTGATGGTTTTACGCGAAAGCAGTTATTCAAAAGACGGCCCTGTTTATTATGATTCTGCGATTACGGATGCGATTCAGAAGTATAACATCGGCGGCATCTGTCTTTTCCAGGGAACCCCTGTGAAACAAGCCAATTTCATCAATTATTTTCAAAGCATTTCCAAAACGCCACTGATGGTTTGCATTGATGCAGAATGGGGATTGGGCATGCGTTTCGATAGTGTAACACCGCTGGCTCATCAAATGACATTAGGTGCGATTCATGATTCCCTGCTCGTGTACGAATATGGAAAATTGGTAGGGCGCCAATTAAAAAGAATGGGCATCCAGGTGAATTATGCCCCTGTAGTTGATATCAATAATAATCCCAACAATCCGGTGATCAACGACCGTTCTTTCGGAGAAGATAAATATAAGGTAGCCCGCTATGGCATCGCTTATATGAAAGGAATGCAGGACGAAGGTATTCTTGCCTGTGCCAAACATTTTCCAGGACATGGCGACGTCAGTGTCGATTCTCACCTGGATTTGCCGGTGATCAATAAATCAATGGCTCAACTTGATTCTCTCGAACTCTATCCTTTTAAAAGAATGTTCGACGCTGGCGTTGGAAGTGTAATGATCGCTCATCTTTATATTCCTGCCATTGACAGCACTCCTAATACTGCCACTTCTTTATCCAAAAAAAATGTTACAGGATTATTGCGCGATCAATTACATTTTAACGGACTTACTTTTACAGATGCACTTGGAATGAAGGGTGTTGCGAAATTTTTTCCAAACGGCCAGATTGCCGCACAGTCCCTGATAGCAGGAAATGACATGCTTTGTTTACCTGAGGATATCCCTACCTGTATTGAAAAAATAAAAGCCGCAATTGACAGCAACCAGTTGAGTTGGAATGACATTAATGAAAAGTGCAAAAAAGTACTGGCTTATAAATACATGCTCGGACTTTCAAATCTTCAGCCAATAGACACCACTAATCTCGCTAATGATTTGAATAACGGGGTTGATAAAATGAATAAGATTGTAGCAGAAAATTCCATCACTGTCTTGAATAATACAGATGCGACTTTTTCTCCATTGACTGATGAAAATAAAAAAATCGCCTATTTAGGAATTGGTATTGACAGTGCCAATACATTTTCCACAAGACTACAAAAGGATTTAAACGCAGACGCATTTTATTTTAATTATAAAGAAGATGCAGGAAGAATTACTACATTGGCAGAGATGATCCGTAGCCGCTACAATGCAGTAGTGATAGGGCTTCACAATTATCGCCGCTATCCGGCCAATAATTTCGGTATCAGCACTTACGCCCTCGATCTTATCAGGCAAATTCAACAGGCCGACAGTGGTAAAGAAATAAAAAACATCCTTTTTGATTTTGGCAATCCCTATGCAATCAAAAACTTTTGTGATGCAAAAAACCTTGTTGCCTGTTATGAAGATGATTCCGTAACACAAAATGCCGCAGCAGATATTCTGGAAGGAAAAATGATCGCAAAAGGAACTTTGCCGGTTACAGTTTGTGATAATTATAAATTCGGAAGCGGCCTTATTTCAAAAAGGATCCTCCCGGTTGTCACTCCTGATATGGAAGGGATCAACAGCCTGCAATTGAACAATGATATTGATTCTATCGCCAGTCTCGGAATTGCAGGCAAAGCTTATCCAGGCTGCGTTGTATTGGTTGCACGTCATGGAAAAATTATTTTTGAAAAAGCTTACGGCACTTACAATTATGATACTCCACAACCTGTAAATCTCAATTCTATTTTTGACATGGCTTCCGTAACCAAGATTTGTGCTACCACTCTCGGTGTAATGAAGCTGTATGATGAAGGAAAATTAAATTTGGATAAAACGCTTGGAACTTATCTGCGATGGGCAAGAAAAAGCGACAAAGCAAAGCTGAACATCGAAAAAATTCTGCTACATGAGGCAGGACTGGTAGCAGACGTAGTATTTTATAAGAAAACAATTGACCCGGTTACTAAACGGCCTTCAGAACTGTATTTCCGGCCAGATTCATCAGCAGAATTTAGTGTGAGAATTGCACAGAATTTATATTTACGTACTGATTACCTGGACTCAATGAACCAAAGCATTCTCGATAGTAAACTTCTTCCTGGCAATAAATATGTTTACAGCGATAATGATTTTATTTTAATCGCAGATGTGGTGAAAGCCATCTCAGGAAAGAGAATTGATAAATACGCCGAGGATAATTTTTATAAACCAATGGGATTAACTTCTATTGGCTTTAATCCCAGGAACAGGTTTGACACTAATTTGATTGCTCCAACAGAACTGGATGAATATTTTCGCTTTCAGCATTTACGCGGTGATGTTCATGACGAGGGAAGTGCAATGTATGGCGGAGTTTCGGGCCATGCAGGATTGTTCAGCAATGTAGAAGATATCGCTGCTATTTGCCAAATGTTTTTACACGGAAATTTCAACGGAAAGCAATATATAAAACCTGAAACACTAACCTTATTTTCTGCTTATAACTCCAGCATCAGTAGGCGTGGCATTGCATTCGATAAGCCTGATAAAGATAATTATACCACTACAGATCCACATCCTTATCCTTCCAGATATGCATCACCACTCACTTTCGGTCATACCGGATACACCGGAACCTGCATATGGATAGATCCGAAATACGATTTGGTATATGTGTTCTTAAGCAACAGAGTAAATCCTACAAGAAGTACGAATTTATACAAATACAATATCCGCGGAGCTATTGAAGATGCCGCTTATAAGGCCATGTTTCCGGCTATTCCGGAAGTGGTAAAGAGAGAGGAATTGGAGAATGCAAATGCAAAAAAATAATGAGCATCAATTGAGGAATAACTACAAATTGCTAATTTAGCAATTGAAAAGTCATGAGTAAAAAGTGGAGAGGTAAATTTATTTTTACTAAACAACCCAATTAACCAATAAACCAATTAACCAATAACAATGGACTATCTCTATCAAATCAAAACGTTGGAACAATACAATAAAACTTATAAAAAAAGTTTAGAAAACCCTGAAGAATTCTGGGCCGGTATTGCAGAAAATTTTGAATGGCGGAAAAAATGGGATAAGGTTTTGGAATGGAACTTTACGGATCCGGATGTAAAATGGTTCATTGGTGGAAAATTAAATATCACTGAAAATTGTTTGGATAAATGGGCAAAAATTCAACCGGATGTTCCGGCGCTTGTTTGGGAAGCAAATGATCCAAATGAAGCTTCAAGAACATTGACTTACCGACAACTTATTGAAAAAGTAATTGAGTTTGCGAATGTTTTAAAAGAAAATAATGTCAACAAAGGTGATCGCGTTTGCATTTATATGCCAATGGTTCCTGAACTGGCAATAGCGATGCTTGCCTGCGCAAGAATCGGTGCAATTCACAATATTGTATTCGGCGGTTTTTCTGCAAAAAGCATTGCTGATCGCATTGCAGACTCACAATGTAGTTTTGCCATTACAGCCGACGGAGCATTTCGGGGTCAGAAAACTATTCATCTGAAAAGCATAATGGACGAGGCTTTGGAAGGCGAAACTCCGGTAAAAAAAGTGATTGTTTTAAAACGTACCGGTGATGAAGTGAATATGAAAGAAGGCCGCGATATCTGGTGGCATGATGAAATTGAAAAAGTTCAAAATAAAAATTTACCAGATCCTGTTGAAGTAATGGACTCAGAAGATATGCTGTTCATTCTATATACTTCCGGGTCTACCGGAAAGCCAAAAGGAGTGGTTCACACAGTTGGAGGTTATATGGTTTATACCACATACACTTTTGTAAATGTTTTTCAATATCAGCAGGGTCAAATGTATTTCTGTACTGCCGACATTGGCTGGATCACCGGTCACAGTTATATTGTTTACGGACCGCTGGCTGCCGGCGCTACTTCTTTAATGTTTGAAGGGATTCCCACATATCCTGATGCCGGCCGTTACTGGGAAATTGTTGAAAAATATAAAGTAAATATTTTGTATACTGCTCCAACAGCTATTCGCAGCCTTATGGCATATGGAACAGAACCAATAAAAGGAAAGGATCTTAGTTCATTAAAAGTTTTGGGAAGCGTTGGCGAACCGATCAATGTTGAAGCCTGGAACTGGTATAAAGAAAATATTGGCAAAAACAAAACACCGATTGTGGATACCTGGTGGCAAACAGAAACTGCAGGAATTATGATTTCTAATCTTGCAGGTGTAACGCCGGAAAAACCTTGTTTTGCGACACTTCCGTTGCCTGGAATTCAGCCGGCTCTGATGGATGAAAAAGGAAATGAATTGCATGGAAATAATGTATCCGGAAATCTTTGTATCAAATTTCCTTGGCCTTCCATCATTCGCACTACTTACAACGATCACGAGCGCTGCCGCAAAAATTATTTCACTGCTTATCCCGGAAAATATTTTACAGGAGATGGATGTTTGCGTGATGAAAACGGATATTACAGGATCACCGGAAGAGTGGATGATGTATTAAATGTAAGCGGTCACAGAATTGGAACAGCCGAAGTTGAAAACGCTATCAATGTGCAGGATTGCGTAATAGAAAGCGCTGTGGTTGGATTTCCGCATGAAATAAAAGGACAGGGAGTTTATGCTTATGTTATTCTTGATAATAGCCTTGCCAACGAAGAAGAAGCGCGTAAGGTTATTAATGATACTGTTTCAAGAGAGATCGGCTCATTTGCAAAACCAGAGAAAATTCAATTTGTAAAAGGATTACCGAAAACCCGAAGCGGAAAAATTATGCGTCGAATTCTGCGGAAAATTGCTGAAGGAGAAATGGAGAATCTTGGAGATACAACAACTTTACTTGATCCCGGCGTTGTAAATGAAATTAAAGAAAACAGGTTGTAGTAATTAAAGAAATAAAGAATACTCCTGTTTTATAATAAAAGCAAGCAGTTGAAAAGGATTATTCTTTTCCAAATTCATTTTCATTTTTTACTTTTTTAAATCTCCGGAGAATCGATTTTATTTTTCGTGGTGGATTTTCTTCATCTCCCAATAAAATGCCCCATGGCTGAAGGCCTTGTGTGCGGTCAAAAACTACTTTTGCCATGGCGATATAAGGAACTGCTAAAAACATACCGGCAATTCCCCAAAGCATTTCTCCGATTACGACTCCTAAAATTATTATCATCGGATTTATCTTAACCTGTGAGCCGACAATTTTCGGCATTAAAAAATTGCTGTCGGTCAAATGAATGCACACTACACCAATTGCTACATAAAAAGCATGCTTCGCGTCGAGTGTGGCAAATGTAATAGAAACACTGATGAAAAGAGCAGTAAAAATCCCAACATAGGGAATCACGTTAAGAACACCGACCAGCAGCCCCAGAAGAAACACATATTTGATACCCAACAGCCAAAAGATAATACAGGCAATGCTTACAACAATCGCCATTTCAAAAAATAAACCGGTAATGTATTTCCTGACGATATATTTTATTTGCTCGGCGATATCGTGAATGACAGCAATATATTTTTCTGTAAAAGCTGATACAATAAACCGCATTAAAAGTCTCCGATAAAGCAAAAGAAAAAAAGTATAAATGAGAGTGAAAACAAGTAACAGCAAAACAGACGAAACGGAAAGCACGGTCTTTTCTAAAATCGATCCGCTCGAATTCAATACTTGTGAAGTAGTATTTTGAATATATTCTGCTTGTCTTTGGAGGTTTATATGAAATGTTCGTTCTAACCACTGCTGTAAATCGTGGAAAAGGATCGTTATCTGATTTATAAGTAAGGGCCATTCCCTGCTCAGATCAGCAATTTGCGAACTAAGCAGATATATGATAACGGAGATTGAAAAAAGGAAAATCAAGACAGAAACAATAGATGCAATTGCCCTGGAAAATCGCAGCCGGTTTTGAAGAAAATTAGCCAGTGGCAAAAGCAGCAGTGCAAATAAAAAGGCAAATAGCAGTGGCGATAAAACGTTTTTTCCTAAAATAGCGAGATATCCTCCGGCAATTAAAATAACAAGCACGCAGGCCAGCTTTAAGTAGAAAGGGAAGAGGACATTTTTCATCATGATCCTTTTGTAATGGAAGAACAATTTAGTAAACAATTATTAATTTAATTATTTCCTTTGCAGCATGCATCCAAAAAATTTATCCATAAGTGATTTTGATTATGAATTACCGGAAGAGAAAATTGCTGTGTATCCTTTAGCAGAAAGAGATCAGTCAAAATTATTAGTGTATAAAAAAGGAATTATTTCGGAAGATATTTACCGGAACATTTCCACGTATTTGCCTGAAAAATCTTTCCTGGTTTTTAATGATACCAAAGTAATCAAGGCAAGGATTTTATTTCAGAAAAAGACCGGGGCTGTTATCGAAATATTTTGCCTGGAACCTTATGAAAAAATAAATGATTATGCAGTAGTTCTCGCACAAAAAAATTCAACAAGATGGAAATGTATGATCGGAGGAGCCGGCAAATGGAAAGAAAAATTTCTGGAAAAAGAAATTGAAATTGATGACAAAAAGATAGTTATAAGATCGCAGTTAATAGAGAAGCTAAGTGATGCATATGTGGTAGAACTTTTCTGGGATCCCGGAAATTATTCTTTCGCGGAGATCATTGACCATGCCGGAGTAACGCCACTTCCGCCTTACATCAAAAGAAAAGCCGAGGCAAGCGATGTGGAAAGATACCAGAGTATTTATTCGCATTACGAAGGCTCTGTAGCCGCTCCGACAGCGGGTTTGCATTTTACCGAAGCCATATTTTCTTCCCTTAACCAAAAAACTATTGATACAGGATTTGTTACGCTTCATGTCGGAGCCGGCACCTTTAAGCCTGTAAAAGCTGAAAACATGGAAGGCCATGAAATGCATTCGGAGTGGATGGATGTTTCAATTCATTTTTTACAACAATTGACAGATCATATTGATAAGGATGTTTTTTGTGTGGGAACTACTTCTGTAAGAACTGTTGAAAGCCTTTATTGGATGGGATTGAAAATATTTTTAAATCCAAAAATCCAACCGGAAGATTTAAAAATAAATCAATGGGAAGTGTATGAAGAACCTTTAAAAAGCAACATTTGCAGTGCGAAAGAAGCATTGCAATCCCTCATAAAATATCTTGAAAATAAAAAAACGGAAAGGCTGTTTATTCAAACGCAAATAATCATCGCGCCGGGTTATTCTTTTAAAATCATTAATGGAATGGTAACCAATTTTCATCAGCCAAAATCTACCTTGTTATTGCTGGTATCAGCAATGATCGGAGAAAATTGGAGAAAATTGTATGATTATGCCTTAACACATAGCTTCAGATTTTTGAGCTATGGAGATGGCTGCCTGATTTATTATTAGTGTTAGAATTCTGAATAATGTTCCTGAACCTGAAGAAAAAATAAACGAGTGCTCCACCAATAAAAGCACCTACAGCAATATTTTGTATCCTGGTAAATTCCGGTTTGAGAAAGAAAATGAAACTAACGGCGCAAAGCAAAAACCATACAAATTGCAGGAGAAGAAAACCTTTTGTATTCTTATATTTCATTCTCAACCAGTTACCAAAAATCTGTAGTGGTATCAATATTAAGATGCAAACAAGTAAAGCAACTATCTCCATTTATAATCTTTTTCTTTAGCCTTTAAACATTCAACCTTGAACCTCCAATTTCCTAATTCACCATTTTATCAGCGCAGCAACTGCTTGCAAACGCTTCCGGCTTAGCTTTGAAGGCAAAACCCATTCCGAGGATATAACCCATCGCTTCGCGCAAGGCTTCATTACTTTTAAAACCCGGATTGGTATTAATGTCGGCATGGACTTCCATATCCACATCATACTTGGTAAACAAATCGCAAAGTTCATAGGCGATCTCGATGCTTTTGGCTACTTCTACTAACATGCGTTCTTTAATGCTGTATTTCGTCGTGGTTTTTTCATTATGAATGAACATAAAGCCGCCACGACCTTCGCGTAAGAAAACGATCACTGTTGCAAACTCGGTGTCCTGGCTTTTTACCTGGCTGTCGGTGCCGATGCATACTTTTAATTTGTTGCCTTCCTGTGTTTCTTTTTGAATCGCATGTTCAACAGCAGTTTTTATCGGCAGATGAATCGGCTCGCCGTTAAATCTTCTCCATAACATAAAAAAAGGTTTTCTAAATGTAAATCTTTTTAAGAAAAACAAAAGAAAAAATTTTGCAAACAGATGAAAGAACAGAAGGCCTGATGATTGTATTATAATAAGTTACTGAATAGTTTCCATCCTTTGATAATTCATATGAATTATCCGGTAATTGGCAGAACGTAAACCGTATTCGGACAAAAATAAAGCTTAGCTTTTGCACGAAATGTAACAGAATTGCCTGATGAAATCTAAACAGATAATAGTGAGTGTTACGTTCTTCTCCAACTATCCGTATCTTAGGCTTTTATATCAACTCATTATCAATGAAAAAAAATTACTTCAGCAACTGGCCATTTACTAACCGGTCATTTCTCTTACTTTGCTTTTTTTCACTTTTTTCTTTTACCACTTTTAATGCAAAAGCTGGTGATTCAATCGCCATCATTCCAAAGCCGCTAATCATGCAGGCGCATAAGGGCCATTTTGTGCTGGATCATTCAACCTCGGTAACAACAAGTGCTGCCAGCGCTGATGCGAAACAAACCGTTGACTGGTTTACTGAAAAGATCGCCACTTCAACCGGCTACCATCTTTCCACAAAAAAGTCATCTAAAGATGGGATAAACTTAATTCTAAATAAGAAGGCAGATACTTCTTTGCATGATGAAGGTTATTCTTTAAAAGTTACCACTTCAAACGTAACTATAACAGCAAATAAACCTGCCGGACTTTTTTATGGGCTGCAAACTGTTTTGCAGTTATTACCTCCGCAAATTGCCAGTGTTTCTGAAGTGAAGAATGTTAGCTGGATCATACCGTGCGTTGATATAAAAGATGTTCCCCGTTTCGGATGGCGTGGATTGATGCTGGATGTAAGCCGCCACTTTTTTACAAAACAGGAGGTGGAGGAGTACATTGACCAGATGGCACGATATAAATACAATATGCTTCACCTGCATCTTGCCGACGACCAGGGCTGGCGTATCGAAATAAAAAGCCTGCCGGAACTTACAAAAACAGGCGCGTGGCGTGTAAAACGTACCGGTCGCTGGGGAACATTTCTGCCTGCTTTAGCGGGAGAACCAACACCGGACGGCGGCTTCTACACGCAGGAAGACATGAAGGAAATTATTAAATACGCTCAAGATCGTTTTATTTCCATTCTTCCTGAAATTGATGTGCCTGCACACAGCCTGGCGCTGATTGCCTCTTATCCAAATTTAAGTTGCACACAGTTGCCTTATTCTGTGAATGCAGGTGGCAAAGGTTATGAGCGAAATGACAATGTGTTATGCGTCGGTAACGATTCAACCTTTACGATGCTGGATAAAATATTTACAGAAATAGCAGCAATCTTTCCAAATCCATATATTCATATCGGTGGAGACGAAGCTTATAAAGGTTTTTGGGATCAATGCCCAAAGTGCCAGAAAAGAATGGCCGATGAGCACTTAAAAAATGTTGATGAATTGCAAAGTTATTTTGTAAAAAGAGTAGAGAAGATCGTGGAATCAAAAGGGAAAAAGCTGGTCGGGTGGGATGAGATCCTGGAAGGCGGATTGGCGCCAAACGCAACGGTGATGAGTTGGCGCGGAATGAGTGGTGGAATTGCAGCGGCAAAAATGGGACACAAAGTGGTAATGACCCCATGGGATTATTGCTATCTGGATCTTTACCAGGGAGATCCGGAAGGCGAGCCGCCGACTTATGGTTTATGCAGGCTTTCTGATTCCTACAATTATGAACCGGTTCCGGACAGTGTGGACGAAAAATATATTTTGGGCGGACAGGGAAATTTATGGAGTGAGTCTGTACCCACATTCCGGCACGCCGAATATATGACCTGGCCCAGAGCAATAGCGCTTTCAGAAGTGTACTGGAGTGCAAAAGCGAATAAAAACTGGGCTGATTTTATAATAAGGCTCGAGAAACAATTTCCACGCCTGGATGCAGCCAATATAAAATATTCGAAGAGCATGTACAATGCAATATTTGAGCCAGCCCGCATTAAGAACAGCGACTTTGGCGTAACACTTACTACCGAAGTAAAAGGACTTGATATTTATTACACTTTTGACCAGACGAATCCCGACCGGTTTTCACCAAAGTTTGATGGAAAGCCGATCCAATTTCCGGTAGGCGCCACACAATTGAACGTGATCACTTACCGGGATGGAAAACCTATCGGCGAGCAAATCAATATGGCCAAAGAAGTTTTATTAAAAAGATTGGATCAAAAGCATCACGTGTATTAAGTAGCAAAAGCTCTTAACTATCTATTAATTGCTTAATAAGCATTTGAGATTAAGGTTTGCAGCAGAGAGGCATGAATCCTAATGTACGTCTCTTATTTCAAGACTCGCTTTGTTCAAAAAGTCTTATGCTGAAAAAGTGACATGTTTTCCTTAGTTACACTAATTGCCTCATGCGTAGGCTTAACCAGATAAGCTCCTTCTGTAAGGTGGCCCCTAAAAACAAAAGGGGCCAGCCCCTAACGCTAGCCCCTAACTTACACATGAATCTACCTTACAGCTTTACAATTCTTTGGGTTGTTCTTTGAGAGTTACAAATAATTTGCATGATATAAATTCCGTTAGGTGAATTGTTGATATTAATGGTGGAAACTCCGGCATCAGCGCGCCCGGTCTTTATAATTCTTCCGCTCATGTCTGCGAGTTGATATTGATAATTTTCCAAAGCATTTACTTTGATTTCCGAATTTACCAATGTGCTGATCGTAAATAATTTTCCAACATTTTGAATAGCTTTCAAAGGAATAATGTTTGAGTAAGAAACTTCGCCGGTTAAGGAAGTAACTTTCAAACGATAAAAAATATCTTTCTTAATAATTGGTGTGTATTCAAAGCCATGGTCAGCAACGGCGGCTTTTGTAAGAGTTGTAAAAATGGAACCATCAAATGAACTTTCAAGAACGATTGATTGAATCGGTTGACTGCCGGTAATGCTCCAGTTTAAATCATGTTTTCCATCCACAGATTCTCCTGAAAGCAAAACCTGGCTAACAGGCATTACGAACAAAGGAGAAAAAACGCCTGAAATTCTGTAAGAGCCAAGGCTTCCATAATTAGTGGTATTCACATTTCCTGCACCCGTTACCACCATGTAATAATCGCCAGCCATCAAAGTTGTATCAACTGTTACATTTAATTTATCCAAAGGATCATACACTTTCACCACTTTCATATTTGCATCCAAAAGTGTCATTTGCACATCCAGATCTGCGCCTTCATTATTAGCGCCAACAGAATATGGAACCGCATCAACATGAAGAACTCCATCTTTTGGAAGATTTATTTTAAAAGCGTCTTTATCGGTATTGGTAGTAATGATTCCATCTACTGAAAATGTTGGAGCAGCGCTTATTAAAGTTGGGTTTTTTGAAGGGTCATCACTGTAATCGTCTTTGCGATAAGTAAATCCGTTTCTTGTTGTAATGATTGAAAGATTATCCTGATCAGCAGTGCAGCCGGTCGGAGTTGGGCCATTGTTCCATCCTGATAAATTCCTGTAATAGCTGTTGCCCATAACCGGTGCCCAGCTTGTTTCTCCGCTTCCTGTTCCATCATTGTAAGTGGAAATTAAAGTGCAGTCCGTATATTTTGCCTGGTGAGAAAGTCCAACAGTATGGCCGCTTTCGTGCGTACAGCATTCAGCAATCATCTTTGGACTGTTGCTCAATCTGTCAGGAAAAACAAAACCTGGAGTATCATCTCCCCAGATAAAAGAACCCGTATAAGAAATGCCACCTACACCAGGATACCAACTGCTGGTAGGAGTAATAATAATCCTCACTCTTTGCGTTAATGGTGCAGCTAAAAAGACAGTTGAATCAGTTGTGATATTGATATTAAAAGGACGATAATCTTCTGATACACGATTAAAAATTTCGGTGATTTGTGCATCAGTTAAATTTGCAGGAGCGCAATATAAAGTATTGCCTCCGTTCCATGAACTGGCAGTTACTGTTTGTCCGTCAAAATCAAGAAAGATAGTTGCTTTGGCAGAAGAAAAACTGCTAAGTTTTGGAAGGCCGTACGATTGAAGGGAAAGCAGTAAGGCCAGGGTTAAAAAAATAGATAGAAACTTTTTCATGTTTTTGGATTTTGATATTGATGCCGTTTTTTTAGGGAACGGTATTAGATTAATAATCTTCTATCAATGCATCTGTTCTTATTTTATTCATTGAATAACGGCCGGTATTTTCTTTTTTTAACTGATAGCCGTCTGCATATTTTTCATTGATGATGCGGCCAACATAAGAAACAGTTTTATCCGGGTTAATAATTTTTGAAATGGAAAATATTGTATTGTTTAAACCCGGGGATTTTACAATTACACTATATAAATTATCATAGCGCTTTACAGAAGATGTGACAATTCCATTGAAAGCGAAATCAGCAAAACTTATTTTTACTTTCCCTCCTTCGGGTGTTGCAAACGCCTTGTCCAGCTCGCTTTCAGGAGTTGGTAATTTATCCGCATATTTATTAAAATAAGCCTGTCGGTTTGAATTTGCAATTTGCGCCTGTGAAGAATATGAAGTCATTATAACAAGGCTTAAAGCCAGTATTTTGTATATGCGTTTCATAGTTTGGATTTTGGTTTTATAATTTTTAGACGATTATAAAACGCCGATCCAATTAAAATATTTCACAGTATGAGAAGAAAGACAAAAGTTGGGAAAAAGTACTCGGTAAAAAAGTATTAATACTGCCCTGTGCTTAGTAAAACCAACGTGCAAGCTTCCTGTGGAAGGATATTTTTTTCTTTAGCAAGTGCTTCAAGTTCTCCATTTTCAGCGCCAGGATTAAAGATAATACGTTTTGGTTTTAGTGAAAAAATATAGTCGTAATAAGGCTTTTGATTGTTAGCGTTCAGATAAAGAGTAACAGTATCTAAATTTTCAATTGGCCTCTCTTCATTCGTAATTTCCACATCGTCTACTTTACCGGTATGCCTGCCGATCGCAATAACATCATGACCTTTCGAACGAAGCTGGTTAATGGCCAGATAACTATACCGGGAAGGATTTGGCGAAGCGCCTAACACTAATGTTTTTTTGTTTTCCATATCGAATCCATTTAACACCTTGCAAAATTACTAAAAGTCATTCCCATGTGTTAATTTGACCAATCTGCGAATCATAAATGGTGAATGTTTTAATGTCCTGATAAATAAATTCGTGAGTCGCTCTTTTCCAAAAAAATATTGAATTCTTCTTCCATTTTTTAATTTCACCTGAAAATTTCTTTTCCATTCTTTAGTATAATTGATTTCCATTTTTGCCCGGCTCATTTTTTTTTGCAAAAACAAATGAATCTGTTCAAAAGCGATGCCGGATGTGCGAAAAGCAATGCTCATACCGTTTCCGCACAAAGGAGTTATCATTCCCGCTGCGTCACCAAGCATTAATACATGATTTTCAATTTGCGATTTCTTATCAAAACTGATTTGAGAAATGGTGACAGGCTCTTCGAATAAAAATTCAGATTCAGAAAATATTTTTTTCAGAAATGGATTTGTAAACAAAACATTTTTCTCCATTTCTTTAATTGAATTGTGATTGTCTTTTAAATTTTGTGCAGTGGTTAAATAACATAAACAATATTGATCATTTTCAACTTTTGAAATGCCACAGTAACCGTTCTTAAAATTATGTAAGGCAATAGTATCAGGAGGAAATTCGGTTTTAATGTGATATTTCACACCAATGTAGTTGTTTAGCTTCCCTGCTTTTTGCTGAATAAAACTACGCTTCCACTTTATATCCAGGTTACTTCTTTTTCCAAAACATGCGGCAACAACTGCTGAATAAATTTGTCCACCATTAAATCTGACGATAAATTTTTCATCGTCAAAATTCACTTCACTCACTTTTGTTTCCTGGCAAATAATTACTCCATTTTTTACAGCAATTTCTTTCAGTTGATTATCTAAAAAATAACGGCTTACCCCAAATCCGCCTAAATCCAAATTGGTTTCAATATAACTTCCATCGGGCGATGAGACGATTAATTTTTTTAAGATCGGTAAATGAAGTTCTGAAAGATCCAATCCAAGCCTTTCAATAAAATTCCAGCTTTCCATGCTGATATATTCTCCGCAAACTTTCTGAAAAGGATATTTTTCCTTTTCAAATAAAATAGTTTTATAACCTGCTTTTGAAAGCAAAACAGAAAGTGAAAGTCCAGCCAGACCGCCGCCAATAACAGTTACAGTAAATGAAGGCGTATCGACAGCTTCATTGTTATATTTTTCGTTTTCTTTCAACATTAAAAAATTACGAATTGATTGCCACAATCAAAAAGCGAAATGCCCATTTCCATTCAATAGAAACATGATCTATTCCGGACTCTTTTAAAATCTTTTCCCATTCACTTTTTTTAAATCCGCGTAGTACAGAAAGTGGCGCATCATTTTTTACAAGATAGGATCTGGAAAAAATTTTTGTGACAATTTTTATCGAATGATAAGCAATTGGATGGCGATGCAGGTCATTGATAAAAAAACCAATCGTTGAATTTTTTTTCATCCACATTATTATTTCAATTAGTTCGTTATCTGTAAAATGGTGACAAAAAAGTGAAGAGAAAATAATGTCGGGTTTTTCATTTTTAAAATCGACATTCCTGTAATCAGACACAATAAAATTTATATTTTCTATCTGTGAATTTTCTTTTGCGTAAGCAATACAGTCCTTGTTGATATCAATGCCGGTAAACGAAGAAATAATGCGATTTCTTTTACAGAAACGATTCAGCGCATTTAAGTTATCTCCACCACCACAGCCGATTTCGCAAACAGAAATAGTCTTTCTTTTATCTAATAATTTTTTAAATCCTTTGATCGTTATTTCATGTCCGCCAAGATGAGAATTGATCAATTCAAGTTCTTTCATGTTCAAAAAAATATCCCGGAACGGAATATCATTTTGATCCAAAAACTCTTTTTGCAACGAGCGATTTTTATAATCAGCCATCAGATAAAATGAAAGTTTCCATTGTTAGTCCGGGCCCAAATGCAGCGCCGAAAATATTTGTTCCCGTTCCTTTTATATTTTTAAAAGAATCCATTATTTCTTTAAGTACAAATAAAATTGTCGGCGATGACATATTCCCATAATCATTCAAAATCCGGTAAGAATATTGAAGATCATAGTTAGAAATGGAGGTGCATTTTTCAATAGAAGACAAGATTCTTTTCCCCCCGGGATGAATACACCAATGTGAAATTTCTTCTTTTTCCATTTGAGCATTTTGTAAAGTCTTTTGCAAAAGCTGATCAAAATCTTCTTCAATTAACTCAGGAACATAGCCGGAAAGTTTCATCAAAAAGCCGGAAGAAGAAAGTTGCCAGCTCATGTGTTCCTTCCCATTAAAGCCAACTTCGCTGTAAAAGTTTTTGATTTTCAATCCATCCAATTTATGATCATCATGAGTAATTAAAATTGCTGCTGATCCGTCGCCAAATAAAAGAGCGGAAGCAATACTATCTGCAGTGGTTTCTTTTTGAAAATGAAGTGTGCAAAGCTCTGTGCAAACAATAAGCACTTTTGCATTCGGATCATTTTTGCAAAAAGCATCAGCGAGTTTCATGGCATGAATAGCAGCATAGCAACCCATAAAATTTACAGAAGTGCGAAAAATATTTGTGCTCAATTTCATGATTTCCATGATCTGCAAATCAAGACCGGGTGCGCTCATTCCTGTGCAGCTAACAGTGATCAAATGGGTAATTTCGTCCTCGCATATTTTCTCTGTTATGCACTTTTTTATTGCACTTACAGAAAGTGGAGCGGCGCACTTGCCGAACCATTTCATCCTCAGTTCAAGGCTGGGAAAGGGTTCCAGGTTTTCTGACGCAGGATAAAATTGCCATTGATCTGCATTCAGACTATAATCCGGCAAAACCGAATATCTTGTACAGATCGCGCTTTGATGATAAAGAAATTTCAATTTTCTTTTTTCCACTTCATCCATCGCATATACATTTTGCATGAAATTTAAAATGTCATTTTGCTGATGTTTGTATTCAGGCAACGCTGTTGATATCGAAATAATTTTACTCAAATCATTTTTAAAATTAATAGGGTTATAAAACCAAGATTGGTACAAACAGAAGCGAGCAAATTCATGCGCATCGTATTTTTAAAATTCGCCTGGCTGTTATTTTTTTTCACTTTCAAAAACCAAATAAAAAAATTGAAAATCACCGGAAGCATAAAAATTTGAAGAATAATAAAATTTAAAAACTTCGATTCCAAATAAAAATACCATCCTAAAACAATAAAAGCGAATGCATATACAATGCCAGTAAAAATAAAAGTTCCATTGTAACCTAATAAGAAACTGATCGTAATAACACCATCTTTTCTATCTTCTTCATGCTGATAAATTTGCGTCAACGGATAAAATCCTCCAATCAATAAACTGGAAGCAATCATTGCCAAAACGGGAACGTTCAAAGAATGGTTGCTGCCACTTCCATGAAAAACGAGAAAAAATGTAACCGCTCCCTGGAAAATGATTACAGTTAAATAGCCGATGACCGGAAACTTTTTTAAACGGATTTTTCTATAACTATAAGCCCGCGAGGCGAGAATGTAGAAAAAAATTCCTATTGCAAAAACAGCTGAAACAATGAAGCTCAGAGCAATAGCGATGAGGTCCATCAAAACAGTTGTGAAAAATAATTGCCGAGTTGGTTGTAATGGATTTTTCAAACCTCCAATTGGAGATGTGTCGCGGTCCATAAAACTGTTGTAACCGTTGCTGGCAGGATAAAGCAGAAGATGTAAGATGACAAAAACCAAAACCGCATCCGGCCAATAAATATTTTTTACCTGGCTTAATGCAAACCAATAAACGGGCATTAAAAAGAACGAAAAATGAAAGCGAAGAAGTTGAAAAGTGGATTGAACATTTTTATTCACCTTTCAATTTAATACTAATTTTTTTCAATATTAAATTCAGGAGTAAAAATATTATTATAATAACTCAGTGAATAGAATCTCCCGAATTTCAACAAAGAAAAGATCAGAATTTACACCAGCATCGTAACAGGATTTTCCAAAAACTTTTTCAGTGTTTGAAGGAAAGCTGCACCCACTGCACCATCTATGCTTCTGTGATCGCAACTCATAGTAACCTTCATCACATTGGAGACAGCAAATCCATCGCCTTTTTTTACCACTTTTTCTTTTATCGCTCCTACAGCAAGAATGGCGCTGTCTGGCGGATTGATAATTGCAGTAAACTCCTCAATATCCATCATTCCTAAATTGGAAACTGTAAATGTATTTCCGCTGAATTCATCAGGCTGAATTTTTTTATTTCTCACTTTTTCATAGAGCTGGCTTGCATCTGCAGCGATTTGAGAAAGAGATTTCTGATCTGCAAAGCGAATCACGGGAACTATCAAGCCATCAGGAACGGCAACTGCAGAGCCAATATGAATGTGTTTATTTCTTCTGATAAAATCTCCCATCCAACTGCTGTTTACAGCCGGATGCTGACGAAGCGCCATTGCACAAGCCTTGATCACCATATCATTGATAGAGACTTTCACAGGACTTACTTCATTGATCGCTTTGCGTGACTTGATGGAATTATCCATATTGATTTCCATTGTCAGATAGAAATGCGGCGCCTGGAATTTACTTTCACCTAACCGGCGTGCAATGGTTTTGCGCATTTGCGTATTAGGAATATCTTCATGGCTTTCCTGCCCGATTGGTGCGAAAGGCTGAACTGGCTTGGTTTCTGCTGCTTTTGCAGCCTCAGCTTTTGGTGTAGTTTGAGGAACAAATGAATCCACATCCTTTTTAATAATTCTTCCGCCATCCCCACTTCCCGGAACCTGCGAAATATCAATTCCCTTTTCTGCAGCCAATCTTTTTGCAAGAGGAGAAGCTTTAACTCTTCCGCCTTCCATTGAAGATTGTTGACCATTATTATTTTCAATCGAAGCTGGAGCAACTTTAGGTTCTTCCTTCTTTTCTTCAGGCTTCTTTTCAGCTTTGGCAGGATTTTTTTCTGCTTCAACAAATGCACTTACATCAGTTCCTTCTTTTCCAACAATAGCAATGATCTGATTCACTTTTGCAGCTTGTCCTGCTGGAACACCAATGTACAAAAGAGTTCCTTCTTCATACCCAACAACGTCCATTGTTGCTTTATCTGTTTCCACTTCTGCCAAAGAATCATCGGCTTTAACTTTATCACCTACTTTTTTATTCCATTGAATTATTTTTCCTTCTGTCATCGTATCGCTCATTAACGGCATTCGAATGACTTTCGCATCTTTTGGCAGTGATACATCATCTAAAACATCTGCGGGAACATTTTCTGATTGTTTTTCCTGGTGTTGAGAGATTGCTTTTTCTTCATTTTCATTTTTTGCAGGAAAAACTTCCGCATTCTTTTCTACTTTTTCTTCTTTTTTATTTTCTTTCGGACCAGTCTTTTTTTCCTGCTCCAGAAGTGGTTTGTAATCTTCGCCTGGTTTACCAACAATGGCAAGAATCCCTTCTACAGGAACTGATTTCCCTTTTTCAACACCAATATATAAAAGTGTTCCTTCGTTATAGCTTTCCAGTTCCATCGTTGCTTTATCCGTTTCCACATCGGCCAAAAGATCACCTGATTTAATTTTATCGCCAACTTTTTTGTGCCAGTCAACTATCACGCCTTCGGTCATGGTATCGCTCATTCGTGGCATTCGTATCACTTCCGCCATAATATTATTACAGTTTTTAATTGAAAATTGAGCGGTGAAATTAATGCAAAATGGTGAAATCAATTAAAGCTGATTCCAGAAAAAAATTTACTGAAAGAATTTTGAAGGAGATAGGCAATAGAATTTTATTGAAATAAAAATCGTTGTTTTTTATTTGTTTACTGCGTTTTTTCGAAAATTATTAAACATTAAGTGATTAAGAAAATAAAGGTTTTCTCTTAATGTCCCTTAATTTCTTAATGGTTCAGCTACTCCTTTTCAAATCAATTTTTCCAATTCTTCATTTACAAATTCCATAAGGATTTTGATATTTTCAGGAGAAAAATCAAATTTCAATCCTGCTGCTTTATAAAGTTCAGGTAATGTTTTTGTTCCGCCGAGAGTTAATGCATTTACATAATTATCCAATGCTTTTTTAGGATCTTTTTTGTATTGCATCCAAAGGCCGATAGCGCCTAATTGTGCAATGCCATATTCAATATAATAAAACGGCACTTCATACAAATGCAATTGTTTTTGCCAGCCATTTTCAACATATTTTTCAAGACCGGAATAATCAATCACATCATCAGAAAATTCATGAAAAATCTCCATCCATTTTTGAGATCTTTCCTGTAAGGAATGGTTTGGATTTTCATAAAGCCAATGTTGAAACTTATCAATCACCGCAATCCATGGAAAAATAGTGATCACTCTTTCCAGCTGATGCTCTTTGGCTCTTTTCAGATCTTCTTTGTTATCAAAAAATACATCCCAATGATCCATTGAAAAAAGTTCCATCGACATGCTGGCCACTTCAGCAATTTCCATTGGATAATCTTTGAAAGAATTTAACTCAAGTGGATGAGTCAGAAAAGAATGAATCGCGTGTCCACCTTCATGAACCATCGTTGTTACATCATGCATCGATTTTGCTGCATTCATAAAAATAAATGGAGCCCCACTTTCTGCCAGAGGCATGTTGTAACCACCCGGAGCTTTTCCATTTCTGCTTTCCAAATCAAGATGTTTCATTGAATCCATCTGGCGCAAACACTCTCCAAAAAACGGACGCAGCCTTGTAAAAACTTCAATAGATTTATTTAATAATTCCGCACCAGTTTCAAAAGGCGTTAGAGCTTTTGTTCCTTCTCGTTCTGCTTCAACATCCCACGGGCGCAGCGTTTCAAGTTTTAATTTCTCTTTTTTATGTTTTAAAATTTTATTTACCAAAGGCAGTACATGAAGTTTTACAGATTCATGAAAACGAAAAGTATCTTCTTTCGTATAATCAAATCTTCCAAGCTCTTTAAATTTATAATCCCGGTAATTTTCAAACCCGGCATTCAGCGCTTCCTGGTTCCTTTTTTTGATCAGTTCTGTAAATAAATTATTCAATTCATATTTATCCTGAAGTCTTCTTTCATTGATCTTGCGATAAACTTCTTCACGCAATTTTCGATCATGGCTTTCAAAAAATTTGGACGCCTGTTGTAAAGTGTAAACTTTACCATTTACTTCAATACTCATTTTTCCTGTGATCACGCCATATTGTTGTTGCAGAACAGCAAGTTCCGACTGGATCGGTATATTTTCTTCACGAAAAAGTTCGATGCTTTTTCTGATAGAACGCAGGTAAGTAAAAAATTTATTCTGGTCCAATTCATTCAGAAATGGAGCATTCACTAATTTTTTATTTAATTCAAAAGCATAAGGCTGAATCTTCGGCTGAATTTCCATACAGAAATAATTGAACGATTCTTCAAACTCTTTGTTTGTGGTATCACAAGTCATTCTAATCTGCCGCCAGCATGCATCTTCGCTAACTGCTGCTTCCAGTTCACTCATATCTTTCAACCATTTTTCAAGATCTTCTTTTGAATTGATTTCTCTTTTTAAAAGATCTTTAAAATAAGGCTCTATCGTTTCCCAATTGGTAACAGTTAAATTTTCAGGAAGAAATTTTCTATGTAATTTTTCTATGTTAGCGGTCATGATATTACGAATTTGAAATGAGAAATAAGAGACAAGGGAAATGCAGTAAACGAATAAATAATTACGATTTTATTTTTCCTTACTAATCTCTTTTTACTTAGTAACAATCAATTACTTCACACCGCGGCTTTCAATTTTTCTTGGATTTGCCTGCTGCGGTTTTGCATTTTTTACATTGGCTTCTGTATGAACCGGTTTATTATTTTTTGCTTCAGCAGCTTCTTTTTCTTCAGCAGATTTTACCTTGATTTCAATTTTATTTTTATCAATGACATGAAACCATTTCACCATTTTTTTCATATCACTGGTGTAAACTCTTTCAAAATCTAAATCAGGGTATACTTTTTCAAAATATGCTTTTAAAGTTTTCACATCCGCGTTGGCATCAGGAACTTTCTCATCACTTTCTTTCATTGCTTCAAATAATTCAGCAAGGGTGGTATTGTCTTTTGTGGTGTAAACTTCAATGCTTTCCAAATGAGAAAAATTATGTTGACGAGTGCTTACAAATTTCGTAGAATTATCGTCAAGAGAGCGAACAACAGCGCCATCCGTTTTTGACGACAACAATTCAAACAAACCCGGCAAACCGGTAACAGAAACTAACTTATTATATTCCATAAATGATTTTACTTTTTTGGGAGTGCAATATAATTGAAATGATTTTTAGTTGAGTTAACAAAAGATAAAAGTCTTTTATACAGAAAAATTGAATTGCCCGAAGGTTTTTTAAAATAAGATCGTCAAATATTTACTTAATCATTCTTATGTTCAAATTTCTAACTTTTACTTTTTTAGCAACGATCATCGTTTCAACGATTGAGGCACAGTCGGTTTCCGGAAATATTGACGACGCATCAACCAATACTGCTATTTCGAATGCGACGATAAAACTTTCAAAATCAGATTCTTCATTTAATCCAATTTTAACCGTTAGTGATTCCAAAGGTGCTTTTATTATTAATAAGGTCGCCCCGGGAAGTTATACGTTAACCATTACGAATATTGGTTATTCAACGATCAAAAAAATGGTAACAGTGATCGATCAAAATGTAAATGTTGGAAATATTAGTTTGTCTAAAACCGCTGAAACCCTTGCTACAGTTGTAATAAAAGATAATTCGGCAATGAAAGTGGTAAATGACACATTGCAATTTAACGCCAATCAATATAAAGTAAATCCGGATGCGACTGCGGAAGATTTGATTAAAAAACTACCCGGGGTTACCGTTGACCAATCGGGAGCTGTAACCGCGCAGGGAGAATCGGTTCAAAAAGTAACCGTTGACGGCAGGGATTTTTTTGGAAATGACGCCACAGCAACTCTGCGTAATCTTCCTTCAGAAATCATTGATAAAATCCAGGTGTTCGATAAACTCAGCGACCAGGCGCAACTGACAGGCTTTGATGATGGCAACACTACGAAATCAATAAATATTGTTACTAAAAAGGATATGCGGACGGGGCAGTTTGGTCGTGTATATGCGGGTTATGGAACAGATGACCGGTACCTGGCCGGAGGAAATGTAAATTTTTTCAACAATAACCGTCGAATTTCCTTGGTAGGATTATTCAACAATGTAAATCAGCAAAACTTTTCTACGGCTGATTTGTTGGGCGTTACCGGCGGAGGTGGACGCGGTGGCGGCGGCCAAAGAGGTGGCAGCGGCAGTAGTTTTAACGTCGGGCAACAGAATGGAATTGCGGGTACAAATTCTGCCGGAATTAATTACAGCGATTCATGGGGTAAAAAAATTGATGTGACTGCAAGTTATTTTTTTAATAGCAGCAATACACACAACAATCAGTTCATTGACCAGCAAACTATTAACACAGCCGACAGTAGTCTTTATTATGATCAGCAAATGCTTTCTGATGCTCATAATAATAATAACCGAGTAAATTTTAGGATGAATTACAAAATTGATTCAGCCAATACGCTTTTGATCGCTTCCAATCTGTCTTATCAAACCAATAATTCAACCAGCTTTGTAAACGGCATAAATTTTATGGATGAAGCGCGGCTGGATACAACCAGCAAAACAGTAAATGATCTGACAAGCGATAATCATGGATATACGATTTCTAATGAAATCCTTTACCGGCATGCCTTTGCGAAAAGAGGGCGCAGCATTTCACTTGGCATCAATACTACATTTAATAACAGATATGGGGAGAATTATTTGAATGCCTTTAACGATTATTTCCAGTCTTCAAAAATCACTGATACTACAAGGCAACTTTCTAATCCTGTAAGTAATGTAAATAATTACAGTTTTAACCTCGTTTATACTGAGCCTATCGGGAAAAAAACACAGATACAGGCAAATTATAATCCTGCTTTTCAAATCAGCAAAGCCGATCAGCTAACTCATTTTTATAATGATGCCGATTCAAAATATTCGATTTTGGACAGCAGTCTCAGCAATGTTTTTAATAATACTTACAATACGCAAAATGCCGGAATCACCATTCGAAATGGCGACAGAAATAATATGCTTTCAGCAGGAGTTTCCTATCAATACAGCGAGTTAAAAAGTGAACAAACATTTCCGCAAAGCGGGCAGATAGACAATACATACAGCAATTTTCTGGCAAATGCATTTGCGAGATTTAAGTTTTCGTCAAAAAGTAATCTGAGAATTATTTATCGCAGTTCTGTAAGCCCTCCATCTGTAACCCAATTGCAGAATGTAATCAACAATTCAAATCCGCTTTTTTTATCAACCGGAAATGCGGATTTGCAACAACAATATTCCAACAGATTGATTTTACGGTATAATTATACGAATGCAGCAAAAAGCAAAACTTTCTTTGCCAATGTTTTTTTGCAATCTACAAATAACTATGTTGCTAATGCTACTTATATTGCTAAAAAGGATTCTGTTTTATCTCCAACGGTAACACTTTTTAAAGGTTCACAATTGTCAAAACCTGTTAATCTGAATGGCTACTTTAGCGCCCGTTCTTTCTTTACTTTCGGATTGCCATTAAATTTTATAAAGACAAATCTGAATTGGAATGGAGGAATTGGTTATTTAAGGCAACCCGGTATGATCAATAATGTGAATAACGTTTCCAACAATCTCAATTATAATTTAGGCGCTGTTTTAGCAAGTAACATCAGTGAATATGTGGATTTTACTTTGTCGTATTCTGCAAATATCAATACCTTAAAAAACACTCTTCAGCCGAATCTGAATCAGAATTATTTCTCTTCTTCTACAGGATTAAGCGCAAATCTGCTGAGCAAGAGTGGCTGGTTTTTTAATAACAATCTCTCCAATCAGTTCTACAAGGGATTAATATCTTCAACAATGAACCAGGATTATTGGTTGTGGAATATTGCAGTGGGAAAGAAATTTTTGAAAAACCAGGATGGCGAATTGAAACTTTCTGTTTTCGATCTGTTGAAACAAAACAGAAGCATTTCTGTGAATGTAACAGACTCCTATATTCAAAATATTCAGAACCAGGTATTGCAACAATATTTTATGCTGACATTTACGTACAAATTGAAGAACTTCGGTAAAGGAAAACCTCCAACCAACAATGATGGGGAAAGGAATTTCCGCCGTTTTGGTGGTTCTCCATATGGAGGCGGAGGTGGTTTTCGCGGCCCCGGTGGACCTTCACTTTAGCATTTAATATTTTTGTTTTGAATGAAAGGGAATTAATAGCCCTGTTGAAAAAAAAAGACAGGGAAGCTTTTAAAATTATTGTAGAAACGTGGCAGAGTATGGTTTATAACGCTGCTATCGGACTTTTGCAAAATGCCGAAGATGCTGAAGATACAGCTCAGGAAGTTTTTATGCAGGTATATGAATCGATTGGATCGTTTAAAGAAGAATCAAAATTCTCGACCTGGATATACAGGATCACTGTTTCAAAAAGCCTGGATCATCTCAGGAAGAAAAAAAGAAAAAAAAGATTTGCTTTCGTACAAAGTTTGTATGGGAAAGATGATGGAATAATGATCGAGCCACCTGATTTTTTTCATCCGGGAGTGAAGATGGAAAATAAAGAGAACGCGGCGGTTCTTTTTAAGGCTATTGATCAGTTACCGCTGAATCAAAAGATAGCTTTTGTGTTGAATAAAATTGAAAATTTAAGTTATAAAGAAATCGGTCAGATCATGAAATCCAGTGAATCTTCTGTAGATTCTTTATTACAAAGAGCAAAGAAGAGCCTTCAAAAAAATTTGAAAGATTATTATTTGTTATTGAATTGAAAAAAGCCTGAAAATGAATAAAAATAAAAGCAGGTTTTTGAACGAAAGAACGTCTAAAAATGAAGTAATTATTGTAATTGAAATACATCGAAAAACCAACGAGTTTTAATTACATTATCTATATTTTTTTAAAAAGAGAATCATGGAAGAAAAATTTAATAAAAAAATTGATGACGTGATGCAAAGCCTTGATGGCATTGAGAAAGCATCACCTAATCCATTCTTCTTTACACGGCTTGAAGCACGTATGCAAAGAGAAAAAAGCAGTTGGGAAAAAATTTCATCATTCGTTGCAAAACCAGTCGTTGCTTTTGCCTGTATTTGCCTGGTGATCATGATCAATGCATGGGTAATTCTTTCTTCCGGAAATTCTCAAAACTCTACTAATCAGCAAACCAATGAACTGGCTACAGCAGACGAATATAATTTGGTAAGCTCTACGTTTTATGAATTTGTAAATGCAAAACCATAATGAATAATATTACAAAAACAAAAACCCTCGTAACCATTATTGTTTTTCTTTTGATAACCAATATTGCTATGCTTATTTTTTTTATTTCTTTAAGCAGGCCTGTCAAAAGACAAAAAAATCATGAAACAAATGGAATGTATAATTCTTTGCAAAATGAAGTCGGATTTTCAAAAGATCAGTTGGTGAAATACCAGGAATTAAGAAAAGAACAAATGCAAAAAGTAAAACCATTGTTTAATGAGGTAAGGAATGCGAAAAAAGATTTTTATGGTTTGATCTATTCGAATAATATTTCCGACTCTTTGATCAATGCTGACGCGGATTCTATCGCACAAAAACAAAAAATACTGGATCTTCAGATGTTCGCTTATTTTAAAAATATCAGGAGCATTTGTACTCCGGACCAGGCACAAAAATTTGATACAACATTAAAAAGAGAAGTGACGAGAATGGTTGGTCGTCCCGGAAAAGATCAGCAACAAAGGAAATAATTTAAAAACTTTCATTAATCATCTTTTAACAACAAAAATTAAACATTCATGAAAACAAAGATCACCATGTTGGTTGCATTTATTTTAATGGCAACAACAGGCATTTATGCCCAGGGAATGCAACGTCGCAGTGTACCTGAAAGAGTAAAAGCAACAATGGACAAACTTACGCCTGCGTTGAATCTTGATGCTTCTCAACAAACGAGAACCGATAGCGTTTTTACAGATTATTACAATGCTCAGATGAAAATGTTCCAGGATGCAAGAGACTCCGGAAACAGACCTGATCGGAGTCAGTTTCAAAAATTATCTGACGACAGGGATGCTAAATTAAAAGACATTTTCACTGCTGATCAGTACACTAAATTCAAAAACGAAGTGGAAGAAACTCTTCGTCCACAAAGACAAAACAGAGATTCTTCCAGTCAATAAAGTTTTCTCAATTCTTTTGAAGGTTGCCGGAAAAAACCGGCAACCTTTTTTGTTTAACTTAGGAGCAGGAAAAATAAAATTGATTTTTTTTAATGAACAAATGTTTCACCCTGATTTTATTCATTTTATCCCAAAATATTTTTGCTCAAGGCAGGGTTGTGAATGCAGGCAAAGATCAAATTATTTATTTAACGAAAATAACAACAGCAACGCTAAAAGGCTTTGTACCAAAAGGTTTGACGCCGTTATGGAAAGAAGTAAGCACAGATTATAAAAGCGGTGCTACTATTATAAATCCACATGCTTTAATTACAAAAATTACAAATTTGCCTCAGGGAATCTTTTGTTTTGAATTAAGTGCGAAAGGATTTTCAAAAACATTTCGTGATACTGTTGTAATAAAAGTAGATAATGAACCACCACCCGGAATTTTATTAAGAAGTTTTTCCGACGTTTTTGATAAAATTTATAAAATTGTAAACGACAGGCACGATACTATTACCTACATTTCTACAGAAGCAACGGTGGGAAATCTCCAATACAATATTTATTTTGACAGAGCCACGCTTTCTTCTGAATTGATTAATCCGCAGAAAACTAAATTTTATTCTATTCTCAAAGATGGTTATGGGTGGGATGGAACTGATTATACAAGAAGCGAAGTGTCTTATGGAAGTGGTTATAATTTAGATAGCAACAAAACTTATGTTTTTGAATGGAAAGGTTATTTTCCACAGGATTTCAAATATTATAATCAAAAAAGCCAGGCAGTAGCGATTATGCAAATTCATGGAAATGATGGAAATCCGCCGCCATTTGCGTTTTATTTAAGTGGAAAAGATTTGATCATCAGAGAATCCTCACAAGGCAATTTGAATGGATCAAATGCTTCAGCAAAAATTGCATTGCTGAAAGATTTTGTGAATCAAACACATACAATAAGAATGACGTTGAGAGAGGGTTTAGGCTCTTCGACCCAGAAAGCATTTATTAAAGTTGAAGTGGATGGCAAACAAAAATATTTTAGAAATACTGGAACTGTTGGCGCAACAATGCAGCGGGATTATCCAAAATTTGCGTCGCTTTACGATTATGACAAGGCAATTGTTGATCCGCATCTGCGTAAAAGAAATCGCAGATTTGCTTTGGTTACAGAAGCATTTAATATTTATCAAGTGAGAGATTCGTTATCAAAAAAAATTTGAATAATTATCCTATCTCTTTCGAATAATCATCATTCAATTCACTGATCAAATCAAGAATTTTATCTCTTCCCATTTTTTTTACTGAGCTGGAAACAAAATGTTGTGGCAAAAACTGATGAGTCTTTCGCAAGGCTTCCAGAAATAACTTTACATTTTTACTTACAACAGATTGTTTTTCTTTATCTGCTTTTGTAAAAATCAAAGTAAAAGCAACCGACCATTTGGAAAGACTTTGTATAAAATCCAGGTCTATTTTTTGCGGAGGATGTCTAGAATCGATCAGCACAAAAACAGTAATTAAATTTTCTCTCTTCCTTAAATAATTCTCAATCATTTGTTCCCATCTTCTTCGGCTACTTTGCGAAATTTTCGCAAATCCATAGCCCGGAAGATCTACCAGGAACCATTTCGTTTCAGCATCGTCAGTCTTTGCAAGACTTGTCATTTCAAAATGATTGATCATTTGAGTTTTGCCAGGCTGGTTGGAAGTCTTCGCAAGTTTATCATTGTTAGCTAACATATTGATGACTGAAGATTTACCAACATTACTTCTTCCAATAAAAGCATACTCAGGTTTATCTGCAGGCGGACATTTTTCGAAAGAAGGGCTGCTGACAAGATATTGTGCTTTTTTGATCTGCATGCTGCAATTTAAGTCTCAAATATGAAAAGCGATTTGAAAAATAAACGTGAAAGAATAGTTAACTCTAAAACTTATGTTTTCAAAAAAGTATCTTTGAGGTAATGAATATTTATCCGCACGATACGGTTGTTCCTTTTAAAAATTCTACAGAAAGCAAGAAGAAGCAGATGGAGAATATGTTTGATAAAATCGCTTTCCGTTATGATTTTTTAAATCGTTTTTTAAGTGCCGGAATTGATATTGGCTGGCGGAAAAAAGCGATCAGGCAATTAATAGATTTGAAGCCGGAAAAAATTTTAGATGTGGCTACAGGAACTGCAGATTTTGCAATAACCAGTTTTAAAATTTTAAAGCCGGAAAAAGTTATTGGAATTGACATCAGTGACGGGATGTTGGAAGTAGGGAGAAAAAAAATTGAGAAAGCCGGTTTACAAAATTCAATTGAGTTGTTAAATGGGGACAGCGAAGCAATTTTGTTTGATGACAATTCGTTTGATGCGGTTACGGTTGCTTTTGGCGTAAGAAATTTTGAGAATCTTGAAAAAGGATTATCAGAAATAAAAAGAGTTTTGAAACCGGGAGGAAGATTGGTAGTTCTTGAATGCACCAAGCCATCTCTGCCGGTTTTGAAACAGCTTTATAATTTTTACATGAAATTCATAACTCCAAAAATTGGAAAGATTATTGCAAAAAATAATGAGGCATATCAATATTTAAACGATTCTGTTCTAAAGTTTCCTGAGAAAGGATCATTTATTCAAATTTTAAACCAATCAGATTATCGAAACGCATTTTACAAAACATTGACTTTAGGAATATGCACCATTTATTGCGCAGAAAAATAGTTCTGATCATCTCGCTTTTGTTTTGTTCAGTTGCGTCTATTGCACAATCAAACAACACGATCAATCAGGAAGATCATGATGATAAACCGTATCACTTTGGAATCAATATTGGTTACAATGAATCGCATTTTAATTTTACGCACCATCCGCGTTTTCTTCAATACGATTCTATTCTCGATGTTGAAAGTATCAACAATCCGGGAATCAACCTGGCATGGCTAGTAAATGTAAGAATGAGCAATCATTTCGATATTCGGATGCATCCTCTCGATCTTACTTTTTCAGAAAAAGCATTTTTATACACTCAAAAATATGAGCCTGATTCTTCCGTTACCAAAAAGGTTCAATCCATTACTTTAAGTTTTCCAGTAAATATTGCTTTTAGCAGCGATCGCATTGGTAATTTCAAAGTTTATACAATGGCGGGAGGAAAATTTGATTATGATCTGGCAAGCAATGCAGGAGCTTCAAAAGCTGAAGATCTTGTGAAGCTAAATCGCTCTGATGTCAGTGTTGAATTGGGTTTGGGCTTCCATATTTACTTTCCTTATTTTGTTTTATCTCCTGAAATAAAACTCAGCAGCGGTCTGACGAATCTTCATGCAAGAGATCCAAATTTGAAATATTCAAATGTGCTGGATAAAATCAATGCAAGAATGATCACCTTTTCATTAACTGTGGAATAGAAGAAATAGAATTATTTTTTCGATTAATCTATTTGCTTCTTCTTTTATCCAAAAATAATACAGGCTACCATTTGGCATAAAATGGAAAGAATAATTCCTGAATAAATATCAAAAGGCTTATGATCACTTACAATCAATCTTGAAGTGGAAACTAAGCCTGTAATCAAAAAAATGATCATTACAGTTAAAAAAACAGTATAAGTAAATCCTGAAAAAATAATAATAAGCATCAATCCACACAATGAACCAACACCTAAAGCATGCATGCTGATTTTAAAATAAATATTCGTAATTAATGCAACTGAGGAAGCAAGAAAAGCTCCAAAGATAAAACTGGTAAGGATTGAAGGAACTTCGGGTTGATTTCTAAAAACTAAAAATATCCAGAAATAAAAAAAGTTAGTAGCGATATAAGGAGCAATTCTTTCGCGCTGTGTTTTTAAAAAAATACTTTTTATAAATCCAAGTCCTTTTAATAATAAAACGGTTAAGGCCGGGTAAAAAATAGTGATATAACCGACACGTAAAATAATCAGGTTTTTTTCATGCGGAGAAATTCCTGTAAAATATCCTGGTTGCACATACGCTAAAAACCATGCTGCTATTACCGGAATAAAAAGCGGATGAAAAATAAAAGAAAATAAATGTGCCAGCCATTTGACAACAAGCGGAAAAGAAATATTGTTTTCATACTGTTGTTGAAGCGGCTTCCCTTCTAACGATATATCCTGTTCCATAATTAAAGTTCTTTTCTCAATCGTGCGACAGGAATATTTAATTGCTCACGATATTTAGCAACGGTTCTGCGTGCAATATTATACCCTTTTTCCTGTAATAACTCTGTAAGCTTTTCATCGCTTAATGGCTTTTGTTTGCTTTCTTCTTCTATTAAATCACTGAGGATTTTTTTCACTTCGCGTGTACTTACTTCCTCGCCGCTGTCTGTTATCAAACTTTCGCTAAAGAAAAATTTCAGGCGATACGTTCCAAATTCAGTCTGAACGAATTTGCTGTTCGCCACACGGCTTACAGTTGAAATATCAAGCATCGTTCTTTCCGCAATATCTTTTAAAATCATCGGCCTCAGATCAATATCCTCTCCCGTCAAAAAAAATTGCTTTTGATAATCAACAATCGTCTGCATAGTGCTCAAAAGTGTATGCTGCCTTTGTTTGATTGCATCAATAAACCATTTTGCTGAATCTATTTTTTGTTTGATAAAAAGCACTGCTTCTTTTTGTCTTTTATCTTTTTTATTTCCGCGGTCATAATCTTTTAACATGTCTCTGTAACCCTCACTAATTCGAAGGTCCGGAGCATTTTTGGAATTTAGTGTTACTTCTAATTTCCCATTATTATTCAACACAAAAAAATCAGGTATTACATAACTCTGTAGTTTATTAGACTCCCCAACTTCGCCCCCAGGCTTTGGATTTAATTTAATAATCTGATTAATTACCTCCTTAATTTCTTCATCATTAAGATTTAGGCTTTTCTGAATCTTTTCATAATGCTTCTTGGTAAATTCATCAAAATATTTCTCTATAATTTCAATAGCGATCCCAACCGGCAAACCTTCTTTCTCTTTTCGATGTAATTGCAGTAAAAGACATTCCTGCAAATCTCTTGCGCCTACTCCCGGCGGATCAAACTGTTGAATTAATCCGATTAATTTTTCGATTTCCTTTTCGGTTGTGTTGATGTTCTGACGAAAAGCAAGGTCATCACAAATCGAAGTAACATCGCGTCGCAAATAGCCGTCATCATCAATGCTTCCGATAATTTGTTCTGCAATTCTTCGCTGCTCTTCATCCAAATGCAACATCAGCAATTGAGATTTTAAAGTATCATAAAATGAAGTTTCCACTTTATGGGGAATAACTTTCGTATCATCTGGATCGCCATAATTATCATCCCGGTACTTGTAATCTCCGGGCTCATCATCTCCGTCATTGACATATTCACTTATATCAATGTTATCATATTCATTTTCACTTCCATCATTTTCAAATTCATCGACAGTGTCAAATTCATCAGCAACCTCTTCACTCGTTTCAGTATACCCATCTTCTCCCGCTTCCAGTGCCGGGTTTTCCTCTAATTCTTCTTTAATTCGTTCTTCAAGATGAGCCGTTGGAACCTGCAACAATTTCATTAACTGAATTTGCTGCGGTGATAATTTTTGTAATAGCTTTTGTTGTAATCTTTGGCTTAATGACATGAACTTCTTTTCTTTTTATAAGATTAAATTTGCAGACAAATGTAACGATATGTTTTTTTGGAACAAAATTTGTGGCTTAATTGCAACTTTTTTTATTTTGGCACTTTCTTCTTATGGCCAGAATCAGAACAAGGTTCTTTTCCAAAAAAATAATTTCTGTTCTTTTAACCCTTCCCGAACAAATTTTCCAACAGCTAAAATGCTCGATTCTACACAGCTTTCTCTTTCTTTTTTAAATAAAAATTTACCGCTACAAGCAATTCCCTCTGATTTTTCAACATGCAATTATGGATTTTTTTGCAGGCAGGAATTGAAGATTGAAAAGTCAACGAGAATTCCTATTCATATCAGGGTTGGCTCATTACAACAATGCAATTATTACGAAGGCAAGCAGTAAACAAACAAATAATTTTAAGTTTTTATTCCGCATAAAAAGAAATGCCTTTTCATATCTTCGCTTCCATGCCGGATTTTGAAAAATATGAAGCTGTCATCGGCCTGGAAGTTCATGTTCAATTGCTCACAGAAAGTAAATTGTTTTGTGGCGATAGTACTCAATTTGGGAATCTGCCAAATACTAATGTCAGCGCCATTTCTCTTGCGCACCCTGGCACGCTTCCGATGATGAACGAAAAAGCGGTTGAACTCGCAATCAAGCTCGGCCTCGCATTCAATTGTGATATTATCCATGATAATTATTTTGCAAGAAAAAATTATTTCTATCCTGATCTTCCAAAGGGCTACCAGGTAACGCAGCATACAACTCCAATTTGTAAAAATGGATCAATTCCTATTCGTGTAACCGGACAAGACAGAAATATTTTGTTGAACAGAATTCATCTTGAAGAGGATGCGGGAAAAAGTATTCATGATGCTGATAAAAATTTTACGTGCATTGATTTGAATCGTGCAGGAGTTCCATTGCTGGAAATTGTTTCAGAACCAGACATGCATTCAGCTGAAGAAGCATTTGCTTACGTAACAGAGATACGGAAAATGGTTCGTTATTTGCAAATTTGTGACGGGAACATGGAAGAAGGAAGTATGCGTTGTGACGCTAATATTTCTGTAAGATTAAAAGGAGAAAAAACTCTCGGAACAAAAGTAGAAGTAAAGAATCTGAACTCGATTCGTAATGTAAAAAAAGCGATCGATTATGAAATAAACAGAATAATTGGTTTACTCGAAATTGGTGAAACAATTATACAGCAAACACGAAGTTTTGATGCCAGCAACGGGACAACATTTTCATTACGTTCCAAAGAAGAAGCCAACGATTACCGCTATTTTCCTGAACCGGATCTTGCACCGTTTTTAATCACCGAAGAACAAATAAATTTTATCAGGGATTCTTTGCCTGAATTACCACAGGCTTTGGAAAAGAGATTGATGGAACAATATTCTTTACTTGCTGATGCAGCAAAAATTATTGCTGACGACAGAGAAACTGCCAGATATTTTCATAGAATTATTAAAAAAACCAATCATTACAAAGCAGCAGCCAACTGGATCATCGGCCCCATAAAATCTTTTTTGAATGATAATAATTTACCGATAGAAAGATTTCCCGTTTCAACTGAAACAATGGCAAAACTGGTAGATCTTATTGAAGAAGGAAAAGTAAGTTTTGGAATAGCAGTTTCAAAAATATTTCCGGCATTAATTGATTCTGAGGAAAAAGAGCCTTTACAAGTTGCCAAAGAAATGAATCTTCTTCAGGAAAAAAATGATGATACTTTGCATTCATGGATAGACGAAGTTTTAGCTTCGATGCCTGAAAAGGTTTCTGAATACAAAAAAGGCAAAAAGAATTTGACAGGATTGTTTGCCGGCGAAGTAAAAAAGAAAAGCAAAGGCAAAGCTGATATGCAGGCAGTAATGAAAATTCTTTCTGAAAAACTAAATCAATAAATTAATAATCAAATAATACAATGAAAAAGATATTCATTTTCGTCATCGTGCTTTTCATATTTTCCTGTACATCCAGCAATAAAAATGGTCTATTTAGCGTAAACGGCGATTTAAAAAATGCACCGGATCAAAAAGTATTTTTAGAACAAATATTTTTTAATCAAAATCCACCACAGGTATTGGATACCGCCGAAATGAAAAATGGGAAATTTACTGTAAAAGCACATGCTTCCGAAGAAGGTTTGTACAGATTAAAATTTGAAAAAAATGCAGGTTATATTTTTATCAATGATAAAGATGAGATTGATTTTTCAGCAAATGCAAATGACTCAGTTTTAAATACAAGCAAATTTAATACCCCTGCAAATGCAACTTTGTCTGCATTTATTATGAGACTTGATTCTATTCATACCAAACTAATCAGCGAAGACCAGGCAAGGAAAGATTACCAACAGCAAAAAAACGATTCAATGGCTTTTATAGCAGATAATGCTTTTAATATCAGTAATGAATGGTACAATCGTTTTTTAGTAAACTTTATTGATACGGTTAAAAATCCGATCAATGCATTGTTTGCTCTTGGATACACACAAGATGTAAATATTGATACGGTAAAAAATTTGTTAGCAAGTCTTACCAAAAAATACCCTCAAAATTCTTCTGTTGCATCTATGCAAAAACAATTTGATCAATATGTTGCTGCACAGAATAATCAATCTTCTAATGGAAATATTGCGGCAGGACAGATAGCACCGGATATCACTTTGCCAGATGTTGATGGAAAACCTTTTTCATTAAGTTCTCTTCGTGGAAAATATGTTTTAGTAGATTTTTGGGCAAGCTGGTGCGGCCCATGCCGACAGGAAAATCCGAATGTTGTAGCGAATTATAACCAGTTTAAAGATAAAAACTTTACTGTTCTAGGAGTTTCACTCGATCAGGATAAAAAAGCGTGGTCAAAAGCCATAAAAGATGATGGCCTTGTTTGGAAACAAATAAGCGATTTGAAATTTTGGAACAGCGAAGCAGCTACTGCATATCATGTAGAAGCAATCCCATACAATGTATTAATAGATCCACAGGGGAAAATAATTGCAACTGAATTAAGAGGAAATGATCTTCACAACAAACTTGCTGAAGTATTGCATTAAATCAATCTCATTGCTTTGCTGAAACTAGTAAGAACCCATGGAAGTATCAACCAGAAATATTCACGGATCCAGATTAAAAAAATGAGTTGAATTATTGCAGATATAATAAAAGCGATCCAATATTTTCCGACTGGTTGTGTCTCTTCCATCTGATAAAATTTTAGGCAAATATAATTGTTAAATTAATTGCCTAAAAAAATTTCGATAATTACAGCGATAGGAAAAAAATTTACAACAGGTTATGTTTTTATTCATTGCTGTAATTCAATTATAAAAAGTACGGTTGAGCAAAAACAGGAAATTTTCCAATTTACAAAATACATTTAATAAAAATCTGCCTCATTTGTTTCATTACATTTTATTAAAAAATCCAGATGGAAAATATGATTAATTAATTTTTTATGCAAATTTTTAATAGATAATCAATGAGTTACAAAGGCGGTTTTAAAAATTCTTCATAAATTGAAGTTTTTTCAACTTGTTTCACCGTACCTTCGCACTCCTTAAAAAAATGCCGGGATAGCGGCAGATCATTAAACCGTTCTGATGTTTTTGAAACGCCAGAATTAATAAAAAAATAAAATGAGCAAATTACATTTCACCACCCAACATGCAAACGAGGCTACCGTGCAACGCAACTGGTACGTTGTTGACGGTACTAATCAAACCGTAGGCCGCATGTGCGCAAAAATTGCGTCTGTTCTTCGTGGAAAGAACAAAGCCTACTTCACGCCGCACGTAGATTGCGGAGATTATGTGATCGTAACTAATTGTGACAAGGTAAGATTTACCGGCAAAAAATTAGACGATAAAACCTATATTAACTTTAGCGGTTATCCTGGAGGAAAAAAAGAAGAAGCAGCTGGCGATCTTCTGAAACGTCGTCCTGATGTGATTATCGAAAGAGCTATAAAAGGAATGTTACCTAAAAATAAATTAGGGCGCAAAATGTATAAAAAATTATTCGTGTATGCCGGAGCCGAACATCCGCATGGTGCACAAAATCCTCAAACATTAAAATTCTAAAAAACAAATTGAAATTGAAAGTTTGATTTACATTTTCGAATTTTCACATTTTCACATTTTCAAATTAATAAAATGGAAAAACAAAAAAATGCAGTAGGGCGTAGAAAAGAAGCCGTAACGCGGGTTTTCCTTACCAAAGGCGATGGCAACATCACTATCAATGGGAAAGATTACAAAACTTATTTTCCGCTCGTGTATCTTCAAAACCAGGTAGAATCTCCTTTAAAAACGATTGAATCAGCTGATAAGTTTGATGTAACCGTTAATGCTACAGGGGGTGGTGTAAAAGGACAGGCAGAAGCAGTAAAATTAGGAATTGCACGTGCACTTCTCCAGGTAAACCCCGAATACAGGAAAGCGCTGAAAGACGCTGGAATGTTAACACGAGATGCCCGTTCTGTAGAGCGCAAAAAACCAGGTAAGAAAAAAGCAAGAAAGAGCTTCCAGTTCAGTAAGAGATAATTTATCAGTTATCAGTTATTAATTTCTACCTGATATCTCTTCAATTAATATTTAAAAACAATTTTAATAAAAAATAAATGGAAAATAATACTTCTTTACAACAGCAGCTTCTAGAAGCAGGTGTACACTTCGGCCATTTAAAAAAGAAGTGGAACCCAAAAATGTTACCTTACATTTTTGCTGAGAAAAAAGGTATTCACATCATCGATCTCAATAAAACAGTTGAAGGTCTTGAAGAAGCAGCGGCAGCAATGAAATCTATCGCTAAAAGTGGAAAGAAAATCATGTTTGTTGCAACAAAAAAACAAGCTAAGGAAATTGTAACTGAAGCAGCAAAAAGAGTAAACATGCCTTTCGTTACTGAGCGCTGGCTTGGAGGAATGTTAACCAACTTTAATACCGTTCGCAAAAGCGTGAAGAAAATGCAGGCGACGGAAAAAATGTTGAACGATGGAACGCTGGATAATATTACAAAAAAGGAGCGCCTTACCCTTTCCCGTGAAAAAGATAAAATGGAAAAAGTTTTAGGTGGAATTGCATCAATTAGCCGCGTTCCGGCAGCTTTGTTCCTTGTTGATATTGGTCACGAGCACATTGCTCTGTCAGAAGCAAAACGTTTGAACATTACTACTTTCGGAATGGTTGATACCAATTGCGATCCTAACAAAGTTGAATTTTCTATTCCTGCAAATGACGATGCAACAAAATCTATCGCTATTATCACTAATTACATTGTAGCTGCTATTGCAGAAGGTTTGGCGGAAAGACAAGCAGAAAAACAGGAAGAAACTGAAGAAGCAGAAGAAACCAACACACGCGATATCAAATTTGACGAAGGAAATGATGATGGCAAAGAACGTCGCAGAGGGGGACAAGCCGGAGGAAAAGGACGTAGTGCCGCAGGGCCACAAAAACGCAGAGTAGCAGGACCGGGACAAGGAAATCGCGGACCAGGCGGAGCAAGGAGATAATTCGAAAATTCGAAAATTTTGAAACTGTGAAAATTAAAAACAATGAGTACAACAACAATAACAGCAGCAGAGATTAATAAATTACGGCAGCAAACGGGCGCCGGAATGATGGATTGCCGCAAAGCTTTGGTAGAATCAAATGGTGATTTTGAAGCGGCGATTGATTATTTAAGAAAAAAAGGACAAAAAGTAGCAGCGCTTCGTGGTGATCGTGAAGCAAAAGAAGGTGTGGTAATTGCCCAAACTACTGAAGATCACAAAACAGGTTATATCATAAACGCAAGTTGTGAAACAGATTTCGTAAGTAAAAACGCTGAATATATTGCCTTTGCACAATCGATTATCGATGCGGCTGTTGCAAATAATGTAAACAGCGCCGAAGAGTTAAATTCTGTAAAAATCGGCAATGAGACTATTGCCGACAAATTGAACGAACAAGTGGCAAAGATTGGTGAAAAGATCAGCATTTCGAGATTTGAAAAAATTGAAGCTCCTTATGTTGCTTCTTACATTCACGGATCTTTCAGAATGGGTGTGTTAGTTGGATTAAATAAAGCAAATGAAGAAGCAGGAAAAGATGTTGCTATGCAAATTGCTGCGATGAATCCAATTGCAATTGATGCAGCTTTAGTGCCACAGGAAACAATTGAACGCGAAAGAAACATTGCTATCGAGCAAATAAAAGCTGAAGGCAAACCGGCTGAAATGGCTGAAAAAATTGCTCAGGGAAAGATCAATAAATTCTTTAAGGAAAGCACTTTGCTTGCTCAGGCTTTTGTAAAAGATGGAAACAAATCAGTAGGCGAATTCTTGAAAAGCCTTGATCCTGATTTACAGGTTCTTTCCTTTAAAAGAGTTGCTTTAGGATAAAAAATTAATTGAAAAATCATAAAAAGAGTTGTCATATATGGCGACTCTTTTTTTTATAATAAACTACGTTCATATAATCTAAAAAAGCTTTATTTCTTCATTCAGAACCTTTAATTTTTTAAAAAATTGTATGAAATAACAGGATAAAAATTTAATCCATTATCTTGCAACGATTTTAAAAATTATAACCGTAATACAGCTTATGCTTCCTAAGTTTAAACGAATTCTTCTCAAACTTTCCGGTGAATCTTTAATGGGCGATAAAAATTTTGGACTTGATTCAGAAGTTCTTCTTCAATATGCCCAGGATATTAAATTAATAACAGAACTGGGAGTTCAGGTGGCAATTGTGATTGGCGGAGGGAATATTTATCGGGGAATGAATGAAGCAGAAACAGGAATTGAAAGAGCGCAGGGAGATTATATGGGAATGCTCGCAACGGTTATCAACGGAATGGCTTTGCAAAGTGCATTAGAAAGAGCCGGAGTTTACACAAGGTTGCAAAGCGCGATAAAAATGGAACAAATTGCTGAACCCTATATTCGAAGAAGAGCTATCCGCCATTTGGAAAAAGGAAGAGTTGTTATCTTTGGAGCAGGCACTGGAAATCCTTATTTTACTACAGATACAGCAGGTTCTTTAAGAGCCATAGAGATTGGCGCAGACGCGATTTTAAAAGGAACGCGCGTTGACGGTATTTATTCTGCTGATCCGGAAAAAGATAAAACTGCTAAGAAATTTGAAACAATTACTTTTACCGAATGCATTACTGCAAATCTGAAAGTGATGGACATGACTGCATTCACATTATGCATGGAAAATAAACTGCCCATCATCGTTTTTGACATGGATACTCCGGGAACATTGTTGCGCGTAGTAACTGGCGAAAAAGTTGGTACTTTGGTAACCGGATAATTTGTTATAATTTACAGCCTGCTAATCCATTATCAGAAAAAAACCTGAAATTTATCCTTTGAAAAACAACGGTTAACCGTCAGAATTAATTGATTGTGTAACACTTCTCAAGTAATAAATTTATGTGGATTTGGTGGCTAATCTCGCTGGTAGTTTTAATTGCCTGCTTCATTTTTGCTTATAAAGTAATTATGAGCAGTTATGATTTTTTGCCTGTAGATAAAAAAAGTATTTTTAGTTTTAAGAAAAATACTTTCTCTGAAAACGGCCTTTCTTCCCAACGTTCAGAAGTGATATGGGATTTAAAAAATCAATTGAAAAAAGTTGAAGAAACATCTTCATTTTATGAAATCCAATTTTCCAAATTGCAACAACGATTAAAAGCATTGGAAGCACAATACGAAAGTCAGCAACAGAAAATTTCTTTGCCGGTAAAAGAAGATACGGAAGATTGGAAAGAATTATATTATGAAGAAAATGAAGTAAAGGAAAAATTAGAAAACGAGCTTGATATCACACGGCAAAAACTTGAAGAAGTTGAAACTAAATTAAATTCATTTTCACAAGACGACAGCAGATGGAAAAGTTTGCAAAGTGATTATGATGCACGGTTAAATGACCTGCAATCCATGCAGAATAATATTGGTCTTTTGCAAAGACAATTAGAAGCTTCAACGGCAAGAGAAGCAGAATTAGAAAGATCTCTTCTTGCAGAAATTGAAACAAAAAAACAATTTGCAAATATTCAAAGTGAAAATGCGCGTTTGAAAAGCGAGAATGATGACCTGAGAAGGCAAATTGTAGAGATCAGCAAAAAGGAAAAAGAGCTTGAAAGCGGGCTTTCGCATTTACATGAACTTGAAAAAAGAGTTGCAATGTACGAAGAAGAAAAAGCCAAAATGATTGCTGACCTTGAGCTTATGGTAAACCAAAACAAAATATTTTCTGCTCCAAAACATTCTTTATAAATTTACTTATTGAAATTCATCCGTAGTTATGAAAGTTAATTGACCAGCCGAAACCCTGGATTCTATTATTAACTTTAAAAACTTACAATTATGAACTTTCAAACAATGAGTAAACAAAGAAAATTTGTTTTAATCTCCTCCGCCATCGGCTTTATTTCGATGTTCTTGCCCTGGGCTTCTATTTCTATGTTCGGTTATTCTCAAAGCGTAAATGGTATGCATGATAAAGGCATTATCGTTTTTATTTGTTTTGTTGTCAGTGGTTTAATTGCTGTCTTCGATGAACAAACAAAAAATCTGGATAAAACTAAATGGGCTGTCACACTTCTTGCGGGCGCAGTCGCTTTACTCGTTACCATTTGGTTTTATTCTCAGGCAACAAATTCCATTATGGGATCTTCATTAGTTGGATTTGGTGTTTACATTGCAGCCATTGCTGCTATTGGAATTTTAGCTTCAGCTTATCTATTCAAATTGCCTGAAGATAATTTGAAAGATGGATTTAATAGCATGAAACGAAATATTGAAAGCAAGATCGGAAGTGGCACAACCGATGCAACAAATCCTTCCAATTCGTCATCTCTTATTGAACCGCCGCCAAGTGCTATTGCTGAGGATGAAAATATCAAGCCGGTACTATAGCAAATTTATTTTGATATATTTTAGATACTTGTTTGTTTAATAACAACCGTTAACTTTTCTCTGATTTTTATTATACTGTAAATTTTAAAATTATGAATTTAATTGAACGAGCAAAAAACATGGTTTTGACTCCAAAGACAGAATGGCTTGTGGTAGAGACTGAGATCGCAACTCCGCAATCTCTGTTGATTAATTACGTGTTGCCAATGGCCATTATTGCTTCTATTGGACATATTTTGACCGGGCTTGTATGGGCAGGAGTATTTGGAACTTATTTTATCTGGTCAGCTATTATAGGTTTTGTTTCAATTATCATTTCATTTTACATTTCTATTTACGTAATTGATATGCTGGCTCCAAGTTTTGGCTCAGAAAAAAACCTAAATAAATCGGCCCAGTTAGTTGCTTATTCTAATACTCCAAATTGGATCGCTGGATTGCTGTCATTTATTCCGGTTATTGGATGGTTATTGGTAATCGCTGGTTGGATCTATTCGATTTATCTTTTTTACATTGGCCTTGGTCCTTTAAAGAAAACACCCGAAGATAAAAAGATTGCTTACATGATTGTTGCCTTCATTATTATGTTTGCGCTTGTATTTCTTATCTCAGCAATTCTGATGGCAATATTTGGTGATCTAATTGGCTATGGGCTTGGTTATGGACGTTTTGGACGCTTCGGGATGTAACCAATATTTTGAAGATTTATTTTAAAAAAGCATTTCTGCAGTGGAATGCTTTTTTGATAAATGACGGATATTTAAAGACTGGAAGGATCTTCTGACTCCTATTTAAGTGATTTTTATTTAGACACGCTCGTCCTTTAATTAGATATTCCATAAATTAAAGTAAATCAAGTACTCTTCATTAAATTTGTTGATAAACAGAAAAGAATGGCAGAACTAAATTCAATTGCACAAATGAGAAGAGTGTATCAATTGCAATCGCTAGATGAGAAAGATGTTGACGCTGATCCAATCAAACAATTTCAAAACTGGTGGCAGCATGCGGTAGAAACAACAATTGAAGAACCTAATGCGATGACTTTGGCAACTTGCAATGCTGAAGGAAAGCCATCCGCGAGAATTGTTTTACTGAAAGCTATCAAAAAAAATGGATTTGTTTTTTTTACAAATTATGAAAGTCGCAAAGCAAAGGATATTGAAGAAAATGGATTTGCAGCTCTTGTTTTCTTTTGGAAGGAATTAGAAAGGCAGGTAAGGATTGAAGGAAAAATTAAAAAAGTAAGTCCTGAAGAAAGTGATGAATATTTTTCAATGAGGCCAAGAGAAAGTCAGATCGGAGCATGGAGTTCGCCTCAAAGTTCTGTTATTGAAAACGCAAAATTTTTAGACAAAAATGTACAGCTCTATAACGATAAATTTAATCGAGAAAAAATTCCAAGGCCAGATTTTTGGGGCGGATATATTCTAGAGCCAACTGCAATTGAATTCTGGCAAGGCAGGCCGGGAAGGCTTCACGACAGGCTAAAATATTTTCTTTTGGAAAATAATAAATGGCAAATCAAGAGGTTGGCTCCTTAAATATAATATCAATACATTTAGAAAAAGGCGTTAAACAGGTTTTGTAGTACCCAAAGAAATAACGCTAATTCTCTTTTTTTCTATCTTTTGATTTATGATAGTTAATTAAGCTTCTTTTTTTTCTTTTGATTTTGCATCTGCTTTTGAGCTTTTTGCTACTGGTCTTGACTTACCAAAAGAGCCCATAAAGATTTTCCCTTTTTTTGTTTTTTTATCACCGCGTCCCATTGATTATTTTATTTTTTGTTGAATAATGTTTTTAATAAAAAAGCAAGATACAATTTTGCATCTTGCTTTCATAAATTGCTTCGAAAATTAAATTTTCGAAGACAGTTCTTTACCTGCTTTAAATTTAGCTACTTTCTTAGCTTTAATTTTAATAACAGCACCAGACTGAGGATTGCGGCCATTACGCGCAGCCCTTTTGCTAACAGAAAAAGTTCCAAAACCAACTAAAGTAACTTTTCCACCGCTCTTTAAAGTTTTTGTTACTGCTGTGGTAAAAGAATCTAAAGCAGCGTTAGCCTGGGTTTTTGTAATTCCTGCATCATCAGCCATTTTGGCGATTAATTCAGCTTTGTTCATAATAATTTATTTGATTTTTTAACAGGGGCAAATATAGAAGGTTTTTTAATGAAATGATATTTTTTAAAAAAAAAAATTCCAACCTCGTGTGGATGAAATGCCCTATTGATAGGGTTTGCAGCGGCAAACGGATTTTTACTAAGAGATTAAATTTTTTGAACTGAGTGCAAAACATAAGCTGGAAGCGGCTTTCAGCACATTCTCGTCAAAAGCCGCATGAATACAGGATTTTAGAGAAAAGTATTTTTACGAATGAAAAAATGTTCAAAAGAAAATATGAACACTTATTGCACATTCTGAAGAAGAGTACGGAAAGTAATTGCATGCCCGTTCCATTTATCTATACTCTTTTTCCTAAGTTCCAATGCAAATTCTGCCAGATATTTTTCGTAATCACTTCTTGTGTTTGAAAAAAACTGGATCACAAAAGTTTTTCCATCTTCTTCTTCATGTTCCAGCAATTCATAAAACCTATGATCGTAAAAACAACCTGTTGCAATCATCTCAGGAATATGAGTTTCCCTTTGCCACTGCATCCAATCTTTCAGAATTTCGTGATCCACTTTTGAGGTAATGTTGTAAATAAACATAGTTACAATTTTAATTGAAGGTAAACAGGACAGTGATCACTGTGTTTTACGCCAGGAAAAATATCTACTTTCTGAATGCGATCTTCAAGATTATTGGTAACATTGATGTAATCAATTCTCCAGCCTTTATTCTCTATTCGCGTCGTTGGACGCAGTACATTCCACCACGTATATTGATGAGGTTCTTTATTCAAATGACGAAAACCATCTGTAAATCCATTCTTCAGGAATTTATCAAACCATGCTCTTTCTTCAGGTAGAAAGCCCGTTGTTTTTTTATTGGAAACAGGATTGTGAATATCAATTTCTTTGTGAGCAATATTATAATCGCCGCAAACAATTAATTTAGGTCGTGTTTTTTTCAATTGGTTGAGATAATCTAAAAATTCATCCAGCCAAATGTATTTATAAGATTGACGATGTTCACCGCTCGTTCCCGAAGGAAAATAAACGGAGATCAAAGTAATATCTCCAAAATCTGCTCGCAAAACTCTTCCTTCAAAATCGCTTTGCTCGTTTCCATGACCATATTCCACATTATCAGGTTCGAGCTTGCTTAAAATGCCAACACCACTGTATCCTTTTTTTTGCGCTGGAAAAAAGTAAGGCCTGTATCCTGCAGATTCAATTGCCACACGGTCTATATCTGATTCATTTGCTTTTATTTCCTGCAGGCAAATAATATCTGCAGGGTCTGTTTTTAGCCAATCAATAAAACCTTTTTTAATGGCCGATCGTATTCCATTTACATTGTATGAAATAATGCGGATATTATTGTTCATGTTGTTTACTTAATTGGTTAACTGCAATTCGAAAAAGGTTGCAAAAAACATTGTACATCAAACATCGTACATCCTACATCAAACATCGTACCTCCCCCATCTCAATTACGCTTCATAATCCAACTGGGGTCGTAGCCATCTTTCCACTTCCTCTAATGGCATATTTTTTCTTCGTGCATAATCTTCTACCTGGTCTTTTGCGATTTTTCCAATTCCAAAATATTTACTTTCCGGGTTGGCAAAATACCAGCCACAAACAGAGGGCGCAGGATTCATCGCCAGCGATTCTGTCAAAGTTATGCCGGCATTTTCAGTCGCATTCAACAATTGAAACAATTTATATTTCTCTGTATGATCAGGACAGGCAGGATATCCGGGAGCAGGACGTATGCCTGCGTATTTTTCTTCTATTAATTCTTTTGATGTAAGATGTTCATCTTTTGCATAACCCCAAAATTCTTTGCGCGTTTTCTCATGCAACAATTCTGCAAAAGCCTCTGCCAGCCTGTCCGCCAGCGCTTGCAACATGATCTTGCTATAATCATCGAACTCTTTGATAAACCGTTCTATATGTGGCTCCAATCCGTGAATAGAAACGGCAAATGCTCCAATATAATCGTCCCCATTTGGCTTAATAAAATCAGCTAAGGAAATATTCGGTTGACCGGCAGCTTTTTTCATCTGCTGGCGCAAAAATTCCAAATTGAAAATTTCCCCATCTGTATTTTTTACCACAATTGTATCGTCGGCAACTGCATTTGCTTCCCAAAAACCAACTACACCCCGTGCAGTGAGCCATTTTTCTTCAATTATTTTTTTCAAAAATACCTGGGCTTCTTCATACAATTTTGTAGCAGCAGGACCGATTTTTTCATCGGATAAAATTTGCGGAAATTTTCCATGCATTTCCCAGGCAATGAAAAACGGCTGCCAGTCGAGGTATTCATAAATTTCACTCAAATCGTAATCCTCAAAAACTTTTACTCCTGTGAATGCAGGTTTTGCAGGAGTGAACTTTTCCCAATCAATGGAGAATTTATTTTTTTGAACCTTTTCAAACGGCAATAAAATTTTTGCTGATTTTTTATTTCCAAAATCAGTTTTCAGTTTTTCATACTCGAGTTTTATACTATTTAAAAATTCTTTTTTATTTTCCTTGTTCAATAAATTTCCTGCAACGGTTACACTTCTTGAAGCATCCAAAACATGAACAACACCGTTGTCAAACTCGGGTGCAATGCGCACTGCAGTGTGCAACCGGGAAGTAGTGGCGCCGCCAATTAACAGAGGGATTGTAAAATTATTCCTTTTCATTTCTTTGGCCACGTGCACCATTTCATCAAGCGAAGGCGTGATGAGTCCGCTCAGTCCTATCATTGCCACATTCTGTTCCTTTGCGGTTTGAAGGATCTTTTCCGCAGGCACCATCACTCCCAGATCAATCACATCATATCCATTGCAACCAAGCACAACGCCAACGATGTTTTTGCCAATGTCATGCACATCTCCTTTTACCGTGGCCATTAAAATCTTTGCCGGGCCCTCGCCTTCTACATTTAAAATGCCGGCTTCAATATTTGCCTGTTTTGTTTTTTCTTTTTCCGCTTCAATAAAGGGGAATAAATAATTGACACTTTTCTTCATCACGCGGGCACTTTTTACTACCTGGGGCAAAAACATTTTTCCGCTTCCAAACAAATCACCAACTACGTTCATCCCATCCATCAGCGGGCCCTCAATCACATCCAGAGGTTTTGGAAACATCAATCGTGCTTCTTCGGTATCCTGCTCAATGTAGTCAGTAATTCCGTTTACAAGAGAATGGGTAAGTCGTTTTAAAACATCTTCATTTCTCCAGCTTTCGTCTTTCACACTGGCTTTTCCTTTCGATTTTACTGTTTCAGCAAAAGCGAGCAATTTATCGGTCGCATCTGCTTTGCGGTTCAATACTACATCTTCAACCAGTCCTTTTAATTCGGGATCAATATTTTCGTAGATCTCCAGTTGTCCTGCGTTTACAATTCCCATGTCCATTCCTGCCCTGATCGCATGATACAAAAACACGGAGTGCATGGCTTCGCGCACCGGGTCATTTCCGCGAAATGAAAATGAAACATTACTTACTCCTCCACTGACTTTCGCCAGAGGCATTAATTTTTTTATCTGACGTGTTGCTTCAATAAAATCAACGCCATAATTGTTGTGTTCTTCGATACCCGTTGCTATTGGAAAAATATTCGGGTCGAAAATGATATCTTCCGGTTTGTATCCGGCTTTTTCTGTAAGAATATTATAAGCACGTTGGCAAATATCCACCCTACGCTGTAATGTATCCGCCTGCCCGGTTTCATCAAAAGCCATCACAACTACGGCTGCGCCGAAACTTTTGCAAACAGATGCTTCGCGTAAGAATTTTTCTTCACCTTCTTTCAAAGAAATGGAATTGACGATGCATTTTCCCTGCACACATTTCAGCCCCGCTTCGATGATATGAAACTTGGAAGAATCAATCATTATTGGGATTTTAGCGATATCAGGTTCCGCCTGCAGCAGATTCAAAAAAGTGGTCATTGCTTTTTCGCCATCAAGCAAGGCATCGTCCATGTTTACATCAAGTATCTGCGCACCGCCCTCTACTTGCTGACGGGCTACGGATAGGGCTTCTTCATAATTTCCGGTACTGATCAAGCGGGCAAATTTCTTAGAGCCTGTTACGTTAGTTCTTTCGCCCACATTTACAAAAAGGCTATCGGGCCTCACTACCAGCGGTTCCAAACCTGATAATCTTAAAAAAGGCTGGATTGTTTTATTCTCTGTCATCATTATTTATTTTAACCGGTCTGAATCCAATGGGATTTCGCGGTTTATTTTCGGATATCAATAGTTTTTTTAAATAAGCAAATATTGTTTGTATTTCATCATCATTTTTTAATAAATGCTGTTCTATTTTTTCAATCTTCATCCAAAGGTCTTTGTTGTCCAAAATCAACTGTTTCATTTTTGTAAACAATCGAATAATTTGAATGTTGACCTGGATAGCAGTTTCAGAATTTAAAACGCTGGAAAGCATTGCAACGCCTTGTTCAGTGAAGACGTAAGGTAAATACTTAGAATGTTTACCTTTCTCTAAGATCACAGATTGTGATCTTAGAGAACCTGCTTCTTCCTTTGAAAGCTGAAACATAAAGTCATCCGGAAACCTTGCGGCATTTCTTTTTACAGCTTGATTTAAACTCTTACATTTATTCCATACATTTCCGCTAAATCCCGGTCCAGCATTACTTTCTGTCCACGAATCACATAAATTTTTTCAAGAATGATTTCTTCTGATACATTTGATAATGATAAAGTTGATTTTGGCATGATTTCAATTTTCTTTAATGTAATATTATAAATCATCCTAATCAAAAACTTCATCTTGAAGTCGCAATTTGCGACTTCAAGTTTCATTATTATCCTTTTCAAACTTGAAATGCCAATTTGGAATATCAAGTTGAATAATTTGATATCCCAATTTGTGATTTCAAACAAACATTCATTTTTACATTACTGCTTCCATTACCGGCAATTTCCTCGGCTCAAATTTTTTCACTTGTTCCGCAATATGTTTGATATGCTCCGGCGTAGTGCCACAGCAACCACCAACAATATTTACAAAACCTTCCTTTGCCCATTCTTCCAAAATATGCGCTGTCTCATCCGGTTGCTCGTCGTATTCTCCAAATGCATTTGGCAATCCGGCATTTGGATAAGCGGATGTATAACAATTGGCTATTTCACTCAATTCTTCAATGTGTGGCCGCATTTCTTTTGCGCCAAGCGCACAATTCAATCCCACACTTAAAGGATTCGCATGGGAAACAGAAATGTAAAATGCTTCCAAAGTTTGTCCGCTCAATGTTCTTCCGCTTGCGTCTGTTATAGTGCCGCTGATCATTATAGGCAATTCTTCTTTTTTGGTATCTCTAAAATATTTTTTGATTGCATAAATTGCTGCTTTCGCGTTGAGCGTGTCAAAAATTGTTTCTATTAAAAGAAGGTCAACTCCTCCATCTACTAATCCGCGGATTTGTTCATAATAAGCATCAGCGACTTCATCAAAAGTAACGGTACGAAAACCGGGATTATTTACATCAGGAGAAAGGCTTAAAGTTTTGTTTAACGGCCCGATAGCGCCTGCAATGAATTTGCAGTTATTTGTTTGTTTACTGCTTTGATTAAATTCTTCAATTGCTTTACGGGCACATGTTGCGGCCGCTACATTCAATTCGTAAGCAAGCGCCTGCATGTCATAATCTGCCTGTGCAACAGATGTGCTGCTAAATGTGTTTGTTTCAATTATATCCGCGCCTGCTTCCAGGTAAGCTTTATGAATTGCCTGGATTATCTGAGGTTGAGTCAGGCTCAATAGATCATTATTTCCTTTTACATCTTTATGCCAGTCTTTAAATCTTTCACCGCGATAATCTTTCTCTTCCAGCTTGTATTGCTGAATCATTGTTCCCATGGCGCCGTCAATTATTAAGATGCGCTCGTTAAGACATTCCTGAATTGTTTTTTTCATTCTAAAAAATTATTTTAATAAATACTTTCCTTTTTTCTTAAGCGAATTGTTCGTGGTTTTTTTAATAAAATATGAAGCCATGTATATCCCAAAATACCTGAAACCAGCGATGCAAGCAGGATAGATATCTTTGATTCCATTATGATGATATCATCGGTATAAGCAAGCAAAGTGATAAAAATAGACATGGTAAAACCAATACCTGCCAAGAAACCGATTCCTAAAACCTGCTTCCATTTTAAACCTAACGGTAATGTACAAACGCCGGTAGAAACTGCGGCGAAACTGAATAAAAAAACGCCTAACGGTTTACCAACAATTAATCCGGCGAAAATTCCCAAACTTCCTGGTTCTGCTAAACCAGTATCCCATCCTTTTCCAAAAACAATCGCTGTATTTGCCAGTGCAAAAAGCGGAAGAATTATCAAAGCCACTGGCTTGTGTAACCAATCCTGTAATTTATAGGAAAGAGAAGTTTTTTCTCCTTTGTCAAATGGAATGGCGAACGCGAGTAAAATGCCTGCAAGTGTGGAATGAACGCCTGAATGAAGCATAAAATACCACATGGCTATTCCGCCAATTATATAAAAAATCAGGAAGTTAATTTTGAATTTATTCAACAAGAGTAAAGCAACAAATATTGCCAATACAATCAATAGATTTATCAGCGATAAAGAGGTGGTATAAAAAATGGCTATTACCAAAATGGCACCCAAATCATCTATGACAGCGATTGCGGTGAGTAAAATTTTTAAAGATGCAGGTACCCGGTTTCCCAGCAGAGAAAGAATGCCGATGGCAAATGCAATATCCGTTGCCATTGGAATGCCGGCTCCGGATTGTGTAGCAGTACCGTAATTAAAAAAAGCATAAATAGCAGCAGGAATTAACATTCCGCCAATAGCGGCAAATACAGGCAGCATGGCGCTTTTTACGTTGGAAAGTTCACCAACAAAAATTTCTCTTTTCAATTCTAATCCAATTAAAAAAAAGAAGATGGCCATCAAGCCTTCATTAATCCAATTCTCTGTAGATAAACCGGCAAAAGTAAAATGCCAAAAGTTCAAATAAGATTCGCTCAAAGATGAATTAGCAAGCAGAAGAGAAATGATGGTGCATACGATGAGCAGCACGCCACCTTTTTCGCTTTCAAAAAAATCATTAAACAACTTTGTTAACCTCATTTCAAACACTTATTATTGAAAAAATTTTTTTCAAAAAACAAATCCAAAGTCGAATCTTCCCAATAAATAATTAAACGAAATTTTTAAAATCCTGTAGAATAATGCAGAATGTTTTCGTTTATTAGTTCAATTAAAGTTGATGCAACTTTTACTAAAATTCCGGGCTGAACAATAAACAAATCCGCCCCGAAAGCGTGTAAAATTAGGATAAAGCGCAAATAAAATCAAATGTATTATCATCAGGTTCAGTTTGAAACAATTGGACGAAAGCAATGAGAAAATAAAATATGTTTTTAAAAATCTAATTACCGGAATTTTATTTTCTTTTTTGAAATTCAAATACTACTTTTGCAACCCTTAATTGCTCAAAAGAGGAGAGGTGCCTGAGTGGCCGAAAGGGCCGGTTTGCTAAACCGTTGTACGGGCTTCAACCTGTACCGAGGGTTCGAATCCCTCCCTCTCCGCAGTTCTTTTTAAAGTATTCGGGGCGTAGCGTAGCCCGGTTATCGCGCCACATTTGGGATGTGGAGGCCGCAAGTTCGAATCTTGCCGCCCCGACTTTTTAAAACCATTCAGTTTTCTGGATGGTTTTTTTATTTGAGAAAATTCAAATCATTATTTGTTCTGAGATTGTAAAAGAAATGAAAGATTATCACCAGGTTTTATCTGTGTTTTAATAAAATTACCTTCTTTTCTTTCAAATAAAACTCCGCTTCCTTCACCAAAAAATATTAGCAATTGATTTTCCAATTGTAAGCCGGTTCCTTCAGGCAAACCAATAATTTTACCAGCCGGATTAATTTCCAAATATTCTTCCAACCGCTGATTCCGTGTTTCTCCGTTAAAGCCTTCTGTTTTTTGATTAAAATAATGTGGGTTCGTCTGGAATGAAAAAATATTCAACGCTTTGAAAGATTTTGGCTCAATAACAGGCATATCATTGGTGGTTGCAATTGTGGGACTAAGAATATTAGAGCCTGCACTCCAACTAATATAAGGAGTGCCATTACCCACTTTTTTGTGAATGAGATCTAATAAATCCAGTTCATACAAATCATGAATTAATTTAAAAGTATTTCCCCCGCCAATCATTATGGCATGAGATTCTTCAATAATTGATTTTGCATTTTCAGGTAAAGCACAATTAACATACAGCGACAAATCTTTTAAGCCTTCAGCGACACGAATTGCATATTCTTTATAATTTCTATCAGTTGAAGCAAAAGGAATAAATGCAATATTTGTTGTTTTACTATCAAGAAATCTTTTTATTACAGGAACTGCTGTTTCAAGGTAACCAGAGTTTCCGGAACGAGAACTGCTGAATGCAAGAATATGATGAGAAGAGTTCAAATCTGATTTATTAGCGGGAGGAATTTGAATATAACATCGATGGACAAACGTAAAATTATTGATGCAAAATAAATTCGATCTTATCTGCTTCCTCTTTAGTAAAACCAATATTTTTAATTGCTTCTATCCCCTCTTTTACCTGCTGAATTTTACTTGCACCAAGAATGACAGATGTTATTCTATTATCTTTTAAAATCCACGCAAGTGCCATTTGAGCAAGAGATTGATTTCTGTTTTTAGCAACTTCATTTAGCTGTTTAACTTTATTTAAAATCGGCTCTGTAACCTGTGATTCAGTAATGGCACCATTTTGAAGATGGCGGCCAATGCGGGAATCTTCAGGAATTCCGTTCAGATATTTATTGGTAAGAAGCCCTTGAGCTAAAGAAGAAAAAGTAATACATCCAACTTTTTCTTTTTCCAAAACATTAAGCAACCCATTTTCAACCCAGCGATCAAACATCGAATATCTGGCCTGATGAATCAAACAAGGAACTCCAAGTTGTCTTAGCATTTCAATCGCCTTTTCTGATTCCTGTGCATTATAATTTGAAATTCCTACATACAATGCTTTTCCCTGTTGCACGATCAAACGAAGCGCCTCCATTGTTTCTTCCAGTGGCGTCTCAGGATCAGGGCGGTGATGATAGAAAATGTCAACATACTCCAATCCCATTCTTTTCAAACTCTGATCAAGGCTTGCAACCAGGTATTTTTTTGAACCGAAATCTCCGTAAGGTCCTTCCCACATTGTATAGCCGGCTTTCGACGAAATAATTAATTCATCTCTGTAATATTTAAAATCTTCTTTAAATATTTTTCCAAAAGTCTCTTCGGCTGCTCCCGGAGGCGGCCCATAATTATTGGCGAGATCAAAATGAGTAATTCCATTATCAAATGCAGTATGCAAAATATCTCTGCAATTTTCAAGATCATCAATTTTCCCAAAATTTTGCCATAAGCCCAGAGAAATTAAGGGTAATTTTATTCCACTGTTTCCGCAGCGGCGATATTTCATTTGAAAATATCTGTTTGAATCAGGAATATAGGTCATCTTTTTATTGATAATTTTTCTAAAAATTATTGTTGCTTAGTATTGACAAAACTAACGACTCAAAAATTATCACACAAAGGAAATAAAAAAGCGAAAGAAGAATAGCAGGAAATATTTTCACAAAGTAGAAGATTCCTTTTTTAGAGTTTTATCTCTTCATTACTCTTATCATAAAAATGAAATTCGGTAAGATGATAATTGGTATTTGGACGAACTTTTATTTTTTGTTTAAACTTCAAACTCCATCTCATTCTCTTTGAAGGAAAACCTTTGGTGAGATAAGCGTAAAGAATTGGATGAACTTCAATTGTTAATGCAGTATGCTTTTGCATGATCAAATAGCTGAGATTTTTTTCAATCTCATCTTCAAGAACAAGTGTTGATGAAACTTTACCTGTACCACCGCAACTCGGACAAACCTCCATTGTGTTGATGTTTGTTTCCTGTTTCATACGCTGCCTCGTAATCTGCATCAAACCAAATTTGCTGATAGGTAATACTGCATGTTTTGCCCTGTCTTTACGCATGAATAAATCCATTTGTTCTGCAAGCTTCTTCTTGTTTTCAGGCAGTTTCATGTCGATAAAATCAACCACAATGATTCCACCAATATCTCTTAATCTAAGTTGGCGTGAAATTTCGGCTGCTGCTTCAAGGTTGGTTTCAAAAGCATTTTGTTCCTGGTTATTTCCTACACTTTTATAGCCACTGTTTACATCAATAACATGCAAAGCTTCTGTATGCTCTATGATCAGATAAGCGCCACTTGGGAGATTCACTGTTTTGCCAAAAGAAGCTTTTACCTGGCGCGTAATTCCATAAGAATCAAAGATTGGAGAACCATTGTTGTGATAAGAAAGTATATCTGTTTTTTCAGGAGCTATTCGTTGAAGATACATTTTGGTATCGTTGTAAATATTTTTATCATTCACAACAATTTTATTAAAATCTTCCGAAAGCAAATCACGAAGGATACTATTGGTTTTCCCTTCCTCGCTCATAATTTTTGAGGGAGGAACAGCTCCTTTCAAATTTTTCTGAATATTTTTCCAGGTATTGATCAATCCTAAAAGATCCTCATGTAGTTCCCCCGTATGTTTTCCTTCTGCTGCCGTGCGAACAATGACTCCGAAATTTTTCGGTTTGATCGCTTCAATAATCTTTTGAAGTCTTTTTCTTTCTTCTGCAGAATGGATTTTTCTGGAAATAGCAATAATATCATTGAACGGAGTAAGGACTACGAATCTTCCGGGCAAAGAAATTTCGCAGCTAAGGCGAGGGCCTTTTGCTGCAATAGGCTCTTTCAATATTTGCACAAGAATATTAGGCTTACCGCTTAGTACTTCTGCTATTTTTCCTGTTTTTACAATCTCAGGTTCTAATTCAAATGATGAAAAATCAATTCCGGAAGCAGAGGTATCATTCATTGCCATCTTTGTAAATTTCAAGATGGAACGTATGTAGGGACTTAGGTCTGAATAATGTAAAAACGCATCCTTTTCAAAACCGACATCAATAAATGCAGCATTTAATCCAGGAATTAGTTTTTTAACTTTCCCCAGGTACAAATCTCCTACACCAAAGCTCGAATTTGCATTTTCATTGTGCATTTCCACGAGCTTTTTATCCTCAAGTAAGGCTATTTCCACTGCCTGAGGGGCAGCATTTATAATAAGTTCCTTATTCAATTAAAATCTTTTAATTTGTTCCTTAATCAAACAGAAGGAAAAAGATAAAAGCCGGGGTGACCGGCCGTTGCGGAGATAAAAGCGGTAACTAATTACCTCTTCTTATGACGATTCTTTCTTAAACGTTTTTTACGCTTATGAGTTGCGATTTTATGGCGTTTCCTTTTTTTACCACAAGGCATAAATAATTTTTTAATAATTTTATAATAAAAGACAAATAAATTGTTATTTGTCAATGTTGCGTACCTGAAACCAATTAATGATTTTCGCTTACTGCTTTTATCCTTTCGTCAATTTCCTTACTAAACTGCGGATTGTTTACCAAATGCTTGCTTTGTTCATACCATTTAATGGCATTTTGCTTATCACCTTTGGCAGCATACGCATCAGCCAACCATGAAACAGCTTCAAGATTATGTGGATCAAAACTTACCACTTTATTTAATCTTTCAATTGCTTTGTCATATTGGCTTGAAATAACTCCGCCAATTCCTAAAACCAATTGAGCCTGCATATTGTTCGAATCCTTCTGAATTACCTGTAACAATTGTTGAATTCCCTTCATCGTCTGCTCTGCATTTCCAATCATTCCTTCTCCATAAACATAACAACTTCCCAATCCAACTTTAAGATCAGCATTTTCAGGATCAAGTTTTAAAGCCTGATCAAAAAGAGATGCGGCTGTTTGCGCTTCCCAAACTTTTTTCCCGGGATTATCCTCCCTGCGCATGTTCTCTAAAATCAATCGGGCTGCAAAGGTGAGCTTTTTTTCCGAATTATCCAACTTAGCAGCTTCGCTTAAATAATAAACATAAGGAATAAAAGAAGCGACAGAATCTTTCCAAAAATTAGCCAGATTTGTGTATTGATTTTCAGACTGATTTTTCAGATCACCGCGGCTAATGCCATTTTCAATATTCGTTACATAAATAAGCTGAACCGGAGAAAGTTTTCGTTTTTCTGCGATAAGAGTGTCTTTGATATTAAAGGCAGGAGCTTCCGTTTTTGCAACTGCAGGCATTTCCTTTTTTGTAGTAGCTGTTTTTCCAAAGAAAAAAAGAATAAAAACCAAAACAACACTGCTGCCTGCTAAAATAATTCGCTTATTCAATTCTTGATCGTAATTTTTTTATTTGCAGCAAAGGTACGTCTTTCTGCATTTTTATGAAAGCTGCTTATCTTTTATCTGCTCGACAAATTCCTTGGAAGGTTTAAATGCAGGTATAAAATGTTCAGGAATTTCTACTGCTGTATTTTTTTTAATGTTGCGTCCAATTTTGGCAGCCCTTTTTTTTGTAATAAAACTACCAAAACCCCTGATGTAAATGTTTTCGCCTTCGCTAAGTGATTTTTTAACTTCCTTAAATAAATTTTCCAGTGTGACAAGAACGTCTACTTTTGCTATTCCTGTATTTTCTGATATCCGGTTAATTAAATCTGCTTTTCTCATTTTTAACTCTTTTTAATTAGATGAAAATTAGAATGTGTTTCCAACGATGTTTCAACCAGGTATGGCAAATTTAATAATCTTTATTGTAATAACCTGCTATAATATACGTTGCGTATATTTATTTTTCTTGATTTTTCTTATATTTTGCTAATCGATCCAAAAGATTTATTGATTTATTTACTTAATGAAATACGAAAAAAAATTTTCCGCTTCTTTATTACATTGGAATAACACTGAAAATAAAAGGCAAATGCCATGGAAAGGAGAAAAAGATCCTTACAAGATCTGGATAAGTGAAATCATTTTGCAACAAACAAGAGTGGAACAAGGAATGAATTATTATGAACGTTTTATTCATGCATTTCCTGATATTAAAAGCCTTGCAACAGCTTCTGAAAAAAAAATTTATAAATTATGGGAAGGGCTCGGATATTATACACGCTGCAAAAATCTAATCCTAACCGCAAAATTTATTCATGAAAATTTAGGTGGAAAATTTCCTGAAAAATTCAAAGAAATTTTATCACTGAAAGGAATTGGAACTTATACTGCTTCGGCTATTGCTTCATTTGCATTTGATCAGCCTTATGCAGTTTTAGATGGAAATGTTTTTCGAGTATTAGCAAGATTTTTTGGAAAAGAAATTCCGGTAAATTCAACTGAAGGTAAAAAATTTTATGCCACGCTTTCTCAAATTCTTTTGGACAAAAAAAATCCTGCAAAGTACAATCAGGCAATCATGGATTTTGGTGCAATAGTTTGCAAACCTTTGCTGCCACTGTGTTTTGAATGTCCTTTAAAAAAAGAATGTGTCGCTTTTTTAAAAAATAAAGTTGCTGAATTGCCGGTAAATAATAAAATCATCCGGCAGAGAGAAAGATTTTTTAATTACCTGATCATAGAACACAAACAGAATGTTTACATTAATAAAAGAACTGAAAAAGATATCTGGCACAATCTTTATGAATTCATTTTAATCGAAACAGAAGTATGGGTTAATGAAAAGGAAATTTTGCAAAATGAAAAGTTATTGTCTCTGCTGAATAAAAATGATTTTGCCATAAAATCTACTTCAAAAAAAATATTACAAAAACTTACTCATCAGCTTATTACCGGCAGGTTTATTCATGTTGAAATAAAAAAGCCGTTATCAACAAAAAAATATTTTCCGGTAAAAAAAGATCAATTAAAAACGCTTCCTTTTTCAAAATTTATAGCATCTTATTTAACAGATAAAAATGTATCTTTAAATTCAATTTAATTTCGCAAACAGTCAAACAATATTTATGCGTGGAGTAAATAAAGTAATATTAATTGGCAACCTGGGAAAAGACCCTGACATACAATATCTGGAAGGCAATATTCCTGTATCGAAATTTCCTTTAGCAACTACTGAAACTTATAAAGACAAAAACGGAAAATTAATTTCTCAAACAGAATGGCATAACATTGTTTTATGGCGTGGTCTGGCTGAATTAGCACAAAAATATTTACATAAAAGTAGTCTTGTTTACATCGAAGGACGCTTGAAAACAAGGTATTGGGAAGACAGAGATCATAATAAAAAAGTGGCGACAGAAATTATTGGCGACAATCTTATAATGCTTGATAAAAGAACCGATCTTCATGTTGAAGAACCTAATGAACCTTTGCCCGGGCACGATACTTCATTTGGCAATGATTCAGAAAAGGATGTTCAATAAAATGAATATAATTCTTAAAAGGCTTCCTATCTTTAACTAATTTTGATTATCCCTTGGTCATTAAAAACAGTTTTCCATTGCTCCAAATTATAACCAATACGCCTGCGGCTACTTCCATTCTTGTTTTTATTCTATTGGTTCTTTTTGTTTTATCTTTTCTTTTTTCCGGTTCTGAGATGGCATTTTTTTCATTAACACTGAAAGACATCAACATGCTGAAAACCCGCCAGCAGCCTTCATATAAAAGGATTGTATCTCTCCTGCAAAATCCAAAAGTGCTAATGGCTTCCCTGATAATTTCAAGTTGTTTTGTGAACATAGGAATCATTTTGATTGCTAATTCCTTGCTTGATCAATGGATTACTACATTAGGTTTACATGTTGCTTTAAGCTTTTTGATCAAAGTTGTCGTCATCAGTTTTGCTTTATTATTGTGCTGTCAGGCGTTGCCGAAAGTTTGGGCTTCACATCATAAAATTTGGTTTGCGTCAACTGCTTCAATGATTGTCAATATCACCAACAGTATCTTGTTTAAAATCAGTAAAAGGATTGTTGGAATTTCTGATTCAATTGAAAAAGCTTTTCATTCTGGATCTGCTACAATGGATAACAGTCAGCTTGATGATGCGATAGATTTATTACCCAACAACAAAGCCTCAAGTGAGGAAAAACAAATTTTAAAAGGCATCCGAAAATTCAGCAATACAACTGTGAAACAAACTATGCGTCCTAGGCTTGATGTAAGTGGAATTGAGGTTTCCAACTCTTTTAAAAATGTGATCAAAAAAGTTCGCGAATTTTCATATTCCCGTTTACCTGTTTATAAAAATAATCTCGATGAAATTGTGGGCATTCTTCACACAAAAGATTTATTACCTCATTATCAGAACGAAGAATTTGAATGGCATTCTTTGATGCGGCCGGTTTTTTATGTTCACGAGCAAAAACTAATTGAAGATCTTTTGCAGGATTTTAGAAACAAGCGTATTCATATTGCTGTTGTTGTTGACGAATTTGGAGGCACGTCGGGGATCATTACTCTTGAAGATATCATGGAAGAAATTATTGGTGACATCCAGGATGAGTTTGATGATGAGCAAAGCATCAACAAAAAAATTGACGAACACACTTACATATTTGAAGGCAAAACCATGATCAATGATTTTTGCAAAATCCTAAATGTTCCTGCAAATACTTTTGATTCTCTTCGTGGCGAAAGTGATTCACTTGCAGGACTTATTTTAGAAATAGCCGGAGAATTTCCAAAAGTCAATGAAGAACTCCAAACAAAGAATTATACTTTTACTGTTCTCGAAATAAATAAAAACAGGATCGAAAAAATAAAGGTCACTTTGAAACAAAAACAAAATAAATAAGTTTTTAGTTGAAAAAATATTGGAAAATACAGGCAACTCTTTATGTTCTTTTTGCTCTGTTTATCATCAGTTGTAACTCTAATTACACTTCAAAAAAAGAAGGTTATTTTAAAATTGATTTCCCGAAAAAAGCTTATACAACTTTCGATCAACCTGGGTATCCCTACACATTTGAGTATCCTGTTTACGCACAGATAGATCATGATTCTTCCTTTTTTAAAGATGATTCCAAAAACCCTTATTCTATCAATATCGTATTTCCATCTTTCAACGGAACCATTTATATCAGTTATAAAAGTATTGGTGGCACATCAGTGTATAAAGTAAAAAAACCGGATGGAAGCTATCGCGATTCAATTGGTAAAAACAGTTTTGAAAAAATGGTAAATGATTCCTACAATCTTACGTATAAGAATGATATTAAAGCCTATTCTATTGAAGACAGCGTAATGCATACGCCGAATGGCTTAACAGGAATATTCTTCAAGCTTTCCGGTAATGTTGCTACAGCGAAACAATTTTTTTTATCAGATACAACAAAACATTTTTTAAGAGGCGCCCTTTATTTTGATGCTACTCCAAATGAAGATTCGCTTCGGCCGGTAAATACATTTTTACAACAGGATATGAAACACTTAATCAATAGTCTAAAATGGAAGTAATTAAAAAAGACGCCATTCCCTTTGTTACAGCTTACTTATGAAATGTATATCCATAGCCGATTGCAACAGTTCCTGCACCTGTATTATTTTTGCCGTTTTGTGTTCCTTTCTGAATATTTATAAAACCATAGTTACCTCCGCCTTCCAGAAAAATATTGCTTTGCCGAAGATTATAAGTAATGCCAACATTTCCGGAAACGCCAAAATTGAAAGTATTTAACTGGCTTTTAATATCGTTATTGGAATCAAAGGATTGTCACTGAGGCGATAATGTAGCCTGTCCCTGTGGATCTGCATAAACGAGACTTGAGCCACTGGTAATTTGATGAGCAGAAAGCAGAAAACCGGCAAAAGGACCGGCATCCACGTAAATTTTTATTGGTAAACCTTCATGTAAATTCCAGGCAAATTTTGCAAGAACAGGAATCAGCAAATAATTTATTTTTGCAACACTTTTAAAATTCGCATATAAATATTGAGGCGGCGTACAGAGGCACTTTTACGTGGAAACTTATTTACAGCTTGCTGATAAATATTTACAGGAAATTTTTTGTCTTAAACGCGAAAATGAGTTTTTGGGGGTCGACTATTTAAAAAAATTGAACCAGATCCGCAAATAAATTAATAAAATGATTAATATGTAAAGAAAGATAACTATTCCTATTTGTATCGGAAAAATTTTACAGAAAAAACAGATATTGTTTTTGACAAACAAAAAAAGTCATCTTCCCCGATGACTTTTAATTTAATTTCTTTAGGAAATTCTATGAAATTTTTTCTACCTGCATATAGCTTAATTCAACTGGTGTAGCGCGTCCAAAAATTTTCACCTGAACTTTTAATTTCTTCTTTTCGTCTGTTACTTCTTCAATTACTCCATTAAAATCATTAAACGGACCATCAATAATTTTGATCGTTTCGCCAACAATAAATGGTTCGCTCATTGTCATTCCACCGGCATCAGCCATTTCATCCACTTTTCCGAGCATTTTATTTACCTCAGCTTTTCGAAGGCTGATAATTTCACCTTTTGAACCTTTTCCATCTGTTAAAAAGTGCATTACATTGGTTGTGTTACTCAGATGCTGAACCATCTCTCCTGAAAGTTTTCCATCAAGAACTTCTATCATTACATATCCCGGATAAAAGTTCCTTTCTCTCATCACTTTTTTGCCATTCAATACTTTATAAACCTTTTCAACAGGCAAAAAAACCTGCAAAATATCTTTATCCCAGCCATTTCTGACAATATCTTTGTCAAGATATTCTTTAACTTTTCTTTCCTTACCGCTTACTACCCGAAGTACATACCACTTAGTGTCTTTCTGAGGAACAGAAGGAGTAGATTCATTCGGAGTGTTTTCCTGAACTTTTTCAATATTTTCTTCTGCCATGATTACTTAAATAAAGAATAAATAAATTTTAAAACACCATTAGATACGAAATCCATTAAAGCAACGATAGCAGTAATGATGATCGTGGCAGCTAATACAATCATGGTTGATTGTTGCAATTCTTCCCATGTTGGCCAGGTCACTTTCTGCATCAACTCTTTATATGAATCGCGAATGTATAAGGCAACTTTATTCATAATATTAATTTATTAATGTGCTAATGTAATGTGCTAATGTTTATTACTGATGCCATTATATCAGCTAATCAGGTCATTATCACATTAACTGCACGGGCACAAGGATTCGAACCCTGATCAAAGGTTTTGGAGACCTCTATTCTACCATTGAACTATGCCCGTATTTTTAAAGAACTTCCTTAAAACCAAATTAGCTAATTAGCAAATTTTGCTAATTAGCTAATTTCAGTTTCAAAGATATGACATCTTATTTTAAAATTTCTGTAACCTGTCCTGCACCAACTGTACGACCACCTTCACGAATTGCAAACTTCAAACCTTTTTCCATTGCAATTGGCTGGATCAATTTTACAGTAAGTGATGTATTATCACCAGGCATTACCATTTCTGTTCCTGCAGGCAATTCTACTTCTCCTGTAACATCAGTAGTACGGAAGTAAAACTGAGGACGATATTTATTGAAGAATGGAGTATGACGTCCACCTTCTTCCTTGCTCAATACATAAACTTCGCCTTTGAATTCAGTATGCGGAGTGATAGAACCTGGTTTGCAAAGTACCATACCACGACGGATCTGATTTTTTTCAATTCCACGAAGTAACAAACCTGCATTATCTCCGGCTTCACCCTGATCCAATAATTTTTTAAACATTTCAACACCTGTAACTGTGGATGTTAATGGTTTTTCCATCAAACCTACAATTTCAATTGGTTCACCAACTTTAATACGTCCTCTTTCAATACGACCTGTAGCAACTGTACCACGACCTGTAATTGAGAATACGTCTTCTACAGACATAAGGAAAGGTTGATCAACCGGGCGGGGAGGTAACGGGATGAATGTATCAACAGCTTCCATTAATTCATCAATTTTTGCAACCCATTTATCATCTCCAGCCAAAGCTCCTGTTGCAGAACCCTGAATGATTGGAGTATTATCTCCATCAAAACCATATGAAGTTAATAATTCACGAATTTCCATTTCCACCAATTCCAACAATTCAGGATCATCGACCAAATCAACTTTATTCATGAAAACAACGATACGTGGAACACCAACCTGACGAGCCAAAAGGATATGCTCTTTAGTCTGAGGCATTGGTCCGTCAGTAGCAGCAACTACTAGGATAGCGCCATCCATCTGAGCAGCACCAGTGATCATGTTTTTTACATAATCAGCGTGCCCAGGACAGTCAACGTGAGCATAGTGACGATTCACTGTTGCATATTCAACATGTGCTGTATTAATAGTGATACCCCTTTCTTTTTCTTCAGGAGCACCATCAATATCTGCATAGTTCTTTTTTTCCGCCAAACCTTTTTTAGACAAAATATCGGTTATAGCGGCTGTAAGGGTAGTTTTTCCGTGATCAACGTGGCCGATAGTGCCAATGTTAACGTGGGGTTTATCCCTTTTGAAATTCTCTTTTGCCATTTTGTTTGTTTTTAATTTTTATTTTAAAAATTTAAATCACCATTCATTTTCTTTTAGAAAAATGAATTTTATTAATGAGCGGAAGACGAGTCTCGAACTCGCGACCTATAGCTTGGAAGGCTATCGCTCTACCAATTGAGCTACTTCCGCTTGTAATTATCTATCTTCAACAACCCTGAGGCTTCAACCTTGAACCAAACAAGAGCTGTTGATGAGAATTGAACTCACGACCTCTTCCTTACCAAGGAAGTGCTCTACCCCTGAGCTACAACAGCTTGTGATAGAATTGAACTCACGATCTGCGAAAGTTCCCAGGCTCTACCCCTGAGCTACAATCCCGATGGTTCGGGAAAAGAAGTCAAACAACTATTTCAAATAACTTTTATTATATAGATAGTAATAACAAGTCTAAAAAAGTGGGCAGAGTAGGGTTCGAACCTACGTACTCCGGAGAGAACAGATTTACAGTCTGTCGCCTTTAACCGCTCGGCCATCTGCCCTGAAATTTGGAAAAATTTTTTTTGAAAACTCACCAAAATGAAAACTTCACAATTTTGAGAGCCAGTGGAGGGATTCGAACCCCCGACCAGCTGATTACAAATCAGCTGCTCTGGCCAACTGAGCTACACTGGCAATTGCCCAAAATACAGCCTTTACAATGAACTTCCCACATAAATTACCCCTAAGGGTTTTTTTTGGGAAGGCAAAGGTAATGGAAAATGTTTAATGGAAAAATTTTGAAAAGAAAAATTTATTGCCAATGAATTTATAATATTTTCACACGATTAAGACTTTAAAAAAATAGAGGCTGTCTCAAAAGGGCAGTCTCTTTTTTTTTATTTTTAAATTTTAGGTGGGTTTATTCACAATTTGATGTAGATAAATTTTGTGTAGTATTTATGCAATGATTTGGAGTTGAATTTTGTCTTATAACTATGG
>DATNFV010000008.1:0-17594 GCA_035606215.1 Hanamia sp.
TGCAAATGCTACCTCTGCAACCACAACGATTAATGGACTGACCGCCGGAGATTATACTTTTAATTTGAACGTTACCGACAACCAGGGCGCAACCGGAAGTGATACTGTTCACGTAACAGTTAAAAATGATACCACTTCTTCCCAGGTTATTAAGCAAAATATTGCTCCAACTGCAAATGCTGGTGCTGATCAAATAATTTATCTTCCTGAAAATAGTGTAACTCTGGCTGGAAGCGGAAATGATTCTGATGGAACTATCGCTTCTTATTTATGGACTAAAACCTCCGGAGCCACAGCTACAATTGCAAATGCTACCTCTGCAACCACAACAATTAATGGACTGACCGCCGGAGATTATACTTTTAATTTAAAGGTAACCGACAACCAGGGCGCAACCGGAACAGATACTGTTCACGTAACAGTTAAAAATGATACCACTTCTTCACAGGTTGTTAAGCAAAGTATGGCATTAACTGCAAATGCAGGTGTTGATCAAACAATTACTCTTCCCACCAATAATGTTATTCTAAGCGGAAGTGGTACAGATACCAATGGAACTATAACCTCCTACACCTGGACAAAAATTGCAGGACCTTCTACATTTTCAATTGGCAATTCTTCTTCATCTACCGTAAACGTTACAAATTTGATTGCAGGAGTTTATCAATTTGAATTAAAAATAACTGATGACAAAAGCATTGTCGGAAAAGATACTGTTAAAGTAACTGTGTTAAACGATACAACTTCGTCAACAGTTCAACAAAATAGTGCTCCAATTGCAAATGCAGGAGTAGATAAAACTATAACTCTTCCAACTAACAGTGTAACTCTAACAGGAAGCGGCGCTGATTCTGACGGAACCATTGCTTCTTATAGCTGGACAAAAATTTCAGGTGGAGCAGCCACAATTGCAAATACATCTTCTGCAACTACTAACGTTACAGGACTTGTTCAGGGCAATTATCAGTTTATATTAAAAGTAACTGACGACAAAGGTGCTATCGGAACAGATACTGTTCAGGTAATTGTAATAAAAGATACGACCTCATCAACAACCGCTAGTTCAAATATTGCTCCAATTGCAAATGCAGGAAGTGATATAACAACTGTTTCTACAACACAATTTGTTACAATTACTGGTTCAGGAACCGATCCGGATGGAAAAATAAAATCATACGCCTGGAGCCAGGTGTCCGGTTCTTCAACTGCTGCCATTTCCGGAAGCAGCTCAGCGACAATGAAAATTCATAATCTTATAGAAGGAACTTACCAATTCGAGCTTAAAGTTACAGATAACAAAGGAGCAATTGGAAGAGATACTGTAAATGTTACAGTGGCTCTTCAAAGAACTTCATCCTCAACTACAAGCAATGTGACTGTAACAACTTCACTGAAAGTATATCCAAACCCTGTTCATGATGTTGCAACTGTACAGGTAACTACACCTTCAATGAACACAAACATAATGATCGTTATAACTGATATCAACGGAAAAACAGTTTACACGGATCAGTTTGTTTCAAGTTCTAATTATGTTCAAAAACAAATTAACATGAGCAACCTGATAAAAGGCACTTATTTCGTCACCGTTTATTTTGATGGTATGCAGCAACAAACAGTTAAGGTTATGAGATTGTAATCAGTATATAATAAAAAGAAAGGAGGCCGTCTCAAAATAAAAACTGAGACGGCTTTTTTAATTTTACTAAATCTTTAGAAAGTTAGTTTTTTAAAAAATTAGATTTTAACTGCTCGCATTTTTTGAAGAATAAAGAAAACGTTTAAATAGCAACCCTTAATAAGCAAGTAATTCACAATTAGCAAAGGTTTGGGGGTAAAAGGACTAGATAAATTTTGCATGAAAAATGAAATTTGTAATCAAAACCTTGCAAATTATTTTATGATTTCAAAACCAAAATCTATCTCCCAACTTGGCTTTTACAGCACATTTGAAGAACAACTGAACAGAAGTCATCCACTCCATATTTTAGCCAATCAAATCAATTGGAACCTTTTTGAAGAAGCGTTGCAAAACTTTATTCAGAAGAAGGGCGACCTGGAAAACCAATCCGGTTGATGGTATCCTTGATCATACTCAAACACATTTGTAACATAAGCGACGAAAGCGTAGTAGAACAATGGGCTGAGAATGCTTATTACCAATATTTCAGTGGTGAAAAAATGTTTGCGGCTGGTGAGCCATGTGAAGCATCAGAGTTGATTCATTTCAGGCATCGTATTGGAACCGAAGGAATAGAATTGATTTTTAAAGAAAGCATTCACATCAGTGGCAAAGATGGCCAGGAGTAGGAAGCAACCACCGATACAACGGTTCAGGAAAAGAATATTACCTATCCGACAGACAGCAAACTACATCGCAAGATCATCAAAAAATGTATATCAATTGTAGACCAGGAAGGCATTTAAAACAAGATCACCGGCTCAGCCGCAACTTTTACAAAGGAATTAAAGGAGATAATAACAATATAATGCTTGCCGCAGCAGCAATGAAATTTTAAAAGAATGATGAACAAGTGGAAACAAAAGCCACTTTTATTTTTGTTCCATTTTTTTCAAACTATTTATTTATTACTTTATTAAAACAAACTATTTTCATATCTTAGGTTCTTTAAAACTTGAATTGGTTTTTAAGGGCTGGCTAAATACTATACAAAATTTATCTGCATCAAATTGTGAATAACCCTACCTAAAAATTTAAAAATAAAAAAAAAAAGACTGCCCTTTTGAGACAGCCTCTTGTTTAAATTAATAATGGAAATAAATTTCTTATTCTAAAAAAATTAAAAAGCCAGTAAACAATAAATATTAAGATTTATGTTTTGTTGAATAAAAGATCTTGTTAAAAAAGCAGAAGAAAAATTGCAATCTAAATCTCATCAAACCATATTGGGTAAAAGATTAAATTCAACTGACAGCGCCATTTTCAACATCTTTCAATTTTAAATTAATTTTTACTGTTCTTTCGAATATATAAGCAATCCATATTAATAAAATAGGAACTATTACTGTAAACATTCGTGGTTCGGCACTTCCAAGTAGGCTTCCTCCAAAATAAACACAAGCAAAGATTAGTAAAAATCGAAGAGAATAAACCACATCCTTCCAGTTCATAAAAGTTGGTATTAAGGAAAACAAAACAAAGACGAGTAAAATTCCATTGAATGGCAGCCGCAGTAGAGTACTAGGCTTTTGAAGAACATAAGACGCTGGATAATTAAATAACATTCTTCCTGCATTGCTGAAACAATTTTGAAGAAATTTTAAAGGATGCGATTTAATATTTTCAATTGCGATTTTTTTAAGTAAATCATCCTGGGCTGTCCCGTTTGAAAGATCTTGCTGTATTTCTCCATTTATTATATTCGCTTTTCTCACTTCAGGGTTCTTTAGCAATTCTTCAAAATCTTTTTTGTGGTGAAGTTCAATTATTTTTTCGCTACCTGGAATTCTATCCTCGCTTGAGGCAAAAGGAAAATGATAATAGTTTCCGTACTCTCCTTCATAAGGAGTAGACATCCAATACAAATTATTTCCACCAAAGGAACTCCAATAAAACATTTTACCGGTTAAATTATATGTATAAACCAGGTATGGTACTGTTGTTAAGAAACTGATTATTAATATAATTGAAGTTTTCTTATAGTTTAATTCCTTTTTACTTGCAAACCATAAAATAAGCGTCACAATTAGCATTAGATTTAGAACATATCCGAAGATTGGTTTAGTTAAAACAAGATATCCGAATAGAAAACCGGCTGAAATTAAATAATTTTGACCTTTTTTAAAATTATCGGCTTTAAATCCCTTTATAATACAAAAGATAAATGGCGGAATCAATGTTGAAGCAAAAACTTCCGGTAATGCATGATATATTTGCTCAAAAGTATTTGGGTATATTGCCCAGACTAAAGAAAATATAAATGCAAGTCTTTTTGATACAATCTGTAATGAGGCTTTGTATAAAAAGACAACTGAAAGGTAATAAAATACGGCATTCAATAGCTTTGCATATATAATAGGCAGATTTAATGCCACGAAAGGAGTCAAAATCAAAGGATATCCTGGACCATTTCCAAGATCAATATGCGGATATCGAGGTGAATAATAACCATGGATTAAATGATTTGCATAACTTAAGTATCGTGGTTCGTCTCCAAAACTTTCAGGACTTGCATTGATTACAATATAAAGAATATACAGGACAAGAAATGGTGCAAATTGCAGAAACGGATATTTATCAACTTTGATTTTTTCTAAAATTTTCATCACACTTGAAATAAAAATGGAATTTTAAAGTATATAGGAAAAATTTTAATTTTACTTTTTGAAATTTTTGAAAGAAGTACCTAAATGAAATAACTCTTCAAAATATCTTTTACTTTGAAGTGATAAAAATCCAAGACTTAAAAATTGGATAGCAGCAATAAAGGTGATTCCACCAACGATAAAAGATTGTGGATTTTTCCTGAATTGCATTGCAAGACTTGTTGAAAAGGATGTAGTAGCTATAGTTGACTGTGACATATAAGATATTGTATCCACCAGCAGCCAAATTATTTCATACATTGACAATAACATAAGAACTGTGCCAATGGCAAGAAAGAATATATAAGGCCGAAAAATAAAAGAAGACATAATCCCTGAAAAGAAACCTCTCAACACTTTCATACTCGATTTTCTTTTCCCTGCAAATTTATTCTGCTCGGTCCAATCTAAATGGGCAGGAATTTCAACGATTCTAGCTCTCAGTATCATTGCTTTATATAAAATTTCTGGATTTATTTCGTAATCTTTAGTTTTAAGATTTACTGTATTGATAAAATCTTTCCTGTATGCACGTACCATCCCTGTATAAGTGTGATATTTATCTTGCGCAGCAATTCGCATAAATTGATTTACCCAACGGCTCATTATTTTTCGTGTAAAAGGTACTGCTGTTACTTTTCCTCCATGCATATATGGAGATGCAATTACAATGTCAGAGCTGGTTTCAATAAGTTTATCGACAAGTTTTTCAATATGATCGCTTGAATAACTTAGATCAATATCCATTACCACAATAATATCTCCTTTTGCATTTTTAAAACCTGTTTTTAGTGCATTTCCAAGATTTAAATTTATTGGATGATGAATGACCCTGACATTTTTATATACCTTTTCAAAATTATCGGCAATTTTTCCGGTCTCGTCTCTGCTTCCATCATTAATCATCACTATTTCCCATTCGTATTTATCATTTTTTGTTTTAAGATAATCAATGACATTGTTCAAATTCGATTCAAGAATGGCTTCTTCATTATAACAAGGAAATATTACACTAATAAATGGTTTTGTTTCACAAATCATGATTATTTACGCTTTAATAAATGCTTAACCGGTAAGATAATGTTTTAAATTAGAAAAAGATTTGAGATTCTTTTTTCGTTTTATTGTTGCAATGTCAATATTTATAAGCTCCTTAGATTCTGTTTAACTGTATTTGCAAATTCTGACATGTTCATCAGTTCAAAATTTTTCTGCATCTTCTGCATCACATATTTAAAAACCTTCACCTTTTTATCACTGTTCAAGTTCATACCGGGGAAAAAAGCTAAAGCCTCGATTTTATCGCCTCCGATCAAATCTAACGGATGAAGTAAGTAACTAGGCTGCGTACCGGTTATTTTGCAAAACGAAATTGCCAGGTTTAAGTATGATTTCATTAAAAAATCAGAGATACTACTTAGATAAACAAGATAACTTAAATGAAAAGGAATTCTCAAAACAGGCATGGTTGTTACTGGAATTTCAAGCAATTTTTTATTGTCTTTTAAATGATGATAATATGGCTTGTTTGAACGAAAACCTTCACTAAATTTTCCAAACAATTCTTTTCGGGCTTTCTTTTCAGCGCCGGACAAATCTGATTTTGAAAAATAATACATTCTTGCCAAAGGTCCAAGCCAGGTAGGAAAAGTTGATGCATCATACAAATATTTTCTATTTTCCAATACCTGCAACAAATCATTGCTCCAACTAAACCCCGGTCCACGAAACCCCTGCGGTAATTTACCTGTTGCATTAAAAATTGCTTCCTCGGCATCCACTATTTCTTTTTCAATTTTTTCATAACAGTAAGTTTGAAGCCACGATTCATGATGATAAGAATGATTCCCTACTTCATGTCCATGATCTGTAATCATTTTCAGGTATTTTCTATTTTCTTCTGTTTCTGTGTCTTTTCCAACAATGAAAAAAGTTATTTTCAGATTTAATTCATCCAGCACTTTTAAAATATGCGGAACGAAAATATCAAAATACGAAGGATATTTTTCCCATCCTTCATCACCATGAATTTTCATGTAAGACCATTGATTATCCAAATCCAATGAAATACTGGCTATTGGTTTCTTACTCATTTTCTTTCAATATTTCTTTCAGTTTGGTTTCAGCAACATGGATCGTTTCATTTACATTCAACGTTCCATTGATGATCTGGGCCGAATTAATGATATAATAATTGTCTAAAGAAGTAGTAACTCCGGGAAGCTTTTTAGAGTAATTAATTGTAGGCAAAGCAAAAACAATTCTTGCTTTTGAAACTCCCCAAAAATTTACTTCTTCTTCTGAAAGATTTGGATACATTTTAAATAACGAACTTAAGAAAAGATCTTTTAATTGATTGTCATCTTGTCCAAAAAGTATATCGTCAGGATTTACATATTTAGGCAAGTAAACAAGATGATTTCCTTTGGTTTCTCTTTTATCGATCAAGGCTGTCATTTCAATAATTCCGGTAAATGGCGGCCAACTGTCAGTAATATTGGTTACATAATAAGGCGAAATAGATTTTTTCAACAAAATAGAAGGACAGATAACACCAAGATATTTGATTTCATTATGCTGCTTCTTTTCAATCTCAGTAAGTTCTTCAGCGATTTTTACTGATTCTTTGGAAGACAAAGTAGAAATTACTTTTTCAAAGAGCTGTGATTGATCTTCCGTTACAATTTCCAGTTTTCCGGATAAATCTTTCTTTACTTCTTTTACCTTTGAATTGTATCTGATTTCAACTCCATGATCGGAAAGACACTTTGCAAAACGGGCATTGATTTTTTCATAACCACCGGTTACATAACCAAACATTTCTTTTTTTAAACCACTTTTTCTGGCTGCATACATTCTTTGAATGGTCGCCCAGATAAATGCCGCGGAAGTATTTTTATAATTCTCTCCCAATTTTGCTTTGAGCAAAGGCAGCCAAATCTTTTCAAAAACTCTTTTTCCGGACCATTTTTTTAGCCAGTCTGCTACATAAATATTTTCTAACTTTTGCCAGTCTTTAATTTTAGATGCTGCAAAAATGGTTAGACCCAGCCGGAATTTGTCAATAAGATTGATCGGAGGAAATTTGAAAAACTCCATCAGGTTAGACATTGAATATAATTTCCCATCAGAATAAAAACCCGTCTTTGTTTCTACCCAGTTCAAATCTTTTTCAAGTCCTACTTCTTTTAAAATTTGTCGAGTATTTAAATCGGACATCAGTATCACATGATAAAATTTGTCCCAAACAACACCGTCCATTTCCCAGGAAGTTGTAAGTCCACCCATCTTTTCAGCAGATTCATAAATGGTAACTTTATATCCTTTTTGAGAAAGCCTTAATGCTAAAGTCATTCCCAACATTCCCGCACCAATAATCCCCCATGTTCTTTGTTCCGCCATTATTTTTAAATATCGTTAATTATTTGAATCATCTTTTCTGTAACATTTTTTCCAAAAATTTCTCTTTGACTGTCAGGATGTCTAAACGCATTTATTTTGAAGGCGATATTTTCCTCAGAAGGATTAATCAGTAAATTCCATTTTTCATCTACAGTTTCAACCCATTCAGTTTCTGTTCGCAAAGTAATGCACGGCTTTTTTAAAATATACGCTTCCTTTTGAATGCCACCGGAATCTGTAATGATTCTTTTAGCAGAATTTTCAAGCGCAATAAAATCGAGGTAGCCCTGTGGATCTGTAAGCTGAATATTTTTGGGAACGTAATAAGTATTGGCAAGCATTTTTCTTGTTCGCGGATGAACTGGAAAAATTAGTTTTTCATCCAATTTGCCTAATTCATCCAATAAATGCTCAAGGATTTTCGCATCATCAACATTATAGTTTCGGTGAAGTGTAAGGAGATTATATTCACCATTTGCTAAATATAAATCATCAATAATTGTTGATTTGCTGAGTGCGATCTGAAGATTGTTCTTCACCGTATCTACCATGATATCCCCCGTAAAAAAACTGTTTTCCGCCAACCCTTCTTTTGCGAGAATATCCATTGCAGTCTGAGTTGGTGCGAATAAATATTTAGACACATGATCGGCAATAATACGATTGATCTCTTCCGGCATCGCCTTATTATAGCTCCTTAAACCTGCTTCAATATGAACAATTGGAATATTCAGTTTTGCTGCAGTTACAGCTCCTGCAAAAGTTGAATTGGTGTCACCGAAAATAATTACAAGATTCGGTTTCAGCTGAAGCATTGCCGATTCCAGCATCACCATCATTTGTGTCATTTGGGAAGTGGGACTTCCTTGTTGTATTTCCAAATGAATGTCAGGCTTCCTGATTCCAAGATCAATAAAAATCTTTTCAGACATTTCATAATCATAATGTTGTCCTGTATGCACAATTATTTCCTCATGCAAACCTGAAAGGGTTGTTGATAAAGGAGCCAGTTTTATAAATTGAGGTCGGGCGCCAACTATAGAAAATATTTTCAAACCAATTGAAATTTACTATTTGAATGCCCTTTTTTTGCCAGAATACTTGAAAAATTTTCGTAAACAGGAACGCTTTCGATAACATCCGGATCGGCAATTTCACAACCAGTAGAACATGTTTTTGCCAGTCTTTGTACATCTTCAAACTTCACTTTATTATACTCATCAAAAGCGTAATTAGCATTATAAAAATGAATTAAACTTTGAAGTTCGTTCGCTAATCCTTTTTCCATTGCACGAAAACTTTGATAAACAAATTCTACAAAAGCTTCTGATGGATCTTTGATTCCTTTTCCAATTCCCGCATATTTTTCCAGGTCATTTTGAAATAAATTTCTGTTGTAAATGTTGGAAGCGTCAAAAATTCCTTTAATGTTTTTAGCAGAAACAATTGTTTGAGCTTCATCAATATATTGTTTATGTGCTGAACAAATAAACACATAATCAGCAAATTCAAGAGTTTTTTTCAAATCATGTGTCAGGCGATCCTGCTGATTAAATTTTAGCAAATTCTGATCATTTTCTTTTACATAAGGATCGTGCATAATGTAATTCACCTTATTTTCTTTTAAATAATTTGCAAGAACAAGAGTTGGAGAATTACGGGTATCTTCAGAATTAAACCGGTAAGCAACGCCAAGCAATGCAATTTTCTTATCACGCAAATTTCCAAACACTTTTTCTGACTGTTTAAACGTCAGTACTGGGGAATTATCGTTTATCAACCTGGATTGCAATATCAGGCTTTTTGAAGTGTCATTTCCCTTTTGAAAATTTCGCCACCATAGAAGAATTCCATCTTTTGGAAGGCAATGTCCGCCAACACCCAGCATCGGAATTAAAATTCCACCCGTTGGAACTGCATTTGGATCGATAGTAGCTTTATCGGATTGAGACAATTTGCTGTTTACCTTATCTCGTACTTTATAAAAATCAATATCGTGCTCATCACAATATCTTACAATCTCGGTGGAAAAAGCAATTCTCACATCGCGGTAAGCATTTTCAAGTGTTTTTACAATTTCCGCTGTAAGACTGTTAGTTTCATAAACTTCACCGTTTGTTACAATGTGATTGTAAAGTTTGGCAATTAATTTCGGTGTTTCGGGATGCAAACCGCCTGCAAGTTTGTCCGCATCACGAATTCTTTCCACAAGCCTTCCCGGCATCACACGGTTCGGGCTATTTCCTAAAAGAATATCTTTCCCTTCTTCCAGATCATATTTTTTAAAATGTTCACGAAATAAAGTATCCATTGTAGTGGGCGCCAGTGTTGATTCAAAAATGATCAAAGGAATTTTATCAGAAGGTTTGTTTTGTAATGCTTCTGCTAATTTTTCCAGCCCTCCAAACATTGGACGATAATCAGGTTCAAAGCCGCTCTCATTTTTATCTGTTTGAATAGAAACTAAAATTACATCGGCATCGGATAGAACTGAAAAATCAGCGCTTGCAGAAAGATTCCCTTCCTCAACAGCCTGTCGCGTAATTTCATCCAATTCCGGCTCAATACCTCCAATTACAGATTTTCCATTATTAATTGCTTCCACTTTCCATCCTGAATTAACAGAATTTCTTTGAATGACTATTATTTTCGCTGGGTCTTGTGTACCAATTTTAATTTTTGCATTCGCAAGCATTGCAGCCATTGGCATTCCAACTATTCCCGGACCAATAACTCCAATCTTCTTAATTTTCCAATTTTCTGCTTTAATAGGTGCTGAACTCATTTGTATTTTTTTGCGGTTAAAAATGTTTGGTAAAAAGTTCTTTTTGAAGTTTTCAGTAGAGAACAAATATTTTGATTTTGTAATTTTCTTAATTATCTATGAACTGATTGTGCCATAATTCAAGGGATAAAATACCCCAAAGCCCACGACTGAATGGCTGTTCAGTGCAAATCAATTTTTCAACATAATCCGTATTGATCATATTTCTTTCTTTTGCTTTTTTTGACAATAAAGTGTCCATAATAAAATCTTTTGCCTTGTTCTTTGACCAAATATGCAAAGGAACCGGAAAACCCATTTTATCTTTCCTCGACATAATTTCCTTAGGAATTATTTCTTTTATTGTTTTCTTCAATAAATATTTCATTTCTCCTCCTTTAAATTTCATCCCGGCAGGCATTGTTGATATCAGATCCACAATTCTTCTGTCCAAAAGTGGCACTCTTGATTCAATTGAAACAGCCATGCTCATTCGATCTTCCACCTGCAATAATCCGGGCAAACTTCCTATCATATCAAAATGTGTCATTTTATTAAAATAACTTTTTGTACCCGGATTATTGAAATGTATAGAAAATTTTTGAAAAATTGCTTCATCCTTACATCCGTTTGCAAATTCCGGGTGAAAAAATTTTCGTGCAGTTCCCATTCTGTTGATAAGATGAAAGTATCTTCGATCCATTTCCTCAAACGCGCCTTCAGTCCAGAAGTTTTTCATCATTGGAATATATTGTTTCAAAGATGGAAGATTAGGAAGTATAGATTCTAATGAAACAATATGTTCTCCCTCTTCATTGCTTTCATTGATAGCTCCTTTCAGTGCCTGTTCGAGATATGCAACAAGATAGCGTGTGTATCCGCCAAAAATCTCATCACCACCCTGCCCTCCTAAAACCACTTTTACATGTTGTGAAGCAAGTTTTGAAACCATATATTGTGGAAACAAGCCGGGACCGGCAACAGGTTCGTCAAGAAAATAAATTAATTGAGGCAGTAAGTCGATAAATTCCTGTTCTGTGGGAAAAACTTCAAACAGTTCGATCTCTGAATTTTTTGCAACAATCTTTGCATATTCTAACTCACTAAATTCTGGCCCTTCGTAGAATGCTCCGCTAAAAGATTTTATTGTTTTATTTAAATATTTTGCGCTAAGAATTGTAACTAAAGAAGAATCAATACCGCCACTCAAATATGTGCCAAGGGGAACATCGCTTCTCAATTGCTGGGAAATTGTTTCATTAAGAATCTTTTCCAGTTCTACTATAAAATATTCTTCCGTATGGTATTGATCTATCTTGAAATTAGGTTCCCAATATTTCGCTTGCTTTACTTTCCATGTATTTAGATCAATTGTCAGATAATGCCCCGGAAGAATTTTATGAATATTTGTAAACAGTGTTTCTTCACCCATAATAAATTGGAAAGTGAGATATTCGTATAAATTATCGTTATCAGCTTTTGCAGTGATATTTGGATGAGCGAGCAGCGCTTTAATCTCACTTCCGAACGCAATTAATTCCGTATTATGAAACCAATATAAAGGCTTTATTCCAAAATGATCTCTTGCTATAAACAGTTTCTTTTCTTTTTTATCATAAATGATAAAAGCAAACATGCCATTAAGAAGATTCACAAATTCATTTCCATACTCCCAATACATATGAAGTATTACTTCAGTATCTGATGAAGTTTGAAACGAATGACCTTTTTTCTTTAAATCTTCTCTTAGTTCTATATAATTATAAATTTCCCCATTATAAACAATTGTGCAGTTATTAAAAGTCATCGGTTGTTTGCCCGCAGCAATATCAATAATAGAAAGTCTTTTATGAAAAAAACCAACTGGTCCATCAATCATTACACCATCATCATCAGGTCCACGATGATGAATTGTGGAAGCCATTTTTTGAAGAAGACGTAAATCCGCTTCCTGACCAGTTTTATTTATAATTGCTGCAATACCGCACATAAAAAGACCAATTTAAAAAAAATATTGTAATGCTAAACTTATTGTAACGCTTAACACGTTTAAGGAAATCATAATCCGGTTACGAAATCACCAGATCGGGATTTTTTAATAACTTTTGTATTCAACGTCAAATCAGTAGTGGGGATTGTGCGGTCAGCTGCAAACATCTTCTGGAGCAATTGCGCAGAGAGAATTCCTGTGATGGCCATCTGGTCAACTTCTGTGACATTTTTTTGAAGTTTCACCTTGTTAATCAGCGAATTTACCTTCTGGGCGTTGAATAAATGGAAGCAGTTTATTGAATTTTCAGATAAAATCTCTGAAATAAAGGAAGGTGAATTAGTATTGAAAAAAGTGGTTGTAATTGGTGCTCTGTACGGTTGCTTTGATCTTTTAGTTATGGATTCAGGAATTTTTCCAGAGCTCATTTTCTTTAATAAAAACTTTTCATTCAAACAATTCAATTTAAAACGATCAGGAAGTTTGGAGCAAAATTCAATTACCCGGTAATCTAAAAAAGGATATCGTCCTTCAACAGAATTGCCCATTGCCATCCGGTCACCTTGAGACGAAAGAAGATACCCGGACATGAAAATGGAGGATTCAAGATATTGCGATTGTGCCAGAGGTGTCCAGGCCGAAAAATTTGCAGGAAGCTTGCCTGAAACTTCTTCCAGGGGATTGTATCCGTTTAAATGTTCATTAATCTCATCTGAAAAAAATGTTGTTATTCTCGAAGTGTTATGCCAACGCAATAAGTGAGAATAAAGAGGATCAGATGTTTCAGTTAACTTATAACCAAAAAACATTTTAGCGCCAAGATTACCACCATCTTTCAGCATTGGCAGATAAGGATAAAGCTTTGATAAAAGTTTGGGCCTGATGGATGAAGCGGGTTGGCTCGCCCAGAATCTTCTGATTTTAGCTTCTTTAAAAATATTATATCCTGCAAGAATTTCATCGGAACCTTCGCCAGTCATCACCACTTTTATATTTCTTTCTCTTACTTTTTTTGATAAGAGAAACATTGGAGTGGGTGCCGTTCTTAAAATTGGAAATTCTGTATGCCAGATCGTATTTAAAAATTGTTCCGCTATCTCTTCAGAAGTGCATTCAAAGGCAGTATGATTGGTATTGAAATATTTTACCGCCTGTTGTTGATAGGCAGATTCATCAAATATTTTATCTTCAAATCCTATCGAAAAAGTATTGAGAACACCAGGATTTATTTCTTTTATCAGGGATGTAATTACGCTGGAATCAAGGCCACCACTTAAATATGCAGCTACCTGCACATCCGCACGAAGACGAATTCTTACTGCATCTTTCAATAAATCTCTAAATTCTTCTACTGCTTCATTTAAATCTCCTCTATAATGATTCCCGTTTACAGGAAAATCAAGGGACCAATATTTTTGAATGTTAATTCCTGACGGCTTTACAATCATAAAGTGTCCTGGAGGCAATTCATAGATATTTTCAAAAGGCGTGTTTGGCGAAATGGTTGTCCAGAAGGTAAATATTTGCGCGAGGCTTTTCCGGTTAACTGATCTTTCAATTTCATTTAACGTAAATAACCCTTTTATCTCTGAACAAAAAGCAAATGAATCAGCTTCTTTCCAGTAAAATAATGGCCTGATGCCAACTCTGTCGCGGGCCAGAAAGAGTTCCTGTTTTTTTTCATTCCAGATGCAAAAAGCAAATTGGCCATTAAAGTATTGAAGACATTCAGAACCATAGAGCGCATACATTTGAACAACAACTTCTGTATCACAATTGGTTTTCAGTTTTACACCTTTTTTTTCAAGATCTTTTCGTAATTCCTGATAATTAAATATTTCTCCATTGTACACGATCCAGTATTCCCCGGATTCATCAGACATGGGCTGTTGGCCCGAAGCAATATCAATAATACTCAGGCGTACACTTCCTAATCCAACATGTTCGTCAACGTAAATTCCACTTTCGTCGGGTCCTCTGTGTCGAATAACAGACAGCATTTTTTTAATGTCTGATTGCCTTTCCATTTGAGAAATGGAGGGATAAAAATGATATCGTCCGGCGATTCCACACATAATTATGCGGCTTGTGAAACCTTGCCAGCTACAAATCTGCTGATAGCTTCAATTGATTCAAAATTGTCTTCCAGTAATTCTGAATCTTTAGCTTTGATACCAAAACTTTCTTCAATAAAATTGATAAGCAAAATAAATCCCATCGAATCGAAAATGCCTTCTACAAAAATTAAAGAATCATCTTTTACTAAATCAGGCGAAACATAAGTTGTTTCTAAAATATATTGCCTGATTTTGCTTTTAATTTCTTCCATTGTCTCCATAGTTTTATATTATTTCATTTTTCTAATGGTCCAGTAACGGATTTTCTTTTTTGTGTTTATAATATGAAAGCAAAACCGCCGAACGTTTTTGCGGCAAAATCTTTTTAATTTCTTTCAAAAACCAGAAGTTAAAATATATTTTCGCGAAAACTTAGCTGTATGCTACTTCTCTCGTTTGGATATTTGATCTTTTTGCTGATGGTAATTGCCACATATTTTCTAGTATCAAATCAATACAAAACTTACGTTCTGTTCTTTACCAGTCTTGTTTTTATTGCATCATTTTCCATAGGGGTGGCTTTGTTCTCTTTGTTATTCACAATAGTGAATTATTTCTGGGGAATTTTATTGGAAAAATATAGCATTAAACCCGCTTTAAAAAATAAATTATTTTGGTTAGGAATTGTCTTAGATATCTCTATTCTTGCTTTATTTAAATACTTTGATGTTTATTTGAATGAAATCAATTCTTTATTTTTCGATTCAGGAATTTATGCGGAATCGCCTTATTTAAAAGTGATGATTCCTCTCGGTATTTCCTATTACACTTTTCAATGCTTGTCATATCTTATTCGTATTGACCGGGGAAGTGAAAAAGCACAACACGAATTTGTAACTTTTGGAACTTACCTGCTCTTCTTCCCCAAATTTCTTGCCGGTCCTGTTGAAAGATCCAATCATTTTTTTCCACAACTAAAAAATTTGGGGAAATTTGAAATGGATAATATAAATGAAGGATCAGGATTATTTCTGTGGGGGTTATTCAAAAAAGTAGTGATCGCCGACACGCTTTCCGTAAGTGTTTCAAAAGTTTACGGGAATGTACATCAATTTTCAGGATTACAACTTTTTACAGTTTTAATTGTGTCGACAATTTACATCTATTGTGATTTTTCCGGCTACACTGATATGGCACTTGGCTCTGCAAAACTTTTTGGAATTAATCTCATTGACAATTTCAATCGTCCCTTTTTGTCTAAAAATGTTTCAGAGTTTTGGAGAAGATGGCATATTTCATTATCCTCCTGGTGCAATGACTTTATTTATAATCCATTTATTGTAAAATTCAGAAGATTCGGAAATGTTGCCGTCACAACCGGAATCTTTCTGACTTTCTTTATTGTTGGAATATGGCACGGAGCCAATCTTACTTTTGTTATACTTGGCCTTTTGCAGGCAATTGCGATTGTTTATGAATTTTATACAAAACGCTACAGATTAAAATTTGCTTCACGATTTTCAAAAAGCTCAGTCAACACTGCTAGCAGAATCATTGTTTTTTTCTACATGGCTTTTTCTATGGTTTTCTTTTTTTCGAATACAATTTATGATGCCGGGTATTTTATTTCTCACATTTTCCTCAATATCCATCTTGGGTCAGAACAGTTTAATTTCATCAGCAATCAACCTCAGTTTTTCTTTGCCTTGTTTTGCTTTCTATTCATTTTCATTATTGAAATATTTAATGAAAAAGGAAAAAAAATATTACCACTTTTTTTGAAACAACCCGTGTGGCTTCGTTGGATAGCTTATTTCACCTGCGTTGTTCTTATTTATGTTTTTTACTCAGGAATTCAAACTTTTTACTACATGCGCTTTTAGTAAACAACCAAATAATGCTATTTCTTTTTCGCATGAATAACGCGGATATTTCCCAAATGATCTGTTACTGTTTCAATATCAGAGTAATGGTTAGCTTCCTTGCAAAGACGAATCATAAATTCTCCTTGTCCGACGCCAACTTCGAAAATTACAGAGCCTCCTTCTATTAAAAATTTTGGCGCTTCGCTTAGAAATCTTTGAATAATTTTTGTACCAAACATGCCTCCATCAAAAGCAAGTACAGGTTCATGAGCAGAAATTTCTGAATTCATTTTGGTAACTTTTGCCGTTGAAATATAAGGTGGATTACAAATAATCATATCAATTCTTTCATAAAATTTCTCCTGATCTACAGCAGAAAATAAATCTCCTTGCATTGCTTTTACCCGCTGACTAAGATTTAAAAAACAAATATTTTCTTTTGCCAGTTCAACTGCATCATGAGAAAGATCGGTAACAATAACTTTACTTTTAGAATTGTAGAAAGCAACTGCCAAACCAAGATTTCCGGCACCGCAGCAAGTATCAATTACAAAAACATAATCATCTTTTTCATTTGCGAAATTGTTTGAAATCTCCAAAGCCTTTTTTCCTAAAATCTCTGTTTCTTTCCTTGGGATCAAAGCTCTTTTATCAGAAAGCAACTCAATCCCCATAAAATTTTGACGTCCGGTAAGATGTGCAAGTGGAATATTTTTTTGTCTTTGACCAATCAATTGAAGAAGAACTTTTATTTGCTTTTCATTCAATTCTGGCAATGGCTCCTCCATTGCTTTTATAGCCGATTTGGGGATTCCCGCTGATTTAAACCAACAAGCTTTTAATGTTGATTCTAATGTTTCTTCCGGTTTGTCATTCAGGAATTGGAACGTGTTGGATAATTCAGAAGTTAATTCAATAAAAAGCTCTTCTGTTGTAATTGTATTCACGGCTTTGATGTTTTATTCAGCAATTAAGGTTATCAAACGATCTTTAATTTGGAGGAGTGTTTTTGAGTAGGTAGTTTTGGTCCTGATCTTTCCATTTTCAAGATGAAGAATATCCATTCCTCTTCTAATTTCAGGTTTGCCCAGGTAATTTCTTTCCAATGAAGGCCATTCCAATTTCCAGCTGAATGCAATCTTTTGTTCCTGCTCATCAATGAAAAGATCTTCTGTAGAAAATTTAAAATC
>DATNFV010000009.1:0-33128 GCA_035606215.1 Hanamia sp.
ATGATGCTGAAGAAAGCCACGTTTAATTAAGAATTTAGGAAAAGCAATACCGATGACTGTTCCAATAACCATGGAAGCTAAAACATCACTTGGATAATGAACGCCCAAAACAAGGCGGGTATAAGCAACAAGAAAGGCCCATATCCATACGACTAAAACACACCATTTCTGTTTCTGAAAAAGAAGGGTGATTGCTGTTGCCAAAACAAAAACTTCGCCGGTATGTCCTGAAGGAAATGACGGTGTTGTAACATTTACCAGGTTATGAATGGAAGGATCGGTAATGAAAGGACGCGTACGGTTTATGATATGTTTCAGACTGTCAATGATAGCAGATGTTGTGATAAGAGAAATTAAAACCAACCAGCTTTTTCGTTGCAATAAAAACCTTTTTTTGATGATGGAATAAAGTATTAAAATGACTGCTACAGAATAAGTGGTTACTGTCGCAATGTTGGTGATAAAAATAAAAAAATGGTCAAGAGATTGTATCCTGTTATGATTGATCCATTCTAAAAGATGTAAATCGATTTGCTGTAGAATTTCAAAAAAATGTGAAAGCGCAAGAAATAAAAAGCTGAGAAAAAATAGAAGCGTTTCGTGCATGGTTAAAATTAAAAATGCAAACGTAATAGCAGATTCTGTTTCAAATCTGAATTTTCATTTGACAAAATAAAATTCTAAATTATTTGTTCGTTTACTGCAACTAGCTGGAAAGGCCTAAAGTTGCTAATCGTTTCCTCAAAATTTTAATTTTTATCCTTTCATCCTTGAGCAACTTACAGCAAAAGTTTTGCAGATTGGAAATAAAAATCTTCTCAAAATGTTATCACAAAAAGCAGAATTGCTTCAGAATTACAAGATACCTTTGCTGCCCAAATTAAATTGATCTGTTGAAAAAGATATTATTTTTTGCCCTGTTGTTTACTTGTAGTTTTTCCCTTTTTGCACAATCCGGAAATCAAAATAGTAATTATAAAATAAAAGGAAGATTATTAGATTCTGCTTCCCGTCGTCCTTTAGATTATGCCACAATTTCTTTGTTTGAAAATGGAAATAAAAAGCCGGTAAATGGTACCGTCACAGACAGTAAAGGAAATTTTTCCATTAACGATCTCTCCGCCGGAAGATATAAGCTTGTTGCTGAATTTCTTGGCTACAAACCTCATATTCTTTTAAATATGGTTCTTGATAAGGATCATTCTGCAATTGACATAAATGATATTTACCTTCAATCAAAGGCTGTGGCAATGCAAAATATTGTCATTTCCGGAAAACCCAAGATCATTGAAAACAAAATTGATAAATTGGTTTTTAATGCAGAGCAGGATGTTACCTCTCAAGTTGGTGTTGCCACCGATATTCTGAAAAAAGTTCCGGAGGTTTCGGTTGATGTTGATGGAAACGTAGAACTGGCGGGAAGTTCAAGCATCAGGTTTCTGATCAATGGAAAACCTTCTGCAGCTTTTGGCAGCGATATTACAGATGTGTTGCAATCCATTCCTGCTAGCCAGATAAAAAGCATAGAAGTTATTACAAGCCCCGGTGCAAAATATGACGCGCAGGGAACCGGCGGAATCATCAATATTATTTTAAAGAAAAATAATTCACAGGGAATCAATGGAAATCTTTCTTTAACTGGCGGCACAAGAACCGAAAATGGTTCTTTCAATTTTAATGCACGAAAAGGAAGGTTTGGAATGAATGCATATATTAGTGGAAATGCAAGATTGAATTCTCAAACTCTTTCCTCTTCTGACAGGCTGACAAATGATACTGCTGCCAATAGAAATGTGTTATTACACCAGGATAATTCAAGCAATATTGTTAGAAAGGGATATCAAAGCGGACTTGGCTTTGACTGGGATTTGAATGACCACAATAGCCTTACCGGCAATATTTCTTATGAAACTTTCAGTCACACGGGAAGCGGTACTACCTATCAAAGCCAGGTTACTAAGGACCTCAGTGGTAATATTTTTTCTGATATTGACAACACAATTAATGCTGATGATGCTTTTCATTTTCACAACATTGATGCAAGTCTTAACTATAAAAAAACATTTAAAAAAGAAGACCAGGAGTTAGAACTGGCTGCAAATTCAAGTTTTGGAAACCGCAATTCAATAAATAATAATTACCAGTATTTATTACCTCAAAATGAACTTTATTACAGCACAAAAGCAGTTAATCCAGGTACTGAAAATGAAGCAGAATTTAAAGCAGATTATACTCAACCGATAAAAAAGAAAATAATTTTAGGAGCAGGAGGAAAATTGAGTTTATATGATATAGCCAGCAATTCTCAAGTTTTAAAATTTGACAGTTTAAGTAATTATTCCAAAGATCCATATCTATCAAACTCGCTCGATTATCACCAAAAAGTTTACGCCTTTTATACAGAAGTTAGTTTTCCTGTTTTTAATTTATTTGATGCAAAAATCGGAGAGCGATACGAGCGCACAGAGATCAGCTCTTATTATTCAGATGCACAGCAACAGGAGAAAGTTCCAGGTTATAATACTTTTGTTCCCTCCATCTTTTTCTCAAAAAAATTAAGTGATAATTCTCTTTTAAAACTTAGTTATTCCAAAAGAATTGAACGCCCTGATTATCGCGATCTGAATCCGTTTATCAATACCAGTGATCCAAAAAATCTTTCTACCGGAAATTCCAATCTTCAGCCAGAAATTGGGAAGAGGTACGAATTGGCTTACAGCACCGATCTTAAAAACAATGGATCGATAATGGTCAGTCTTTTTTACAGACAAAACCTGAATGATATTCAGCCTTTCATCGTTTACTATCCTACCTTCCAGGTGGGCGATACAACCTATACAGATGTTGCTGTAAGCACCCGTGAAAATATTGGCAGGGAAAATAATATCGGGCTTACTTTATTTGGTTCTGTCAAATTATTCTCAAAGCTTGATCTGAGAACCGATCTTTTCTTTTTTGAAAGACATACGATCAATCAAATAGATAAAGGATACGATTATAACAGTTTTAATTACCGTTTGAATTTTAATGCAGATTATCAGTTCTCAAAAACACTTTTAGCAGAATTCTATGGAAACTTCCGTTCCGCAAGACATGAAGCGCAGGGAACTTATCCATCTTTCACAACTTATAGTTTTGCGATCCGTAAACAATTCTGGAATAAAAAAGGAAGCCTTGCACTTACTGCTTCAAATCCTTTCCATGAAAACCTGGATCAGAAAACAAAAGTTTTTGGACCTAATTTCACTATCGACGGTTATCGCACAATTCCTTTTCGTTCTATCGGAATTAATTTTACCTGGAAATTTGGCAAACTCGAATTTAAAAAAGATAAAGACAAAATGAATGATAATCTGAATAATCCTTCACTTGACAATGGATAGAGTTTAGAAAACACAAATACTTATTATTTCTTTGTTTACTGGTTATTTTACTCTTCTTATTATTTTTTTATTTTTTGCTTTTAGTGATACTCGTTGTTTTAATTATTTTATTTAAATACAATCTTTACAATATGCATCCTTTCTTTATAATAATAAGAAACAACAAATCCGTAAGTTTCGCAGATTGTTTTTACAATTGCAAGGCCTAGCCCAATGGAATCTCCCGAAGAAGAATCTTTTTTAAATCGTTCAAATAACTTCTCTGTATTTTCATGAGGATCATCGCCTGTATTGCTTACTATCAGCGAGTTTAATGAGAGATCAATTTTTAGTTTTCCATCTTGAAAATTGTGTTTGATTGCATTTAAAATAATATTTGAAACAAGAATTTCAGCAAGTGAATCATTTATTTTTAGAAAGATATTTTCATCAATATTTTTTTGAATTGTGATGTTTTTTATAATCGCCAGCTCTTCAAAGTTTTCAATAGATTGATTTAGTACGCAAGAAAAATTAATTTTTTCAGCATTCTCAAACTGATGGTTTTCAATCTTTGCAAGCAGTAATAAAGATTGATTCAATTTTGAAAGCCTTGAAGCTGCATCATTTAGACTTTGAATCGCATTGATTTGTATTTGATCGAGATTTTCTGATTGCAATAACAACTCAATTTTATTCTTTATAATGGATAATGGAGTTTGTGTTTCATGCGAAGCATTTTCGGTAAAATTTTTTAGAGACTCGTAATCCCTCTTTACTTTTTGAGTCATAAAAAGTACGGTCTCATTCAATTCTTCAAACTCATTGATATGTGTCTTCTGTAGTTCAATCTTATTTTTTGAAGAAAGATTAAAGTGCTTTAATTGTGCCAAAGTATGATTAAAAGGTTCCCACAATTTTGCTAATAAAAACCGGTTGGCAATAAAAAGCACAAGCAGTAAAAAGACAATTACAGAAAAGGTAATTACCAAAATGAGTTGAATAATATCTTCCGTTTCCTGTTGAGATTTTTTTACTGTCGCAATGTAATTTTTCCCATTAACTGTTATTAAAAATTCCAGTTTCCTGAATGTTTCCGTTTCATCTTCTTTCTGATTGTATTGATCTTCCGGGGAAAATGTAGTTTTAAAATCCTTATCATTCGTTGGTTGAAACTCAATTTTCTGATCTTTATAATTGGACGCTTCAGGCAGTGAGTTTTTTTCTTTTATGTAATGAATAATTTCCTCTTGCTCTATGCGTAAATCTTTATCCAACTGATGCACCAAAACATAATGAATGATAAAATAAAAACCTATGCCTGTGATCAAAAGTGTGATAATCGTAATCGGAATATTTACGCGGTTATATTTTGCAAGCAGTTTCATTGCATTGTAAATTTATATCCCATTCCATAAACAGATTTAATATAATCGGCTTCGCCGGCATCCATTAATTTCTTTCTTAGATTTTTGATATGAGTATAAATAAAATCAAAATTTCCTGCCATGTCATTTCCCCACAGATGCTCTGCTATTGCTTCTTTTGAAATAATCCTTTTTTTGTTAGAGAGGAAATATATCAGCAATTCATATTCTTTTTTGGTAAGCTCTACCTGGTTATTTTCTACTGTTACTGCTTTACTTTGTGTATCAATAGTGATATTACCAAACTGTAAAACAGAATTTCCATCAAATCTTTTTCTTCTGATAATTGCAGCTATTCGTGCATTTAATTCTGATAAATGAAATGGTTTCGATAAATAATCATCTGCCCCGAGATTCAAACCTTTTATTTTGTCATCCAGCGAATTTTTTGCCGAGATAATGAGAACACCATCTGTCTTTTTATCCTTTTTCAATTGTTCCAAAACCTTTAAACCGTTACCTCCCGGTAAGGTGATATCAAGTAAAATACAGTCGTAATCATTATATTCAGTTTTGTAAACAGCAGAATTATAATCTTCAGCAATATCACAGTGATAATCCAGTGCGGAAAGATAAGCAGACATGCTTTCACTTAAGCTTTTTTCGTCTTCGATAATTAGTATTTTCAATTAAAAATTTTCGGAAAAATTACAAAATCATTTTGAAGATTTCCTGAAGAAACATTCTCTGCAATACTGCCAGGGCAATATAAAGCTTACGAAATCAGGTATGTTTTTTGATGAAATCAAACTTTGAACAACTTTCAAAACTTCAGATTTCCAATAAATTTGAAATTCATATTAGCGCCTTTTGGAATTTAAAAAATAATTTATGTTGCTTCAGCTACTACGGATAAAAATTCAACAACTTGTTGTTACAGAAAGTTCAGAGAATTATCCGGGAAGTATCGCCCTACCGGATGAACTGATAGAAGCTTCAGGATTGAAATTATTTGAACAAGTTCATGTAAACAATATCACCAACGGAAACAGAATTATCACTTACGTGATCAGAAGTAAAAAAGACGGTGTTGTTTCAGTGAATGGAGCAGCGTCAAGAAAATTTAATAAAGGCGATAAAATTCACGTTCTTGCTTTTGGTTATTTTGATAAAGAAACCGAAGCACAGGATTTTCAGCCAATGATCGTACACGCGAATGAAAATAATAAATTAAAAGATGTAAAAAAATATACCTTTTAGAAATCAGAAGCATTGAAAAATTTATTAAGAAGATTAAGCGATTGGAAGCATTGGCCATTTCTCCCTTTTTATTTTCCGATCTCTTTTGTTTGGCTCTGGTATATTATTAAAAGCAGGGCCGTTTGGTTCTTTAGTATATCCAATCCTAAGCTTACATTCGGTGGCTTTGAAGGTGAAAGCAAGGAAGAAATGTATAGTTATTTGCGAAAAGAATTTTATCCTCCAACAATTTATATCAGTCCCCGCAAATCCTTTCAGGAAGTGATTTCTGAAGTAAAAGAAAATTCATTTTCGTATCCTTTTATTGTAAAACCAAATATTGGAATGGAAGGAATTCTTTTTAGAAAAATAGACAGCGAAGCGCATTTAAAAACATATCATCAGCAAATCCCCGTTGATTATATCATCCAGGAATTTGTAAATTATCCAATGGAAATTGGTGTTTTTTATTACCGGATTCCGGGAAAAAAATCAGGAAAAATTTCAGCCTTTTTTTTAAAAAAATTACCACACATTACTGGAGATGGGATTTCAACGATCAAAGAATTATTAAGAAATAGCAAAACCCGAATTGAAGAAGAAACGCGAAAACTTTTACCAGAAAACCTTGAACGCATTTTAAAAAAAGGGGAAATCTTTAATTTATCGTTTATTGGTAACCGTTATCACGGATCTACGTTTCATGATCTTTCCAAATTTATTGATCCTGATCTTTTACAACTCTTTGACAAGATCAGTCTTACCAATAATTTTTATTACGGGCGCTATGATATTAAATGCTTGTCAATTCAGGATCTGAAACAGGGAAAAAACTTTTCTATTCTTGAGTTTAATGGCGCCGGATCTATTCCCAATCATATTTACACAGAAAGATATACACTTTTGGAAGCTTATAAAGAGATCATTAAACATTGGCGGGCATTATATAAAGTAAGCCATTTTAATCATAAAGCCGGTTATTCTTACTGGAATTTTTTTAAAGGATACCGCTTTCTAATGAAGGCCAAAAAACAGATCAGATTTTTAAAAGAATGTGATAAAAAAATTATTTTAAAAAATCAGCCTTTAGTAGTGAATTAATTAAAGCGAATAATAACTTATCTGAAATGATAAACCAACCCTGGTTCTAAATGATCATAATTAAAATGAAGCATAAATGAAACAGAGTTTTTTTTCTTTTCGCTAGTTTTTATTTTCGCATAGCGATGGTAGTTATTTACGACTTGTTTTCCTGATAAAAAACCTACAGCAGCACCAGCTAAAACATCAGTCGCCCAATGTTTATTTTCAGTTATTCTGCTGACACCAATGAGTGTTGCGGCGCTGTAAGCAATAATTGGAACAACCGGTTTATCACGATATTCAGAAGCAAACACAGTGGCGGCGGCAAAAGCAACGGTTGTGTGTCCCGAAGGAAATGAACTGTATTCATTTTTGCCGCTGGCACTTTTGCTTGTTTTTGAAAATGGGCCAAGAAATCTTGGTTTCGCTTCCACACCCGCCGGATAGTAGGAAGGGCGCGTTTCTCCGGTAAGATACTTCAAAACACTTTCCAGTGCCCCGGCAGTTATATAAGATTGAGTAGCTAAAAGTGTGGTTGTTACTATCTTTTTATTTTTAAATATCAAACCATAACTAGCTAATCCTACCAATGTATAACCTTCGTATAACCCGCCAAAATTCGTGACATATTTGCTCACATTATTTATGGCTGTATTCCTGTTCCTAAGTCGCAGTGCCGCTTGTTGAATTGGTTTGTCACCAAAAAAATAAACAGCAGCTGCGCCGCCGGTAAAAATTCCAAAATTCCTCCAATCCTTTTTTGTCATGTGAAAAGGTTTGGTGAATTCCTGCTTCAAGCTACTTCCCAGTAAAATGAAATAAGATTTAAAATCAAGTTCAGTTGTATTATTATAAGCAGCAGGGTTGATGTTATTAATTTGTTTGCCTGCACTGTCTTTTTTCCTTGTAAGACTATCAAGTTTATTAATGAGCGTATCCTGAGCGAAGGTTGCTAAGGGTAACGAAAACATTACAATGAGTAACCACTTTTTTACAAAAATCATTATTTTAATTTTGTAAAAGAAATAACAATAAATATTCCAAAGCGTTTTTGTTGTGTCTTTAAAAGTAATTGTTTCATTGATTTTGATGAAAATGCAAAAAGGAATCAATGATATTTGTTGATTTTCGGTAAAAATTTATTCTGCAAAAACCTGCGTGTAAAAAATCCTTCCATATTTATCTTTTGCAATGCCAATGCCAATATATTTATATTGACCGAGAAGATTGCGTCGATGCCCCGCTGAGTGTTCCCACATATTTACAACCTCTTTTCCGGATGCAGCTCCATATGCAACGTTTTCAGCAAAAGCATGCATTTGTTTGATCCTTTTTTTTGCCATCGCATTTCTTTCTCCAAAGCCAGTATGGCCAAATCCTACCTTTCCTTTCGCCATATCCACGCTATGTTGCCGTGCAATTGCATTCAAATCATTTCGCATCACCAACTTTGATAAACCTTTAGACTTCCTGAAATTATTGGTTTGAATCAAAATATCCTCAATAATATTTTTATTTCTATCGAAAGAAAAAACCTCCTGAGTTGTAATAAATAGTATACAAAAAAAGGATAGGGATAAAACAATTTGTTTCATCGGGGTAAGATTTTTTCATGCAATTTGGCAAGTTTTATACCAAAGACAACCTAATTACGCGTTTATTTTCGTTAATATTCATAATGATAAAAAATAGGGAAAGATTTTATTTGTAAAAAATAGGACAAAACGGATTTTTTTCAAACAAAATGTCATATATTTGTGGAAAGGAAATAAAAATGAACAATCACTCAAAAAAGATTAAACCATATCCCACTGAGGAAGATGCCCCATCAATGCTGGAAGAGCCTGCTGTCGCTTATGGAATACAACCATATGAAACGCTACGGGTGATTTTGGGAGGAAATAAAAACTTAAAAAAATCTCTTACAGGAGAATTTGATCTTATAAACCTTTCCCGTGCGGGTATTAAAAAATCCACCTTAAAATCACTTGCCGAATATCTTGGAATCAATATGGAAACAATGAGTGGATTACTACATTCTTCTTATCGCAATATTCAACGAAAAGATGAAGATGAATTACTGGATACACTTAAGACTGAAAAAGTTTTAGAACTGGCGGCGTTCGCGCAGAGGGGTATGGAAGTTATAGGCGATAAAGAATCTTTTTCCGAATGGATTCACAGTCCGCTTGTTTCTCTTGGCAATAAAACACCCCTTGATTTTTTAGACACTTCGTTCGGGATTCAAATGGTTACTAAATTATTAGGAAGGTTAGAGCAAGGTGTTTATTCATAAAATCTCCAATTTTTAATGGAATTATATCGAATAACACAGCGGGAATTTTCTGAAGATCTTACGGGAAACGGCGCACGCCTTTTTGGCGGACGTTGGAACAGTGAAGGTTTTTTTGCTCTTTATACTTCATCTTCAAGATCGTTGGCCTTATTGGAAACACTTGCACATACACCGGCTAAGATGCTCAGTGTAAGAGTTTATCATCTCATTACTTTATCTGTTCCGGACAATTTACAAACGCAAAAAATTTCCGTAAAAAATCTTCAACTTGATTGGGATGCAGCTGACACAAGGCCTTTTACTCAAAAATTGGGAGATTCGTTTCTTGCAGAAAAAAAATACCTGGTGATGGAAGTTCCAAGTGTGATGATGCCTGAAGAAATTAATTATGTAATCAATCCATTGCATCAAGATATGAAGCAGGTAAAACTAGTCAGTAAAAGGAGAATTTACTTTGATAAAAGAATCAATTTATAACAGGGATTAGATGCACCCTTAAAATGATTCAGAAATTTTTCTGTAATTATGAAAATCAGCTAATACAATAAACAAATTATCAGCTTTCCCTCTTCCCTTCCAGCAATAATTTTAATGCATGATCGAAATTGCCGGCGGCAGTAACTTCTCCGGAATTCACAAAGAAAATTTCATCGGCATTCTCAATCGTATTGAGGCGATGAGCGATAATAACTTTTGTGGTAGATGCAGGTAATTTTTGCAAAATATCTTCCAATAATTTTTCAGTGATCGTATCAATGTTCGCAGTTGCTTCATCCAAAATTAAAAGGTCCGGTTTGCGCAAAACGGCTCTGATGAAAGCAATCAGTTGCTTCTCACCAAGACTCATAGAATCGCCGGAAGAAATGATTTTGGTGTCTAAACCATTTTCAAATCTGCTCACTAAATTATCAAGCCCCTCTCCTTCTAAAATATTATTTAACTGCTCCTTGTCTAATTTTTTATACGCTTCATTTCCATACAAAATATTATCACGAATAGTTCCATTGAACAAAAAAGGCTCTTGTAAAATGAAACCGATTTTTTTACTCAGTTCAGATGCGTCATAACTTCTTAAATCTTTTCCATTTAAAAAAACTTCGCCTTCTGTCGGATCATATAATCTTGCGATCAGCGAAGCAGTTGTTGTTTTTCCACCACCTGTCGGGCCAACAAATGCATAGGTTTTTCCCTTCTCAAGATCTAAATTGATGTGATGCAAAACTTTTTTCCCATCAGGATACTGAAAAGAAACATCCTTAAAAATTAATAAAGGTGCATTTGGAATTTTAATCGCATGGCTTTCGATTTTCTTCGCCAGATTCGATTCAAGATTTAGAATAATTGAGATGCGATCCCATGCAGCCATCGCTGTTTGAAAACTTGCCCAAAGTGTTGCCAGTTGCCGCAAAGGCTGATAAAAATATTGCACATAAGCAATGAAACTGATCAGCAAACCGATGGAAAAATTGCCAATAGAAATTAAATAAATTCCAAAAGCAAGAACGATCAGTTGAGCAATATTGGAAAACAATGTAAAGACCGGAACAAAAATATTATTGACCAAACCTGCGCTGACAGAAGCTTTGTAATTGGTAAGGTTTGCAGAATTAAATTTATTCCTGAAATAATCCCTCCTGTTGAATGCAACAATCGTTTTAAAATTTCCCAGGCTTTCCTGGATTTCAGCGCTCAATCCGCCGGTACTTTTTAAACTTGCGGCATTCTTCTTTTTTACAACAGGTGAAATAATTTTTACAAAAATTAAAATAAAAACTGCAGGTATCAAAGCGGCAGCGCCAAGTTCTACATGAATGGCCAAAAGAAATATTGCTGCACCAAGCATCATGAAGATGCTGTCAACAAATTGAAGCAATGATTGAGAAAAAAACTGGTTTACTTTATCAGTATCGTTGTTAATCCTCGAGATCAAATCACCTGCTTTATTTTGATTAAAAAAAGCAACCGGCAGACTTTGAATTTTATTAAAAACCGCATTACGTAAGCTATACAACATCCGTTGGCCAATGCTTCCCATTATTTTTGTTTGCAAATAATCGGTAGCCGCAGAGATAATATATAGGATAAACAAAATGCCGGTGAACGTCAGCAAGCCCCGATAAATTTTTGTCTGGATATAATGATCAATTGTATAGCCGATCAGGTAAGGTGTAAGCATGGCAATACCGGAATTCACAGCCATCACAATAAACGCAATGATCAGATTCCTTTTTTCTTCCTTCATAAATTGCAGCATTTTTTTCAGTGCTGCTTTTGTGGAAGTTTTGTGTTCTATGTTTAGATTGTAATCCATAATTTATGCTTCTATATCCGTTGTACTTTTTTGTGAATGATATATCTGTACATATTCCGGTGAGTGTTGCATTAAATAATCATGTTTTCCTCTGGCGATCAGTTCTCCTTCCATGATCACAATGATCTGGTCATAATCTTTTATTGGTTCAATTTTTTGTGTTATTGAAACGAGTGTTATATCAGGATAGTTATCTTTTACATTTTGTGAAATTTTTTCTTCTGTTAAGGGATCTACTCTTGCTGTAAAATCATCCAGCAATAACACTTTTGGATTGATCGCTAAAGCTCTTGCCAGCATGATCCGTTGTTTTTGTCCTCCCGAAAGACTGGAGCCCCGCTCAGAAACGATAGTTTCCAAACCCTGGGGAAGTGTTTTGATAAAATCATTTAGTTCAGCAGTATCAATTGCTTTTTGCAAATCCTCTTCCGTTACTTCAGAGTTAAAAGCAATGTTTTCGCGAAGCGTCATGTTGAAAATAATGCTATCCTGGAAAACGAGACCAATCTGCTTCAAAAGTGCATCCCTGTTGTAATCTGTTATGTTTACATCATCATAAAAAATTGCTCCTTCACTTGGCTTTATGAGAGTAGTGAGTAAATAAAATAATTGTGTTTTTCCTGCGGCGGTCGGGCCAATAATTGCGTTTCTTGTGCCACCGTTTATCTTAAAAGAGATATTCTTTAATGCAGGATTTTCACCATAGAAAACACTTACATTTTCTAAGTTAAGATTTCCGTTTATTTGTTTGTTTACTGTCCCTTTATCTACGAAATCAGGAGACTCCAAAGTTGCATGAATGCGCTGATAAGATGCTGAAGCACGGGCGATCACATTGCTCATAAAACCAATCATGATGATTGGAAAAATCAGAATAGCAATGTAGCTGTTAAAAGCAGCAAATTCTCCTAAAGTCATGCTGCCTGTGATCACAAAATGGCCACCAACACCAAGTACAGCAAGGCGCGCAAGATTTGAAGTCAAAACAATAACCGGGATAAGCGTGGCAAATAATTTCAAAATAGATAAGCCGAGATTTCTTGCCTCACCACTGGCATCTATGAACTTATTATACTCAGTAAACTGAGCATTCAACACTCTTATAAGAGCCGCACCTAAAATACTTTCGTTAATTACTTTATTAAGCCAGTCAATTACTTCCTGCGTTTTTCTGAATAATGTTTTTACTTTTTTAAAGATGAAAATGAAAGTGCCGGCAATAATGGGAATCATCAGTAGAACCAATAAACCCAATCGCAAGTTGAGATTCAACAATAAGATACTGGCGCCCACAATCAGTATTAAAGAAGAGACGATGGAAACGATAGCCTGGGCCACAAACATTTTTATTGCATCCACATCAGAAGTAAGATTCGTAAGAAGTTTGCCGGGAGTGGTTTCCTGAATGTAGGCATAATCCTGCTCAGAAATTTTTGAAGAAAGCTTTTTTCGCATATCGCGTGCTACTCTTTCAGAAGCAAAAGTCTGAATGATACTTTGAACATAAGAGAAAATAAAAATGAGAATGGCGGCAATCAAAAACCAGGTAATGATTCTCTGCATATTGAAAGTTCCTTTTGCAAAATCATCAATGCCGAATTGAATAATTTTTGGAATAACGAGGTTGAGCCCGTTGCTCAATAATGCAAAAAATAAAAGCGCACTGATCATTCCTGAATAAGGTTTCAGGATTTTGAAAATATTTGCTTTTTGAGGTTTCTCTTTTTTTTCTTTAGAATTCATTCACCTTTTTTTTCAATAAGAAAAGAAATTTCTTATGCAATCAACGCTTTAAAAATTTAAGAGGACAAAAGTAAACTGAAATATTTTTTATGGAAATGCTTTTCGGTGAATGATTGAATTATAGCGGTAAAAAAAGTGACTTTGAAAATCGCTTAATCCTTATTTCGCCAGGCTCTGAATAATATCATACTTCGTGACAATATGGTAATCTCCAGTTTCATCTTTGCTCAAAACAGCTCCATTTTGTTTTGAAATAAGATTGCTTATTTTTTCAACAGGCATATCAAAAGAAACAAGAGGATATTCTTTTTCCATCACTGCTTCTACTTTTTGTTCTTTGATCTGCGGATCAGATAAAATTTTATTGAACAAACCACTTTCACTTAATGATCCTACAATTCCATTTCCATCCATCACAGGAATATTCTCAATATCATATTTGCGCATTAGTTCAATCGCTTCAGCAACTGTTTGTTCAGGTTTTACCGTAACTAATTTTTTTGTTCCTCTTCCTGAAACCAAATCTTTGAAAGTTTTCACTTCTAAAAATCCTCTCTGCATCATCCATTCGTCGTTATAAATTTTTGCAACATACCTGCTTCCATGATCGTGAAAAATGCAAACTACCACATCTCCTTTTTTTAGACTTCCTTTTAATTGCATCAACCCCTGCAAACAGCTACCAGCGCTATATCCACAGAAAAGTCCTTCTTCTTTTGCAATACGTCTTGCCATCAATGCACCATCTTTGTCTGTCACTTTTACAAATGCATCAATATATTTCATGTCATAGTTCGCAGGCACGAAATCTTCTCCAAAACCTTCGCTGATATAAGGATAAACTTCTTTCTCATCAATTTCTCCGGTATCAAAATATTTTTTTAATAAAGAACCATAACTATCAATTGCCCAAACTTTAATATCCGGATTTTTTTCTTTCAGAAATTTTCCGGCTCCAACAATTGTTCCACCGGTTCCTGTCGCCACAACAAGATGTGTAATTTTCCCTTCTGATTGTTCCCATATCTCAGGGCCGGTTTGCTCATAATGAGCAAGCCGGTTGGCAAGATTATCATATTGATTGACGTACCATGAATTAGGAATTTCCTCCGAAAGCCTTTTCGAAACTGAATAATAGGAACGCGGATCTTCCGGTTCCACATTTGTCGGACATACGATGACTTCTGCGCCAACTGCTTTTAAAATATCTGCTTTTTCTTTCGATTGTTTATCAGTTGTTGTGAAAATACATTTGTACCCTTTTACGATTGCCGCAAGTGCAAGCCCCATTCCAGTGTTTCCGGAAGTGCCTTCGATAATTGTACCTCCTGGTTTTATTTTTCCTTCCTGTTCTGCTACTTCCAGCATTTTTAGGGCCATTCTATCTTTTATGGAATTACCAGGGTTAAAATATTCCACTTTTGCTAAAACGGTACAAGGTAAATCTTTGGTGATCTTATTTAATTTGATCAGCGGTGTGTTACCAATCGTTTCCAAAATACTGTTCTTCCACATAAATTTTTATTTGGTGCAAGATAAAAAAAATAGAGGACAGCAGTTTTATAGCGATGTAGCAGAAGGCAAAAAGCAAAATGGAATTATTTGTTGTTTCACCTGAATCCTTATCTTCAAAAAAGTTAATTTATTTATTCATTTCCTGCAACTAATTCGTAAAAAAATTACAAATCCAATCGTTTCATTTTAGGAACCAGGAGTTGCATAATAATCCATGCAAGAAGATAAGCGCCGGCACAAATTGCAAACATGATGTAATAAGCAATTTGAATTTTGCCGATTGCGCGATAATGAACAAACATATTCTTCTGAACCAAAAGTGTAAGTAAAATTCCTCCTACTCCACCAAACATTCCGCCAATTCCGGTTACTGAAGCACAGGCAGATTTCGGAAACATATCACTCACAGTTGTAAAGATGTTTGCGCTCCATGCCTGGTGTGCAGCGGCCGCTAAACCAATAATTAAAACTGCAAACCACATGTTATAACTTCCGGCGATTTGTGCAAATAAAATCGGAATTACCAGCAAAGCAAAAATCAACATAGAAATTTTTCGTGCACGAAAAACTGTGCTTCCGTTTTTGATCATAGCCAGTGGAAGCCAGCCTCCCCATACGCTTCCAACAGTTGAAAGCATATAAACTAATGCAACCGGAACGGCAATTTGTGTTATCGTCAGATGATATTGACTTTCTAAAAAATCAGGAAGCCAGAAAAGATAAAACCACCATACCGGATCGGTAAGAAATTTGCCAATTGCAAAAGCCCATGTTTGTTTGTAGCTCAACAATTTTGCCCACGAAACTCTTACCGTTTCATGACTTATAGGTTCATCTTTATCTGAATGGATGTAAGAAAATTCTTCAACAGAAAGCCGCTTTTGTTTTTTCGGTACTTCGTAAAAAATAAACCAAAGTATCAACCAGATAAATCCAAAAACACCCGTGAGAACAAACGCCCATCTCCAACCCCATGAAACTGCAATAAACGGAACTGTCAATGGCGCGATAATAGCTCCTACATTCGACCCTGAATTAAAAATTCCTGTTGCTAACGCACGTTCTTTTTTAGGAAACCATTCCGCAACAGTTTTTATAGCAGCAGGAAAATTTCCCGATTCGGTTAATCCTAAAAAAGACCGAACAACTGCAAAACCTAAAACACTTGATGCAAATGCATGACAAACCGCCGCAACACTCCATAATCCTGTTGATAAAGCATAGCCGATTTTAGTACCTAATTTATCAATAATTCTTCCTGCACCTAACATCCCAAATGCATAAAAAAACTTAAAGGCAATTTCTATGTTGGCATAATCAGCATCGTTCCAGTGTAAATCTTCTGAAAGCACAGATTTTAATAAACTGATTACCTGCCTGTCTAAATAATTTATTGTTGTTGCAAAAAATATAAGCGAACAAATTGTCCATCGGTATTTTCCGATCGTTGTTTGCAATCCACTATTAGTCTTACTTTCAGCTTCTTTAAGATCAATTATGTTCTCCATATTTTTTGCTTTAAAAATTATCGTAATGATTTCAAAATGTCTAAAGCCTCTTTTGACAAGGCCTCAATTTTTGGATAATCTTTTTGTTCTAATAATTGTTTGCTGATCAGTTTGCTTCCCATTCCTACCGCACAAACGCCTGCTTTCAACCATGCAGAAATATTTTCTCTATCCAAATCAACGCCACCTGTAGGCATAAATAAAAGATCAGGAAACAAAGCTTTGATAGAACTCATAAATTCAGGGCCTAAAAGATTTCCCGGGAAAAGTTTGATCATCTTCGCACCCAGATTTTCTGCACGAATAATTTCTGTAGGCGTCATGCAACCAGGAACCCAAAGCATATTATTTTCGTCAGCAACTTTTGCGGCCTCTTCCACAAGTCCGGGACAAATAATAAAATCAGCTCCGGCTTCAATAAATATTTTTGCCATTTCAGCATTTTTTATCGTGCCGATTCCAAGATACATTCCAGGCAATTCTTCATCACAAAGAGCGCGCATTTTCTTAAAATTCTGAAATGCAGCTTCTCCTCTGTTGGTATATTCAACAGTTCTAATTCCTGCTCTGTATAATGCTTTTAAAACTTCCAGGCTCACTTCCGGATCTTTATAAAAATAAAGAGGTAAAATTCCCTGTTGAGGAATTAGTTGTAATAATTCCGCTTTCTTATTCATAGTATTTTTTTAAAAAATAAATTTCGCAATCTTAAATTCCCAATTGGCTATCGTTGAACTCTTCCTGATGCATCACCTTTCATCAGAGCCGTTACTTCGGAAAGAGTAGCATGGTTCAAATCTCCTGGTATCGTGTGTTTCAGGGCAGAAGCAGCAACCCCAAATTCTGCAGCGCCTTTTAAATTCATTCCTGTAACCAAGGCATAAATAAATCCACTTGCAAAAGAATCTCCACTGCCAACACGGTCAACAATTCGTACTTCATATTCTTTTGTATGATAGAATTCATTACCGTCATAAACCAGGGCACTCCATCCATTATCTGATGCACTATGGCTTTCTCTTAATGTTGACGCAATGTATTTAAAACCAAATTTTTCTTTCATTTGCTGAAACACATCTTTATATCCTTCAATATTTAATTCACCCTTAGTAACGTCTGTTCCTTTACTTTTAAAACCTAAAGTGGTTTCCGCATCTTCTTCATTACCAATGCAAACATCAACATACCCACAAAGTCGTGTCATCACTTCTTTTGCTTTCTCTTTGCTCCATAATTTTTTCCGGTAATTCAGATCAATGCTTGTTGTAATTCCTTTTGCTTTTGCCGCTTTTAATGCAACTTCAGTAAGTGCTGCAGCTTTATCGCTTAATGCGGGAGTGATGCCGGTTGTATGAAACCATGAGGCTCCATCAAAGATCTTATCAAAATCAAACTCACTAATATCAGCATCAGCAATTGCTGCATCAGCACGATCATAAATTACCTGCGAAGCACGCATCGATGCACCTGTTTCTAAAAAATAAATTCCCAATCTTTTTCCTCCACGGGCAATGAATTCAGTATTCACACCAAAGCGACGCAAATGATTTATTGCAGCTTGCCCTATCGCATTATCAGGAACTTTAGAAACAAAAATTCCTTCTAATCCATAGTTGCAAAGTGCCACTGCAACATTCGCTTCGCCGCCGCCATAGGTAACATCGAACGAATCTGCCTGAACGAATCTTTTGTAATCAGGTGTGGATAAACGAAGCATAATTTCTCCAAGAGTCACTACTTTCTTTGTCATATAGTTATTGATATTTTTATTTAAGGCATTTAAGTTTTTACAGAAATATTTTATTATCACCAGCCAAAATAATTCTTCGCGTTATTGAAACAGATGTCGCTTATTATTTTTCCAGTCCATTCAATATCATTTGGCAGCTCACCATTTTCAATTTCTTCTCCGAATAAATTGCATAAGATCCGGCGGAAATATTCATGCCGCGGATAAGAAAGGAACGAGCGCGAATCAGTAAGCATTCCAACAAACCGGCTCAGTAAACCCATATTGGATAAGGCATTCATCTGTTTTGTCATGCCGTCTTTCTGATCTAAAAACCACCATGCAGATCCAAATTGAATTTTCCCCGGAACCGTTCCATCATTAAAATTTCCTGCCATAGTAGCTACTACTTCATTATCACCAGGATTCAAATTGTAAATAATAGTTTTCGTCAATTTATTTTGCGAATCGAGTCTGCCTAAAAACTTCGCCATTGATTTTCCTTGTGGAAAATCACCAATAGAATCCCAACCGGTATCTGGCCCGGATTGTTTTAACTTTCTCAAATTATTATTTCTGAAAGCGCCTATGTGATATTGCTGAACCCATCCTTTTTCCCAATCCCAAATAGCAAAATTATACAGCATCGCTGATTTGAATTTCAAATTCTCTTCTTTTGAAAGTTCGCTTCCCGAGAGAATCTTATTGAAAATGGAATTGATCTGATCGGCTGTATAATCGGCTGCAAAAATATATTCCAAACCATGATCAGAAACAGAACAACCCATCGTTGCAAAAAAATCATGACGTTGTTTTAAGGCATCTAAATAAGTTTGAAAAGATGTCACTGATTGACCGCTTACTGCTTCTATTTTTTTTACATAAGCATTGAATGTAGCAGCATCATCCACATTCATTGCTTTATCCGGACGAAATGCAGGAAGGATTTTTATTTCAAAACCATCCTCTTTTATTTTCTGATGATATTCCAAATTATCGGTTGGATCATCTGTTGTGCAAACTACTTTTACATTCATTTTTCGCAACAGATTGCGCACAGAATATTCTTTTGTTTGTATTTTTTTTGTACACTCGTCATAAATTCTTTTTGCGCTTTCCTGATTCAAAATTTCATGCACATCAAAATAACGCTGCAACTCAAGATGTGTCCAGTGATATAATGGATTTCTTAAAGTATAAGGAACGGTTTCAGCCCATTTTTCAAATTTTTCAAAATCACTTTTGTCGCCCGTGCAATAACTCTCATCTGCGCCATTGGTGCGCATTGCCCGCCATTTGTAATGATCTCCGTATAACCATATTTGCGTCAGATTTTCAAAATTAATATCATTTGCAATCTGCTCTACAGGCAGATGACAATGATAATCTATGATCGGCATTATTGCAGCAAAATCGTGATATAATTTTTTTGCTGTTTCTGTTTCCAACAAAAAATTTTCATCTAAAAACGGTTTCATCTTTTTCGATAAGTTTATTATTATTTAATTGCCTCAACCTTCATACACGCATCATTCAGGCAGTCAAAGCCAAACGTCCTGACGTGCTTCAACCTTCAACTTTAAACTTTGAACTATCATAGGCTCACTCCTCTTTTCCATGGAATAAAATCATTCTGCTTGTGTCTTACTGCAGCAACTTCTATTTCTCCGCTTGCTACTTTAATTACATATTCCAAAATGCGCTCCCCTGCCTGCTCAATTGTTTCTTCGCCTTCTATAATTGTTCCGGTATTGACATCTATAATATCAGGCATTTTTTTAAATAAAGTGGTGTTACTTGAAAGTTTGATAACCGGTACAATTGGATTTCCGGTTGGTGTACCCAGTCCTGTTGTAAACAAAACAATGTTAGCGCCAGAGCCTACTTCAGCAGTGGTACTTTCTACATCGTTGCCAGGTGTACAAAGCAGATTTAAACCTGGTTTCGTAACCATTTCTGGATAATCCAAAACATCTGTAACCGGTGATGTTCCACCTTTTTTTGCCGCACCGGCAGATTTAATGGCATCGGTAATTAAGCCGTCTTTTATGTTTCCCGGCGAAGGATTCATATCGAAACCAGAACCAACAGACTTTGCTCTGTCATTGTAGGTTTTCATCAATTCGCCAAATCGTATTGCAGTTTCTTTTGTAACAGACCGGTCGCTTAAGTTTTGTTCCACTCCACATAGCTCCGGGAACTCAGAAAGTATTACTGAACCACCCAAAGCAACTAAAAGATCAGAAGTATAACCGATTGCAGGATTGGCCGAAATTCCGCTGAAGCCATCGCTGCCACCGCATTCCAGCCCAATGCAAAGCTTACTTAATGGTGCAGGTTTTCTTTCAATTTCATTTGCCTGAACCAAACCGGCAAATGTTTGTCTGATAGCTTTTGAAATCAGGTCAGAAGCCAGACCGATTTGTTGTTGTTCTAAAATGTATAATGGTTTCGAAAATTTCTTATCACGCTTTTTTATTTCTTCCTGCAAAATGCCTACCTGCGCATTCTGACAACCCAAGCTCAGGATGGTGGCTCCTGCCACGTTTGAATGAGTGATATATCCGGCAAGCAAACCACACAATGTTTGTGCGTCGTCTCTTGTGCCGCCACATCCGCCTTCATGTGATAAAAATTTAATTCCATCCACGTTCGGGAAAACGCGTTGTTTTTTAATCTCTTCTGTTTCAACAGAAGTATCGGCGCTTAAAATTTCATCTATATTTTTTCCCTCTTTATAAAGATCCACAAGCTTTGAAACTTCCACTTTTTTGTTTTGATTTCTTCCATAACCTAATTCATTTACCAAAGCTTCACGAAGTACTTCAATGTTTCTGTTCTCACAAAAAACCATGGGAATGACGAGCCAGTAATTAGCGGTTCCTACTTTTCCATCGGGGCGATGAAAGCCCATAAATGTTTTATTGATAAATTTAGAAACATCCGGCTTGTGCCATTCCAATTTTCTTTCACCAACCTCAAAACCACTGGCAGCATGCTTTACATTTGATGTAGTAATTCTTGAACCTTTTGGAATAAAGGTTTGTGCTTTACCTACTAATACGCCATACATAAATAATTCATCACCTGGCTGCATGTCTTGCATCACAAATTTATGCTTTGCAGGCACGCGGTCAATTAACGTGTAATCCTCACCGTTATACTGAACTTTTTCATTTACTGAAAGATCACTTAATGCAACCAGCACATTGTCGTGAGGATGAACTTTTGTTACTTTACAATTCATTCGATATAAATACTTTTTGAGGACGAATTTCTTTCAAACTTGCTTCCATCCCGTTGGTTATAATACTATTCAAATCTTGAGTTACTGCTTCCAGAAAACCCGGGAGTAATGCAAGATCGCAATTCCATAATGATTCATTTTTGAAAACTTCTTTTACAATTGCATCTGCAGGTTTATTATTCCAAAGATGATAAAACATTTCTGCCATTTCATCTTCTATTAAATATTGCCGGCCATCAAATTCACCATAAAAATCTTTACCATTTTGCTTAACTGCTTTCATAAAATAAAGATAAGCCGCAAATCCTAAAGCAAATAAATGAGGAACTTCCTTAGTGTTTTTATAATAATTAATTAACAGCGGAATGCAGCGTAGACGAAGTTTAGAGCTATAATTGAGTGTAATATTTTTCCAATAATGATTGATGTGCGGATTCCGGAAACGATTGAGAACTTTTACAATAAAAGCTTGTTTCGTCGCTTCATCAATTTGATACGGAATTGATGGAGCAATTTCATTCTTCATCACCCCGGAAATAAAATTTGCAATATTTTCATCTTCCATCGCATGTTGAACAGTATCACAATTGGCGAGAAATGCAAGGCCGCAGGTAAGTGTATGAGTGCCGTTCAGCAAGCGCAATTTTAATTCGCGGTGAAGCTCAATATTTGGTTCAATTATCACGCCTGCGTCCGCTTCTGCAAATGATAAAATTTCTTTTATTTTTTTATCGCCTTCAATTGCCCACAAGCTATACACTTCACTTACAATTATCAGATCATCTTTATACCCCATTTCATTTTCGATTTCATTTTTAATTCCTTCATCCGGCATTCCTGTTACGATCCGGTCCACAAGAGAGTTACAGAAGAAATTACTTTTTTCAAGCCATTCAATAAAATCGTCTTCCAAAGAATTTAAATGCGCGAGTTCCAAAACAATTGATTCCAGTTTTTTACCATTTTCCAAAATCAATTCTGTAGGAACGATCACAAATCCGCTGTCTTCACTTCCATTGAAAGCGATAAATCTTTCATACAAAAATGCGAGCAATTTGCCGGGAAAAGAAACCGGCGGGTAATGACGGATGTCATCATTTTCCAATTGAATACCAACTTCTGTGGTATTGGAAATAATAATTTGAAGATCGGGATTGTGTGCGAATTCCAAAATTTCGCCCCAATCTTTTTGTGCAATTAGAACCCGGCTGATAGATGAACTGATAATATTTTCTTCAATCTTTTCTCCATCAACAATTCCTCTTTCGCATAAAGTGTATAATCCGTCCTGCTTGTCAAATGCAGCAGCATCACCTCTTGACGTCGTTTTTACTACAACAATCCGTCCATTGAAAATGCCTTGCCTGTTTGCTTTATCAATAAAATAATCCGGCAATCCGCGCAGCAACATTCCGGTACCAAATTGCAAAACTTTTTCAGGCAAATCAAAAATTTCCTCATCCGGAACCACTACATTTTCAGGAGAAATATTTTTTAAAGTATAGCGTGATAATTTCATATTTTTTATTCTTTCAAATTTTATTTTTTCATTTTTTATTCATCTAAATTCCATCTGCCTTTAAAAACCCATTCAGCATTTATTTCATCAGCAGATGGAGCACCTTTAGCTGTTGCAAGATTATTTTTAAACCAGGCATAATCACCACCATCACGATGACAATAATAATAATACACTCTCCGGCCCCATTTGATAATATTGGAAGTAGGCACAAGATAAATATCCCTGTCAGCCATATTTTTTGAGAAATGGCAATTGATTAAATAAAACTGCGCGTCTTTATGATACCGGCCAAGATTAAAATTCTTAAACCCATCAAAAAAGCAATTCTTTAAAACAGTTTTTGAATCTTCATTTGCGGACCCATCGTGCCAGATACTTGCAGCGCCTGTATTCGCAAAAAACTTACAATCTTCTGCATAAGCCCAGCCACGTGGGCAATAAAAATCTACCCCACCTTCCATAATGCAATCTTTAAAATAAAACATTCCATCTGTTACATTCCACGGGCTTACCGTATCTCCTGCAAAAGATTTAAAATGAACATTAATTGCTTTCAATCTTGTTCCATTCATTGTTCTCAAAGCCATTTGATGACCGGTTGGAGAAATAGTCTTTTGGTGGGTAATAGAATCAGCAGCACAATTGACAACAACATTTGTCTTATGTTCAAAACCATAACTGTTCTCAATTGTAAGATTTTTCAAAGTGATATCATTGCCATTAATATTCATGGTGGCCACTCCCCAATCATCTGCATGTGAACATCTCCACTCGTCTCTTGCAATTGCTTGCGTAATAATTACTTTATCCCTGCTTTCGCCTTCCAGAATAATATTATTTTTTGTGATGAAAATTTTCTCATCATAAGTTCCATTTTTTATAAAGATTGTTCGTGGTGCTGATGAAGAATCAGGAAGGCTATTAATTGCATCCTGAATAGAAGTAAAATTGCCCTTTCCATTTTTATCCACAACAATTTTGTGAATTCGGTTTTGACAAAAAACGGTGTTACATAGCATTACCAGCAACAAAAATGTTGAAGTTGTTGAAATGGTATGTTTTAATTGTTTCACTTTAAATCATATTTTTTCAGTAAACAAATCAAATTCATTATTGTTTTTTTTCAATCATTTTACTTTGTTAGCTCAAGTGCCCATTTTACAAGGTCTTCAGCGGCCCGGTAATTTTGGAAATCAGAAGGAATTTTTCTTCCATCCGTATATTCATTGTAAAACCACGGATCACCTATAGCAAACACTGCCCCTTTACCTATTTTAGCAATTGCGGCAACATTTATATTTCCTTCTTTTAAAATAGTATGTGCAGGCGGCTTTACAGAAAGGGAAGAATATTCTTTGATATACACTTTATTCACATTTTTGAAGATGGAGTTTTTGGGATCAACGTCAATCTTTGCCATTTCAAAATTTCTACCAGTTTCTTTATTTATACAATCGAAATTAAACGTGATGCCAAACCTTGCAACAAGTTTGTTGAAATGAGTAAATTCAACATTTGCAGAATCATTGCCAAACAATAACAGTACGCCGCCGTTTTCTACCCAGGTATAAATGGAATTAATATCATTCTCACTGATATAATTTGGATGTTGACTTTCTTTTTCATCATCCGGATCCACGATAACATAAATGGAACTGTTTTTTAAATTATGTAGTGTTGGCGCCACTTCCAGGCTGTTAGTGTGTACGCCATATTTATTAAAAATATTTCCAAACATGGAATAACCGTTGTTGTCCTTTTCATCCCATACATAATGAAACTGTATTGTCTTTCCAGTGATATCTTTCTTCGTTTCATGATTAAAATAATAATCAAGAGTTACTGTTTTTCCTTTGCCTAAAGAAAGCGTCGGAAGCATTTCCATTTCATCAGAGGCGAGTAAAAAAGCACCGATACCTTTTGCATCGTTGGTTACAACCTTTTCTTTTATATAATACTCATAGCTCCCGTTACGATATGGTTTTCCACCCAATCCGGAAACACTGACAGTTCCTTCTAAATTCGTTTGTCCATCCCCGTTAGTAATAAAATTTTTGATAATTCCGGCATAGCCTTTTTTTGCAACAGGCAAATATGATGAAGGCAAATAACCAAGCCGCACACCTTTTGCCAACGCATAAACAAACATGCAACTGGCTGAAGCTTCAGGGTAATTTCCTTTTCTGTTTGGATAGTTCAGAACATCCCACCACAAACCGGTTTTATTATCCTGAACTTTTGTAACGGCAGCGGCAAAGCGATTTAAAATATTAATTAATTCTTTTCTTTTAGGATGATTTTCCGGAAAATATTGGAGCGCATCTACCAGTGCCATTCCATACCAGCCCATTGCACGGCCCCAGAAATTAGCGGAAAGGCCGGTTGTTTTATTAGCCCATTGTTCTTTTTTTGATTCATCATAACCATGATAGAGCAGGCCTGTCTTCGCATCTCTTGCATGCTTTTCCATTAAGATAAATTGATTGGCGATATCATTGAAAGCAGAATCTTCATGAAAAGCCTTTGCCCATTCGGCATAAAATGGTTCAGCCATATAAAGCCCATCCAGCCACATTTGATTGGGATATATTTTTTTATGCCAAAAACCTCCATCGCTCAAACGCGGCTGCTGTCGAAGTTGTTCCCTTAATGTTGAAGCAGCTTTATAATATTTTTCTTTGCCGGTTACTTCAAAAAGTGTCAGTAAAGTTCTTCCACACAAAATATTATCCAGGTTGTAATGGTCAAATTGATAAGTACGGATATTCCCATTATTATCAACAAAATGATCCATACTTTTTTGCATGTAATCAAAATATTTTCCATCGCCGGTTTGCTGCCAAAGCCCTTCTATTCCCTTTAAAATCACTCCCTGATCATAGCTCCATTTGACTGGTTTCTCAGCAGAATTGCTTAATGAATCTTTCCAGATTGTCATTACCGTTTTTGCCATTTCTTTTGCATAACTCTTTGAAGTTTGCGCTTTCGAACCAAATGCCAGGGTAGCAAAAAGGAATAGAAAAACAGCTCTTTTCATTTTTATTTTTTTCAGAAATTCACTTTCTTGTGGATAAATATTTATTCATTAACAAAACAATTGTAACCCCATATTTATTAAAATCCATCAGATTTCAGGTATTTATTTACGCAAACGATACCGAAAACGTTCCCATTTTCCCTAATCGTTTTAAATCCATTTTTCTGACTCTTCTGTATTCTGTTTTTGATAAGCTAATAAGGTTTTGAACAGAATAAGTAATATCCCTGATTACTAAGGTAACAAGGTTGATTACCTCTTTTTTAAACGCGTAATTAAAACCTTATTTACTAAATAGCAAATGCGACTAAAAGAATCAAATCCTATCACCTTTTCTCCATTGTTTCTGATTCCTTTTCATTTGTTTCACTAATTGTTGCCGAAGAGCCGAATTATACATTTCATTGAATGAATAAATAACAAATTGCTAAAATAAAAAGGTTGTTTACAGCCTTTGATAAATGCATAATTAAAACCTTATAAACCTTAGTAAAAAACGCGACAAAAAGAATCGAACCTTATTACCTTATGCCTTTTATTTCCATCAAATTTTCTTTTGTTACCACTATTATTGAAGAGCCGGATTTTGTTCTTTACATTTCAATAAACAAACAAATAAACCAGATTCCTATTTTCCTAATGCTTCTACTCTAAACCAATCAAAATCTGCAAATCCCAAATCATTCGTCTGCATTTCGCCAATACAAAATATTCCCACTTTAGCACCAATCCATCTTCCTTTTTCAGCAGTAAATTTTTCATCAATATTTGTAAAAGTATTTCCATCAAGGCTGTAACTATATTGGCATTCAGCGTTCCCACTTACTTTAACCCTCAAATAGATTATCCCATTTTTTACTTCAGAAATCACCTGCTCAGATTCTTCTATTCCTTTAAATGCATCCTTACAAAGTCCATAAACCAGGAATATTTTTCCTTTTATATTTTTTAAATAAAGCGATGAATAACTTAGTCCCATAACTGTTAATCCTGCCTTTTCGTTTTCTGTTTTTTCATCAGGCTGGAAATTCATTTTTGTCGTTATCATAAATTCATCGGCAGGTAATTTTTGTAAAAGAACATTAGGAACATCCCACAAATTATTTGTACTGTCCGGAATTTTTTGAGCATATAATCTTAAAGAACCATTCGCAGAATTTAAGTAATACCAGTTGGGCTGCGGATTTGCCATCCATTGCCATTGCAGGCCTAAAGTGGATTCATTAAATTCATCACTTTCAACGGGAGTTTGTATAGGATATGTTTTACCAACATTCGGCTTTCTATAAATCAAAACGGGTTCTCCTTTGCCATCTCCGTTTTTATCAATGCCAATCACCGGCCAATCGTTAATCCACTTCATTGGTTGCAAATGAACTACTCTTCCATAGGCGCCTTTATCCTGGAAATGCAAAAACCAATCTTCACCAGTTTGCGTAGTAACCCAGGCACCCTGGTGTGGCCCGTTAATTTTAGTAGAACCCTGGTCCATCACCACTTTACGCTCATAAGGCCCATAAATATTTTTTGCGCGCAACACTACTTGCCATCCCGTTGAAACACCGCCGGCAGGAGCGAAAATGTAATAATATCCATTGCGTTTATAAAACTTAGGGCCTTCAATTGTAGGGTCATTTTCATGTCCATCATAAACAATTTTTCCATTATCAATTACTTTTGTTCCCTCAGCATTTAGTTGATTAACGACAAGAATACTTTTAACACCGGCACGGCTTCCGGCAAACGCATGAACCAGATAAACTTTCCCCCGCCCGGATGAATCGGTCGGACTGGCATCATCATCCCATAAAGGACAAGGGTCTATTAATCCTTTTCCTTCCTGAACCAGAACAGGTTCGCTCCAGTTACCAGCAGGATTTTTTGATTTCACTAAATAAATTCCATAATCAGGATCAGGATAATAAATGTAAAATTCCCCATTATGATAACGAATCGCAGGAGCCCAAACTCCATCGCCATGACGCGGAATTGAAAAATGTTTTTCAGGAGTTAAGCTTTGCAGACCATGGCCGATAATTGTCCAGTTGACTAAATCTTTAGAATGCAAAATGGGTAAACCCGGAACATCTTCAAAGCTGGATGAAACCATATAAAAATCATCTCCAACTCTGATTGCATCAGGGTCTGAATAATCGGCATTGATGACCGGATTTTTATAAGTGCCGTTGCCGTTATCGGGCACCCAAACTTTTGACGCAGTCGAAGTTTGAGCGCCGGCAAAAAGTCCTGCAAAGCTTGTCAATATTGTAAATAAAAATTTCTTCATATTTCAATTGATTCAGTTCCAATCAAACTTTATTTTCTAAAAACCTTTTTAAGAAAATCATCCATATATTTTACTGTTGGTTCAAACCACGGATTGAATAAACAAAATGAGTGAGGCGCTCCTTCAAAAGTGTGTACTTCAGAATAAATACCGTTGCTGTCCAGCACCGCAATATAATCCTCCCTTCCTGCATGCATTCGTGCTACACCGCTGTTGATAAATAAAGTAGGCGGTGTTTGTGAACTTATATAACTCAGTGGTGAAGCCGCTTCCCATAAAACTTTATTTGCCATTTTTGGATAGCCAAACCAATAGGTAGCCGCAGAGGTGTGCTTGCTGTCATCTCCTTCCCCACTTTCAGGATGAACAAAAGAAAGCGTTCCATCAATATCAATTACGGCATCAACATTATCAGCGGTTCCTGCGTTACAATTGCATCCTTCAAAAAGAGGCATGTTCCCCGTAGTGCCCATAAAAGCTGCCAGCTCTCCACCCGCTGAAAATCCTGCTATTACAATTTTTGAGGTATCAACATTATACGTGGAGGCATTCTCTTTTACCCATTTAATAGCCGCTTTGATATCATAAACTGCAGAAGGAAACAGTGCTTCAGTGGAAAGCCTGTATTCAGGTGTAAAGCAGGCATAACCAAGATGAGCCAGCCTTTCCGCCAACGGATAATGCTGGGAGGGGCTGCCTGAACGCCAACCTCCGCCGTGAATCATAATAACAGCAGCGGTTCTTTTTACACCTTTCTTTTTAGGAATAAACGCAGCTAACAGCAGATTGCGATGATTAATGGCGCAATAGGTTAATCCTTTTTTTTGTGCTACATCCGGATAATTAAACTCACGGACGATTGTTATACCAGGGAAATGCTTTTTCGTTTGTTGGTAAGCACTTAAAGTGGTGTAAGAAGTATCAGGCTTCCCTGTGATTCCTTTCAATGATTGTCCATTTGCCGTTAGGGTGAAAAGGCAAATCATAAGAACAACCTGGCCGATTGATTTCCTAAACAACAATAAGTGATTTCTTCTTTTCATTATTCTAATTCAGTTATTAGACGAACGTTTTTCACATTCACAATTTTTCGGAATCCAGCCGTTCAATACATTTGTGATCATATATTTTTTAATTTCTTTATCATTAATCTGTTTTGACCACGATACGCGGCTTGCCATACCGGCACCCGGTCCGTAATTTTCATATTCGGCGAAACGCGTCGTTTTATAATTGTTCGTCTGGTTCCAGTTGCTCCATCCTTCCGGTTTGATTTGTGGCCCTAAATAAGAATGGATATAAGCTACACTTGCGTACGGCCTCCATGGTCTCCCCAATGAAACATTGTGAAGGCTTGTATCACCGGTTAAAATGCAATCATTAAAAACATATCCAAACTCATGAGACTGTGGCGTAGAGGCAGCGGTGACATGAGAATTTTTTTTGCTGTGGATATGACAATGTTCAAACCAAACAGTAGCAGATCCGAAGATAAAATCAGTCGTTCCTTCGACATAGCAATCTTTATAATACTGCCGGCTGTTTTCACTTTTTGTAAAAAGAACATCCTGGAAACCAACAAACCGGCAGTTGTAAAATTCAGCTTTATCGCCGTCTGATTCAAGCGCAACCGCCTGTCCGGCTGAAAATCCGGCATCGTTTTGAACTGTTATATTTTTAGCAGTAAAATTATCGGACTTAACCAGGAAAGTATGAGATGTCATTGTGTTGATAACATCACCGTTTGCGATAACTGTGCCTGCATGATCATCATAAGAGAGAATCGTTTTGAATTTGTTTTCACCAACAATGGTTACGAAATCTTTTGATGAATCAAGATGTAATTTTTCTTTATAAACTCCCTTTCGGATATAAATCGTTACCGGTTTTTTATTATTCAATGGAATATGGTTCAAGGCTTCCTGCACCGTCAAATATTTGCCACTTCCATCCTGCGCTACAATTATTTTTGTCTGTGCAGTGGCAGTGAAAAACTCCATTAAGAGAATAAAAGAAAAAACAATCTTTTTCAATTTTTATTATTTTTTTTCAAAAGAAATAAAGCCCATCTCTTTCAACCATTCTTCACAAAGTGGCTTCCATAAAGAGGTTGAACCCGGATTATTGTTGATATTAATAGCATGCCCTCCATGTGGAAAAACATGAAAACTCGTAGAAACATTTTTATTCAAAAGAGCCTGGTAGAATAACAAACTGTTTTCAGGAGGCACAGTTTTATCGTTAAATGCATCTGCAATAAAACAGGGAGGCGTCTGTGTAGTTACATTATTCTGGGTAGAATATTGGTTAATTAAATCCCGTGAAGGGTTATTGCCCAAAAGACTTTCACGGCTCCCTTTGTGAGCGTATCTACCCATATCAATAACCGGTGAAACCAATATTATAAAATCAGGACGGCAAGAGTTTGAAGCAACATCATCATGCAAAGTCGTGATATCATTGCCGGCAGTACCTACCCATGAAGCAAGATGACCTCCTGCGGAAGCACCCATTACGCCAATCTTATTTGTATCAATTTTCCATTTTGCCGCATTGGCTCTTACTAATTGCAAAGCACGTTGCCCATCCTGCAAAGGTGCCAATTGGCTAATTTCAACATCAGGGGAACTAGGCAACCGATACTCGACAACAAAAGCGCTAATGCCAAATGTATTGAACCACTTAGCCAATTGAAATCCGCCGAGATTGAGTGCAATGTGGGTATAACCACCGCCGGGATAAATAATTACAGCGGCACCACAATTATCATCTTTTGAAGGAAAGAAAGCGTACATACCGGGAACGGCAACCTGGTAAGCTCTTTCATTTATAATACTGTCTTTAATTGGCAAACCTTTCGAGTCAGGCATTTTTCCTTTCGGCCATAACGGAATAAATTCCTGTGCCCTCACAGAATAAAATGAAGATATTAAAATGAATATAACGGTAACCAGTAAACGAAATTTCATTAATAATTTTGATTTAACGGATTCCAGTTGTGAAGACCGGAAAATATATTTTTGATAGTGTATTCTTTTGCCTGTTCAGAAGTAAGCAGATACGACCAGGAAACTCTTTCGTTGTTATTTGTTCCTTTACCGGCTGAATTATATTCTGCATAAAAAACAGTTTTGTAATTATCCGTTTTATTCCAATTGCTCCAGCCTTTTGGATTAATGAAATCACCCATTTTACAATTGATAAAAACAGTCTTTGCATATTTTCTCCAGGGTCTGCCGAGGTAAACATTTTTAACTTCAGGTGCTGCATTAATTATACAGTTTTTAAACGCAAATCCATAAGAAACATTTTCAGGAGTGGAAGCTGCAGTGATGTATGAATCAGCTTTACATTGAATGGTACATTTTTCAAATAAAGCAGTCGCTTCACCGAAAATAAAATCGGTTGTCCCTTCTATATAACAATTGAAAAAGTATTGTCTTGCATTTTCGCCGGCAAGATATAAAGTGTCCTGGTTGCCCAGTAGTTTACAATTATTAAATGAACAGCGGTCCCCTTCCACAGCTAAAGCAATCGTTTGTCCAACCGGGCCTGCTGTATTTTCTATTGTTAAATTTTCTGCATGAAAATCATTTCCCTGCACCAATAAAGTGGCTGTATAAAACGTACTGTTTGGCCCTTTATTTATTTTCTTAAAATAATCATCATAAGAAATAATCGTACTGTCTTTACTTTCGCCAATGATGGAGATTTTTGTGTTCCAGGAAGGAATAAAAACTTTCTCATGATACACTCCATTTTTAATAAAAATTCTGATGCACTGGTATGGAAACGACTTACAAACTTCAATAGCAGATTGAATGGTTGTAAAATCCCCGCTTCCATCTTTTGCTACCACATAATCATATTTATCTGAAACTTTTTTTGTGGAAAAAGTAAAAGATAAAAGTGTAACAGAACAACAAAATAATATTGCGTGTAAAAACTTCATTTACTTTAACTTATTTATCATTTAATTTCCTTGAGACCCTTCCACACAGCATTTGCTATCTCCTTTTGTCCTGCAATGTTCGGATGCAGTCCATCAGCATAATTCGGCTTTGAAACAACGTGCAATAATGAAATGAAACCAGTATGCTCCTTATCCGAAAGTTCTTTATACTTCTTTTCCAGTTTATAAAGTGATCGCTTTGTGTTTTCGTTATACTTCTTGTTTCTGTTGATATCGTTCATCGTTTTAAGATTAATATCTGAAGGCGCCAATAAAACAATCTTTGCTCCACTGTTTACTTTTCTTATCGCATTGATCATCCATTCCATATTGTCAACGCAACTATTTACCATCGAAACATTTCCGTTTTTCAAATCATTTACTCCCAAAAAAATAAGGTAATAACCGGCATTCGGATATTTTTTTAAAACGGGTAACAACTCTGCCTTGTCAGAAGTTTTTCTTCCGCTTCTTCCTGCATTTACAAAATCAATTTCTTTATGTTCCTGAGATAAATAATATACCCAGCTATGTTCATCAACCTGGGCGCCATAAGTAATTGAATCGCCAAAACAAACTATCTGGCCCTGAATGTTTCTAAATGCCGTTATGGCAAAAGCGGTAATGGAGAAAATAACCAGGAAAACGAAAAGTTTCTTTTTCATTAATAATACATTTTATTCAATCCTTTTCAACCACGCCGGATATTCTGAAGAAATAATTTCTTGCGGCCAGTAACCATACCATGCATAACCGGTTCTGCGTTCACGCGATACATCAGAAAGGTTGTAAACCTTTTTCCCATCACGGTTGGCGAATAAGGGACGATTGGTTTTCAATTCATAATAGCGTGTCCAGAGAGGAGGTGCAGCAGAATCATGGACGACGATTTTATCCGTTTTCGCTTCGTGGAATTTATACACTACATCT
>DATNFV010000010.1:0-109112 GCA_035606215.1 Hanamia sp.
AAAAGTGATCAATGGCCAAAAATGTGAGCCTTATGAAAATTTAGTTGTTGATGTTCCTTCTGAATACAGCGGTCGTGTAATTGATTTGGTTACTCAAAGAAAAGGAGAATTGCTGATTATGGAAAGCAAAGGAGAAATGCAGCACCTTGAATTTGAAATTCCTTCAAGAGGCTTGATTGGCTTACGTTCTAATATGCTTACCAACACTGCCGGAGAAGCTGTTATGGCGCATCGTTTTATCGATTACAAACCCTGGAAAGGATATATTCCCGGAAGAAGCAATGGTGTTTTAATTTCAAAAAACCAGGAAAAAACTACCGGATATTCGATCGATAAATTGCAGGATCGAGGAAGGTTTTTTGTTGATCCGGGAGAAGAAGTTTATGTGGGACAAATTATTGCCGAACATATCAAACCGGGCGATCTTGTTGTGAATGCAACAGAGCCAAAAAAATTAACAAACCATCGTGCCAGCGGCGCCGATGACGCTTCCAGGATTGCTCCAAAAACTTTGATGACTTTGGAAGAATGCATGGAATATATTCAGCAGGATGAATGCATTGAAGTAACACCGAAATTCATTCGTATGCGAAAGGTAATCCTAAATGAAGACGAAAGGAAGAAAACTCAGAAGATGCAGCAGGTAGAAGCTTAAAAGTTTTATTAAATAAATTAAAAAAAATCCGGTTGATAAAGCCGGATTTTTTTTTATACAAGATTCTTTTCAATTCATTACTTTTAAAAAAAACAGTAACTGAATTTAGATATTTAAACTTTTCTCCTCACCAAATGGTGAGTTTTTTGTTTTTTTTCTTTTTAAATCTGATTCTCATTTTAAGGTATTTTAAGAAAAGAAGCTACTTTACCTCGCTTATTCTTCATTTAAAAAATAACCGATTTCCTTAAACAAAATTTAAAAAGAATCACATTCCTTTTTGCGATCACCCAGTTGGAAACTGTAGTTGTATTCGTATGAAACCTTCTGCTATAAAGCCTTTCAGAATTTTCAAAAGAAGTTGCCTGTTGTAGAACTCATTCATATTTAATTTTATTTCTACTGTTTTTAAAGATAATTTCATCAGCATTTGTCTTATAACTAAATTGTGCTAATCACAATTTTTAAGGCAAGAGAAGATTGAAAATATTGAAAAGGTTTATTATGGAAAACAAAGGTTTATACTCTCCGGAATTTGAACATGATGCGTGTGGAATCGGGTTTGTTGCGAATATCAAAAGTAACAAAAGCCATCGCATTGTTTCTGACGCATTAACTATTCTTGAAAATATGGAGCACCGCGGCGCATGTGGTTGCGAAATGAACACAGGTGACGGTGCCGGAATTCTTATTCAGATTCCGCATGAATTTTTCTTTGACGAATGTTTAAAGCTAGACATTCATCTTCCGTCTTACGGTAAATACGGCGTTGGTGTTTTATTTTTTCCGAAGGAAATCCGTTTGAGAGAAGAATGCCGGGATATTTTCAATCGCTGTGCAGAAACTTTGGGACTTGAAATTATGGGTTACCGTCGGGTGCCCGTAAATACAGAAGAAATTGGCTCATCTGCTTTGTCTGTTGAGCCGGAAATGGAACACGTTTTCGTTGCGTGTCCTGACCACATTAATAATTTAGATGAGTTTGAAAGAAAATTATTTGTTTTAAGAAATTATGCTACAAAAACGATTAATAACACAGTAAAAAAAGATGCTATCGGGTTTTATGTAGCTTCCCTTTCCTACAAAACGATAATTTATAAAGGCCAGCTTACAAGCGGCCAGGTTCGCGGATATTTCCCTGATTTGAGCAATAAAAAAATTGTTTCAGCTTTTGGATTAATTCATTCCCGTTTCGCCACTAACACTTTTCCTTCGTGGAAACTGGCGCAGCCATTTCGTTATATTGCCCACAACGGCGAGATCAATACTTTGCAGGGAAATCTAAATTGGCTTCGTACGAGCGAAAAGAATTTTATGTCGCAATTCTTCACTAAAGAAGAAATGGAAATGCTATTGCCAATTGTTTCAGAAAATCAATCTGATTCCGCTTGCCTGGACAACATGATTGAACTGCTCACTTTATGTGGACGCTCATTACCTCATGTGATGATGATGCTTATTCCGGAAGCGTGGGATGGAAATGAACAAATGGATCCAGTGAAAAAAGCGTTTTATGAATTTCATGCTTCTTTCATGGAACCGTGGGACGGACCTGCTTCTATTTCTTTCACTGATGGGAAAATTGTTGGAGCTACATTGGATAGAAATGGTTTGCGTCCTTCAAGATATTGCATCACAACAGATGACAGAGTCATCATGGCTTCCGAAACAGGCGTACTTCCGGTTGATCCAAAACTGATAAAAGAAAAAGGAAGGTTGCAACCAGGAAAAATGTTTGTGGTAAACCTTGAGGAAGGCCGAATTATTTCTGATGAAGAGATTAAGCAAAATATTTGTTCTCAAAAACCATTTGCAGAATGGCTGAACAAATACAAGATACGCCTGGAAGAACTTCCGCCTCCGAGAGTCATGTTTACTCATTTGGAACATGATCAGATTTTCAAATATCAAAAAGCTTTCGGCTATTCTACAGAAGATTTGGAATTAATTATTTCTCCAATGGCTCTGTCAGGAAAAGAGCCAATTGGCTCTATGGGAAGTGATGTTCCGTTGGCTGTTTTGAGTGATGAACCACAACATCTGAGCAGTTATTTCAAACAACTTTTTGCCCAGGTTACCAATCCGCCTATCGATCCGATCAGGGAAAGGCTGGTGATGTCGCTTGCAACTTTCGTTGGTAACAATGGAAATTTACTGGAAGACGATCCTTTGTCTTGTCATACTGTTGCCTTACGTCATCCCGTTCTTTCAAACACAGAATTGGAAAAAATCAGGAGTATTGATACTGGAATTTTCCAGGCGCATACGTTGCAAACTTATTTTATGGCAGATGGCAAACCTGGTTCTTTGCAAAAAGGAATTGAGCGGCTTTGCCGCCATGCTGCTGAAGCAGTAGAAGATGGTTTTGAAGTGTTGATTTTATCAGATCGCGCAATTGATTCGGAACATGCTGCAATTCCTTCCTTACTTGCTTGTTCTGCCGTTCATCATCACCTTATTAAAAAAGGCTTACGTGGACAAGTCGGGTTGATCATAGAAGCCGGTGATGTTTGGGAAGTGCATCATTTTGCCTGCCTGATTGGTTTTGGCGCAACTGCTATCAATCCATATCTGGCCCTTTCTACAATTCGTGACTTAAGGCTGCAGGGAAAACTGGGAACTGAACTAGATTCAAATGCACTGAAGAAAAATTATAAAAAAGCAATAAATGACGGTTTACTGAAGGTATTTTCAAAAATGGGCATCTCCACTTTCCAATCTTACCAGGGAGCCCAGATCTTTGAAATATTAGGAATCAATCAATCAGTCATTGATAAATATTTTGTTGGTGCTACTTCAAGGATAGAAGGGATGGGGTTGGATGAAATTGCAAAAGAAACTTTGGTAAAACATTCTTTCGCATTCAGTAAAAAAGAAGTTCCATTCGATCGTTTGACTGTTGGCGGGCTATATAAATGGCGCCGGAAAGGAGAATTTCATTTATTCAATCCCACAACCATTCATTTGTTGCAGCATTCAACTAGAATGAATGATTATAAAATTTTCAAGAAATATACAAAAGCAGTTAACGATCAAAGTGAAAAAGCTGCCACGTTAAGAAGTTTATTTCAGTTTAAAAAATTACGACCTTCCATTTCAATTGATGAAGTAGAACCTGCAGAAAATATTTATAAAAGATTCGCCACAGGTGCTATGTCTTTTGGTTCCATTTCATGGGAAGCACATACAACTCTTGCTATTGCAATGAATCGGCTCGGAGGGAAAAGCAATACCGGCGAAGGCGGTGAAGATGAAAGAAGGTATGAAAAATTGCCGAATGGCGACTCAATGAGGAGCGCAATTAAGCAAGTTGCTTCAGCAAGATTTGGGGTAACAAGTTGGTATTTAAGCGAAGCAGATGAATTGCAAATTAAAATGGCGCAGGGAGCAAAACCTGGAGAAGGCGGCCAATTGCCGGGATTCAAAGTGGATGAATGGATCGGGAAAGTTCGCCATGCCACACCAGGAGTTGGATTAATTTCTCCTCCGCCACATCATGACATTTATTCGATTGAGGATTTGGCACAATTAATTTTTGATTTAAAAAATGCCAATAGAGGGGCAAGAATTAATGTAAAATTGGTTTCAAAGGCAGGAGTAGGAACGATTGCTGCGGGAGTCACCAAGGCTAAAGCTGATGTAGTTTTAATTTCAGGTCATGACGGAGGTACAGGAGCTTCCCCAATCAGTTCTATTAAACATGCAGGCTTGCCCTGGGAATTAGGCTTGGCAGAAACACACCAAACTTTGGTAAAAAATAAATTGCGTAGTCGTGTGGTCGTTCAAACGGATGGACAATTAAAAACCGGAAGGGATATTGCCATCGCTACCTTACTTGGTGCAGAAGAATGGGGCGTCGCAACTGCAGCTTTGATTGTGGAAGGTTGTATCATGATGCGCAAATGTCATCTGAATACTTGCCCTGTTGGCGTAGCCACACAAGATCCTGAATTGAGAAAACGCTTTACCGGTGATGCTGATCATGTCGTAAATCTTTTTAAATTCCTGACTCAGGAATTCAGAGAAATCATGGCTGAACTTGGTTTCAGAACTGTCGATGAAATGGTTGGCCAGGCAGATTTCCTTGAAAAAAGAGAAAATATTAATCATTGGAAGTTTAGCAAGCTGAATCTTTCGCCAATTTTATATAAAGAACCTGCTTCCAAACATGTTGGGTTATTCAGGCAGGAAGACCAGGATCACGGATTGGCAGATGTACTCGATTGGAAATTGTTGAAGGCGGCAAAACCAGCTTTGGAACAACAGAAAAAAGTAGAAGCCTCTTTCAATATCAAAAATACTGACAGAACAATTGGAACCATATTGTCTAATGAAATTTCTAAAAAATATAAAGCTCATGGCCTCCCGGATGATACCATTCATTTCAAATTTACCGGGACAGCAGGCCAAAGTTTTGCGGCCTTTAATACAAAAGGTGTAACAATGGAGCTTGAAGGAGACGCCAATGATTATTTTGGAAAAGGATTAAGTGGAGCCAAAATTTTCGTCTATCCTTCAAAAGACGCCGGTTTTGTTCCGGAAGAAAATATCATTATTGGAAATGTTGCTTTTTACGGGGCCACTTCCGGGGAAGCGTTTATTCGGGGAAAAGCCGGTGAGCGTTTCTGTGTAAGAAATTCCGGTGCCAGTGTAGTGGTTGAAGGGGTTGGCGATCATGGTTGCGAATATATGACCGGAGGGAATGTCATTATTCTTGGTGAAACAGGGAGAAATTTTGCAGCCGGAATGAGCGGTGGCATTGCTTATGTTTATGATGTGCAACATAATTTCGATGCTTTATGTAACAAGGAAATGGTTGATCTTGACCCTATTGACGAAAGGGATGAAAAGTTTTTGCAGGAAATGATCAAAAAACAATTTGATTTAACAGGAAGTACAGTAGCGAAATTTATTTTGAACGATTTCGAAAACCAGATAAAGAATTTCGTAAAAGTATTTCCTCAGGATTATAAAAAGGTATTGCAATCTTCAGCAATCAAAAAAGAAATTAAAGTAAGTTGATTATTAAATTATTGGAATTATCAAATTAATCAAATGGGAAAAATAACCGGATTTTTAGAGTTCACAAGGGAGCTTCCACACAAAAGGCCAGTGAAGGAAAGAGTAAACGATTTTAAAGAATTTATTGAAAGATTTCCTGAAGAAAAATTGAACCAACAATCTTCGAGGTGTATGGATTGCGGTACTCCGTTTTGCCATGATGGTTGCCCAGTTGGAAATCTGATTCCTGAATTCAACGATGCCGTTTATCGAAAAAATTATAAAGAAGCTTATGAAATTCTTTCTTCAACCAATAACTTTCCTGAATTCACCGGAAGGATTTGTCCCGCTCCGTGTGAATCAGCTTGCGTCTTAGGAATTAATCAACCTGCCATTACAATCGAAGAAATTGAAAAGCATATTATCGAAATAGCCTTTGAAAATGGCTTTGTTAAACCAAAAATCCCAACAGTAAGGACCGGCAAAAAGATTGCGATTATTGGTTCAGGACCGGCAGGTTTGGCTGCAGCAAGCCAATTAAATTCAGCGGGTCATTCGGTTACAATTTTTGAAAGAGATGACGAACCCGGAGGTTTACTACGTTATGGAATTCCTGATTTTAAACTGGAAAAATGGGTCATTGACAGAAGAATAAATATCATGAAAGAAGAGGGCATTGAAATAAAATGCAACTCAAATGTCGGTGTCAATGTTAGCATTAACGATTTCCTGCGTGAGTATCATGCAATCATTTTGGCCGGCGGTTCTACGATTCCGCGTGACCTGGAGATCCCTGGAAGAGAGCTGAAAGGAATTCATTTTGCAATGGATTTTTTAAAACAACAAAATAAAAAGGTAGTCGGAAAAAATGTAAATGATGAACCAATCTTAGCTACCGGAAAAAATGTGGTTGTAATTGGGGGAGGAGATACCGGAAGCGATTGTGTCGGAACTTCCAATCGGCAAAAAGCCTTGTCAGTTACCCAATTTGAACTGATGCCAATGCCGCCAAAAAGCCGTACTCCATTTATGCCGTGGCCAACCTATCCAATGATTTTAAAAACCTCGAGCTCACATGAGGAAGGAGCTAACCGCCATTGGGCAATTGCAACAAAAGAATTTATCGGAGATGAAAACGGGAATTTAAAAGCTTTGAAAATTGTGGATCTTCAATGGAAGTTTACAGAAGATAATAAGCCGGCGCAATTTATAGAAGTTGCCGGAAGTGAAACAGAAATCCCATGCGAACGCGCTTTCCTCGCAATGGGATTTGTTCACCCCCAACATGAAGGCTTGCTACAACAACTTGATGTAGAACTGGATCAAAGAGGAAACGTAAAAGCTTCGGAAAAAGAATTTCATACCAATATTTCTAAAATTTTTACTGCCGGTGATATGCGTCGTGGCCAATCATTAGTGGTTTGGGCTATTTCAGAAGGAAGAGAGTGCGCCAGAAAAGTGGACGAATATTTAATGGGATTTTCTTTATTGCCCTCGAAAGATCAAAACATTTTGCACCAGGTTTGATTTGGCTAAAAAACGATTTCTCTTTATTTTTTACTGCGAAATCTCTTTTGGTAAATTCTTAATGATCAATTGAAACTTCGTATTGAGAACTATCTCAAAATTGTGCTCGTTCAAAATGTCTTTAGCGGCTTCGTCTTCAAGAATGCTCTGTGCCAGATGCATTGCCAACAAAGAACCACTGATCACATTTCCAACTTTGCCTTCAATGAAGTCTATTTTAAATTTATAACCCGATTTTCTGGCAGTGCCGGCTCGTTCAAAATCAATTCTGTTCAGTGTCAGTATCTGATCTTCCGTTAAAGATTTTTTCATCAAAATTTTGATAATGGGCAAATATTTTTTCCAGATGTGATTATACATTAAGCTACTAATTGTTTAAGTTTTTAAAATTCAAAAGATAACATCCGGAAGTCAGACGCTGCAAATAATAAATGAAGTTAAATTGTTAAGCGTATAAAATTAAGATAATTTTTTTATCATTATAAAATTTTACTGCAAAAAGAAAGTTTGGAAAATCTTCCGAAATTAGCTGGAAACAAAGTAATTATAAAAATCCCCCACAAACGTGAGGGATTAATCCTGATTAACTACACACTATATTGTTATTGATGAACTGAAAAATTCTGCTCGTTTCAATTTCAATAATAAAAGTGATTCATTTTTTATTTACCTTGTTGCTATATTTATTGTATGGTTTATTATTGTTATTGTATGGCAGAAAAAAAGGTGTTTCATCATAAAAAACTCCGATTTTGGTAAAAAATTAGTGACTTTGCCAGCAGAAATCGCACTTCCAGATTAACTTATTTATTAATTTTGTTGCTGTCAACAACTTACACAAGGAATGGCATTTATTGATATTAAATTTCCCAGATCATTATACCGGGCATTGCGTATTCCTGCAAGTTCTCCTAAAAGGCAACAATTAAAGGTTTTACAAAAATTATTAAAGAGGGCCCGTTTTACAGAATTTGGCCAAAAATATCTCTTCGACCAGATTCTTTTAAGCAGACATCCCGCCAAAAATTTTCAACGAGTAGTTCCCACTTTTGATTATGATAAAATCTTTAATGAATGGTGGTTTCGCGCTCTTGATGGCAAACCAGACATTTGCTGGCCAGGAACGATTAAATTTTTTGCTCTGAGCAGCGGTACCAGCGAAGCGTCGAGCAAATATATCCCGATCACAAAAGAACTGATCAGATCAAACACATTAACGAGTTTCAGGCAGTTGATGAGTCTTGCTTCTTATAATAATGTTCCAAAAAAATATGTAGGAAAAGGTTGGCTAATGCTTGGCGGAAGTACGCATTTGCAAAAAAGTGCCACTTATTATGCCGGCGATCTTAGCGGAATCCAGGCAAAAAATATTCCTTTTTGGTTTCATGGAATGTATAAACCGGGAAAAAAAATAGCACGGGAAAAAGACTGGTCAAAAAAACTTGATGAAATAGTAGAAAAAGCGCCTGAATGGGATATTGCATTTTTGGTTGGAGTCCCTGCATGGGTGCAGTTGTGTGTGGAAAAAGTGATTGCCCGTTACAATCTTAAAAACATTCATGAAATATGGCCAAATCTTGCTTTTTATGTTCATGGTGGCGTTGCTCTTGAGCCTTACAAAAAAGGATTTAACCGCCTTCTTGGAAAACCCATTACTTATATTGAAACATATCTTGCCAGCGAAGGATTTTTAGCATATCAAAACCGGCAAAATGCAAAAGGGATGCGACTTGCAACCAATAACAATATCTTTTTTGAGTTCGTACCTTTTGATCAAAATAATTTTGATATAGATGGAAATATGATTGCTAATCCTGAAACATTAATGGTTCACGAAGTAGAAAAAGATAAAAATTATGCGATCCTGATTAGCACCAATGCCGGAACCTGGCGATATCTTATTGGTGATACCATTCAATTTGTTGATGTCGAAAAATGTGAGATTATTATTACGGGTCGCACCCGTCATTTTTTAAGCCTTGTTGGAGAGCATCTTAGTGTCGATAATATGAATAAAGCAATTAACCTGGTTAGCAATGAATTGAATATTTCAATCGGAGAATTTACTGTTGCCGGCGTTCCATATAAAAATTCTTTTGCTCATCATTGGTATATTGCCACTGATGATCCGGTTAATTCCGAAACTTTAAAAGTTCTGATTGATAAAAAATTAAAGGAATTGAACGATGATTACGAGGTAGAGAGAAATCATGCATTGAAAGAAATTTTTGTAGATGTGTTGAGCGAAGAAACCTTTATGAGTTTTATGAGATCAAAGGGGAAAGTTGGAGGTCAGCATAAATTCCCACGCGTTTTGAAAGGAAAAATGCTTGATGAATGGCAAAAATTTCTGAAAGAAGTACGGGCATAACTCTGTTTAAAATGTTCTTTTACTATCTTTAATTTTATTTTTTCCCCTTTTAAAAACCTAAAATCTTTTATTTTGTTAGATATTATTGAAGCAATACTCAAAGGAGTGGCAATGGGATTATTGCTTGTAATATCTGTAGGTCCTGTCATTTTTACCATCATTAAACAAAGTATTAATAATGGGAAAAGCGGAGGTTTTAGTTTTGTTATTGGCGTTTGGATCAGCGATTTTTTACTCGTTGTTCTAAGTAATCTTTTCTCAGAATTAGTCTCAACGCTGATGGATTTTAAAATCCAGATCGGCATTGCCGGAAGCGCTTTTCTAATGGGAATGGGAGTTTTTTATATTTTTTTCAAGAAAGTTCATTTGCATCCGGAGGATCTTTCTTTGCCTCCTTTAAAAAGTAGCGATCATGCTAAAATTGTATTGCAGGGATTTTTATTAAATACTTTGAACCCGGCTGTAATGGCATTTTGGCTTACAGCCGCCACAGCAATTGCAGTTTCACATACCATTACAGATCGGATCATTATTTTTGCAACAGCGCTTATTTTAAACATGTCGGCAGATGTGGTTAAGGTTTCGCTGGCCGGAAAACTGCGAAAAAAATTGACGATAAAAAATATCAGGTTGATCAATAAAGTTTCGGGGCTGATTTTAGTGATCTTTGGGACAGTTCTTCTTCTCGGGGTTTTGATTCTTTTAAGAAAAAAGTAAATTATGCGACCGGTATTTATTTTAGCAATAACTCTTTTGTTTGCATCTTCCTGTGCGGCGCAAAATGATTTACTGATTCTGAAAAAACACAATCGAACCATTCAATCTTTCTTTCCGGGGAGTGAAATTAATTTTTCTACGAGCATCCGTGAATATCTGGCGTCCATTACTTCTATCAAAAAAGATTCTCTTTTCCTTGTTCAGTACGATGTGAGACAAGTTTATACCCGTATCGGAGTTTTTGTTTTAGATACCGTTGCTGAATATCATTTTGCAGTAAATTATCATGATATCCTTTCCCTGCAAAAAAACAGGAAAAATTTTGACTGGAGTGGCTCTGGCGCTGCCCTTTTTGGTGGAGGAACCATACTAACAGCTGCGGGCCTGATTACATGGATCTTTTCAAAACCTAACACCCGTTATTATGTAAGGCCATCTCTGGTAACTGGGGCGGCCGCGCTGGCAACTACCGGATATTTTTTAATGAAAACCGGAAATAAAACGAGAAAGCTGGGCAAAAAATATAAATTGCAATACATAAAAATGAAATAGTAAAACTGTTTTTGTTGGACAAAAGACCCTCATACTTTCGAAGACGCGGTTTATTCAGAAGGCTGGCTCGCACTTTTCTAAAAATAGTTTTCTATGGATTCATCTTATCTGTCATTTACGTTCTTGTTGGTAAATGGATAAATCCCCCCATTACGATTACACAATTTGATAGTTTTTTTACAGGACATGGCTTAAAAAGGAATTATATCAATTACGATGAAATGGGCAATAATATTAAATTAGCGGTCATGGCTGGTGAAGACCAATTATTTCCCGATCACAATGGTTTTGACTTTAAAAGTATTCAAAAAGCAATGAAGCACAATCAAAAAAGCAAATCATTGCGTGGAGCAAGCACTATTAGTCAACAGGTAGCAAAAAATGTTTTTTTATGGCAGGGTCGCAGCTATTTTAGAAAAGCATTAGAAGTTTATTTTACTTTTATGATTGAACAAATTTGGGGTAAAAAACGGATTCTGGAGATGTATTTGAATGTAGCCCAAACAGGAGATGGAATTTTTGGAGTAGAGGCAGCGGCGAGGCATTATTTTAATAAAGATGCAAAAGATCTGACAAGAAAAGAAGCTGCGATGATTGCTTCATGCCTTCCAAATCCTGCATTATTTACAGTGCAACCAGTTTCAGCAAGAGTTGCAAGTCGTTATCCCTGGATTATGCGTCAAATGAATAACCTGCAGGCGGATGAAGACATACAGGCTTTGTTGAAATAGAAATTTATTTTGCTATATTTTTTAAAATGATAAATGGCGGGGATTTTTTCCAATCCACCTTATGAGACATTATTGCGGGTCCAATCGAAAAATTTCCTAAAATAAGATCAGTCTTCCCATCCCCGTCAAAATCTCCTGCATCCATAGTTAACCAATGCCCAAGTTTTCCTTCAGGAATGGAATATGGTTGAAAATTAAAATTGCCTTTATTTTCAAAATAAACAAAAGATTCCTGTGGCTGTTTTTGATAATCAGCAAAAAAAGAAATAGTAGCAATATCCAAATCACCATCACCATCAAAATCTCTTGCAATAGCCTTATAACAACCATTGATTGGATAAAAGTATTTTTGCTTGAAATGATTAGTGCCATCATTCATAAAAATATAAACGCCATGATATGGCTTTAAAACCCGTGAGTAATCTGCGTTATCTCCACAAGTATAAACAATGTCGGGAAATCCATCTTTATTAAAATCGTCCAATTCGAAATAAGAAGATCCATAACTTGGAGGAAATCTCAACACTTCTTCCTGGTCAAAAGTTCCGTTGCCTTTATTGGTAAAAAGAAAAATTCCTTCTTCTCCCTGCGCAAATAATCCCCAGATATCTGGAAAACCATCATGATTGTAATCGTTAATGTAGGCTTTTATGGCTCCCGGCACTTCTCTGATTATATGCTTTTTGTATTGATTATTCCCTAAATTTTCCACCCACGAAAAAGCCCCGGTCAGAAAGCCAAACTCACAAACTAAATAATCGGGTTTTCCATCTTTATTGAAGTCTGCGGTAGAAACTTGCACAGGTCTTTGTAAACTATCAAGAATAGAAATTAAATTTTTTTTCTCATTTATTGGTAAATGAATAATCTCTGCTTTACCAAACTTGCCGTTATTGGGATTTAAAATACCGATATTGCACAAAATCCAATTGTCTTTATTAAAGTCAATATCCACAACAGGACCTGAGGTGCTTACTGAATCAGTAGCTTCCATTTTGTTATTGAGGAAAAACAATTTTTGTTTTATAGCATCACTTACGAGAAGTGAATGAGAAGAATCAATAATTTTTACATAACAAGTAGCGGCATTTTGATAATTATTTGAGGGCATTTCAACTTTAAAAACAGAAAGTCCTCCCTTTATCTGATTTTTTCTTTCCTGACCTGGCAAAGAATCCGGGGAGGTGGCCTCATAATAATCAAGAATATTTTGCCAATCATTCAGACTTAAAACAGGATGAGATGGATAAAAATCAGGGTTTAAGTTTTTATCATTAATACGTGGATACATCTCAAATCCATAATTAAAAATTCCAAGTCGTGGCCCCATTTCTGGTAAAACACCTTTTTCCCAGCTTTTTGAATCCAACAAAGAAGGGTCAGGCAACATATGGCAAGACTGACAAAACATTTTTGATAAAGCCTTGCCCTTTTTAATACTTTTTTCAGAAACATCTTTATGTGAATTATTACGATGAACACTATTACAGGAAGAAGCTATTATTGAAACAGATGCTAAAACAATAGCCCTTTTCTTTAAAGAAGCCATTGCCTTTTTTACATTTAAACCAGCGAGTTTCATTAGTTTATTTTCCGGGTTTCTCCCTTATTATTTTTAATTTCTACTGAAAGGACATTTGCATCAATTGCCAAAAATCTTCCGGATTGTGACAAAAAAGACGAGCCATATCCAACTTCACGCTTTTGCTTTTTGCCGTCTTTATAATAAATAATAACACTTTCATCAAAAGGCTGCAATACGATAAATTTTTCTTTTTGTTTCAATTCAAAAATTTTCAAAGGACCTTTATTTTGACTTGCCGCTAACAAACTTCTTCCTTTGCTACTTCTCAAAGAAACTAATGCTTTCCCATCGCCGGGGATATAAATGCCGCTTTTAGAAATAGGCAAAGGTGTAAAACCTCCTTGCCCATTGCCTTTTAATAATAAACCATTGAGCGCGTCATAACGTCCAATAATCGGCTCTGTTCCATAATCATTTCCGTTAAGTACTACGTCCAGATTTCCATCGCCATCATAATCTCCAACAGCCATTCCATTTAGGATAGAAACTTGCGCAAGTGTTGGCAATGGTGTCGCTGTAAATTTTCCATTTCCATCATTTTTTAAATAAACCGACGAAAAATAATTAGCATCAAGTTTCAATGCACCTTCTCTTTGTTGCGGAGTCAAAATGGAATCCATCGGAGCAACGGCAAATGATTTATAAGTTTCAAATTTTTTTCTCAATGACGGCATTTCTTTCAAAATTTCGTCGCGTGATTCTGCCGGAAAATCTTTTCGCTCCGTATCTTGTTGGGAAGCCGGAAGATATAAGGACAGAAATGCATCATAAGTGCCATTATTATCGAAATCTTTAGCAATAACGCTTACAGGATATTTATCGGAAGCTTTAAAAAATGAATTTTGTCCAAGATTTCCGACGATATAATCCATCTTTCCATCATTATCGAAATCGCCGCTGATAATGGTGTTCCACCATCCCAAATTATTTTCAACTCCTGTTTGCGGTGTTACATTTTTAAAAACTCCCTTGTCATTTTCCAGAAAAGTAACCGGCATCCATTCTCCCGCAAGGACCAAATCAGGCCATCCGTCATTATTAAAATCAGTAAATAATGCGTCGCAAACAAGACCGATATTTTTTAAAGCAGGAGCTACTGATGAAGTAACATCTGTAAATTTTACAATCCCATTTTTTGAATCATTTCTGAAGATAAAACTTGAAACCGGCTTTGGATAATTCTTTGGATCTACTCTTCCCGAAACGAACAGATCCAAATCTCCATCTTTGTCATAATCTATTGCTCGCACGCAAAATTTACTGGTAAAATTTTGAGGAAGTGCCCCTGTTGCTTCTGTAAAATTCCCTTTCCCATCGTTCAGGTATAACTTATCCTGGTAGGAATCAGTTTCCCTTTCTCCCTGGAAACCGCCACTGGCAATATAGAGATCAGGATAGCCATCTCCATTTGCGTCAAATAATAAAATGCCTTCATCCTGGCGCGTTTTATTAAGTGTATCTTTTCCGGTAAGAAGACTTTTTTGAATAAATTTTCCATTGGGTTGTTGCAAAAATTCCTGTGCACTAAAACCATAAGAACCTCCAACAATGATATCATCAAGTCCATTTCCATCAATATCAGCCACCGCCAGTGAAGGACTAAATTCGGAAAACTTATGTGGAATTAAATTTTGAACGGCAAAATCAATAAAGTCTTTTGGTTCATTCACATACTTAATATTGACTGAATTGGTAACATCTTTGAACAACGTATTTGTATCCAAAACTGGTTTTGAAAACGAATAGGAAAGTGTTGCATTTTTTTTGAAAACTTTTAAAGTTTGATTCACCTGTACATTTTGCAAAACCTGTTCTTTTCCATTTGGCCATTTCACAACCAAAGAATCCACTTTCGAAATATTCCCTAAACCAAAATGTGGCTCAATCTGCATAGTGGAAAGATAGCCACGATAAGGGCTTTGCTCATAAACCTGTTGTTTTCCTCCATAATGCAATTCAATAAAAGCTCCCAGTCCGTTTAAATTTAAAGAATCTCCTTCCAGTTTTACGGCTAAATAATTAGAATGGTTACTTTTAGAATCCCTGCTGGTGTTTTCATAAATTGAAGCTTCATCATTAATATTATTTACAATCATGTCCATATCTCCGTCATTATCCAAATCTGCATAAGCAGCACCGTTTGAAAAAGTGGGAGTAGTAATTCCCCAATCACTACTAACATTATTAAATGTCAGGTTTCCATTATTATGAAACGCATAATTCGTAAGTTTCACCTGTGGAATTTGCGATAAGGTAAACTCTTTGCTGGCAACCTGCGCAGACCCTGCTCTAAAACTGATAAAATCATGATCCGTTACATCTCTCGGAAATCCGTTCGTAATTATTATATCCCGATAGCCATCGTTATCAAAATCTGTAACAAGAGGACACCAACTCCAATCAGTTTGAGAAATTCCCGAGAGAAAACCAATATCACTAAAAGCCGGATCTCCGATCGAGTCATTGTCGTTTATTCTTGGCCCTTGGTTAAGTTGAAGTGTATTCCTGACATATTGGTATTGGTACCCATAAAGGTCACTATTTAGATAAATCTGATAATTATTCGATCCCATCATCATTTTTTTTCGATAATTATCCTCAGGATTCATGTCGAGTTCCACCAAATCAGCTAAACCGTCATTATTTATATCGATAAAATCCTGTCCCATTCCATTCGCTGAAGTATGTTTAAAATAGTTTGCGGATTTGTCAGTAAAAGTTCCATCGTGATTATTGATGTAAAGAAGGTCATTAGAATTAAAATCATTAGTAACAAATATATCTTTCCAGCCATCCATATTGAAATCCGCTATTGAAACTCCGTGTCCATATCCTTCAATTGTAACACCAGCTTCCTTTGTAACGTCTTTAAACACAGGATGTTTCAAAGTACTGTCCCAGTCATTTCTGTATAATCTTCCTGTGCTGGGGTAAGATCCATCGGTAATTTTTGGACGGAAAACTGAAGGGTTATTGGTATTGATAATTTGGTTTACTACAAGATACATGTCAAGGTCACCATCATTGTCATAATCAAAAAAGGCAGCCATCGTAGAATGTGTTGTATCATCAAGGCCATATTCTTTTGCCATTTCTTTAAAAACCGGAACTCCATTTTTATCCAGCCCTTGATTAATGTACAATAAATTGCGTCTTTTTTGGGGATCCTTTTCCATTGAAACGCTGACGTAAATATCCATCCAGCCATCATTATTAATATCTACGACTGAAACTCCACGACACCATCTTCCCTCGCCATCTACTCCTGCTTCTTTAGTAATATCTTCAAAATGCATTTTCCCTCTGTTTAAATACAGTTTGTTGGATACGGTGTTTCCGGTAAAATAGATATCCTGCAATCCGTCATTATTAAAATCACCAATACCTACTCCTCCTCCATTGTAAATATTAGTCACGTCAATTGGATTGAGTGTATCATTCTCAACGATCTTATTATTGAAATGAATACCTGACTCTGATGAATCTATTTTTTTAAATAAAGTCGGTTTGTGTGAACAGGAAAAAAACAAAAGAGAGGTGCCAGCAATTGCAAAGTAGCAGCAAGCTGTGGCAAATAAATTCTTTTTCATTTTCAATGAATAATTGGCAATATAAGTTTATAAAAGTAAAAATGAGGTCATAACAACCTCATTTTTACTTATTTTAAAAAATATAATATCTATAAGTTGTCTGATCAGTAACCAGGATTTTGTTTAAGTAACACCTTTCCATGTGAATTGGCAACATCAATATCTCCTTGTGGGATCGGATAAATTTCATTTTTCCCTTTTGTAAAAACTGCACTCTGATTAAAAGAGAAGAAACCCGGTCTGCTTTTTTCCGCTGCGGCATAAGCATTTAATTCAGCAGCCATTATCCCGGTTCCATTATCCCAACGTTGTAAATCAAAGAAGCGGTGTCCTTCCATTCCCAACTCCAGCTTTCTTTCAAACATAATTGCCTGCATGGCAGTAGCTTTTGAAGAAAAATCTGCAGGATAAGTTTTGATTAGATAGTTATCAGCAGGCGTGGTTTGTGTTGTATAAGTTCCAGATGCTGCATCATAAGCACTGTTTTTATAAACCCATCCTTTTGGATCAGCAGCTCTTGTGCGAACCATATTCACATAAACTGTTGCCTGATGCAAACTTCCTACCGCAACTTCTGCCTCTGCTGCCATTAGCAGTAAATCGGAATAGCGCATTAAATTTACATTTACAGCGTCCATTTGAGTTGGCCCCCAGAAACTTGTTTCAGTAGAAGAAACAGTACCTGCCTGAGATTGTGGATATACATTTTTCTTTGGACTCATCCAGCCATCAGTAGAAACATCCCTGATCCAATCATTTTTTGGGTAAGGGCCCCAATCGAGATATGGAATTCCTGGACGTCCAACTGTCCAGTCCAGTCTCGGATCTACTGTTCCAGAATAAGGAGTAGCATATTCATCGCTTACATTAGGTGCATTATTGAATGTGGCAAATAATGGTAATCCATCAGGGCCGGTTTTATACGAATTTGCAAGACTGATAGACGGGTTATTAAAGCCACAACATCCACCTGGTCCGCCACCATTCGGGAAGTTTAAGTTATCGCCGTAGTTTCCATTTGTGCCCGATCCATCATTTACAGAAGCCTGTACTGCAAAAATAGATTCAGCACTATTGTCAGTAGAAGCATTAAAGTTTTGTTCAAATTTTACCAAGGCATATTTATCACCTTTCGCTGTTTTACCGTTAGCAATGATTTGATCAAACAAAGCTTTAGCCTGAGTAAATTTGTTTTCAAACATGTAGGTCTTTGCAAGAAATGCCGCGGCAGCCCATTTGTTAGCTCTTCCAGCCTGCGGTTGAGTTTCAGGCAAATTATCCATTGCAAATTGAAAATCCGCTTCAATCTGAGGGTAAATTTCGACGTAATTACCAGAAGCATCAACATTTGAAATTTGGTTGGCACTATCTAATGTTACACTTTCACCAACAAACGGAACATTTTTCCAAATCTTTTTTGCTTCAAGATGCCAATAACCTCTTAAAAAGCGGGCCTCACCTTCAAAGTCTGATTTGCTGGAGTCTGCTAAATCCTTGGCCAAAGCCATAGTCCTTAAGACATCGTTAGCACGTTGGATACCGTGATAAACAGCAGCCCATTTTTGATCTAAATATGGATTAGCTACATTATAGGACCAGTTTTCCAGATTAGTAATATCGCCCTGATCTGAAGGGACAGACCCTTTATATGAATCTCCTCCTACTACACTACCAAAAGTCCAGTTCGAAGGAGCGGAACCCCAGTTAACTTCTCCAAGTAAAGCGTGGTAAGCTCCTACAAGGATTGTTTGAACTCCAGTTGCATTCGCAAGGGGTGCAGGTACTAATGACCCAAGTGGTTGTTTATCAAGGAAGTTCTTTTTACAGGCGTAAAAGGTAACGATTCCTGTCAGTAAACAAAGAAAAATGATGATTTTATAATTTAATCGTTTCATGATTTTTTTTACTTTAATTTTTTAAAAAGTTAGATTAACACCAACAGTATATACTTTCTGATTGGCAGGATAGTTACCTAAGTCAATGCCAAAATTGGTATTGTTGTTCAAATCGGAACCTTGAAGTTCGGGGTCTAATCCAGTATATTTTGTAATAGTGAACAGATTAGATGCCTGAACATAAATTCTGAATTGATCTATTTTGAACCTACTTAATGTTTTAGATGGAATAGTGTAACCCAAAATCAAAGACTTCATTCTTAAATATGAGCCATCTTCCATGTAATAGGAATTAAAAGTTGTCGTATTACTAAAGTTAGCTGAGCGCTCTAACAAAGGCACTGTTGCACCCGAATTAGCAACATGTGCAGTTGGATCTTTATAAGAAGTTGGTTGTCCAGAAGCATTAACAAGAGTGGCAGAATTATAAACTGCAGTTTTAGCAACAGCTCCTTCAAATACCTGGGGGAATTCTGTCCAGTAACGAACATAGTTGATTACTTTGTTACCAACAGAACCATATAAGAAAGTTGAAAGATCAAAGTTCTTGTAATTTACAGATAAATTAAGGCCGGCGGTATATTTTGGATTTGGATTTCCAAAGAACGTTCTGTCCTTATCGTCAATAACTCCATCACCATTTACATCTTTAAATTTCATGCGTCCTGGAGCAGCATCCTGTTGTTTTGCGGATTTATTTACATCAGCCCAACTTTGGAACAAACCTATATACTGATATCCAAAAAATTCACCTACAGGTTGACCAGCTTGTAAACGTGTGAAAGCTCCGATCCTTGAAGAACCAGCACTATACTCATCAACATATTTAGTATCAGCACCAAGGCTTACTACTTTATTATTATATGTTTGGAATGTACCAGTAACATCGAAATTAAGATCCTTTGCTATCTTGCCGTGATAAGTTAATGTAGCATCTATACCAGTATTTTGGATATCACCAACATTGACAAAAGCAGGACTTGCTCCCCCCGCAAAGTTGGAAGTACTTGGTTGAAATAATAAACCACTCACTTTCTTTTTATACCAGTCTATTGTTAAATCCAATTTATTAAAGAAAGTCGCATCTAAACCAATATTGCTTTCAATATCCTGCTCCCATGTGGTATTTGTATTACCAATCTGGCTGGCATAGGCTCCTGTCATAGCACTGTTGTTTGTACCAGCAAGATCATAACCAGCATTTGCTGCTGATAAACTATACAAATTATAAGCGTTAGTAGCATTGATATTACTAATGGATCCCATTTTACCCCAACCCCCGCGTATTTTTAAATCATTTAACCAAGAAAGAACGGGGAAAAATGCTTCATGTGAAATTCTCCATGCACCTGTTATTGATGGAAACCAACCATACTGGTGACCAGGAGCAAAAACGGATGATCCGTCCCTTCTGAGTGTTCCACTTAATAAGTAACGATCTCCGTAACTATAATCTAATCTACCAAACTGGGAATAAAGGGCACTTTGATAAACGCCTCCATTATCAGTATTAGTCTGGGTAGCAGGAGGACCAAAACCTAATGTCCATAGATTTGGATCAACTGTAAGATTACTTGCATTAGTGATAAAATAACCACTTCTTGTGCCTGCAATTTGTCTTCCGTAATAAGTAATAGCCTCAGTTCCAACTAATACTTTTAATGAATGCTGACCAAACGTATTACTATAAGTTAGCTGATTTGTCCAAGTTGTTGAAGAATTATAACCAGCTCCTTCACCATAAGTGTTGGGATTGGTATTATTTTCCGCGTTCTCGTATGCAGTATAATTAAAATACCGATAATAATAATTATCTACATTTCCTCCTATACTTGTTCGAGCTGTTAAATGCTTGAGGAGATCAATTTCCAGAAACGCATTTCCATTAATTTGCCAGTCATTAGATGTGTTGTTTTTGGACCTTAACTGATTAGCAACAGGATTTTGAGAGTTTCCTAAACCCTGAGAGTGAGTGCCCGCATAATTTCCCATAATGTCATAAATGGGAATGATTGGGCTTTCACGATAGCTGTAAGAAATGGCGTTTCCTTCATTTTGATTGGTGAATCCAGGTTGTTGTTTGTTGAAAACGTAGGCATTTTCACCAATCCTTATATTATCTTTTACATTGAACAATGTATTGATCCTAGCTGAATATCTTTTCAGATAAGTTCCGATTAAAGTCCCCTGTTGGTTAAAATACCCGAGAGAGAAATAATAAGTAGATTTATCTCCTCCGCCACTTGCAGAAACGGTATGACTTTGAATCATTGCAGGTTTGAAAATTTCATGGAACCAATCTGTCCCTTGTTTATTGGCCTTGGTAATCTGATTAGTATAAAGAGCATAAGTGGCAGGATCAGTAAGAGGCGAAGTGCCTACCAGCCCCGTTGGAGTAATATAATCCGGGATTTGCAATGTACCATTTGGCCCAAATTGTTTGTTATTAAGCTTCAGGCTATCATTAAAAAATTCACGCTGAATTGCCTGTGCAGTTTCTTGCGTATTTGCCAGTCCCCATCCCTTTTTTAAAGGACGTTGAGTTCCAATATACCCATCATAAGAAATCCTTGATTTACCGGATTTTCCTCTTTTTGTTGTAATAACAACTACACCATTTGAACCTCGCACTCCATATATTGCTGCAGCACCAGCATCTTTCAATACCTGTATAGACTGAATGTCATTTACATCCAAATCGTGCATGCTTCCTGGTACTCCGTCAACAATCACTAGTGGATCAGTATTCCCGATTGAAGTGATTCCCCTGACTCTTACGTTGCTGCCACCACCCGGTACACCAGAGTTAATCACTGTTACTCCTGCAGCTTGCCCTTGTAATAATGATTCGGTAGTTCCCGAAGGAATTTGTTTAAGATCCTTCACATTCACAACAGACACCGCTCCGGTAATATCCTTTTTCTTTTCAGAGGTATAACCGGTAACAACAATTTCATTCAAATTGGTTGCTGATGATTGCAATGAAACTGAAATGGTTCTTTTCCCATCAATCGCTATATCCTGGTCAGTATAACCAACGTAGCTAAATCTGAGAGTTTTTGCATTAGCCGGAACCTTAATACTAAATGTTCCATCGGGGCCGGTTGTCTCACCAGTTGTTTCCCCAACTACAACCACAGACGCTCCTACTAAAGGGGTTCCTTCCTTTGTAGTTACCGTTCCTGTGATTGTTCGTTGCTGAGCCATTGTCAGAAAGCAGAATAGCATGCATAGGCTACTAAGCAGTAATCTTTTTTTCATAATCAAGTAATTAGGAGTGTTAAAGTTTAATTAAAACCCAAATTACACCTTTTTTTGAATAAAAAAATTTTTTTAAAAAATTAAATTGTAAAAACATCAACATTTTTTTATTTTATTGTTAAAGATTACAATTGGCAGACTTTTTTTTGCTAATATTTCAACATTATACCGAATTAAATGGAAAAAATTTTATTACCCATAATAAAAACAACTTAATACATATTTTTATTTTAGGGTATTATTTTATTAAAGCATGTTTTCTGATTTATATTTATCCATAAGCGGTAATAAAAAGACAAAAGCCTGCGTTCGCAAGCTTTTGTCTTTTATTAAAAATTCCTTGTAGAAAGAAAATTGATTAAACGTACCTTTAATTCTCAGCAGTTTTTACTCCTGGTTATTTTTTTTGTCAGCCCGCTTTTGTAATTCTGAAACAGGCATTGAGATCATTCTGCCCATTTTTTTATTTCCACGGTACGTAATTACTTTCAGCATTACCGCATCCTCCGGTGGAGTTAACGGAGATGTATAAGTAGGATAAAAATTATCCGGGAATGAATTATCAAAACTGTAATGAATCTGCAAGTCTTTTATCTCGGTGCTTAAAGTAATTTTTAAGCGGCCGCTGTCATCTTTACTTACATTAAAAATCGGGTCATACATGCTTGGCGCATATTTGATCTGTGCTTCATCAAATCTTGGAAATTGCTTTTGCACCCGGGAAGAAAAATCATCCCAGTTCCTTTTATCTTTTGGTGACCATACTGCTTCTGAGATCGCCATTGCCCGTGGCCATAACATGTATTCCAGGTGACGCATATTATAAACCTGCTCTGTCCATAAATTTCCTTGTCCCCCTAAAATGTATTTAGGATCTACCCCGTCAGGAACAGGCTCAAACTGATAAGCTTTTTGGAGCCGCAGCGTTGCATAAACATGAGGTTCAATAACCGGATCTCCTTGCATATAATCGAGGTAAACAAAATCAGTAGGACTCATTACAACATCATGTTTCATTTTCGCAGCTTCGATACCTCCTTTCATTCCTCTCCAACTCATCACAGTAGCGCTTGGAGCAAGGCCACCTTGCAAAATTTCATCCCATCCCATAAATTTTTTCCCCTTTGATTCTACAATCTTCTCTAACCTTTTTTCAAAATAACTTTGCACTTCATCCATATTTTTTAATCCTTCTCTTTGCATCAAAGCTTTTATAGAATCACTTTTTTCCCAGAAGTTTTTTGGGCATTCGTCGCCGCCAACATGGATGTAAGGAAACGGAAATAATTCCGCCACCTGTGTCATTACTTTATCCAGGAAAGTATACACTTTTTCATTTGCGGGACAAAGTGTATTATCTACCAAAGCAACAGGCGGCTGCCCGTGAGACCAATCCATTATTTCCTCACCGGAACGAACATGGTAGGTATCGGCCCCCGGAGTGCATGATAGATCAGGATACGAAACAACGGCAGCAAGGCTATGACCCGGAACATCTATTTCTGGTAATATATTTACAAACCGATCCTTAGCATATTTTACCAGTTCACGAATATCATCCTGGGTATAAAAACCACCATAGTTTCTTGGCTCATCAGGAGCTGGAGGAGAAAAAGTTCCGAAATATCCAACCTTTTTTACATTCCATGCACCTACTTCTGTAAGTCTCGGTAAGCCTTTGATCTCAATTCTCCAGCCTTCGTCATCAGTCAGATGCATGTGAAGAAGATTGTATTTATACTGAACCATTTGATCAATAAATTCCTTTACCTGCTCTTTTGTAAAAAAATGACGACTTACATCAAGCATTAAACCGCGCCATCCAAAGCGTGGATAATCTTTAATACTACAAACCGGTATAGTCCATTTTTCATTTTTTACTAAAGTATCAGAAACAATTTCCTTTGGCATTAGCTGCAACAACGATTGCATTCCATAAAAAAGCCCTGCCGGTTTGTTTGCTGAAATACTAATTTCATGAGGAGCCACTTTTAATTCATAGCCTTCGTCGCCAAGAGAAGCATCTTTTATTAATGATAATTTTATTCCGCTTTTTGCTGCAGTATTTTTTGCATTAACAATCACCGGCAAAGAGTAGCCGCTTGCTTTCGATAATTTTTTTGAAATAAATTCTCCAACTCTTGCAGCATCGGCATTTGATGACAGCACATAGATCGGAGTTTTATTAATCACTACAAAATTCCCGGTTCCGGAAGTGACAGAAACAGGTTCAGGAATTAATAATTGTTCAACATTATTTTTTTGACCGATGACAGAAACAGAAATAAAAAGCAGGAAGGAAATGAAAAGACCTTTTCTCATAAAATCAATTTTATTATAAATGAAAAATAAAGGAATAAGAAATGAAGATATTAAAATGATCACAGTTTTTAAAATCAATTCTTCTACTTTTTAATAACTGCTCCTAAAGGAATGACGGCACGGCCATAAATTTCATTTAGCAAAGCGCCTGCGCCGGTATAAATCGCCGAAGCGCCACAGACAATTCCTTCATAAGCAGTAAAAGTTTTTAATGATGAACTGGTTGAAGTTTCAGAAGCGGCTAATAAAAAAAACAGGATGGCCAAAGTGGCAAAAATAAATTGTAAAGATCTGCTGATGCGAAGCGTTCCGATAAACAAAAGACTTGTAAATATCCCCCACATGATCAGGTAAGAGATCATTGCGCTAGGTGATGCAGAAGCAACCCATCCCAATTTCGGAATTACGATCAGTGCTACTAATGTAAGCCAGAATGAGCCATAAGAAACGAAGGCAACGAAGCCGAAAGTATTATTTTTTTTCGCTTCGGTAATGCCCGCTATAATTTGTGCAATGCCCCCATAAAAAATTCCCATTGCCAGAATCATCGAATTCATTTCGAAGATGCCCGCATTATGCAAATTAAGAATAACCGTTGTGAGTCCAAACGCTAAAAGCCCTAATGGCGCAGGGTTTGCCGTTGTGTCTTTGATGACAATTACTGATTGTTCCATAAATGAAGTTGAGATTTTTAAATTTAAAAATTTAAAATACGACTATTTCTTAATTTACCGCAAAAGACCTTTCAATAAATCGTACTGCTTTTTCAAATCTTTCTTCATAATCTCCTGATATATGGCACCATTGAGTTGATTGATTTACCAGAATATCTTTATAAAAATGAAATAATTTTTCTCTTACTTTTTGATCGGGATATTCTCTTAACGGATCTTCAATCCATGGCAGATCAATATCACAGAGCAAATACAGATCATATTTTCTTTCAGCAATCCGGTTTAAAATCCAGTTGTGGCATTTATTGAAAACAAATTCAGCCCAAACTTTCATAACGTACATGTCGGTGTCGATAAGAAGAGTTGTGAGTTGTGAGTTGTGAGTTGTAAGGTTTAAACTTCCTTCACTTTCCTCTGATAACTGATTACTTATCTCTTCTTCCAGATCAAGCTGGCCTTTTGCAATAGCAAGCAGATCTTCATAATTATATTCTGCTCCGTTTTTTTCTAAGTATTCTCTTGCATATTCAGGAACCCATAATGTATTGTAATGCTCTGCAAGCTTTTGGCACAGTGTACTCTTTCCTGTAGATTCAGGGCCGATGACTACAATTTTTTTTATGGCTTTCATTGTGTTTCTTCTTTTTTCAACAAATATTCATTCGCGCGGTTTTTCCATTCTGCCAGTCCCCATACAGCCATTATCAGCAGAATTAAATAGTAAACACTCGTGAATACATAATGCTTTACAAAGTACAATGGAATGGAAGCAGCATTTGTAGCAATCCACCAATACCAGCTTTCTACTTTCTTTCGTGCCATCAGCCACATGCCGGTGAAAGCAGTAGAACTGGCAAACGCATCTGCCCATGGAATGGCGCCCGGAGCAAAATCTTTTTTAAGATAAGAAAGCGCGCCGAAAATAACGACGTAAAACACAGCAAAAAATAATAATTCCTGCATCCATTCTTTGGAGCTGCTCCAGGTAATATTTACAATATGCTCGTGCTGCTGATTTCGTTTCGCCCATAGAATCCAGCCATAAATACTCATAATAGTGTAATACAAATTGACAGTGGCCTCGCCCAGCAAACTTCCTTTAAAGCTGATGTAAACATAAAAAATGGTACCGACCAATCCTGTGGGATAAACCCAGATATTTTCTTTTCTTGAAAACCAAACACTCACAATTCCTGAAACGACAGCAATGTACTCAACCCATGTTGTGTCTTTCATTCCGCTGATAAATTCAGAATATATTTCCGGTAAGGTCAATTGAGAAATTTAGTGCCAAAAGTAGCTTAGAATAAATAAAAAAGTGAATTGATAGTAAACGATTAAATAACAACGTTTTTATTTCATTTTATAGAATAATATACATTGATTGCATTGAAGATTTATCAGGTTATTTGAACCCTTATTCGTATTAAAGATTAGTAAAAAAATGATTGGTTCTTCTACCTTATTACCTTATTTCTTCTACATTCAGCAGAACTTGAATAAGGTAATAAGATTGAATTACTATAGCATGCTTTTCTACTAAGGTTGAAAAGCAACCTATCGTCTATCCAGCCTTTATATACTATCCTGTCATTTGAAATAAAAAAAGCACCTTTTTAAAGTGCTTTCTAAAATATTTCTGACTAAAAATTACCTGGATTCTGCAACTACTTCTCTCACTTCAGGAATCATTCTTTTCATCATTCCTTCTATTCCGGCTTTTAAAGTGATCATCGAAGAGGGACAACCACTGCAGCTTCCCTGCATTTTCAAATTAACTGTGCCGTTATCATAACTTAAGAACTGAATAGCACCGCCATCCATTTCCACTGCAGGTTTTACATAATTTTCAAGAAGCTCTTTAATTCTTTTTACCACATCCCCATCATTTACATGAATTTCATTAGTGCTTTCAGGCTTGCGGCTTGCCAGTTCTTCTTCATTAATGATCACATTTCCTTCTTCCAGGTATTCTTTTAAAAATTGTTTTACAGAAGGAATGACATCCTGCCAATCTTCAGTATCATCAGTTTTTGTAAGCGTTACAAAATTGCTGGCTATAAAAACGGATTTTATAAAAGGAAAAGCAAATAACTGCATTGCCAATGGAGAAGCCGAAGCACTTTCTTCATTTTTAAAATCAACGCTTTTGCCCGGATACAATAGTTTGTTAGCAACAAATTTCATCGTTTCCGGATTTGGAGTCATTTCTGTATAAATGCTTACAACAGTATTGCCGGTTTTGATCATAATGAATTATTTAATCTGCAAAATTAAAGATTTAAGACGAAAACACGTTTGCGAACTTGTTAACTTATTCGGATAATTTAAACGAATTTATTGCTAAATAAGGAAATATTAGGGCTTTGTACAAAGAGGAAGAACCTGAATCTATAGACTGTGCAAATCTTTTGCTACTGCATCATCAAGAAACCAATGCAATTCTCCCCCAATGGGAACAATAATCTGTGAAGGCAATTTCAAAGGCATGTATTCACCTTCCAAAACCTGTTGCAAAACGGTGGCCTTTTTTTCACCCTCAACCATAAATGCGATTCTGCGTGATTTATTGATAATTACCGGCATTAATGTGATCCGGTACATTTCCTGTTGTTCATTGTAGATCGCATTGACCCAATTTTGATGTTCTTCAATAATGGGCGACCCGGGAAATAAGGAAAGGGTATGGCCATCTTCGCCCATCCCAAGCAAAACAAGATCAAAGCTAAAAGTAGTATTATAAAAAAAAGTATGCAACAGCTTCCTGTATTCGTCAACGGCAAAATTTGGCTCTATATCAGTTCTCATGATATGGATTTGGTTGGCAGGAATATCCACCTGATCCAATAAAATATCAAAAGCCATTTTTGCATTATTACGATCATCTGAGAAAGGAACAACTCTTTCATCTCCCCAAAAAATCTGAATGCGCTTCCAATCTATCTTATTCAAATATTCTGCTGATGCTAGTTTTTCATACAAAAGTTTTGGTGTGGATCCGCCGGATAAAACCAGCGTAAAAAATTCCTGATGCGTAAGTGTATCAGAAATAAAATTACAAATCCATGCGGCGAGTTTATCGCTCATGATCTGTTTATTTTTGAAAATATGTAGCTTCATTTTTTAATTTCTTTTGCACCTTTTTTAACGGTAACTTTTGTGTGTTCCATAGCTCTCTTTTTTATTTTTGGAGGCATTGAAATCCAGTTATGTCCATCTCTAGCAATCAGAGCTTCTGCGTCTTCCGGTCCCCATGAATCAGGTGAATAATTTGGGAAATCCATTGGCTTTCTGGCACCCCAAACCTGCATAATTGGCATCACAACTTTCCAGGCAGCTTCCACCTGGTCTGCACGCATAAATAAAGTAGCGTCGCCATCCATTACATCATACAAGAGCGTTTCATAAGCTTCCGGTTCTTCACCATTATAAGCATCTTCATAATTAAAAACCATATCCACAGGATTCAGGACCATCGCCTGCCCCGGACGTTTTGCCTGGAACCTGAGACAAATATCCATTTCCGGTGAAATGCCTATGGATAAACGATTTGGCCGCCATGTTTCAGTAGCTTCTTTTGGAAAGGCAAAGTCAGGAGCCGGTTTGAATTGGATCGTTAATTCTGTGGATTTTTCATGCAATCTTTTTCCTGTGCGAACATAAAACGGAACTCCTTCCCAGCGCCAGTTATCAATATAAAATTTTACAGCGGCAAATGTTTCAACGTTTGAATCAGGATCAACATTTTTTTCTTCCCGGTATCCCGGCACTTTTTCTCCCTGCATCCATCCCGGACCATATTGCCCCCGCGCCGCATAATCCTGCACTTCATCTTTTGGAATTCTCCGGATGGCGTTTAATACATCTACTTTTTTATTCCTGATCTCATTGGCATCAAAAGAAACAGGCGCTTCCATCGCTATCATGCAAAGCAATTGCAAAATGTGATTTTGGATCATGTCTCTTAGCGCACCTGAAGTTTCATAATATCCGCCACGGCCTTCCACACCTACAGTTTCGGCTGCTGTGATCTGCACATGATCAATATAATGGCGGTTCCATAAAGGCTCAAACAATGCATTGGCAAATCTCAAAGCTAGAATATTCTGAACCGTTTCTTTTCCAAGATAATGATCAATTCGATAGATCTGTTCTTCATCAAAATATTCACTGAGCATTTTGTTCATATTAACAGCACTTTGCAGATCATGGCCAAAAGGTTTTTCAACCACAATTCTTGAACATTTTGTGTCACGGCAAAGATCCATATTGCCAATATGTTTCACAATTTCAGGAACAAGTTGCGGCGCTACAGCCATGTAAAAAACAACAGTGGGATGAACTCCGGCTTCTGCTTCTTTTTCTTTCGCAATTTTTGCCAGCTTATCATAAGCCTTCGGATCATTGACATCCATTTGAAGATAGCTGAGATGCCGGGAAAATTCCTGCCATTTCCCATTGGTATCTTTTATCCGGGAAAAATTATCAATCCCCTCTTTGAGATGCTTTTTATAATCTGCATCAGAATATTCTGAGCGGGCAATCCCAACAATACTAAAATGATCGGGCATCGCATTATCCAAAAAAAGATTGTACAACGCAGGATTTAACTTCCTGTAATTGAGATCGCCGCTGCCCCCAAAAATGAAAAGAACCGTTGGAGGTAATTTTTTATAATCTAACATTTGATGATTTTAATTTTTTTTGCTGAAATCTGCTGCTTTTATTTTAAACAAGAAAATAAAAAAACATCATTATTTCTTTGTTTACTGTTAACTTTTTACTTTTTAACTGGTCACTTTTCAACTTGCGCCTTTCTCACTTCTTCTTCCCAAACAGTATGAAAAATTCCTTCTTTATCAGTTCTCTGATAAGTGTGAGCTCCAAAAAAATCACGCTGTGCCTGTATCAGGTTGGTTGGCAATAATCTTCTGCGATATGCATTGAAGTAATTTAAAGATGCCATCAGTCCTGCTGCAGGATAATTGTTTAAAGTTGCAACAGAAGTTACTTTCTGAAGCGCAGGTTCTTTTTCCTGCAAAATTTCAGCAATACTTTTATCCAGCAATAAATTTTTTAAATTAGAATTCTGTTGGTAAGCTTTTCTAAACATCTCCAACATTGCTGAACGAATAATGCAACCGCCACGCCAAACACTTACTACCTCCGGCAAAGGAATGTCCATTTTTAATTCTGCAGAAGCAACTGTAAGCATTGCCAGTCCCTGTGCATAGCTTACAAGAGTAGAAAAATATAAAGCATCTTTCAATTGGTGGATAAATTCTTTTTTATCAACGTTAATTGTCTTTGGATCTGTTTTATAGACTTTCGCCGCTTCTTTTCTTTCATCGATCAATGAAGAAATATTTCGCATCATTACCGCCGAGTCTATTGTTGGTATTGGCATGGGGAGATCAAGACCTTCCTGTGAAGTCCATTTGCCCGTACCTTTTGCGCCGGCTTTATCCAAAATCATATCCAGTAAATAACGGTCATATTGCTCGTCTTTTCTTGCAAAAATGATTGCAGTTATTTCCAGCAAAAAAGATTTCATATCGCCGCTGTCCCAGTCTTTAAAAACCTGTTCGAGCTCTTCGGAAGTAAGCCCTAATCCATGATGCATGATGTCGTAACATTCACTGATCAACTCCATGATGGCATACTCAATTCCGTTATGAACCATTTTCACATAATGCCCTGCTGCATTGTGGCCCAGGTATCCAACACAAGGTTCGCCATTCACTTTTGCAGCAATTGCTTTCAAAATTGGCGCTACTTCTTTATATGCTTCTATGTCGCCGCCGGGCATTATGCTCGGGCCCTTTCGTGCGCCTTCTTCACCCCCCGAAATTCCCATTCCCATAAAATGAAAACCTGCATTTTTTAATTCGGCAATTCTTCTTAAAGTATCTGTATAATGTGAGTTTCCGCCATCAATTATAATATCTCCTTTTTGCAACAATGGTTTCAGATCATTGATGACGCTATCTACAGGGCTTCCTGCCGGCACAAGCATCATCATCTTCCTCGGCGTCTTTAATTTAGCTACCATTTCTTCCAAAGTATTTACCCCTTTTACTGTTGTTCCCTGCGTAGCTGCTTCTTCAAACGCTTTTGTTTTCTCAGGATTTTTATCAAACCCAACCACAGAAAATCCATGATCAGCCATATTCAGTAAAAGATTACTCCCCATCACACCAAGACCAATCATTCCAAAATCATATAAATTTTCACCCATAAAAAAATATTTTAGTTTGTAAAATTAATGAAATTGAATTTGCTTTCAGCTTTTAGCATTCTGCATTCAGGTTTGATCCATACCTTTGCCAAATGAAAAAGAAAATCATTTTTTATTCAGTTTTCTTTGTACTGCTCATCTCTGCATTTTATATTTTACTCTCTTTTACCAAAGGTTTTTTTAATGTAAGCCTGCCCGTAATGAGCTATGTACAGGATTTTTCATTTACAGATCAGAATGGACAAACGGTAACACAAAAAAATCTTGATGGGAAAGTTTATGTAGCCGAATATTTTTTTACGACCTGCAAGGGAATTTGTCCGAAAATGAATTTCAATATGAAAGGGGTTTATGATGAGTTCAAAAATGATAAAGATTTCGCTATTGTTTCTCATACTTCCATGCCGGAAACCGATTCGGTTCCTTTGTTGAAAGCTTACGAAGAAAAGATGATTGGAAACAATCCTGAATATGCGGCCAAATGGTATTTTGTAACCGGAAGCAAAGATTCATTGTATAAAATGGCGCGTCAGAGTTATCTTCTTGATAATGACAAAAACAACAGTGAAAACATCAAAGAAGCTTTCATTCATACCCAATTTTTTGCTTTGATAGATAAGCAAAAAAGAGTTCGTGGAATTTATGACGGATTGAAAAAAGATGAGATCGCAAGATTAGAAAAAGATATCTCCACTTTATTGAAAGAGAAAGATTCTTAATTTTTCTTAATAAATTTCACAATATCATTAACCAAAACAGGATCTACCGGCATATTGCTATCAGTATAAGTTTTGTTTTCGTCAACACAATCTTTCCCTGCGTTCTTCAAAGTATGTGACATTTGAGGGATAATTTCTAAAGTACTTTTTTTATTCCCTTCATGCAAATTTTTGGCATCTTCAATTTGCACCTGGATATCACAGGCGCCCTGGATAATTAATACCGGACAGTTCAGCTTTTTTATTTCTTCCTGAGGAGTATATTTTAACCATGAAATCATATAAGGCTGAATCGATTTTCTAAAAAGCGGTGCCAGACTTTCAGGAATATCATTTACTTCTTTTCCTTTCTTTAATTGATTAAAGATTTGTGGTATTTGTTGCTTTACTGAATCGGGTAAAGGTTGTTTTTGCATTTGTTCTTCTAAAATAACATCGATTGGTCTTCCTGCACCGGCGACAGAAATATAGCCACTCACTTTCTTTTTTTCTGAGGCAAGCATTGCTATCAAAGAGCCTTCGCTGTGGCCGATAAAATAAATGTTCTTAAACCCAAGTGTATCATGCAAATAATTGAAAATCTTCTCCGCATCTTTTACATAATCTCCAAAAACCAAATCGCTTTCTTTAAAATTTGGAATAGCGCTTTTTGCAATGGCGCGTTTATCATATCTGAACGTAGCAATATTTTGCGAATCCAGGGAATGGGCGATCATTTGATATTCATTCGTCGCAACGGCCAAAGTACTATTCCCGTTTCGGTCTGTCGGCCCTGAACCTGCTACAATAATTGCAATTTTTTGTTCATTATTTTTTGATAATAGTGTTCCATAAAGTTTCGAGCCTGCAGCAGAAGTAATTACAATTTCTTTTTCATTTGGATAAGCAGAAACTGCTTCTTCTGATTGTTCCTGTTCTGTTGATCTTGAAAAATTTAACGGGATTTCATGTGTACTCTGCTCCCATATTCCGGAAATAGAATCGTTGTTGATAAAAGCTCCGCGATAATTACCGGCAATCATTTTTATATCCAGGTGAACGCTGTCTCCATTTACATCTATTCGGCTGAAGGGCAAACCATTTGCATGTTGTTTTGGGCTGCCCCATTTTCCTTGTATGTTTCCGGCATTATCTTTTGTAAAATGAAAAACGATAGGAAGCTGAGCGCCGTTCACATCCATATTTCCTTTCCAGTTTCCGCTGATGTCTTGTGCAAATAAACAAGGAGCGATAAAAATTAAAATCAAAGTGAACAGAGATACTTTCATTTTTTTTAAACAAAAATAGCCTTTAGGTCGCGAATTACATTAATTCCCGTGAATTCAAATTTGAGCTAAACGGTAAGATTTCTAAAAACCTCTTCGAGGCTTTTGCTTTTGCTTTGTAATGAAAGAATATCCAGGTTGTTTTGAAGGCTGAATTCAAGCAAAAGCTTTTTCACTTTTTCAGGATCAGAAGTTTGAATGAAGTACCGATTTTGATTTTCTTCAACATTTTCTACAGTCTCTAAATTTTTTAATAACTCCGCATCAGCTTTGGTGGCAAATTCAACCAATACAACATGAGAATTTTTATTGACCGATTGCAAATTTGCCAGAGTGTCATCGGCCACAATATTTCCTTTGTTGATAATGATAATTCTATCGCAGATGCTTTCAACTTCCTGCAAAATATGAGAAGAAAAAAGGACGGTTTTATTTTTGCCTAAATCTTTAATTAATTGTCTTATTTCTACAATCTGATTGGGATCAAGACCGGTTGTCGGTTCGTCTAAAATCAATATTTTAGGATCATGAATTAAAGCAGCAGCAAGGCCCACTCTTTGCTTATATCCTTTGCTCAGCTGGCCAATTTTTTTATTGCTTTCAGGACGCAAACCAGTCAAATCAATTACTTCCTCAATTCTCGCTTTTACTTCTGAATTTAATTGATGAATTCCCGCAATAAATTCCAGGTATTCACGAACATACATTTCGTAATAAAGCGGGTTTCCTTCAGGCAAATAACCTGTTTGTTTTTTGGCTTCCAGGCGATCAGTATTTACGTTAATCCCATTAACCACAGCAGTTCCTGAATCAGCAGCAAGATAGCCGGTAATAATTTTCATCGTCGTAGATTTTCCAGCGCCATTTGGTCCTAGAAAACCAACAATTTCATTATTTCCGATATCAAATGAAATATCATTTACCGCTTTTTGCTCGCCATAAATTTTTGTGAGATTAGAAACGCTTATTGACATAAAAGCAAATGTAAAACAAAAACAATCCTGCAATTATTGTTTCATTTCTTCTCATTTTGAAAAAGAAGAATTGAATTTATTCTTTGTTTATTTATAAAAAACGAAGATTATTTCTGAGCAGTTGAAGAATGATTTACAACCCATTTTCCCAATTCCGGACAAGTTGCATATTGAGGATCGATGTTTATATAAAAAGTAGGAATTTTTTTATTGAACCATTCGTCCAGGGCTGTATTCTTTTTTTCTTCCAATGCACGTTGAGCTACTTTATCATAATCATCTTTAAGATTTTCACGATGTGGTTCGGTTTTGCTTAAAATTTCAACGATCCGGACAGCCTTCTTTTGATTGGTTGGATCAACATATTCTATAGGTTGAGAAAATTGGCCCACTTTCAGGTTTTGCAACATCAAAACAAGATCTTTGTCATGAAGTTCGTCAATGGTTAGAAAAGTGCTTCCATCAGGAGCTGTTAAACGACCGCCCGTGAATTTACTGTTTTCATCTTCGCTGTATCTTGAAACCGCTTCGCCAAATTGAAGCGTTCCATTTTGTAATTGAGTTCTGATAGAATCCAGTTTTTGTTTAGCCTGGTTCACTTCGATAGAACTTACCTGCGGAATTTTTAAGATGTGCCTTATGGTTGCATCATCGCCGCGTTTGCTAACCATTTGAATAATGTGATAACCAAATCTTGTTTTAAAAACACTTGAAATTTGTCCATCTTTTAAACTGAAAGCTTTTGCCAAAAAAACAGGATCCCATTGCTTTTCATTTCTATTGATCTCATACAAGCCACCATTATCTTTGCTTCCGGGATCATCAGAAAAAAGAGAAGCAAGTACTTCAAATTTTTTGGTTCCATCCTCCACTTCCTTTTTATATTCTTTCAGCTGATCGATCGCATAATTTTCCAGGTCGCGGCTTGGTTTTGGATAAAGAACAATCTGTCCAACTTCCAGCTGTGATTCATAAAATTCAAGACTGTCTTTTGGGATTTTTGAATAATAATCTTCCACTTCGTTTGGCGTGATTCTTACATCTCCAACAATTTTATCTCTTTCTGCTGCTGCAAGTTTCTGATCTCTTATGACAGGTTTGAATTCTTCTTTTAACTGATAAACAGTTTTTCCTGCCACTTGTTCCAGCACCTCTTTTGATCCATATTGGCCTATAAAATAGCGGATCCTGTTGTCAATTTCTGCATTTATCTGGTCTTCGGAAACAGGCAAAGAATCTCTTTCGGCCTGCAATACCAAAGCTTTTACAGCAAGCGCCTGTTGCAAAAGAAGGCAACCGGCATTTGCAGGAACGTCTTTATTCTGTCGCTGATAATCAAGAATGGCATTGTCAATGTCGCTTTTCAAAATGATCTTATCACCAACAGTGGCGATGATCTTATCTGCAACTACTTTTTTAGTTTGTGCAAATGAAGCGAATGTAAAGGCCGGTAAACAAAGAAATAAAACGATTTTTTTCATCAGAAATTTTTGTATTGGAACAAAGACAGCTTAGGCTTTTTTAATATGACGTCAAAAATACGCTGGTTAACCTTTCCTTATTTTTTTTGAAAGTTAAAAGTTGAAACACTTTTGTTAAAAGAAATGAGAATTTTACAATTAGAGCGTCCTTTTGATTTCAATTTCTTCAAATGCTTCAATGAAATCTCCGGGTTTCAGATCGTTATAGTTTTTAAGTGTCATCCCGCATTCCATATTGTTGCTCACTTCTTTCACATCATCTTTAAACCGTTTTAAACTTCCCAGTTCGCCGTTGTGGATGATGATTCCATCTCTTACCAAACGAACCCGGTTATTTCTTGCGATCTTTCCTTCAACGACAATACATCCTGCGACGGTAGCTTTATCAAATTTGTAAGTTTCCTTTATTTCGGCAATACCTAAAACTTTTTCCTGGATCTTCGGTTCCAACATACCTTCCATCGCACTTTTCACCTCGTCGATCGCATCATAAATAATAGAATAAGTTTTTATTTCCACTCCTTCATGATCAGCAATTTTCGAAGCCTGCAATGACGGACGGACGTTAAATCCAATAATTACGGCGTCTGATGCAGTTGCGAGCATTACGTCAGTTTCAGTGATCTGTCCAACGCCCTGGTGAACCACACTCACAGCAATTTCTTCTGTACTCAATTTTTGCAGTGAATCACTCAAAGCTTCTACTGATCCGTCCACATCCGCACGGATCAGGAGATTTAATTGTTTGAAATTACCCAATGCAAGCCGGCGTCCGATTTCATCAAGTGTAATATGTTTTTTAGCACGAATTCCTTGTTCGCGAAGTATTTGAGCCCTTCTGTTAGCGGTTTCTTTTGCTTCAGATTCATCATTAAAAACTTTGAATGTTTCACCCGCTTGCGGGGCGCCGTTCAATCCTAAAATTAAAACAGGAGTTGATGGCGGAGCAACAGTTACACGCTGATTTCGTTCATTAAACATCGCTTTTATACGACCATAATATTGGCCGGAAACCAAAAGATCTCCTTGTCTCAAAGTTCCGTTTTGAACCAAAATTGTAGCAACATAACCACGGCCTTTATCAAGCGAAGCCTCAATTACAGTTCCGGTGGCTATTTTTTTCGGGTTAGCTTTTAATTCCAGTAAATCAGATTCCAATAATATTTTATCAAGCAATTCATCTACGTTCAATCCTGATTTGGCACTGATCTCCTGGCTTTGATATTTTCCTCCCCAATCTTCCACAAGAATGTTCATTTGGGCCAATTGTTCCTTTATTTTCTCAGGATTGGCACCTTCTTTATCAACTTTATTCAAGGCAAAAACCATAGGCACATCAGCGGCCTGTGCATGCGAAATTGCTTCTTTTGTCTGGGGCATTACGGCGTCATCGGCAGCAACTACAATTACTGCAAGGTCAGTTACTTTTGCACCTCTTGCACGCATCGCTGTAAATGCTTCATGTCCCGGTGTATCAAGAAATGTTATGGCACGTCCATTTTTTACTGTTACTTCATAAGCCCCGATGTGCTGGGTAATTCCACCAGCTTCACCGGCAATTACATTTGCATGGCGGATATAATCCAATAAAGATGTTTTACCGTGATCCACGTGTCCCATAATTGTTACGATCGGTGAACGTGGTACCAGATCCTCTTCATTTTCCTCTTCTTCCTCTTCTTCAATATCCTGCTGGTTGTCTATATCGATAAATTCAACTTCATAATTAAATTCACTTGCCACAAGTTCTATCACGTCTGCTTCCAATCTCTGATTAATGGAAACCATGATGCCAAGGCTCATACATTTGCTAATAACGTCTGCAAAGCTTACGTCCATCAGATTCGCAAATTCGCTCACAGAAATAAATTCTGTAACCAGTAGTTTATTATTTGTTGCTTCTTCACCGATATTTTCGGCTGCTTCTTCTCTTTTTTGTTTGCGATATTTTGCTTTAAGGCTTTTTCCTCTTCCTCCTGCTCCTGCAAGTTTTGCCTGGGTTTCCTTGATCTTATCCTGAATTTCTTTTTGATCAATTTCCTTTTCTTCACGCCTTATTTGTGGAGCATTGCGATTAAATCTTCCCGGAGGCATAGGACCAGGCCTATTTTGCGGACCATGAGGTCTTTGATTGTTCGGGTGAGGCGCATGCGCGGTTGGCTGATGATTTCCTGACGGTTTCTTTTCCACAATAATGCGCTTGCGCTTGCGTCTCTCGTCAACAGGTTTTGGACGTGTATCATTATTAACAGGCAGTTCAATTTTGCCCATTATTTTCGGACCTTCTAATTTTACAGCCTTAATATTGGTTATTACAGGTGCTTCTTTTTCAGGTTCAACTGACGTTTTTTCTTCAACAATTTCTTGTTCAGTTGCTTGCTCCGGTTTATTAATAACGCCTTTTACTTTTCCTTTTGGTTCTTTCGTTTCTTTCGCTTCTTTCGCTTCTTTTTCTTCTTTCTTCTTCGAATCTTTTTTAGGCCTTACAGAAGAATCAATCGTGCTTAAATCTATCTTGTCAACAATTTTCAATCCTTCTACTTCCGGAGCTTCAATTTTTGTCACTTCGGGCTGAACAGGCTCAGGCAATTCTTCTTTTACTTCTTTTTCTTTCTTTTCTTCTTTTATTTCCTTTACCGGAGCAACTTCTTCTTTCGGCACTTCTGTTGCTGTTTCTGCTACCGTTTCTTCCGATTTTACTTCTTCCGGCTTTTCTTCTTTTGCTATTGGTTTTGCTGTTTCCTTTTTTGTAAAAGAAAGGTCCTGTTCATCTTTTCTTTTCTTATTATCCGCAGGTGTGTTTTTCGGAAGATCGATTTGTTCCGCTTTTTGTTTTGCCACTTTATCGGGCTGAAACTCTACCTGCAATACACGGTACATCTCTTCCGAAAGCTTTGAAGTAGGCTTCAGATCATCACTGCTAAAATTTTTTGATACCAAAAAGTCTATTAAAGTACTTGTACCTATATTAAACTCTCTGGCCGCAGCCATCAACCGTGGTGTATTTATTTCTGCCATTAAACTTTACTACTTCTTATAGAAGTAACTTTTTTATTTTTTAAATTAAATCCTCAAAAATCTGTTTAGAATGATTTCCGTTTATTCGTTGCTGAATTCTTCTTTCAAAATCTTTTTGACTTCCGCGATGGTTTCTTTTTCAAGATCAGTTCTGCGTTCCAGTTCTTCATCAGACAAGTCTAACACGCTTTTCGCTGTATCGCAACCAACTTTTTTTAATTCGTCTATAACCCAGGTTTCCAATTCATCTGCAAATTCATCAAGATCCACGTCATATTCTTCAACTTCGCCTTCATTATCACGGAATACATCAATTTCAAGACCGGTAAGTTCGCATGCCAGTTTAATGTTTACGCCCCTGCGCCCAATCGCCAGAGAAACCTGGTCAGGTTTTAAATAAACACTTGCATGTTTTGTTTCCATATCCACATCCATGCTGGTAATTTTCGCAGGAGTAAGTGAACGCTGAATCAGCAATTGAATATTATTGGTCCAGTTGATCACATCAATATTTTCATTTTTTAATTCACGTACGATTCCATGAATACGACTCCCCTTCATACCTACGCAAGCTCCTACTGGATCAATACGATCGTCAAAACTTTCTACTGCAACTTTCGCCCTTTCTCCCGGATCGCGAACGATCTTCTTGATAACAATAAGTCCATCAAAAATTTCAGGAACTTCGATTTCAAGCAATTTAGCAAGGAATGAATTATCAGTTCTTGAAACAATGATTACAGCCTGGTTATTTTTTAGTTCTACGTTTTTTACAACTGCGCGGATAGTTTCGCCTTTCTTAAAATAGTCCGAAGGTATTTGCTCAGATTTAGGAAGTAACATTTCGTTTCCTTCTTCATCAAGCAATAAAATTTCCTTTTTCCAAACCTGGTAAACTTCGCCAGTGATTATTTCACCGATTCTGTCTTCATATTTTTTGATCAGGATATTTTTCTTCAAATCATTGATACGACTTGCCAGCGTTTGTTTTCCTGCGAGAATTGCCCTTCTTCCAAATTCTTTTTGGATATCCACTTCTTCATACAATTCTTCTCCCACCTGGTAGTCTGGTTCTATTTTTATTGCGTCTTTATATTCGATTTCTGTAAGTGTATTGTAAAGATCATCATCCTCTACAATTGTGCGACGGCGAAATATTTCAAGGTCGCCCTTTTGGTCGTTTACAATCACGTCAAAATTTTCATCAGAGCCGTATTTTTTACGGATCAGTGTTTTAAAGACATCTTCCATTACTTTCATTAAAGTAGGACGATCTATATTTTCAGCCTCTTTGAATTCCTGAAAGGATTCTATTAAATTGATACTTGCCATACTGGTATTTTAAAAAGTTATCAGCACGGTTGCGTGCTTTATCTGATTAAATAATATTATTGTTGTTTTTGTTGTCGCTTTGTTTCCCTTGCCGGTTTTTTCTTCAATGGTAATCTCATTTTCATTTACATCTGTAAGTTTCCCTTCCAGCCGGCTTCCATCTTTCAATACCACTTCCAATGTTCTCCCAATGTTTTTTTTGTACTGCCTTTCTAATTGCAAAGGCCTGTCTACGCCAAAAGAAGAAACTTCAAGTGAGAAATTACTATTTCCAAAAAGTTCAGTTTCTTCAATAAATTTATAAAGAGCTTTATTGATAACCGTACAATTGTCAATGGTGATTCCATTGTCGCCATCCAATAAAACCGTAATCTTATTTCCCGGAGCGATTTTCACTTCTATCAGAAATAAATCCGGTGTTTTTTGGATAAAATTTTTTACAAATTCTTCAATCTTCTCGAGTTCCACGGAAGTGCCCATTGTTATTCTCTTTTGAAAATAGAAGAAGGGAACGCTTCCGTTCCCTTCCACAAATCATTTACGGGTGCAAAGATAAGACAATAAAGGATTACGTACCAAATATGTTTCCCGGAAATCAATTGATTAACAAATTTTTGAACATAAATTGTTTCAGTGGTAAAGCCGGTTTGATGAAAAGGTTTATTTTTGTTGAATGAATATTTTCAGACTCGCCGCCGAGCTTTTTTTAATCTATCTTCTGTATAAATTTATTTTTGATTTCATTATTCCTGTCTATGAATCATCCAAAAAGATAAAAAGTCAGTTTGGAGAAATGCAGGAGAAAATGAAGCAAAATATGAATCAGTTTCAGCAGCAGCAACAACAACCTGCTCAATCTACAACAGAGAAACCACCTCAGAAAGAAGGAGATTATATTGATTTTGAAGAAATAAAATAACTATTTCTTTTTTAATTACAAATTCAAATCTTCTATTTTTAAATCGGGCGTTAAAAGAATGGTTTGCAATCCTGCTTTTTTTGCCGCTTCGATATTTTGCACTGAATCATCAATAAAAACAGTCTTTTTAGGATCTATTTGCAGTTCTTTTAGCACTGCGTGAAAAATTTCTTCATCAGGTTTTCTTAACCCCATTTTAAAAGAATAAAAAGCTTTGTCGAAATATTCTTCGAATGGTTTTGCTCTTTTTTTTGAATGAAAACTTTCCTGGAATGCATTCCAGTGAATAAGGTTGGTATTACTTAAAAGATATACTTTATATTTTGATCTGATTTCCTCTAAAAACTGAAGACTTCCTTCGCGAAACGAAAGCAACATCGCATTCCATGCTTTTTTAATTTCCGCGGTTGATAAATGTAACCCTGTGCAAACGTTTAATTCTTTATAAAATTCTTCTTCATCAATTTCTCCCGTTTCTAATTTTTGAAAAAGCTTATTGGCGTTTGCCTGTGAGTACATTTGATCGAAATTAGAAACCCCAAGTTTTTCAAAAGCAGCGCGGGTAAGGTTGTAATCAACATCTAAAATAACGCCGCCAAGATCAAAAATGATATTTTCAAATTTTTCCATAATTCAAAGAAAAATATTTCTGGTGACTTGGCGAATTTTTCTATTTTTGCAGACCTTAAAATTACCGCTTTGGTAATTGGGCCTATAGCTCAGTTGGTTAGAGCACCTGACTCATAATCAGGTGGTCCCAGGTTCAAGTCCTGGTGGGCCCACATCAATAACAAAAAGGTTTCATTAGATGTGAAGCCTTTTTTATTTTATGTCATCAACAGAAATAGATTGGTTGCCGCTCATTGAAATTGTTGATGGTGGAGTTACTTGTTGCCTGTTACATCATAAACATTAAACGCTTCTGTTATCAGGGAATATTTTCTGCCCCTTGCAAGACTATCTGGATTTGTGATCCAGTTGCGCCAATCGTACAAGCCGGCAAACTTCACGTAATCATCAAAAGTTGGACTTCCAACTGTTCCTGTAACGCGCGAAAATACCTGTTGGCCGTCCATGTAAATTTTGATGAAGGCATCCTGCCCGGTATATCCCTTGCCTTCCCTTATATAAAATCTTAGTGTGTGTGCCCTATGGTAGAAGTCAGAAATGTAACCAATAGTTAAGGAATCATTTGTATTGTCTGCTTCATAAATATTTCCTTTAATTCCCTGATTCATTCCTATTACTGTTGTTACCTGCGAATAAGAGTGAACCTGAAACATATTCAAAATGGTAGCCCAATCCGGCGCACCATTTGTATTGATATAGTTGGTGTCCTGAGGGTAATATCCTTTCCATTCAAAGCAATAGGTTTTGTTAGTGTCTAATGTCAGGTTCCATTCTGCTAGCTGAATTTCGCTTCGTGAATAATACGTAACACCTCCCGCTGTTTCATGCCCATATCCATCTTCAATTGTGCTGATTAATTTTCCTCGTTGTGCGTCTATTCTTAAACCATTCAATCGGTCTCTAAATAGATACCATGTATGATTGTTTCCATCTTTTACCTGTCCCAAACTTGTTGAAGGCGAATAGTAGCCTGTTGTGTCACTTCTGTTATTGATAACTGAGACAACTTTGGAATCTGCCAAAGGGAAATTATAAAGCAAAGTACCTGCCGGTGGAGGTGCATAATCAACAGTTACTTTCATTGTATCAACAGACACCCTGTCAACATTATCTGTTACCTGTAACACAAAATAAAAAACTCCTTGTGGTAATCCTGTTACTGTTGTTGTTGCACTTGTTGGTGAAGCGATTGTTGCACCACTTGAATAATCAGTTGAAACTTCCCTCCATTGATAATTTAATCCTGTTCCGGTTGATGCTGTACCTTTAAGCGTTATTTGATTTGTGGAAGTGAGGTAAATAGTTTGGTCACTTCCTGCATTGGCAACAGGTCGTACAAAAGAATTTATTGAAAACAAAATGAATAGTATGATCAATAGTTTTTTCATTTTTTAATCTACAGGTGTCCAAGCTTGTTTGGTAAATCTTTTTTTGATTATATAAGTAAATTTTTGCCCGTATGCTGTTGGAACTGATGTCGGTATGCCTGTGCCACTTTGATTCTCTTCATTAATGTTATTAACAATATTTCCGGTTCTCATTGTATTAACCCCTGTTCCGCTAATTGTTGTGCCAATATTGTTTTTTAAAATAGCAGCCGCATGTGTAGCTGCCAATGTAATAGTGGCAGCGGTATTCCCTGCTGTCAATTTATTATTAGGATTTGCAGTCCAAGGAATATAAAGCGTTCCGGTTCTGTTATTATTAATAACAGAGCCCAAATTTTCAATTCTTAAATTATCTGTAACTGTGTTATTTGTAAAATTTCTGTTCTGAGAGTTTATATTAACAACCATTTTATTAGTAGTTATATCATTGCCAGTATTTGACATGTCCTTCAATGATGAATACAAAGTTACTGTTCAATTTGCTGTTCTTGTTTCTATAATTGTACTATTAGTAAATACTCCTTCAAAAGCACCGATTTTCTTTTTTACCTTCGCAAACATTTTTCTAAAAAATTAAGCCGGAAATTTCATGTTGATCGATGAAGCAAAAAGAACATTGAAGCTTGCTTTTCCTATTATTCTGGGAGAAGTTGCTCAAATGATGCTTGGCATTATTGATACAGCAATGGTTGGCGCTGTTGGCTACAAGCAGCTTGCTGCAGCGGCTTTGGTAATGAGCGTGATCAATATTCCCTATGTTTTTGGAATTGGAATTACTATTTCTGTCTCTCAGATGGTTTCAATGGCACATGGAAGAAAAGATGGCAAATTAGTAAGCCATTATTTGTTCAATGGCTTTTGGCTTTGTGCGATTTCGGCAGTCATCATTTCGCTCGCTATTGAAATAAGTAAAAACATTTTATTTCATTTGGGCCAGGACGCAGAAGTGGCTCGGCTTGCTTTGCCCTATTTGCAAATTATGGGGTGGTCTGTTATTCCGATGTTGTTGTTTTTAGCGTTGAAGCAATTTACAGATGGATTGGAATTCACCAAAACAGCGATGATTCTTTCTTTATCGGCTTTGCCCTTAAACGCTTTTTTAAACTGGCTTTTTATTTATGGAAATTGGGGCTTTCCAAGAATGGAACTGATGGGTGCCGGATGGGGAACTTTGATCACAAGAATTTTCATTTTCATTGTTCTTGCCTTTATTATTTTATATCACCGAACTTTCAGAAGATATGTAGCGGTAAGAAGTAAAGTATGGAAAATAAAATCGCATACGATTCGGGAATTATTGCATATAGGAATTCCGAGTAGTTTCCAGATTACCATGGAAGCAGGAGCATTTGCTATTTCGGGCATCCTGATTGGAACTATTGGTGCTGTTGAACAAGCAGCGCATCAAATCGCTTTGAGCATGGCATCATTAACTTTTATGGTTTCAATGGGATTATCACAGGCTGGTTCTATTCGTGTCAGCAATGCATTTGGAAGAAACGACCGTTTCGCCATCCGCGAAATTGGGAAAAGCACTACCATCATGGCATTGATTTATGGATCGTTTTGTGCCATTATTTTTATTTTATTCCGGCATCAGTTGCCTTTTATATTTAACAGTGATAAAGACGTTGTTTTAATGGCCGGGTATTTACTTTTATTCGCTGCTTTATTTCAAATCTCAGACAGTACCCAGGCGGTAAGCGCTGGTTTATTGCGGGGAATAAAAGATGTAAAAGTTCCAACTGTTTTTGTGCTCATTGCTTATTGGGCCATCGGAATTCCTGTTGGTTGCCTGCTTGCATTTTATTTTAAAATGGGAGCCGCAGGAATATGGACAGGATTTATTGCAGGTCTTACTTTTTCAGCCATCTTTTTGAGCTTCAGATTTAAAAAAATGTCCGAAAAAAATTCTATCCTGAATCAAAGCCAGCTTAGCTTTCAGAACTTTAATTAAAAATTATTAACATCGTTCTTTAGCTCGCCCTCTCTTTTCGTAAATTTGCCAAATGCAGGAATATTTACAGGGATTGAACGAAGCCCAACGCGAAGCAGTACTTCATCGTGATGGGCCAATTATGATTGTTGCCGGTGCCGGAAGCGGGAAGACGAAGGTTTTGACCACAAGGATTGCTCATCTGATGGCGACTGGAGTCGATTCTTTTCAAATTTTAGCCCTCACTTTTACAAATAAAGCGGCTGCAGAAATGAAGGAAAGAGTTAGTCATATTTTAGGAAATAATGAAGCAAGAAATTTATATATCGGGACTTTCCACTCCGTTTTTGCAAGAATTTTAAGAGCCGAAGCAGACAAACTTGGCTATCCGAGAAATTTCACCATTTATGATACGGATGATGCAAAAAGCGTGGTAAAAACCGTGATAAAGGAAATGGATCTTGATGATAAGCATTACAAACCAAATTCTGTTTATAACAGGATTTCCCATGCGAAAAACAGCTTAATTACTCCCGAGGAATATATCAACGATTATGGTTTGCAGCAGGAAGACCTGCGTGCCAATCGTCCACTGACAGGCCGGATCTATGCAGCATATTGCAACCGCTGTTTTAAAAACGGGGCGATGGATTTTGATGATCTTTTATTGAAGTTTTACCAGTTGCTAAAAACGCATCCTGAAAGCCTCAGCAAATACCAGCGTAAGTTCAAATACATTATGATCGATGAGTACCAGGATACCAATACGTCTCAATACCAGATCATAAAATTATTGGGTGCGATGCACGAAAACGTTGCTGTAGTGGGCGATGATGCACAAAGTATTTATAGCTTTCGTGGGGCAACAATTGAAAATATTCTTCAGTTTCAAAAAGATTATGATGAAGTAAAAGTGGTAATGCTTGAGCAGAACTATCGCAGTTCTCAAAATATTCTTCATGTTGCCAATCATATTATTGCTAATAATAAAGGACAGATTCCCAAAAAATTATGGACCAGCAATCATGAAGGCGAAAAAATAAATTTAGTAAGAACTGCCACTGATAATGATGAAGGAAAATATGTTGCTGATGCTATCCAGGAACAGAAATTACGCAATCATTATCGAAACAATGACTTCGCAATTTTATACCGTACCAATGCCCAAAGCCGGAGCTTTGAGGAAAGTCTTCGCCGCATGAATATTGCTTATCGTATTTATGGTGGCATTTCATTTTATCAAAGAAAAGAGGTAAAAGATTTCTTATGTTATTTGCGCATCATCGTCAATCCAAACGACGAAGAAGCGCTGAAAAGAATTATTAATTATCCTGCAAGAGGAATCGGAAAAACATCGATTGAAAAAGCAATTCTTTTAGCGAATCAAAATAATCTTTCTTTTTGGAATGTGTTGGAACGGGCTGCAGAATTTGGTTACAAAGCATCGACATTGGAAGTGATCAACAGTTTTGTGATCATGATCAAAATGTTTCAAAGTGAATTGCAAAAGAAAAATGCTTACGATCTTGCCGTTCTTGTTGGCAAACAAACAGGGATCGTAAAGGAACTTTTTAATGATAAAACCACTGAAGGCCTTGCACGATATGAAAACCTTCAGGAGTTATTAAACTCCATCAAAGAATTTACAGAAACCCCGACAGAAGATGGAGAACTGCTTGATAAAAGCCTGGGAAGTTATTTGCAACAAATCACTTTATTAACTGATGCTGACGACGACAAAGGCGAAAGTGATGTGGTCAGATTAATGACCATTCATGCGGCAAAAGGTTTGGAATTTCCGGTTGTTTTTGTGGGAGGGCTGGAAGAAACTTTGTTTCCAAATGCAATGGCCATCAATACAAGAGAAGAACTGGAAGAAGAAAGAAGATTGTTTTATGTAGCGATCACAAGAGCTAAAAAAAGATTGTGGCTTACTTACGCCAACAACCGTTATCGTTTTGGAAATCTTACTCAAAATGAACCAAGCAGATTTATTGACGAATTGCCACAACAACATCTTGATAAATCCTTTGCAGGCGGAAATGTTCGTAACAATCAAACGAATCTTTGGAACGCGTTTGACAGGCCACGATACCAGTTTGAAAATAAAAAACCTGAACCGAAAGAAAAACCGGCGTATATGGTTTCTCCACCCGTAATAAAAGTAAGGGAACATGTTCCTTCGCCAGATTTTGCTCCAAGTGATACCAGTAACTTACAAACAGGGCAAAAAATTGAGCATCAAAAATTTGGTTTTGGCGAAGTGATTAAGATGGAAGGTGCCGCACATAACCCAATTGCTACAGTGAAATTTGAACACAATGGCGAGAAAAAAATCATGTTGAATTATGCGAAGCTTCGCATAGTAACCGAATAAATAATTCCGGTTTTTATTCTGCTAATGAATATGTCTGCGTTTAATAATTCCCCCGGAAGCCTCTTTGATCGTGCTGGCAAAAACAAATGATCTCGGATCAATTTCGCTCACAAGATTTTTCAGTTTCCTGATCTCCAATCTTGTAATAACCGTAAAAATAATATCGCAATCACTGTGCAGTTCAAACTTACCGGGAAGAAATCCTCTTTCCCCTTTATAGATCGTAATGCCGCGTCCCATCTCGTTTACAAGCCTGTCTTTGATGATTTCACTTTTCCCGGAAATAATGGTAACCCCGACATAAGCTTCCAATCCTTCCACCACATAATCAACTGTTTTTGTTGCCGCAAAATAAGTGAGCATGGAATACAAAGCGACTTCAATACCAAAACGAAATGCAGCGATACTAAAGATGAGAATATTAATGGCTAGAATGATTTCTGTAATTGTAAAACTTGTTTTTTTCCAGGTATAAAGAGCCAAAATTTCAATTCCGTCAATTGCGCAGCCGGCTCTCATCGTCAATCCAATACCAGCGCCAAGGAAAAAACCGCCAAAAACTGAAACCAGGAATTTATCCGATGTCATTGAAAAGTGTGGGAAAAAATGTAAACAAATTCCAAGTAATAATATACAGATGAAAGTCTTTAAAGCATAATTAAAATTAATTGCATAGATACAGATAATGATAAAAGGAAGATTAGCCAGCACGATCACATAAGAAATATCAAGGAAATAAAGTTCATGAATCAAAAGTGAAATTCCGGTAATGCCACCATCAAAAAGACCGTTGGGAATAAGAAATCCTTTCAATGAAAATGCAGCGAGAATAACCCCAAGCACAATAAATATTCCATCATTAACCTGATCGTAAATTTCGTAATTTTTTTTCCCGGTCTTTTGTTTCATCGAGCGATGATGAAGGTAGGAGAGCGTTTCCTTTAAAGTTCCATTTAATTTTTTCTGTGCGGTTTGGGTAAAATAATGATGCGATTCTACAAATTTTATTTCTTCATTTCTCCATTCGTCGCGGTTTTTTACAAACCCCGCTTCATGCAATTCTTTGTACAATTTATCAGCGTTTACAAAATATTTATTGGTACCGAGATAATATAAGTCGGCATCACATAAAATTTGTGCAAGTTTACTTTCAGGAACCTGCGGAATTTTGGTTGCTAAAATAAGATGACAGATTGTTTCGATCTCGTCTCTATTATACCCAAATTGCGGCAGCCATTTTTTTGCCATTTCGCATGAAATTTCCTCATGATCACTGTATGTTTCCAAAAAACCTGAATCATGAAATAAGGCGGCTGTTTTCACAATTTTTAAATCCTCCCCTGAAACATCCTCCGCAGCAGCAATACGCTCCACGGCATTCAATACATCTTTTGTGTGGTCGGCATTATGATAGTGCAGATAGCTGGGCAGTTCATTTTCTAATTTTCCCATTAAAAAGGAATACGCATTCTCAAACTGCATTTGTTGTGGCTGGCTCAAAAATTTTTTTGATTTATCTATTAATAAAATGATTTGAAAGAAATGATATTTTTTGGTTTGCAGATCTGATACAAATCTAAACAATACGAAATAAAATTATTAAAAATGTATCTTCAAATATAATTTGTTTGAAAAACGTGACTGTTTAAACCTAACGCAACAGCGATATGGGCCAATCAAAGCATATTTATATTTGGAAAAGAGCTCCATTTGTCCGTTTACTGATGCCGATTGTTGCAGGAATTGTTTTTCAATTTTATTTGAACCTTCCAATCAGCTTGATTGCTACTATAGCCTCAGTTTTATTGCTTCTCTCTGTTTCCTTTTCATTCTTTTCTGAAGCTTTCCGTTTTCGGTTTCGTCCAATGAATGGAATTTTCATCGCACTTTTTTTAACTTCTTTCGGTGCTTGTCTTACCTGGCAAAAAGATATGCGCAATCATCAAAACTGGTATGGGAAATTTACAAATTCAGGAAGTTATATTGTAGCGACGATTAATGAACCAACTGTTGAAAAAGCCAAATCAATTAAAGCGGTTGCCTTGGCTGAAAGCGTTATAAATAAAGGAATCAGGATTAATACAGCCGGGAGATTCCTTATTTATTTTAATAAAGATTCAGCTTCGCGAAATTTGAAGTATGGCGATAAAATAATTTTACAGAAACCGCTGAATGATATTAAAGGGACGGGAAATCCGGGTGCTTTTGATTATGCCCAATATTGTTCCTTTCATCAGCTTTTCCATCAGGTTTATCTAAAGAAAAATGATTGGATTATACTGAAGGAAAAGAATAAAAGCCTTGTATCACAATTTATTTTTTCTGTAAGGGAAAATACGGTTTCGATTCTTGAAAAATATTTAGGGAATAACAATGAATCAGCCATTGCAAAAGCAATTTTAATTGGCTACAAAGTCGATTTGGACAAAGATCTTGTGCAGGCATATAGCAATGCTGGTGTGGTTCATCTTATTGCTATTTCAGGCCTGCACATGGGAATCATTTATGGAGTTTTGATCTGGCTATTTTCTTCGTTGCCTTTCATAAAAAAATCGAAGCCACTTAAGTTAATGCTAATCCTTTCAGGTCTGTGGATTTTTGCTGTTTTAACAGGTGCTTCCCCTTCTGTACTCCGCGCTGCTGTTATGTTTTCATTTATTGTTACCGGAAAAGCATTCAACAAAAACAGTTCGATTTACAACTCATTGGCTGCTTCTGCCTTTTTATTATTATGCTTTAATCCTTTTATTTTATTTGATGTTGGTTTCCAGCTTTCATATCTCGCGGTTTTAGGAATTGTTGTTGCGCAAAAAAGTATTTCAAACTGGTTATATTTTAAAAATAAATGGCTGCAAAGAACCTGGCAGATTGCGGCAGTGTCGCTTTCAGCACAACTGTTTACTTTCCCTTTATGCTTTTATTATTTTCATCAATTGCCGCTTTTGTTTTTATTCTCAAATATGATCGCAATTCCTCTCGCAACGCTCAGTCTTTGCGGCTGTATGCTTTTGATAATGATCTCTCCGGTTTCAATGTTTGCATTTTATTTTGGGAAAATCATTTATGGAATTATTTGGCTTTTAAACATTACCGTTTTATTTTTTGATTCTATTCCATACGCTTCGTGGCAGGGAGTTTCGATCACCCTTTCAGAAACAATTTTATTATTTGGAATCATTAGCAGTCTGCTTGTTGCGCTCATGAAAAAAAATAAAAGCGCGTTCCGGATCACTGTTCTCCTTTGCCTTGTTTTTACCGTTTCAAAATCCCTTGATAGCTGGCAAACCTTTTCGCAAAAAAAAATGATCGTTTATAATATTCCTTCTTTCAAAGCAATTGAATTTGTTGATAAAAACAATTTTTATTTCGCTGGCGACAGTAGTGTTTTAACCGATGCTTTATTAAACAATTTCAATTTGAAACCCTCACATATTGCTTTTAGACTGGATCAAATTTCTACTTTGAACAGAAGTTTGTTTGTGAACAAAAATTTTTACCGGTTCTATCATTTGAAAATTTTAATGATTGATTCAGCCATCAATTATTCTTTGCGCAAAAAAATCAATATGGACCATATCATTATTTCAAAGAATGCTTCACTAAAAATTTCTTCCCTGGCAAAAAACTTCGATTGCAATAATTACATTTTTGATGCTTCAAACTCTTTATGGAAAATTCAACAATGGAAAAAAGAGTGCGAAGAATTACATTTGCAATTCCATTCTGTTCCGGAACAGGGTGCATTTGTAACCGATCTTTAAAAGATAATTTCCTTTAAAAAATTATGCAACAAAAAATCAAATCAGCCCTCATTTCTGTTTTTAATAAAGAAGGGCTGCAGCCAATTATTTCTTTATTAAAAGAAAAAAATATCACGATCTACAGCACCGGCGGTACTCAAAAATTTATTGAAGAAAATGGAGGGAAATGTATTTCGGTTGAATCACTTACCGGCTATCCTTCTATTCTTGGGGGAAGAGTGAAAACGCTTCATCCTGTTGTGTTTGGTGGTTTTTTAGCAAGAAGGGATGTAGAAAATGATCTGAAAGAAATGCAACAATATCATATTCCTGAAATTGATTTGGTTATGGTTGATTTGTATCCGTTTGAGGAAACTGTAAAATCTACAAATGACGAAGCAGCGATCATTGAAAAAATTGATATCGGCGGCCCTTCTATGATACGTGCGGCAGCCAAAAATTTTAAAAATGTTATGGTAATTGCTGATAAAAAAGATTACCGCAATTTGGAAAAAATTCTTTCTGAAAAAAATGCCGAAACATCATTGGAAGAAAGAAAAGACTTTGCAAGAAAAGCTTTTGATGTTTGTGCCGGTTATGATATTGCCATCTCTAATTATTTCAATCAAACCAATTTTATTAACCCATTTCAATTTCAGAAAAAAGAATTGCGCTACGGCGAAAATCCACACCAGAAAGGGGTTTTCATCGGAAATATCAATGAGATTTTTCAACAATTACACGGTAAAGAACTTTCCTACAATAACCTGGTTGATGTAGATGCTGCGCTGCAATTGATGAAAGACTTTAATAAAAAAGATTCAACGCACCCCACTTTTGCAATCATAAAACACACCAATGTTTGTGGTATTTCACAAAGAGAAAATGTTTCAGAAGCATTTGCTGCCGCGCTTGCAGGCGATCCCGAAAGTGCTTTTGGTGGTGTATTGATTTCGAATTCATCAATCGATAAAAAAACTGCAGAAGCGTTAAAAGATTTGTTCTTTGAAGTTCTCATTGCTCCTGCTTTTGACGAAGAAGCACTTCCCGTATTAGAAATAAAAAAGAACCGGATCATTTTAAAAATAAAAGAATTTCCAAAAGAAGATCAGCAAACAAAAACATTGTTGAACGGATTATTAATTCAGCAAAATGATGAAGGAAACTTTTTAGAATGGAAAGAAGAAGGAGGAAGAGAGGCGACTGAAAAAGAAAAAGAAGATTTGCTTTTTGCAAATTTGGTTTGCAAACATTTAAAAAGCAATGCGATAGCAATCGTAAAAAATAAACAACTTTTAGGAAAAGGTGCAGGTCAAACCTCGAGAGTTGATGCACTCAGACATGCAATTGAAAAAGCCGATCAATTTGAATTTGATTTACAAAATGCAGTCGTTGCCAGCGATGCCTTTTTCCCTTTCGATGATTGTGTAAAAATTGCTCATAACGCAGGCGTCACGGCTTTTATACAACCAGGCGGTTCTATCAGAGACAAGGATTCAATTGCATATTGTAAAGAAAATAATTTAGTGATGGTGATTACAGGATTGCGGCATTTCAAGCACTAGTTTCAATGAAGATTTGGGTAAGTGGTATACTTAATTGTGAATCGTATCTTGTCCCCAAAATGTTGTCAGTTTGTCCGAAATATTAACCGGTACACTGATCCGATGCCCTGAACTTCTGAAAATGGTGGATTTTTACTACCGAAGAGCGTATGAGTTATGTATGAGGAGTGTATGAAGAGTGTATGAAGAGTGTATGAAGAGTGTATGAAGAGAGTATGAAGAGAGTATGAAGAGAGTATGAAGAGAGTATGAGGAGAGTATGAAGAGAGTATGAGGAGAGTAAGGGAAAGATATGGGAAAGACATGGGAAAGACATGGGAAAGGTATGGGAAAAGTATGTGGGAGTGTAAAATGAACTGTGTCAAAAATTTTATTTTGACTAAATTTATGGGATCAAACGAAACGGAGAAAGGGGCTCTGCTGAAGAGCAACCTTTCGAGGGATAGTTTGAACCGGAAGAATGAGCCAGCTCAAAAAGGTATTTTCAGTAAGTTGTTCTGCTTGTACCAGATTATAAAGGAAGGCAAACTTATCCGACTGAAAATCATTTCAGTTTCTGCCGCTCTTTCCACATTTCATTAAATGTTTTCTGGCTAAATTGAAGGGGAGTATGGAAGTCGTCCCAACCTTTAAATAACTTGTTTACAACTTTAGATTTTAAATTTCCCTTTCCGATATTCATAAGTCCTCTTTTCATGGAAGCCAGTTTCCAGCCTTTCCATGCCATCTTTTCTGAAAAGCTTGTCATTCCCTGCTCCACACTTTCATTTCTGTTAGCTAGTAACAACTGATGCAGATTAATTTTTACAGGGCAAACTTCTGAGCAGGCACCACATAATGAAGATGCATAACTGAGGTGTTTATATTCTTCAAGATCTCTCAAATGAGGAGTAATAACACTTCCGATTGGACCACTATAAGTAGTTCCGTAAGCATGCCCGCCAATGTTTTTATATACAGGACAAACATTCAAACATGCACCGCACCTGATGCAATAAAGGCTTTCGCGTTGAACTGCATTTGCCAGAACATTCGTACGATTATTGTCTAAAAAAATAACATACATTTCTTCAGGACCATCCGTTTCTCCCGGTTGACGCGGCCCCGAAATAATGCTGTTGTAAACGGTTACTTTTTGACCCGTTCCATATGTTGCAAGAAGCGGCCAAAGCAAAGCCAGATCTGTAATTGAAGGAATCATTTTTTCAATTCCAACAATAACAATATGAGTTTTTGGCCATGCAGAACTTAATCTTGCATTTCCTTCATTTTCTGTAACAGCAATACCGCCAATATCGCTGATCACAAAATTGGCTCCCGTAATACCTATTTCGGCCTGAACATATTTTTCTCTTAATTTCTCTCTTGCCACAAGTGTTAAACCCTCCGGAGAAAGTTTAGAGGAGGTACCGAGTTTATTGGCAAAAAGCCTTGCGACATCTTCCTTGCTTTTATGCATAGCAGGAGTCACAATATGATAAGGTGGTTCATCATCCAATTGCTGAATGTATTCTCCTAAATCTGTTTCAACGCTTTCAATTCCTTGTTCTTTTAAAAAAAGGTTTAGATGAATTTCTTCAGAAACCATGCTTTTGCTTTTCACAATCGTTTTGCAATTTTTTTCTTTGCAAATCATCAGGATTTCTTCCAGTGCTTCCTGTGAATTTTGAGCCCAGATTACTTTTCCTCCTCGATTGGTAAAATGCAGTTCAAATTCTTCGAGCTGTTGGTCTAATGTTTCTAATGCTCTCCATTTAATATTTTTCGCCCTTTCTTTTACAACATTTAAATTATCAAACTGTTGCTTAGCTTGCGGAACAACAGAATTATATTTTCCAATGTTGAAATTTATTTTTTGCCGGTGTTCAAGATCTGAACTTTTAATTTTTGCTTTTGCTTTAAATGTTGCTTCTTGTTCTGTCATGGTAAATTATATTGTCATTAGTTCCCGAAATTCAACCTTTCTGCACCTTCAACACTCCCAATTCTTTTCCAACTCTTGTAAAAGCTTCGATCGCTTTATCCAAATGTTTTTGCTCATGTGCTGCACTTAATTGTACTCTTATTCTTGCTTGTCCTTTTGCCACCACAGGAAAGAAAAATCCGATTACATAAATTCCTTCTTCCAATAACCTTGCGGCAAATTTTTGTGATAGTACCGCATCATACAACATTATTGGAACAATAGGATGGTGTCCTGGTTTTATATCAAACCCGGCTTCTGTCATTTTCTCACGAAAGTACTTGGTATTGTTTTCTAATTTATCTCTTAAATCTGTCGTTTCACTCAGCATATCAAAAACGGCGATGGAAGCGCCAACAATTGCTGGAGCCACGGTATTACTAAACAAATAAGGACGACTTCTTTGTCTGAGCATTTCTATAATTTCTTTTTTGCCGGAAGTAAAACCCCCATTTGCTCCCCCAAGCGCTTTTCCTAAAGTACCCGTGATGATATCGATCTTTCCCATTACCCCGCGATATTCATGCGTCCCTCTTCCGGTCTTTCCAATAAATCCTGTTGAATGTGAATCATCCACCATGATTGCCGCGTCATATTTTTCAGCCAGATCAACAATTTTATCAAGTTGCGCAATCGTTCCATCCATACTAAATGAGCCATCAGTAACAATTACACGGCTTCTTAAATCTTTTGCCTCTTTCAATTTATTTTCCAGGTCTTCCATGTTATTATGCTCATAGCGGAATCTCTGCGCTTTGCATAAACGGACACCATCAATGATACTGGCATGATTCAATGCATCAGAAATAATTGCATCATTTTCTCCAAACAATGGTTCAAAAACGCCTCCATTTGCATCAAAGCAGGCAGCATATAAAATGGTATCTTCCATACCTAAAAAATCAGAGATTTTTTGTTCCAGCTCTTTATGAATGTCCTGTGTACCGCAAATGAAACGTACACTGCTTAACCCATACCCTCTTACATCAACAGTTTTTTTAGCGGCTTCCTCCACTTTCCGATTTGATGCCAGCCCCAGATAATTATTAGCACAGAAATTCAAAACAGTTTTCCCTCCAACTTCAATTTCCGCGCCCTGGTCGCTGGTAATAATCCTTTCGTTTTTATAAAGCCCTGATGCTTTTATTTCCTCCAGTTCTTTACCGATTCTCTTTGCAAAATTTTCATTCATACTTGTTTATTTTTGAGGCCACAAACCTACGAATCAATTCAATAAAGTTTTTGTAGAAAAAAAGTTTGATGCCAAATTGTAACTTTTATTTTCCTCAACCGTATAACATTAAAACAGGCTGATGTAATAAAAAAAATTACCTTGATTGTATGACTGAGAAAGAATTTAATGATTGTGTAAATCTGTATGCAGACAATGTTTACCGGTTTATTTTGAAAAACTTAAGGCACGAGGATGACGCTAAAGATGTGGTGCAGGCTTCATTTGAAAAGATGTGGATCAACCGCGAAAAAGTAGAATGCGATAGAAGCAAGTCATATTTATTTACTGTCGCTTATCATCAGATGATTGACCTGATCAGAAAAAATAAACAAGTGAAACTGGAAGAAGATTTTTCATCATCAACAAAAGCAACGAAAGAACCTGAGCATCAGTTGAAAAAGATTCTGAATGAAGCACTGTACAGGTTAAGTGAAACGCAGCGAAGCCTTGTTTTATTAAAAGATTATGAAGGATACAGTTATGAAGAAATCGCGGTTATTACTTCACTGAGTGTCAGCCAGGTAAAAGTATACCTGCACAGAGCAAGGATCCAATTGAAAAATTATTTGGTGAAACCCGAAAACGTACTTTAAAATGAACATCAACAGAAATAATTACGAAGAATATTTTTTACTGTATGCCGATAATGAATTGACGCAAACAGAAAAAAAAGTAGTGGAAATATTTGTTCAGGAAAATGTGGATTTGAAAGAAGAGTTCCTGATGATTCAGATGACAGTAAATTCTCCTGAGAAGGAAATGAAACTTATTGACAAATCATTTTTAATAAAGCCGGAACCATCTTTTATTAATGAACCCAATTACCAGGAAATTTTTATTCTTTATCATGATAATGAGCTTTCAGAAGAAGAGAAAAGAAAAACTGAAAAGTTTGTAGCAGAAAATCTGAAGTATCAAAATGAATTTGAATTAATTGGAAAAGCAAAATTAGTTGCTGATGATTCAATTATTTATCCGGATAAAAAAGAATTATACCAAAAAGAAAAATCAGGCAAAGTTGTTCCGATGATTTTGTGGAGATCTGTTGCTGCAGCGGTTTTCATAGGATTCGGTTTATGGATTGCCGTTTCTTATTTCAATAAAAAAGAAGTTAATCAACAGGTTGCATCAACAGTAAATAATGCAGTTGAAAAACCAGCAGTACAAGAAAAAAAACCGAAAAATAATTTTAATAGCAACGATTCAGAAAATGAATCACATAATATTGCCTCATCAACAGAATTAAAACAGTCAGAAAGAAAAAGATCATATAAGGAAATTAAAGAAAGAGTTATTACAGATGAAAAGAAAAAATTGATTGCAAAGACAGAAGAAAAAACAAAAGAGACAATAGCAGAAGAAAAAATAAAAACAGTAAACCCGACAGCAGAATTCCAGTTGGCTTCGAATCAGCCAATAAAAGAAGTGCCTCAAACTATTGAAAAGCCTGCCAATCCTTTAGTAAATAACACAGCTTCTGATCACCAAAATGAAATAGATGCAGATGCTTCAAAAACAAATTATGCTCACACAGCTTCTTATATTTCTGACGCAGATCAAAAAAACGACAATTATGTTTTTTATGATGTTTCTACTGAGGATTTTAAAAAATCAAAAGTTGGCGGCTTTTTAAAAAAGGTAAAACGAATAGTAGAAAGAACAAATCCCATCACACGTTTGCTGGGAGATGAGGAGCAAATGGCTGCTAAATAAAATCTCAAATATTTAAAGACGATAAATTAAAAAAAAATGAAAACAACAATTTTGATTGTAAGTGTAATGCTTATGTGTGCTACGAGCTTCGCTCAAACCGATTCCACGCAGGTAGAAAAAAAAGATGATACCATTCGTATTGGAGGAATGATCATTCTCAAAAAGGGGAATGCGGATGAAAATAAACGTGTAACCGTCACTGTGGGAAATCATCACAGAAATAAGGAAACTTCCAACATCAGTACCTCATCATTTATTGTTGATTTAGGATTTGCAAACTGGACTGATAAAACCAATTATGAACAGGCAAAAGCAAATGGCTATTTAGTTGGCTCACCAGATTTGACTGCCAATGATTTTAAATTAAAAACTGTAAAATCCGTGAATGTGAATATCTGGTTTTTTATGCAAAGGATGAATTTGATAAAACACTATGTAAATTTAAAATACGGACTGGGCCTGGAATTAAATAATTACCGTTTTAAATCAAACATAAGTTTTAATGAGGGCAATGCGAATATTCCACATCCGTTTGTTTTCCGTGATTCAATCAATTTCTCAAAAGATAAGCTGGCAGCAGATTATGTAACTATTCCTCTGATGCTCAATTTCAGAACCAATCCCAATTATTCTGACAAAGGAATTAGCATAAGCGCAGGTGTAAGTATGGGTTATTTGTACAGCAGCCGCAATAAGCAAAAGAGTGATGCTCGAGGCAAAGAAAGAAATCGTGGTGATTATGATTTGCAACAATGGAAATTCTCTTATGTAGGGGAATTAGGACTTGGGCCGGTACATTTATACGGTTCTTACAGTCCTAAATCAATTTTCAAAAATGATTTGAATTTCACGCCATATAATATTGGAATCCGCCTGAGTAACTGGTAAAAATCTTCTCTGTGTTAGTTTTAATTTTAAAAAGCCTGCTTAAAAAGCAGGTTTTTTTATTAAAATTAAAACCAGAGTTTTTTGTTTGTTTACTGCAAAGAATCAATCTTTCAAAATTGAAAGATCTAATTCAAAACCAGGCAACAAATCTTCGCCTGAAATTGTTTTATCAAAGCCCGTTACCTTATCAATTGTTCCGTCTTTTCTATAAATAGAAACGGTTTTGTCTTCAGGATTAATAAGCCAGGCAAGGGAACATCCGTTTTTAATCCATTTGCCCATTTTGGCAGTAAGCGATTTCAAATTATCTGAATTACTTTTTAATTCGATTACGAAATCCGGGCAAATATGAGCAAATTGATTTTTTTCTTTATTGCTTAGCTGATTCCATTTTTCTATTGCTAACCAACTTGCATGGGGAGAGCGAACTGAACCATCCGGCAATGTAAATCCGGTGGAAGAATCAAAGCAAACACCTAAACTTTCTCTTCTATTCCAGATTGTCAATTCTGTTACCAAATTGGTATTCTTAATTCCAGTAGAAGCGTTAGTTGGTGGCATTATAATTATTTGTTTCTTCTCATCTCTTTCAATGCGCCATAAATCATTTTGCTGGCAGAAATCAAAAAATTCCTGCTCAGACATAGAATCAGATAAATCTCCTTTAATCGACAAAGTAGTATCGTTTACTGCAATTTCCATACATCGAATTTACAAAAATTTATTTACTTAAATGCATGCTTCTTTCCCTGTACAATTGACGGAAATAAGGATCGCGAAGATCTTTGATAAAACGAATAGCTTCGCCGGTGCTTTTCATTTCGGGGCCGAGTTCTTTGTTGACTCCCGGAAATTTGTTGAATGAAAAAACTGGTTCTTTTATTGCAAAGCCATTTAATTTTTTCTCAAAAGTGAAGTCTTTTAATTTTGCTGCACCAAGCATTATTTTGGTAGCAATATTCAAGTAAGGAATCTGGTATGCTTTTGCAATAAATGGTGTTGTTCGGGAAGCGCGTGGATTTGCTTCTATCACATAAACTTCTCCATTCTTTATCGCAAATTGAATATTGATCAAACCTCTTATTTCTAATGCCCTTGCTATTTTTTCTGCATACTCTTCCATTGTTTGCACAATTAAAGGAGACAAATTAAACTGGGGAAGAACAGCATTGCTGTCGCCGCTGTGAATCCCTGCAGGTTCGATATGTTCCATCACTCCCATTACATGAAAAGTTTCGCCATCAAAAATTGCATCAATTTCTGCTTCCTGGCAACGATCCAAAAACTGATCAATAAGGATTTTATTTCCGGGCAAATGTTTTAATAAACTCAATACCCCATTTTCCAGTTCCTCATCATTCAATACGATTCTCATTCTTTGGCCACCGAGCACATAACTTGGGCGAACCAAAACCGGATAGCCAACCTGATGAGCAATTTCAATAGCTTCGTCCGAATCATGCGCTGTTCCGTATTTCGGATATGGTATTTGAAGAGCTTTCAACATGTCGCTAAACCTGCCACGATCTTCTGCAATATCCATACTATCGTAAGAAGTTCCGATAATTCGAACGCCTTTTTCATGAAGCCTTTTTGCAAGTTTTAAAGCCGTTTGTCCACCCAGCTGAACAATTACACCATAAGGCTTCTCCAGTTCAATTATTTCCCAGATGTGCTCCCAGAAAACGGGTTCAAAATATAGTTTATCTGCTATGTCAAAATCAGTCGAAACTGTTTCCGGGTTGCAATTGATCATGATTGCTTCCATGCCGCATTCCTTTATGGCAAGGAGTCCGTGAACGCAGCAGTAATCAAATTCAATTCCTTGTCCAATACGGTTTGGGCCACTGCCTAATACAATAATTTTTTTCTTTTGAGAAGGAATAGATTCGTTGTGGATAATGTTATTGTTCATTACAGAATTTAAGAGCTGTTTTTTATAAATCTTTTGCTAATTCTACTTACTAAAAGCCCCAATTGATGAAGTACGTTTTTTAAAAGGAGCAGTCAATTGTTATAATAAAAAAATTTAAATGTTACTCAAAGGTGCTATAAAAATAAGGCGTTTTAGCTTCAAACTCAGCACTGCAAGTATCTACCATTTTATACACCCGGATGATTCCTAAAGCCTTTCTTTTTTCATAAATATCTTCATCAGTACTGCCGTCTTTCATAATTTTTGCAATCTGTTCATCACTAAAACCCAAATGTTTTGCCTCAGTCAATAGCTCAGGAGAGATCTTTTCAAGGTTTGTTTTCGCCAGCGTTTTTTCGCAGTTTACAATTTTCTGAATCTGGTAAATAAACCATCGGTCAATTCCGGTTGATTCACAAATCCGCTTCACACTCACTCCAATCATCAAAGCATCTTTTATTCTGAAAATGCGGTCCCATTTTGGTATTTTCAAATACTCTATAATTTCATCGGCATGCATCAAACTTTTTCCATAATATCCCAATCCAACGGCATCATTTTCCAAACTCTGACAGGCTTTTTGAACGGCTTCAGCAAAGCTTCTTCCGATGCCCATCACTTCTCCAACTGATTTCATTTGAAACCCTAAAGTATCATCCGCTCCTTTGAATTTATCAAAATTCCAACGTGGAATTTTCACGATCACATAATCCAATGCGGGTTCAAAATAAGCAGAAGTGGTTTTCGTGATTTGATTTTTCAATTCATCTAAAGTAAAGCCTACCGCCAGTTTAGCAGCAATTTTTGCAATCGGATAACCCGTTGCCTTACTCGCCAAGGCTGAAGAACGACTCACTCTCGGATTAATTTCTATTGCGATTATATCTTCTGTATGGGGATTTAAAGCAAATTGTACATTACAACCTCCGGCAAAATTTCCAAGATTCCGCATCATTGAAACTGCCGTATTTCGCATTTTTTGATAAGCCGTGTCGCTCAAAGTCATTGCTGGTGCAACGGTAATAGAATCGCCGGTATGAACACCCATCGGATCAAAATTTTCTACCGTACAAATAATAACAACATTGTCATTATCGTCACGCAATAATTCCAGTTCAAATTCTTTCCAACCCATCATTCCTTTTTCTACAAGAACCTCATGAACAGGAGAAGTTGTTAACGCACGATTAAGCGCTTCATCCAATCGGGCTTTCTCAAAAACAATGCTTCCTCCCGTTCCTCCCAAAGTGTATGAAGGTCTTAACACAAGCGGAAATCCTATTTCCTGTGCATATTCTTTTCCTTCTAAAAACGAATTGGCAATTTTTGCGGGAGCCACAGGAATGTTCATTTCGATCATCCATTCACGGAACTTTTCCCGATCTTCTGCTTTATCAATAGCTTTAATATCTACCCCAATCAATCGGATATTATTTTTTTCCCAAACACCCATTTCATCTGCTTCTTTACAAAGATTTAATGCGGTTTGCCCACCCATCGTTGGCAAAACTGCATCAATTGGCATTTCTTCACGATTTTCTTCAATGATCTGTTCGAGACTTTCGACATTTAACGGAAGCAGGTAAACTCTATCAGCCATCATCGGATCGGTCATAATGGTTGCCGGATTGCTGTTGATAAGAATCACCTTGATCCCTTCTTCACGAAGACTTCTGGCAGCCTGGCTGCCTGAATAATCAAATTCGCAGGCCTGGCCAATAACAATGGGACCAGAACCAATAATTAAAACTGTTTTAATGGATTTGTCGAGTGGCATGAAATTTTAATGTGTGGTTGCCAAAAATAAACGATACTGAGGAATTTGAAGGAAGAAAAATGTGAAGAAGATGAAAATAATAACAATTCAAATTAATAAGTCCAATTATTTATTCGTTTACCTCTATTTACTCCATAAAAAAACAAGCCCGAAAGCTTGCTTATTTTTAAATCAGAATATATTATTTTATAAAAGATAATTCCGGTCAGAACCATACAGATTCTTAAACATTTTTTTCAAAATATAAATTTTATCGATCCATTCATCTTCGCCCTTTTCTTTAAACTCATCCATATAATGTTCTACTTTTTCCACAGTCTCTTCGGCATTATCCAATAGTTGCCGGGTTTTATTTTTCAAAAATTCATAAAATTCATTCCTTTCCTCTTGCGGCATGCTCAAAAATTTTACGAGAGCTACGCCGGCAGCAGCACCTAAAATAATTGCTGCAACCTTATTTGTTTTCGCCATAGTGTTTAAATTTTTAAGTTCTTAGCTTTGTCGATATGACTACATTTTTCATTAAAAAATATACAATACATAAACCGTTCCTGTTTTTTGCTTTTCTTTTTTTTAACTCCGCAATTTTTGGGCAGTTTTTTCCTCCAAAAAAATACCCAAAAGATTATTTTATTTATCCCGTTGATGCGAGGATCAGCCTTGCAGCAAACTTTGGCGAATTGCGCCCGAATCATTACCATATGGGGCTTGATTGTCGAACAGACCAGGTTATAAACCGGCCCGTGAAAGCCGCCGCTGATGGATATATTTCACGCGTTAGTATCACACCTTTTGGCTTTGGACAAGCAATTTATATTACTCATCCTAATGGATTTACTACCGTTTATGGACATCTACATAGTTTTATTCCTGCTTTGGAAAAATATGTAAAAGAGCAGCAATATCAACAGGAATCGTGGAATGTTTCTTTAGAAATTCCAAGAGAATTATTTCCCGTAAAAAAAGGACAACTTATCGCCCACAGCGGAAATACCGGTGGTTCGCAGGGGCCGCACTGCCATTTTGAAATCAGGGACACAAAAACGGACAAAGTTTTTAATGAACTTTTATTTGGATTGCCTATTCCTGATAATGTGCCACCAACAATTGTAAGCTTATATATGTATGATAGAAACAAAAGCACTTACAGTCAATTTCCACAGCATCTTCCTATAAAAAAAGTAAATGGAGCATATATAACTTCCTCAACTGTAATTCCAGTAAACAGCAATAAAATCAGTTTTGGAATTTCAGCTAATGATAAGCAATCCGGTTCAAACAATCCTAATGGAATTTATGAGGCAGTTATTTATTTGGATGATGTTCCACTTTCAGCATTTCAGCTTGACAGCATTTCTTATGATGAAACGAGGTATGTAAATGCCAACGTCGATTATAAAACACGTGCTGCAGGTGGTCCTTATATCCAGCATCTTTCGCGTTTGCCCGGATATCCCCACGGAGTTTATAAAGATATAAATGGTGACGGCGTGATCCGTTTAAATGATCAAAACGTTCACCAGGTAAAAGTTGTTGTAAAAGACGCGAACAGCAATAGTTCTGTTCTGGAATTTAAAATAAAAAGAAGCAGTTTGGAAGAGAATTCAATTTCAAAATTTTCAGGAATTGAATTTCAGCCGGGGCTTGTAAATGTTTTTGAAAACGACAACTTGGAAGTGTATTTGCCAGCCACAACGTTGTATGATTCTGTCGCATTTTTTCAATCTGAAAAAAATTCTGTTTCCTCAAATAGTTATTCTTCTGTTTTTTCTATTCTTTCGGGTTTAATTCCTGCCCAAAATTATTTTACTGTTAGCATTAAAGCCAATAAAACGATTGATCAAATGCTTCAGGATAAAATTTTAATTAAAAGAAGCTGGAATGGGAAAACGGAAGTGTCAAAAGCAACAAGTCATTTTGGTTGGTATTCGGCAAAATTTAATGCCTTTGGAAACTTTGAATTGATAGCAGACAATGATCCACCTGCCATTTCAATTAACTTCCATGAAAATGCCAATCTTTCTCATGCAAGGAATATTATCATAACTCCAAAAGATAATAATGACCAAATCAAAAATTTTAGGGCAGAATTAGATGGAAGCTGGCTTCGCTTTTCAAATGACAAGGGCCGGAATTTTATTTATGACTTTGATGAAAAATGTTCTTCCGGAAATCACGAATTAAAAATTTTTGTTGAAGATGAAGCCGGAAATCAAACTGTAAAAACTTTTCATTTCACACGATAAAAACATTTAAAATGACAACATTAACAGAAGGTGAAAAAGCACCGGATTTTACAACAAAAGATCAAAATGGAAATTCCGTTTCGCTGAAAGATTTCCGAGGTAAAAAAGTCGTTCTTTATTTTTATCCAGAAGATGATACGCCCACATGTACCATCGAAGCCTGCAATTTGCGCGACAATTATTCAGAACTTCAGAAAGCCGCATTGGTGGTTTTAGGTGTGAGCCCGGATGACAAAAAGAAGCATAAAAAATTTGAAGAAAAATATGAACTTCCTTTTACCTTGTTAGAAGATCCGGAGAAAAAAATTATCGATAAATACGGCGTTTGGGGAGAAAAAAATCTCTATGGAAGAAAATATATGGGACTTTTCAGAACCACTTTTTTGATTGATGAAAACGGGAAAATCATTAAAATTTTCAGGAAGCCAAAATCAAAAATTCACAGTGAGGAGATTTTAAAAGCGCTTCAGTAAATGAAGGTTGACATCAAAGAAAACTCTTGGATTGCAAAAATTGCTGCAAAAAAATTGCGTAGCAAAAAAGTTGCTATTACTATTGGAAAAACAATTCATTTATATCATGTTTCAAAAACTGATTTTTTAAAAGATACTAAATGGGTTCGTCATGAAATGTGCCATATTGAGCAATTCAAAAAATATGGCTTTTTTACTTTTATCCTGAAATATCTATGGGAGAGCTTGAAAGTAGGATATTATAATAATAAATTTGAAGTTGAGGCTCGGAAAGCGGAGAGTTCAAACTATTTCTCGAAATAAAAATCGATTTTTTTTATTTGCGCACCGATCAGCAGTTATCAATTTTCATCAGGCGGTCAATTTCTGATGTAAGTCTAGCAAAAATCTCTTCTACCGTTCCTTCTCCTTTTACCATTACGACTTTATTGGCTTTTTCATAATGATCTGCAACCGTCGCTGTTTTTTTGTGGTATTCAGCAATTCTGGCCCTGATCACAATTTCGTTATTATCATCAGTGCGTCCACTGGTTTCGCCGCGTTTCAACAACCTTTTGATCAGTTCATTTTCACTTACAACCAATGCCAGCATTACATCAATACAAGTTTTTTTCCTTGCCAAAAGATTATCGAGTTCCGCCGCCTGAACCGCAGTTCTTGGAAAGCCATCAAACAAAAAACCCGGCGCATTTCGATTTTGATCAAGAGCATCATTGATCATTCCGATCACCACTTCATCAGGCACCAGATTTCCCTTGTCCATAAACATTTTTGCCTCAATGCCTAAAGGCGTTTTCCTGGAGATTTCGCTTCTTAATAAATCTCCTGTAGAGAGATGTTTCAAATGATATTTAGCGATCAGTTTTTCTGATTGAGTTCCTTTTCCGCTGCCCGGAGGGCCAAATAAAATGAGATTGAACATTGGCTTCTTAAAATCCTTGTGAGCATCAAATATACTTTATGAAAATTAAATAGCAACGAAAGCCCCAAAATCAGGATATTTTTTAGCAAAACATCCGTTTTTGATTGTGTAATTTTACAAAAGCAACAATTTTTTTTATTAATTTAAAAATGAACGAAATGGCAAACGATTCAAAAACTACCGGTTATTTGAAAGAAAATGAAAATCCGGCGGAAGTAAGCAATGCAGAATGGAAAAAGGTTTTGCCTGAAGACGTTTATCATATTGCGCGTGAAAAAGGCACCGAAAGACCTGGAACAGGAAAGTTTTATCAGCACAACGAAGTAGGAACTTATTATTGCGCCGTTTGCGGAAATCCCCTTTTCAGAAGCAATGGAAAATTCAACAGCAGTTGTGGATGGCCCAGTTTCTTTGAACCAATCAGCAAGGACAGTTTAATTTATTTACCGGATAATTCTTTTGGGATGAGAAGAACAGAAGTTGAATGCGGAAAATGTCATTCTCATCTCGGACATGTCTTTGAAGATGGACCTCCTCCGACTGGGTTACGATATTGTATTAACTCTGTTGTTCTTGGTTTTGAAACAGAACCCGATTCCTTATAAATCGCGTCCCCCGAGAAATGCTCTTCGCAGTAAAGCAACAATAAATGTAAATATTGCGGAACCGATTATTGCCCAAATAATTGGAAATGGATGACCTTGAATATCGACAGCAAAAATTTCGGGCAGACCAAATTTTCCTGCGACCCACATACCGATATAGGCGCCGATAAAACCAACAACGATAGACACGAGGCAACCGCCAAGGTCATAACCTGCAATTGATTGACCTATGCCGCCACAAATCGCAGCTATCAATAAAAGAATAAGGAATCCAATGAGAGTCATGAGATAAAGTTTTATAGGAAATAAATATTTTTAAATTTCTGCAATTAAAAAGTATTCAATTATCATGCTGAATTTTTGTTATTCAATTCTTTTCTTATAAAAATTTCCGGAATTTAATTTTCAGGTGTCATCTTTGCTTTGCATAATTAAAAAAGTGTCCATAGCAGCATGATGAAGATTAAGCCTGTTGAAAAAAAATTGATTTCAAAAAAAGTAGATGCTTTTTTTATAAATCTATACTCGGCTTTTCAATTTGTAATCAGGTTTTTTAAGGAGGTTTTTAAGCCGCCCTATGAGGTGAAAGAAATTATCAAACAATGTTACGAAGTTGGTTATAAATCTCTTTTTCTGATTACGCTTACAGGTTTTATCACCGGACTCGTATTTACTAAACAATCGCGTCCTTCTTTATCAGAATTTGGCGCTACTTCATGGTTACCCAGCCTTGTTGCGATTGCCATTATCCGCGCTTTGGCCCCTTTGGTAACAGCTTTGATCTGTGCCGGAAAAGTTGGTTCTAATATTGCCGCAGAATTAGGTTCTATGAAAGTAACAGAGCAAATAGATGCAATGGAAGTTTCTGCTGTAAATCCATTTAAATTTCTAGTCGTAAGTCGTGTTTTGGCAACCACATTAATGATCCCAATGCTGATGTGCTATACAGGTTTTGTAGCGATGATGGGAGCCTTCATAAATGTTCATCAAAATGAAATGACCAGTTTCATTACTTTTTTTCAACAGGCTTTCGATAAAATTTCTTTTCTCGATATTTTTTCTTCTTTGATAAAAAGTATTGTCTATGGATTCACGATTGGAATGGTCGGATGTTATAAGGGTTTTCATGCAAAAAACGGAACCGAAGGGGTTGGAAAAGCGGCAAATTTATCTGTAGTTCTTTCCATGTTTTTAATTTTTATAGAAGAAATTTTGATTGTTCAAATAACTAATAGTATCAGGCCCTGATGGAAACAGAAAATGAAAATAATGAACATAGGATCATGATTTCAATAATGGATTTGTATAAATCTTTTGGTGATAATCATGTATTGCGGGGAGTTAACCTGGAAGTCGAGAATAAAGAAAATGTGGTAGTGTTGGGAAGATCAGGAACCGGAAAATCAGTATTGATAAAAATTATTTGTGGCTTATTAATGCCGGATAGTGGCAGTGTAAATGTGCTGGGGAAAGAAGTAGAATTATTGAATGATAAAGAATTGCAGCAGCTTCGTTTGCAAATCGGATTTTCTTTTCAAAGCAGCGCTTTGTATGACAGCATGACGATCAAAGAAAATCTCGCTTTCCCATTGGTTCGTCATTCAAAAAATTTGTCAAAGACGGAAGTAAACGAACAAATAGAAAGAGTTTTGGATGCGGTAGGATTATTGCAAACGATGAATCAAATGCCGGCCGAATTATCGGGCGGACAAAGAAAAAGAATTGGAATTGCGCGAACCCTGATCCTTCAACCAAAGATCATGTTGTATGATGAACCAACGTCGGGCCTTGATCCTATTACAAGTATTGAAATTAATAAACTGATTAATCTTGTGAAAGAAAAATTTAATACTACTTCAATCATTATCACTCACGATCTTACTTGTGCAAAAACAACCGGCGACAAGGTTGCAATGTTGTTTGATGGAAAATTTATTAAGAAGGGAACGTTTGACGAAGTTTTTAGCGATCCTGATGAGCGAATTCAAAATTTTTATAAATATAATTTCATTCATTAATTATGAGAGCAACACCCAACAGAAGAGCAGTAATTGTAGGAATATTTGTTTTCCTTGGCATCGCGATTTTTATTATAACGGTTCTGACGCTTGGCTCACAAAGAAAAACTTTTGCTAATACTGTCGTCATCAAATCTTTTTTTGAAGATGTAAACGGATTGAAGCAGGGAAATAATGTATGGTTTTCCGGAGTAAAGGTGGGCACCATCAAAAGTGTCAATCTGATTGGAAATGCAAGAGTAGAAGTAGATATGAATATCGAACACGAATCACTTCCTTACATTCGCAAAAATGCAAAAGCCAAGTTGAGCACTGACGGATTAATTGGAAATAAAATCATCGAAATTTATGGGGGCACAGCAAAAGCACCTCAAATAGAGGAAGGCGATATATTGAACACGGATAAACTACTTAGTACAGACGAAATGATGGCAACGCTTTCAAAAAACAATGACAATCTTCTTGCTATCACTGAAAATTTTAAAATGATTAGCACTAAAATGGCTGCCGGGCAAGGTTCTATAGGAAAATTACTTTCTGATGAGACGTTTGCTGATCAATTAAACAAAACCGTTCTGACATTAAAAAAAGCTTCTTTAAATCTTGAAAACCTAACTGCTAATGTTTCAAATTATACCTCCAGATTAAATGAGAAAGGCGGTTTTGCAAATGACCTGGTAACAGATACCGCTATTTTTAGTAAGCTTCGTTCTACCATTTCTCAGTTACAGGAAGTGGCAGATAAATCAAAAAACGTAATGGGCAATTTGCAAATAGCAACAAATACTTTAAACACCGGATTAACTAATAAAAATGCTCCTGCCGGAATGTTCCTTAGCGATGAAAAAACTGCTGAGGGCTTAAAAGTTACTTTACAAAACTTACAATCAGCAAGCAAAAAACTTGATGAAGATCTGGAAGCAGCACAGCATAATTTTTTACTTCGCGGATTTTTTAAAAAGAAAGCAAAGGCTGAAGTAAAAACTAAAGAAGATTCATCGAATGATTAACTAAAAAGTTAATTGTAAAGCAGCACTTATTTTTTATTTTATTTTTGAACAAACCTTTTTATGAAAAAAACATTTTCTTATTTATTTTTTATTTTAGCAATCATTAGTGCTCAATCCTGCAGCGCTCAAAAGCCCGAGAACTGGACAAAAGATCAATTAGTAGAGCCCGCCGCTTTGGCAAAAACGATTGAATCAAATCAAAATGTTCCGCTTATTTATTGTGTTGGCCCTGGCGTTGTACTCCCACATTCTATTGATATTGGAATGGCAAGCGATGAAAAAAATCTTACAGCTTTTAAAGATTCCCTGCGCAATGTGCCGAGAGAGGCGAACATCGTTATTTATTGCGGATGTTGCCCTTTCGATCATTGTCCAAATGTTCGCCCTGCCATTGATTTATTGAAACAAATGAAATTTACAAATTATCATTTGCTCGATTTACCTCACAATATTAAAACCGATTGGATAGCAAAAGGATATCCACAGGCGAATATGAAACAGTGATTTATTTTGAATAAAAAAATTTAAAATGAAGTTTTTAAAACCCTTTTTTCTCTTTTCTCTTGCAATTTTTTCAGCAGCTTTAGTCAATGCTCAAAATGATGACATGCCGGACGCAAGAAGAAAAACAGAATCTTTTGATCGTTTTCATGTAAAAGATCTTCGTGCAGATCTCGCTACATTTACTTTAGCAGGAATCAGCGAAAGCGTAGGCCTGCTTCCATTAAAAAAAATTCCTTACACTAAACTTGGCAACGATTCCATTGTATTTGAAGGTGATGGTATCAAAGCGAAGGTGAAAATTTCTGCATTTGATCCTTTAAAACATAAATTAACTTATGATGAAAAATATCTTGTAAGAATTGATCGTAAAGCTTATTATGGAAATTATGGCCAGGTACCAAAAACAGAGATTAGCAATGTAACGATGATCATCAATAATGATACTGTTTTTATTCCGCCTGCAGCCTATTCAGATCTGTTCAATTTGAACTTAACTTATCTTGACAAAGGCATAGAACGTACTACTGACGCGGTTTACAAATCAAAGGACGGAAATACTATCTATCTTTATCTTTTCAGTAAAGATAAAACAGGAAGCTATGAAGTAACCTGGATATTTCAGAATAGAAAATATCTGAGAAGAGTTTTGGATTATGGATTTATGTAAAAACATTGTTAGAAGATCAGAACCAATGTTCCCAAAATAATTAATGCTGCACCGATAATTGTTTTTACATTCATCGGTTCTCCTAAAAAAATAAAAGACAAAATCAGTGCGAAGGCAACACTCATTTTATCAACGGGAGCTACTTGCGAGACCCGTCCCAACTGCAAAGCTTTAAAATAAAAAATCCACGAAAGACCTGTTGCTACTCCTGACAGACACAGAAACAAAATATTCTGCCTGGTGAGTGTGTGAAAAGTTGCAGTTCCTCCACGAAAGAAAGCTATTGACCATGCAAGAATTAAGATCACCACCGTTCTGATCGCAGTTGCAAGATCTGTATCAACTCCTTTCACTCCGATCTTTGCAAAAATAGCCGTCAAAGCGGCAAAGAACGCTGCTAGCAATGCGTATATCCACCACATATCTTTCGTTTTTTATTTAGAAAGTTATTTTACGATTTGTAAAGTAACTATAAAAAGATATGCCACAGATTTTATAAAACTTTTTCTACTAAATTAAAATGAGAACCTGATTTAGTTCTGACAGAGAAAAATTATCCCATCAAATAAGCAAGGCCATCGCTGACAGGCTCGCATAAATTTTGTACATTTTTTTCGCGAAATAATTTCTCCATCAGGTCTCGTGCTTCTTTGTAATCCTGATGAATAGGACATGGATGTGATGAAGAACATTTGCTTAATCCCAACCCACAACTTCTAAAAACTTGTTTTCCGTCTACTGCTTCTACAATATTGATGATAGGTTGTTTTTGTTGCGTACGTGAAATAAAAAACCCGCCAGTAGGTCCTTTCATACTTTTGATTACATCTTGTTTTACCAATGTTTGCAAAATTTTTCCAACCGTATGTTCACTCGAATTAATAAATTCGGCGATTTCTTTTATAGATGCATTTCCGCCGCTTTCAAATTTTGAGCAGAGATAAATGACGGCTTTTATCGCAATTTTGCATGTCTTGCTTAGCATAATTACATGTTTAAAAACTCTCTTCCTTCGTCAGAAATTTTTGAAGAATTCCAGGGCGGATCAAAGGTGATTTTTGTTTCAACAATATATAGCGGAAACGTTTGTTGAAGCGCATTTGTGACACCATTATTTATTGTTTCACCCATCGGGCAAAATTGTGTTGTTAAAGAATGAGCACAAAAAATTTTTTTCTGGTCTTCATCAAAATCAATCTGGTAAATCAATCCAAGATCTACAACGTTCAATCCGATTTCAGGATCATCCACAAACTTTAGTGCGCCCAAAGCCAGCTCGCATTTCGCTTTATCATTGGTTATTTCGTTCACGATTTTTTTGGTTTATGTGTTACCGCCTTCCATATATTTCCATTGTATAAAGCTGCAGTAATTAATAAAAGAATCGCAGCAATTTTGATGATAATTTCATTTGAAATAAGCACTCCTGAGGCAAATAAAATAAATCCTGTTAAATAAGCAATTCCCATCATTAAAAATATTTTATCATTGAATAATTCTTTTGGATTCGGCGTTTTTCCCAATCCTGCTTTTGTGTGATATACTTTGTTCCAAATGATAAAAGGCAACGTTTTAAAAGTCATTCCAAAAATAATGGCAGTAATCCATCCAAAAAAAATACAAAATCCATAAGTCAATATTAAATGCACGTTGTTTCTGGAAAGCACCAACAATATAATAACGATCAATAAAAAAAACAAGGGCAACGCCATCATGAAAACAGAAAGTAGAGAAATTTTTACCTGGTAATCTACTTTCTTACGAATTCTTTCGTAGTAACTTTTATAACAATAAAATCCGAACATGATCAGAGCTGCAGCAATTGCAATCAACGGTATAAGATAAAGTGCAATCATTTTAAAATACAGAAAGAAAATGATAAAACTGATCAATGCAAAATTGATGAGAGAATATATCTGCCACAATAATTTATTGTTGCTATATTTTGAAATAAGAAACATTGGAATTAGTCGCGATCCAACGCCAATTACTAGCATTAAAAACCACCCGATTATCCCCAAATGTGCGTGAAGAGGAAGATAGCCAAGCGAATCTTTTGACAAGATATTGAAGGTAAAATTATAAACTAAAAACAAACCAACAATTGTGGTAATGAGTAGCCACAGTGTTGCAGTAAAAACAAAAATAGCATGTATATTCTCGTTCTTGCTTTTTGCCATGCTGATGCCAATGTTGATTAGATAAAATAAAATGGCGCAGTTGATTAAAATGGCGGCGAGCTGAGTAGGCCATCCAAAATTAAATTGATAAAATCCAACGACTAAAAGTGGAATTCCAATACCGGCAAAAAAGAAAGACAAGTAAGCAAGAGCGTTACTAAACAATTTTTGTTCAATTAAAACCGGCACCAGTTGATGGCTTGCGCCGAGGATCATCATCGTTCCCCAACCGAGTGCCATCACATGTGTAATCCCCAAAGTGTGAGGATGAAAATAATGTTGCAGAAAAGCTGACGTAGAAAAATTTAATAAAACTGTTGCGGCTAAAAGTGCGATTCCTGCATACAAATAAAATGGCAGTACCACTTTGTAAGAAGTGTTTTTTGTCAGACCGCTATTACTATTTCTGGGGATCATCATTCTCTTTAAAAATAAGCAAACGCACTTCATTTGCCGTAAGCTCATTTATTCTATAATCGAATTTTCTTTCTTTCAATTCCCGCAATAAAAAGACAGGAATTCTTTTATGATATACCAACAAGGCATCGTATTCCGGCAACTTTTCAATTGCTGACAAAATCGTCATCATTGGTTGGGGCATTTCTAATTGCCTTACATCAACCACTTGCATTTTTCCTTCAAATTTTTTTATTAATCCATCCCAGCCTTCAGAATTATTTTCCTCCGCTTTTATTTCAACCTCCACATCATTTCTTTTATAAAAATAAGTCTCTACTGTTTCCTCGTCCACTTTATTGACAAAAGAATCAAAGCCCTGCTTTTTCAATAAGGAAATTAGCGGCGTTGGCTCAAAGAAATTGATAATTTTCAAAGTGCAGTTTTGCCGAATTGATTTTACTTTTTTTGTTATTGCTGACAACGGGTCCTCACCTGCCTCAATAATGGGCCGAACATCAAAATCAATAATTTGTGCGGCCCTTAATGAAGTAAAATAAGCAGGAAGTTTTGATTTTCTTGTGTTTGATTCCGGCTCAGTCTCCCTGTCTGGCTCAAACCCTAATGGTTGTAGTTTTTCAAAAAAATTTTCAACACTTATTCCGGCAATATTCGAAGCCATTCCAATGCTGGTTCGTGCTGCCATAAGTTTTCGCAACAAAGGATTTCTTAATTTTTCAAACCTCGGCGTGATGCTGATGATTCTTTCAAGCGCATCAGGATTTTGTTTTAAAATCTTGGAAATTTTTGTGTTGCTATTAATGGTCATGTTTATTTAAAGTATGTATGATAGCTGTCGATCTGTTTATCCAATAATTTAAAAACTAAGCAAACGCGAGTGTTTCATTTCTAATAAAAACAGCTAATTCTTATTAGACAGAGGAGAAGAGCAATTTCACATTTCGATAATTAAGCTTTAGTTTTTCACTAATTCTTTTCCAAACCCAAAGCCTTTGGAAACAGGATATTGTTTTCAAGGTGAACATGGATATGCAAATCATTTTCAAATTCATCTAAAGTTTTGAACAGATAAGAATAGCTGGCACATGCATCTTCCGACAACTGATAATTCTTGCTTATTTTCCTGATCTCGTCCATATTTGCTCCAACTAACTCATGTTCCATTTCCATCATGTTGATAGGTGTTTCAACTGTTTCAAGATTACCAAATTCCGCCTTCCCATTTCCACTATTTTTTGCTACTATCAATTGTTTTACAAAAGGGAATAAAACAGTTTCTTCTTTCACCATATGTGCAGACATTTCCTCGCAAACTTCCTGTGCAAGCTGATTGATCCGTAACAATTCCGGATGATGAGCACCATGAACTTTGGCAACTTTTTCAGCATAAATCCGAATATCAGGAATCGTTTTCTTCACATAACTATGATGAGTATTTACAATATAATCTGCCAGAAAATCAAGGTTCCAATCATTATAAGGCAACGGCCTTGCAGCAAATGAAGTTTTATCACTGTTCTGTAATTCCTGCTCCACTTTGTTTACATCCAATCCTTTTTCTGCACACGCTTCTTTCACAGTCTTCTTTCCTCCACAACAAAAATCCAAACCATATTTTTTAAACACTTCAGCTTTGCGCAAATCTTTTGCAGCAATTTCTCCAAGCGTTTCACCCGCCTGGCCTTGTTCGCGCTTTGAAATTTTTACGCGCCATAATTTCGGTCCTTCTTCCAAATATTCCCATGTAAAAATATTTCCTCTTTCGCCTAAAAGCTGGTAATACAAGGGCTTGGGATCATGATCATTATGAATCGTCAAACTTTCGCCAGGTTTTAATTCATCAAACCTTACAAATATGGTTGGATGTTTCATTCTTGGCTCTAATAAAGTAACGTTGAGAATATTTTCATTCTCTAAAGTTGTTTCCATACTGTAATGTTTTTTATAAATAATATTAATTGAAGACAAAATTAATAAAACCCCGTAATAAAAGTATAGAAATACTTTTATTATTTTATAATTTCCCTATCTCGATAATAAAAAATCGAATTATGGCTTGTTTACTATAAAAGATCTTAAAAAATAAATCCAATTAAAAGGCAGCCTAAAACAATAAACGGAGCAGGAATTTTCGTGAAAGTAAGAAGGTAAAAAGTGCCAATAATCACGACAATATTTACAACACTAACAGTATTAAGCGCCGTTATAGAAATATCATTGACGAGGTAAAGAAAAGATGCCCACATAATGCCGACGACGACAGCATTAATGCCTTCAAGTGACCTGTAAACGACCACATATTTTTTTAAACTTTGCCACACGGGAAAAAAGAATAAAACCAACAATGCGCTTGGCAAAAAAACGCCGATACAACCAATAAAACATCCTAATATTTGCCACTTAGTTCCATATTCACGAAGTACCATTCCACCAACATAGGAGGTTACCGAAAACACAGGTCCCGGAATGGCGCGAACAATTCCCCAACCGGTTAAATATTCTTCTTTGGTTAAATATCTTGATTTTTCACGGGTGACATATTGTTCATACATCATTGGCATCAATACATCTCCGCCGCCAAAGACCAGGCTTCCATAACGATATACATTTTCTGTAAGATTGTAAGCTCTTTTGTGTTCCCAATTTTGTTTTCGAGCAGTTTCACTCAAAAAACCAACCACTACAAAAATCAAAATGAAAAGCCAGATATTGGTCCATTTTATATGTCGCGGTTTGATATTTTCTTTTTCAGGAAATCTTCTGTCACTGAAATTGGTAACTACACCACCCAACACAATCAATATCGGAAAAACCCATGGAGTTTTAAAAAAAGCATAGGTGCCAATAGCGCCAACGATCATGATGATAAACGTAATATTGTTTTTGATAGAAACTTTATACATTCTGAAAGCAGCGAAGGCAATAAATCCAACTGCCATTGGCTGGATGTAAGAAAAAAGATCGAGGCTTACATGATAGGTATTTACATAATAAAACAAAAACGAAAAAATTCCCATTAATAGACTTGCAGGAAAAATCCATATCAACAGAGTAAGAACAGCAAGAGGAACACCACCACGTTTATAACCGATCAGCGTGATCGTTTGGGTAGAAGATGCGCCTGGCAAGAGTTGGCAAAAAGAAACATATTCCATTAGTTCTTCTTTGGTAACATCGCGCCTTCTTTCAACAAATGTTTTTATCATCATTCCCAAATGGCCTTGTGGACCACCAAAAGCAGAAATAGTATAAAAAAAGACAGCTTTTAAAAAAGGAATATGCCTGTAAAGTACCATGAAAAATATTTGTTTTTAGAATCGCATCTTTGTTGTCTTCAGGCATTTTGTTTTAATTAGCATATCAGCTCATCGGTAAATTAGCTGATTATCATTTTTTCAACCCAATCTCTCTCAGTCGTTCGTCAAGATATTCTCCTGCAGTAATATCTTCATACACTTTAGGATGATTTTCATCGACGCATTCTTCTAATGCAGAAAGATCCATTGCCGATTTTGGATGAAGGAAAAAAGGAACGGAGAATCTTGATGTATGCCACAATTCCCTCGGAGGATTTACAACTCTGTGAGTAGTACTTTTTAATTTATTGTTGGTAAGTCTTTGCAGCATATCACCCACATTTACAACGATCTGATCTGGCAAAGAAGTTACTCCAATCCACTCGTTTTGCTTTGTCAAAATTTCCAGTCCGCCTGCAGAAGCGCCCACCAATAAAGTGATCAGATTAATGTCTTCATGCTGTTCTGCACGAATCGCGCTTTTCGGCTCAACGGTAATTGGAGGATAATGAATGGCACGAACAATTGAATTTCCGTCTTCAACAAAATCATCGAAATAATTTTCATTCAAAGCAAGATAAAGCGCAATGGCCTGCAACAAAGTTTTTCCGGATTTTTCAAAAGCCCGATATGCCTTGAAAAGAGTTTCATTAAACCCTGAAACTTCCTCCACGCTTACATTATCAGGATATTCAGGTTTCAACGGATGGCTTTCCGGAATCGTTTGTCCGTATTGAAAAAATTCTTTCAGATCAGGCGCATCGCTTCCTTTTGCATGTTCTTTTCCAAAGGAAGTATAACCTCTTTGACCAGCAAGTTCAGGAATTTCATAAGCACGTTTTTTTTCTGAAGGAAGTGAAAAAAATTGTTGAACATATTTATAAAGGTCAGCAATAAGTTCATCAGGAATTCCATGATTTTTCACTGCCACAAAACCAACTTCTTCATAAGCTTTTCCCAATTGCTGCACGAATGATTCTTTCAGTTTTGTATCCCCTTTGGTAAAGTCGGAAAGATCAACTACTGGTATGGTCATTGCATTAAAAATTTAAATTTTTAAAAAAGCGAATGTAGCTTAGCACATGTCAATTTACAAACAAAATTTTTTATCTAAAGATATAGTTTTTCTTTTTTTATTTTTCCACGTTTGCATCATTTCATGCTCACATAAAATTTCAGGCCAGGCAATAAATTATTCTTTTAAAAGTAAAACACATCTTCCCGATTACAGCGATTTAAATTATTGGGCTGCGTCTCCTTTCAAATATGATCCATCCGATAATATTCCAACAGATATGAAAGATCGTTCGAAAGATTCTCTTGCTGATGTTTTTTTTATTTATCCCACTTCTTATATAGACCGGAAAATGCCTGACGGATGGAATGCAGATATTGATGATCAAGCCATCAATAAAAAAACTGATGAGACGTCAATCCTTTACCAGGCAAGCGTGTTCAATAAATACTGCCGTGTGTTTGTACCAAGATATCGGCAGGCAAATCTTTATGCCTTTTATACAAGCCATAAAGATTCTGGTGAAGCAGCATTAGACTTAGCATACGAAGATGTAAGAAATGCATTTGAATATTATCTGCAAAATTACAATCGTGGACGGCCAATAATTATTGCATCCCACAGCCAGGGAACATGGCACGCGGGAAAATTATTGAAAGAGTTTTTTGAAGGAAAACCTTTGCAAAAGCAATTGGTTTGTGCATACATAATCGGGCTTCCAGTTTTTACGAATTATTTTTCCAAATTAAACCCTTGTAGTGATTCTACAGCCACAGGATGTTTTGTCAGCTGGCGAACTTTTCAGGAAGGCTACGAAGCTCCTTACATTCAAAAAGAAACTTTGAAAGCTTATGTGATTAACCCTTTGACCTGGACAATGGATACAACTCTTGCTCCGGCTTCTTTAAATAAAGGCGGTGTGCTTCGCAATTTTAATAAAGTAATTCCCGGTGTTGTTCATGCACAGATTCATGGAAATGTTTTGTGGGTGAATAAGCCGCAATTTCTAGGAAGTGTTTTTATCAAGACAAAAAACTTTCATATTGCTGATTACAATCTTTTTTATGAAAACATCAGAGAAAATGTGGGAACAAGAATTAAATGTTTTTTAAAAAATCAATAAAGAATCATTGTGCGAATTGTTCCTTTATTTTTTCCCAATTGCCAATCGAAAATTATTCATTGTTTTTCTTTGACGTTTATATAATGCCAAAACAAAAACAAGAAGCAATGAAGCGATCAGGTACAAAGCCGGCATCGCGAAACTTAAGCCAGTCAATAAAAAGGCAAATACCAAAAGTAGTCTGGTGAACAAATGTGCAATCGCAGTGTGGGCATTGCTTGGGATCAAATCAGCAGATGTTTTATCATAATTTTTGTGCATAGCGAATTGCCTGAACCGCAAAAGGAATAGAAAGAAATGCAACATAAAAAGTGTAGGGCGCAAAATCTAAAAGAGGCAATAAGGCGATAATGAGATATGCAACAACAAAGCAGGTAATTAATATATTTTTCGCCTTTCGTTTCAATTACGGTATTTGAAAAAGGGCTTTTCTTATTTGGAGAAATATTAATAAACAACAGGATTAGAGTCAGGACAGGAATAATTAGATTTCTTTCTTTGAGAAATTCTATAACAGAAAAATTTATCCTTTTCTTTTTTCTGGATCGCCAAACAGTTTTACTAAAAGATTATAGAAGAATTTTGAATAATCCTTCTTCTTACCGCCGATAAATTTGAATGCAAAAAATATCAGAACAATGTAAATGACTATTTCCAAAAACAAATTGGTACTTAAGTAGGAAACAAGTGGTTGCTGATGATGATTCTTGTCACCATATTTTCCTAAAATCAATAAAATCAGGATAATTCCCAAAAAGAATTCAAGAAAGCGTTTCATGAAAAAAATTTTTAGAATTCTACGTTCTTCGGATAACGAGGAAACGGAATTACGTCTCGTATGTTCGTCATTCCTGTTACAAACTGTATCATTCTTTCGAATCCAAGTCCAAAACCAGCGTGAGGAGCGCTTCCAAATCTCCTGGTATCAAGATACCAGTTCATTTCTTCTACCGGAATATTCATTTCGCGCATTCTTTTTTCCAAAACATGCAATCTTTCTTCACGTTGAGAACCGCCAACAATTTCTCCAATTCCGGGAGCCAGGATATCCATCGCCGCAACAGTTTTGCCATCATCATTCTGCCGCATATAAAAAGCCTTTATTTCTTTTGGGTAATTGATTAGAATTACCGGTTTTTTAAAATGCTTTTCTACCAGGTAACGCTCGTGTTCGCTCTGCAAATCAATTCCCCATTTATCAACAGGATATTGAAATCTCTTTTTCTTATTGGCAGGTGAATTTTTTAAAATTTCTATCGCTTCTGCATAAGTTAATCTTTCAAAATCATTATTAATAACAAATTCAAGCTTCTCAATCAATCCCATTTCGCTACGCTCATTCTGTGGTTTTTGCTTTTCTTCTTCTACTAGTCTTGCAGCTAAAAAATCAAGGTCTTCCCGGTTATGCTCCAGAGCATATTTAATAATATATTTAATAAATTCTTCTGCCAGATTCATATCATCTTCCAGATCTGAAAAAGCCATTTCCGGCTCTATCATCCAGAATTCTGCAAGATGTCGCGCAGTATTAGAGTTTTCAGCGCGAAAAGTTGGACCAAACGTATAAACATCGCCCAAAGCCATTGCCGCCAGTTCTGCTTCCAGTTGTCCGCTAACTGTAAGATTGGAAGCTTTTCCAAAAAAATCTTCTTTGTAATTGATTGTTCCGTCTTCATTTTTCACCGGATGTTCCAGGTCAAAAGAAGTAACATGAAAGGTTTCGCCGGCCCCTTCGGCATCTGAAGCTGTAATAATAGGCGAATGCAGATACACAAATCCTTTTTTATTAAAAAATTCATGAATTGCAAAAGCTAGAGAATGTCTTACTCTAAAAATTGCTCCAAATGTATTGGTCCGAAAACGGAGATGAGCTTTTTCCCTCAAAAATTCCAGGCTGTGTTTTTTGGGTTGAAGTGGAAATTTTTCCGCATCACTGTCGCCCAACACTTCCACCAATTGTGCTTTTAATTCCACTTTTTGGCCTTTGCCTAAAGAAGGAACTAAAATTCCAGAAATTTTCAAAGATGCTCCTGTAGTAATTCTTTTTAAAAGTGATTCATCAAATTTTCCTAATTCTAAAACGATTTGAAGGGTTGAATTAGTGCTTCCATCGTTTAATGCTACAAATTGATTGTTTCTGAAAGTACGAACCCATCCCATTACCGTTAATTCATGGTTAATTAAATCCCCTTCCAAAACATCTTTAATACGTACTCTTTTGTTAAACATTTGCTTTATTTAAAAACGCAAATATAATTCAACAAGATAAAATTTTTGGTCTAATCCTTGTTTTACCTGTATTTTAGGAGACAGAGGAGTGTATTTTCAGTTCTGGAATCTGTACATAAAAAGAAAAAAATTTATTGTTTTTTATTATTTTAATGTAATATTGCATCAGATTAAAGCTGACTAGTTTTCCTTTTGCTACGATTACATCAGTATTAACAGAATCCCATTCCATTATAAATATCAAATATTAGATTTTTACAACCCCAATTGTGTTTTGACTATTAATCTATACGTCTCTTTATGTACGACATCTTACAACTGAACGATATGCTCGTTCCGGAGTTGCTTGATATTGCAGAGCAACAAAATATAACCGACGCAAAAAATTTACAAAAACAGGAATTGATTTATAAAATTCTTGATAAACAAGCATCAATGACAACTAACGATAAAAAAGAAACTACTACCGAAAGACCTAAGCGTAAACGCATTGTAAAATCTGTGAAAAAAGAAGTTGCAGAACCAGTGGCAGTAGAAGAAGAAAAAGAAGTAAAACCTAAAAGAATTGAGGAAAAGAAAAAACCTGTCAAAAAACCCAAAGAAGAAGTTACCGTAAAACCGGAATTTGATTTTTTTGATACAGAAGACGAGGAAGATGATCATGTAGAACATTTGGCTGATCCAAAAACAATTGCACCTGCACTGATCGAATTATTAAAGAACGAGGATGAGGAAGAAGAAGAGCAAATGCCACCTTTGCCTGTTAATAACGGCCATCAGCAGCATTCAAAAAATTTTCAAAAAAAGGAGCCGGCGTTCAATATTGAATTTGACGGAATTATTTTAGCCGAAGGCGTTCTGGAAATGATGCCTGATGGATACGGTTTTTTGAGAAGCAGTGATTATAATTATCTTTCTTCTCCTGATGACGTTTATGTTTCTCCTTCACAAATAAAATTATTTGGTTTAAAAACCGGCGACACCGTTTATGGTTCTGTTCGTCCGCCAAAAGAAGGTGAAAAATATTTCGCTTTATTAAAAGTGGAAACTATTAATGGAAAAGGGCCTGACGAAGTTCGTGACCGTGTTCCGTTTGATTACCTGACACCATTATTTCCTTATCAGAAGCTGAATTTATTTACTTCATCCAATAATTTATCCACCAGGATCATTGATCTTTTTACGCCAATCGGGAAAGGCCAGCGCGGATTGATCGTTGCACAGCCAAAAACAGGTAAAACCATGCTGCTGAAAGAAATTGCGAATGCAATTGCAGCGAATCATCCTGAATGTTATTTAATGATTGTGTTAGTGGATGAAAGACCGGAAGAAGTTACCGATATGGAACGTAGCGTAAAAGCAGAAGTAATTGCCTCTACTTTTGATGAACCAGCTGAAAAACATGTAAAAGTAAGTACAATGGCTTTGCAAAAAGCAAAACGTTTGGTAGAATGTGGTCACGATGTGGTTATTTTATTAGATAGTATTACTCGTTTGGCAAGAGCACATAACACTGTTTCACCGGCAAGTGGAAAAGTTTTGTCTGGTGGTGTGGAAGCGAACGCAATGCAAAAACCAAAACAATTTTTTGGAGCTGCACGTAAAATTGAAAATGGTGGCTCACTCACAATTATTGCGACAGCTTTGGTAGACACCGGAAGTAAAATGGATGAAGTAATTTTTGAAGAATTTAAGGGAACAGGTAATATGGAATTGCAACTTGACAGGAGATTGTCTAACCGCAGAATTTTCCCTGCAATTGATATTATTTCTTCTTCAACACGCCGTGATGATTTGTTACTTGATAAAGATGTTCTGCAGAGAATGTGGGTTTTAAGAAATCATATGGCTGACATGAACCCTGAAGAAGCTATCAATACGTTGATGAAAAACATGAAAGGAACAAAGGACAATGCAGAATTCCTTACTTCAATGAACGGATAAATCTGTTCGATAAAGAGAATAAGAGAATTCCTTTTATTTCTTAATGCATTTTAAATAAAAACCCACTTAAATAGTGGGTTTTTCAATAGTGTTAATTAATCTTATTCTTTCCATACATTATTTTTTCGGTCGCTGTCCGGCAAAAGATTTTTTGGATCGATGGTGACGGATGCGATCGGTTGTGTGGTTTGAAAATGAATCGTGTGAGTATCGCTTTGCATCCATGTTTCAACAGGCAATTGTAAATCCTGTACAGTTCCATCTTTTAAAACGATTTCCAATGTGCATGGCATGGCCATTTTTTGCAAATTGGCAATCGTAATATTCGCGCCATCTTTTGGATCGTTATTGTTATATGTTACTTTTTGAACATAAAGATCAAGTTGCCAGTTGTGGTAAAACCATTCTTTCCAAAACCATGAAAGATCTTCACCAGCTTCATTATTTATGGTTCTAAAAAAATCATCCGGCGAAGGATGTTTGTACGCCCATCTTTCAATATATTTTTTGAAAGCATAATCAAAACGGTCATTTCCTAAAATTACTTCACGTAGCAAAACCAATCCAAAAGCCGGTTTAAAATAAGCCAGCGGATGGCGATATTTTTCTGTAAGCATATCCGCCCTGGCCATCATTGAAGGGGCCATAGAATCCTGCAATAAAGGAATGATCTCATCTGCAGGATTTCCTTTTTTAGGTGCATATTCTCCGTCGCGCTTTGGCGCATATTCTCCATGATTAAATTCATCCGCTGCATAAACATCTATAAAAGTATTGAACCCTTCATCCATCCATGGATAGCGGCGTTCATCGCTTCCAACAATCATCGGGAACCAATTGTGTCCGATTTCGTGAGCCGTAACCCAATAAAGATCACCTGACTTTGCATACATTCCGTCAAACACAATTCCCGGATATTCCATTCCTCCGGCTCTTCCCGCTTCGTTAACGGCAACAGGATAAGGGTACACAAACCATTTTGCTGAGAAGTATTCTATCGATTTTTTTAAATATTCTGTAGCTCTTCCCCAGGCATTTTCTCCGGCGCTTTCAACAGGGTAAACTGACATTGCCAGAGCTTTTTTTCCTCCAGGCAAATTCACTCGTGCCGCATCCCAAATGTAAGACGCTGAAGCGCCAAAAGCCACGTCGCGGGTATTGTTCATTTTAAAATGCCAGCTTACCAACTTTTTATCCGCTGATTTTTTTGATGCATTACTCACTTCATCTTCAGTACGGATGAAAATTGTTTTATCGCTTTTTCTCGCTGCATTCAATCTTTCAATTTGTTTTGGAGAAATCACTTCTTTTTCATTCTGTAATTCACCGCTTCCAGCAACGATCATTCCTGATGGAACTGTAACTGTATAGTCAAAATCGCCATATTCACAGTAAAATTCGCCGCTTCCTAAAAATGGCAAAGTGCTCCAACCTTCCAGGTCGCCATAAACACACATGCGGGGATACCATTGTGCTATCTCATAAATCTTTCCATTTTTTGTCGTAAAAAAATCAGTTCTTCCGCCGAATGCTCCGGGAATTTTATAATGATAATTTATATGAATGTTTATTTTTCCTTTTGATGATAACCCATTCGCAAGCCGGATTTGCATTCGTGTATCATTAATTATATAATCCGCTTTAACGGTTTTCCCATTGTATTCAATGGTTACTGTTTCGATTTGATAACCATTAGTGTGATCATTTCCACCTCTTCGCCCTGAAGTATAAAAATTGGAACGAGCATCCTCTTTGTAAGTATTTTGGTCTAATTGCAACCAAAGAGAAGATAATTCATCAGGGCTATTATTAGAATAATGAATTGTTTCAGTTCCTTTTAAAGTATTTTCAGCCGTATCGATAGTTGCGTGAAGCATGTAATCAGCACGATTTTGCCAATATTTATTTCCCGGGGCCCCATTTGCAGATCGAAATTCATTTCCATTTTTCGTAAAAACATCCTGTCCAAATAACTCGCGCCAGTCATAAACAGAAGATTTTGTTTGGGCAAATATCGAAGAGCAAAAACAATAAAAACCGATTAAAAGTCCGGTACTTTTAAAATTCATTTTGAAAAATTTGAGATAAGTGAATAAAAAATGGAAGATCTCATAATTGTCTTATTTCCCAAAAAAAATTATACAGGCGGTTTTTAACCCGTTGCTTTTCCCCCTTTTTGTCGCTTTCATCCAATAAAAAACCGGATATATTTTCAGGATATCCGGTTTAAAAAAAATATGCAATGCTTATTTTACACCATCATTCTTTCTCATAAATTCAAGAATTTCCCTTGCCTGTTCATCTGTCAGATTTTGATTTGGCATACGCACCATACAAATTTCCAACATTGCCTGGGCTTTAGGATCTTTATCCAGCATGTCATCAGTATTTGTTACAAAATTCATAATCCATTCGGGCTTGTGTCGTGAGGTAACGCCTTTCCAGCCCGGACCAACCAATCTTTCATTGGTTAGTTTATGACATGAGCTACATTTTAATTCATAGATTTTTTGCCCTTCATCTGCTTCATGCTGATCAAGTTTGTCTGAAAGTTTTACATCATGAAATTTTCCTTCTCCCCTGTTTGGGTCATAAGATGGATTGCCATTTGCGGTAGTGCCGGTGCCTGTTTTTGCTTCGGTTGGTTCCCGAGCTGCAGTTGCAGTATCGCTGTTGTTGTTACTATTGCCGGAACCATTGCAGGCAGCAAAAAAGAAAGCTACAGAAAAAAGTAAGGAACAAATGATGATTGTTTTCTTCATAATAATGGTTTTAATTTTAATGCAATATTACAGACTGAAGTTATTTCGTTTTTATGACCCTGCTCATAAAAAAAATATATTTAAGATGATTTGCATCATACTTCATACCAAGTAAGAAAAATATTTTAGCAGCTTATAAAAAGAAATTTATCTTCATCAGACATGGAAAATGTTTTATTCAGAACCCGAAATTGGATACAGATAGCCCTCATAAATTTTTGTGTGGTAGCATCGGCGGGCATTACAATGCGATATAAAATTAATTTTCCTTTGTATGCCGTGAATCAAAAACATGTGTTGTATGCACATTCGAATTTTGCATTTATGGGTTGGGTGACACTTGTATTGATGGTATTAATGGTTAATTATCTTTTGCGGAATGGTGTAATCACTAATTATAAAAAATACAATTGGATCCTTGCGTTTGCTTGTATCGCCGCTTACGGAATGTTTGTTACTTTTATTATACAGGCTTATGGTTATTATTCTATTTCATTTTCCATTTTATCCATCCTTGTTTCTTATGTTTTTATCATTTGCTTTTGGATGGATCTTAATAAAGTTAACGACAAATCTTACGCTGATAAATGGTTTAAGGCTGCTTTAATTATCTGGATCATTTCTTCAATTGGAGAAATAACGCTTGCTTATCTGATGATAAATTTTAGCACAGTTCAGGATTATTATTTTGCTGCTTTATATTTTTTCCTTCATTTCCAATACAATGGGTGGTTTCTGTTTGTTTGCTTCGGTATGTTGTTTTCTTATTTATTTGAAAGAGAACTTATGCATTCTGTTGCCATCAATAAAAATTTATTTATCATCATGGCAATTACTGTAGCGCCTACTTTTCTTCTTTCTATCCTATGGCTGGAACTACCGCGTTCACTGCATTTGCTGGCAAATATTTCAGGAATACTTCAGTTGTTGGTTTTATTTTATTTCATCACATTATTTCCAACCTTAAAAAAAAATATTCCGCGAAAACTAACTAAAACCACGAGATATTTATGGGTCATGGCTGCTATCTCTTTCATCCTGAAAATTATTTTACAAACACTTTCCATTATCCCTTTTTTCAGTAACTATGCTTTTGGCTTTCGGCCCATTGTGATTGGTTATCTGCATTTATCTTTTTTAGGCATTATTTCTTTTTTCATCATTGGGTATATCAACGAGATTTTTGCAGAACAAAAAAGACTCGTTTCAAAAACAGGGATTTTTCTTTTTGTTTTTGGCGTATTGCTACAGGAAATTACGTTGATGCTGCAAGGGCTGGAGGTGTTGAACCTGGAACCATTGCCGTATGCCAATATTGTTCTATTTTATTCTGCTATTATTATTGGAACCGGCTTAATCTGGATAGCAATTACCATTCATAAAGAGCGCCAAAATATTCAACCAAATGTTACTTCTTCGAAGTAGTAACTATCACGGTTTTTATTTTTACTTTCTAATCCATTTATTTCTGTTTTTTATGTATGATTTAAATCATCTGCTATTCTGCCGTTAGTCATTTATTCAGACGATCCATTTCTCCAACTTTGTGTTTCAGACTTTTACTTTTCACGGCAGGACCGAGGAAGAAAAAAAAACTTAAATGAACATCCAATTACATGTTTCATCGAAACAGGAAATCTCTAACTGGCAAAAAAAACTTAAGTATTTTTCGCAGGAGAATGCTTTATTAAAATATCGCCTTAGCGAAATTGTGGATAATAATGAAGACGATTCGTTTCTTCAGGCCGCAGAATATTTTCAAAATGAATTGTTGCTGAAAGATGAGAAGCTAAAAAAATTAACGAAGCAACTCCTGGAAATTTCTAATCGGACAAAAGCAGGAAAACAATCAGATGAAATTATCCGAAAGTATGAAAAGCTGCGAAATGATATTTGCCTTTTTGAAAAAAAATATGAAGGTCTTTCAAAAGAGTTCAATGAAAAACTAATGCAAAGCTCTTAAACTTAATTGAGCATGTCCAGCAGCTTTTTTTCATCTAGAACTTTTACCCATCCTGCTTCTGCTTCTATCAGTTTTTCGTTTTTAAAATCACTCAAAGTTCTGATTAAAGATTCAGTTGTAGTACCTGCAATATGTGCCAGGTCTTCTCTTGAAATGTGAATAATAAAATCAGGGCTGTGTTCTTTCTTGTATTTTTTTAATAACGTTATAATGGCGTCGGCTACCCTTTTTCTAAGAGAATTGTAAGCAAGATTGATGAGTTGTTCTTCTTTTTCAGAAACATTTTGTGCAAGCAATTTAATAAATTTTTGCGCTACTTTTTTATTGTTGTTCACTAATATTTCAAAATCTTCGCGGCCAATAATGCTTACTTCACTTTCTTCAAGTGTTTCCGCATTTTCTTTATAAGTAGAGTTTTCAAACAGGGCGTTATACCCAAAAAAATCCCCGGCATTATACAAGCTAATGGTCAGTTCTTTTCCAAATTCATTTATCTTATACGTTCTTATTTTTCCGGAATTCAAATAATACAAACAATGCGGATGATTTCCTTCAGAATAAATGCGTTGCTTTTTTTTGTAAGAATTGGTTATTTGTGCGTCCGTTAACTTTTCCAGTGCGTCTTCGTGTTTTATTTCTTCAAAAAAATTATTGAGGTTTTGAGAATTTATTGCACGCTCCTGTTGAATCTTTACTTTTTCCAAACGGCTTTCAATTGCATTAAGCAACTCAATGTCAGTGAAAGGTTTGGTGATATAATCATCGGCACCCATATCCATTCCTTTTCTGAAATCAATACGCTCTGTTTTTGCAGTGAGAAAAATAAACGGAATGCTTTTCAAATTTTCATTTTTATTAATCAGATGCAGCAGTCCATAACCATCCAAAACGGGCATCATAATATCGCAAATAATGAGTTCCGGGTTTTCCCTCAAAGCAGTTTCATAACCTTCTTTCCCATTGGCGGCCGTTACTACATTATAATTAGCCATCTCGAGGATTTCAGCAGTGTTTTCTCTGATTTCATTGTTGTCTTCTACCAATAATATTTTTGTCATTGCGGAAAAATTAAATTGACTTCGGTTCCTTTATCTAATTCGCTTTTTATTTCGATTTGCCCCTGCATCATATCCACATATCTCGCTACAATATGAAGCCCCAGGCCCGTTCCGGGAATATTTACGGCATTGGTTGCACGATAAAATATCTGGAATAAATGTTCCTGATCTTTTATTGAAATTCCCATTCCTTCATCTTTTATTGAAAAGTGTAACTCACCATTTTTTTGCTCACTTGAAATATAAATTGGTTTACTTTCTCCTGAAAATTTTACTGCATTCGAAAGAAGATTGATCAGAATATTTTTGAACAACACTTCATCAAGCGTTACTTCCGCATCACCACTGTGAACATAATTTACATGTTGACCCGGTTTTAAAATTTCCGTCATTTCATTTATCTGCTGCGAAACCAATTCTTTGATATTGAATACAGAATTGTGAGTAGAAATCATGCCGTCCTCGATTTTGCGAAGCGAAAGAAACTCATTCAAAATATTATTCAGATTGAATACTGAAGATTTTATTCTCTGAACATGTTTATCGCGTTTCGGCTGTTCTTCGGTCAGTTTATATTTTGCAAGCAAAGATGCCGAAGAAAGAATGGTACTCAATGGTGTTCTGAACTCATGTGAGGCCATTGAAACAAAGGCGCTTTTCAAATCACCTAAATCTTTTTCTTTGCTTAGTGCTTTTGAAAGTTCATCTTTCGATGCTTCCAGCTTTTCCATTGTTTCCTGCAATTTAGCAGTTCGGGCTTGCACTTTTTTTTCAAGTTGTTCATTCAACGCTTCCATTTTTTTATTCACTGCAGCCAGTGCCTGCCTTTGCTCACGCAATTTATTCTGAACTTCTATTCTTTGGCTGATATCACTGATAAACGCAATTGAAAAAACTCCATCATCATTGGAATAGCTGCTAAGACTAATTTCCAGGGGAATTTCCTTTCCCTCTTTTGTTACGCCAAAAAGATCGCGACCAATGCCCATTGGACGCGTCTCAGGATGTTTCATATACATTTCTCTATCGCTAACGTGTTCGTCATGGTATCTTTTTGGAATAAGAATTTCTACTTTCTGACCTACAAGTTCATTCGCATTTGAATATCCAAACTGTTTTAATAAAAAATCATTTGCAAGAGTTATTGTTCCGGAGTTATTAATTACCAAAATGCCAAGCGAAGCATTTTGGAATATCGCCTGGAATTTTTCCTGTTCACCTGCAAGCAATTTATTCATCAAAAAAATTTATTGTAAAGAAACGTAAAGTTTCATAAAAAAACCTCTTGTAATTACCAGATGAGGTACATGATAAACCTCATCTTGTGAAGCGTGAAAATAATAAAAAAGCAGACCGGTTTTAAAAAACATGATCAGTCTCATGTTTTAAAATGAGTGCGCTTACATTTTACAAACTCAACACAAGGGAATTTTGCTGGCAGCCTTAAATGAAAAAAAGAAATTTTAAAATAAACCTCAAAAACCATGATTCAAGTTTCAAAAAAAGATGCGCTTCTTAAACAGGCGCTTCCGGTGCTCATTTTCCTGTTTTCTGTTTTATTGTTTTCCTGCAAGAGCAATCCAGGAAATTTCAATTCCGAAGAAAACAATATTGATACAGCGTTAACCGGAACTGTTACTGCCGACCTGACCATTGCTCCTAATGTTCCTAAGCCGATCACTTACACTTCTCCAAAAAAAGTAATTGTGCAGTTGGAAACAATTGAAAAAGTGATGCCAATCTCCGATAGCTCTGAATATACTTTCTGGACATTTGGTGGCCATGTTCCCGGAAATTTTATTCGCGTGAGGCAAGGTGATCTTGTAGATTTTACTTTAAAAAATTCTCCTGATAGCAAGATGTCTCACAGCATTGATCTTCATGCCGTGATCGGTCCAGGCGGTGGCGCTGATGCAACTGCTACAGCTCCAGGACAATCAAGTCATTTTCAGTTTCGTGCTATGCATCCCGGTTTATTTGTTTACCATTGTGCGACAGGACCTGTTCCATTACACATTGCCAATGGAATGTATGGTTTGATTTTGGTTGAGCCGCAGGACGGATTGCCAAAAGTTGACAAAGAATATTATATTATGCAAGGTGATTTTTATACAAAAGGGAAATATGACGCTCCTGGCTTGCAGGACTTTGATGAAACAAAAGCACTTGCAGAAAATCCTGATTACGTTTTATTTAATGGACGCGTACGATCAACAACTGGGTCAAATGCTTTGCAAGCAAAGGTTGGCGAAACCGTAAGATTATTTGTTGGAAATGGTGGACCAAATCTTGTTTCTTCTTTCCATCCGATTGGACAAATTTTTACCAGGGTGTATATGGAAGGTGGAACAGAAGTGAATCATGATGTGCAAACAACTTTGATTCCTGCTGGTGGCGCTGCAATTGTGGAAATGAAAATGCAGGTTCCTGAAGTAATCAATCTTGTTGATCATTCTATTTTCCGCGCATTTAACAAAGGTGCAATCGCTCAGATAAAAGTTACCGGTGCGGAAAATCCTTCTATTTATCATAAACTTAAATAAGAATCCTTCTTTGGAGAAATGAAATTCTTCCTTACCATTTTAATAATGATGGCTTTCTTCAGCACAGGCAATGCGCAGAAGAAAGCTGTTGTTGTTGAAAATAAAATGGCTGTAGTTCCGGCCGGAAATTATCAAACTTTCTTTGTTACAAAAAGTAACAAACCGATTGCCGTTGCTGCTTTTAAAATGGATGAACATGCTGTTACCAACCTTGAATTTCTTGAATTTGTAAAAGTAAATCCTCAATGGAGAAGGGCAAAAGTGAACCGCCTTTTTGCCGATACCAACTATCTTCATCACTGGAAAAGCGATTTGGAAATCGGAGAAAAAAATAAAAATATTTACAACTCCCCTGTAGTAAATGTTTCATGGTTCGCCGCAGAAGCTTATTGTAAATGGAAAAACAAAAGGCTTCCAACTATTGCCGAATGGGAGCTGGCGGCAAAAGGAACTCCAAAAAACATTAAGTTCAATTCTCTTACTGACTACATTTTGGAGTGGTACAGAAGACCGAATTTGCCGGTTCTCCCTAATGTAAAATCGACTTATGAAAACCAATTTGGATTGTACGATATGAATGGATTAATTTGGGAATGGACTTTTAATTTTAATAGTTTTATTGCTTCAAAAGATTCGAGAGGAAGTGATGAAGATGAATTAAAAAACTTTTGTGCAGGCGCACTAAACGTAGTAGATAAAAGCGATTATGCAACTTATCTTAGATTTAGTTATCGGGGCAGTTTGAAAGGAAATTTTTGTATTGCTAATCTTGGATTTCGCTGTGCACAGAATTTAAATTAGACAAAAATGAAATTATTTGTATTCCTGTTTTTTGCTATTATTTTATTTGGTTGCTCAGATGTAAGCAATCAATCTGCATTTGTAGGGGAGGGGCCAAAACATGAAACCGCGCTGGTTGGAACAATCCCATCCGAAAGTATTTACCAGCTTCCTGATACGTTTCAAACGCAGGATAAAAAGCTCGTTACTCTTGCATCTTTTGCAGGAAAACCGACTATTGTAGGAATGATATTTACTCATTGCACTTATGCTTGTCCAAGACTAACTGCCGACATAAAAAATATCGAACAAGATCTAAAATCTGAAAAAGGAAAAGTAAATTACCTGCTGGTAAGTTTTGATTCGGAAAGAGACTTTCCGGATCAGTTAAAAAAGTTTGCTGATGCTTCAGGACTTGATAAAAACTGGACGCTTTTGCATGGCAGTGAAAGTGCTGTAAGAACACTTTCTGTGTTATTGAATGTGCAATTTGAAAAAGATGCTGAAGGAAATTTTTCTCACAGTAATATCATTTCAGTTTTAGATAAACAAGGAAATCTCGTTTTTCAAAAAGAAGGACTGGGGGAAGACCCTAACTCAACAGTTTCCCAGATCAATCAAATGATTGCAAGTAAATAGTAAACGAGCAACTACTGTAATTTTTCATTTCTGATTAAGCCAGCAATCTGTCAATCAAAAATACATATACTTCCTTCGGTCCATGAACTCCAACCACTAATGTTTTTTCAATGTCAGCCGTGCGGCTTGGTCCTGCGGCAAATGTGATAAAGGAAGGAAGACTATTTCCGTATTTTTTTTTCAGATCTTTTAGTGCATCACGGGTATCAAAAACCAATTGATCAACATAAGCAATGCAAATATGAACCGGTGCATAAGCGCTTGTAGTCCTTCCGCTTTGCTGCGCACTACTCATTACAATTGCGCCCGTTCTTGCTATTAAATAATTGCAGGAAGTAATCGCAGCGTCACAGTTCGCCAGCGAAGAATTATTTACGAGAGAAAAATCCTGGAATAAACCTAAAAAATATTTTTCAATACAATAAATATTTTCCCATTTTTTATCAGAGATCAGCTTTTTGATTTGACTTTTTGCATCCGATTCATTTACACAAAATGCAAACTTTCCAAGCAGCTTTGTAAATTCCTGGGCAAATAATATTTCAAGATCTTCTTCCGGAGCGGGAAAAACAGAAGTATTTCCTTCGCTTTTTGGAAAAGGTAAAGGCACCGGATTACTCAGTGCCTCTCTTATTTTTTTTAAAATTTTTTCTTTAGAAGAAGAAACTTTCATTTTGATCAATTAATATTTGCATCGTTAGTATCTACATGAATCGGAGATTCTACTACTGCTTCTTTTGGATTATCCACAAAGTCTAATGCTTTCTTCTCTTCATAAGGTCTTTTACCAATCAAAGCTTCCACATCACTTTTAAACAAAACTTCTCTTTTCAACAATTCCTGTGCGATAACTTCTACTTCTTTTTTTCTTTCTGTCAATAACGCTTTCGTTCTTTCAAAAGCAGTTTCAATCAATTTACGTACTTCCTCATCTATCATTTTTCCCGTTTCCTCACTGAACGGTTTCTGAAAGGCATTTTCCTGTGCGGGGTCATAATAGCTCACATTTCCCACTTTCTCATTCATGCCATAAACAGTAACCATTGAATAAGCCATTTTTGTAACCTGTTGCAAATCGTTGCTGGCGCCGGTAGAAACTTTGCCAAAGAAAATAGATTCTGAAGCCCTGCCACCAAGTGTCATACAAACCTGGTCGAGCAACTGATCGGTATTATAAAGATATTGCTCTTTCGGAGTGTATTGTGCATAACCCAATGCTGCTGTGCCTCTTGGTACGATCGTTACTTTTAATAATGGATAGGCATGTTCCAAAAACCATCCACAAATTGCATGTCCGGCCTCGTGATAGGCAATGATTTCTTTTTCTTCAGGTAAAATAATTTTATTTTTCTTCTCAAGTCCGCCAATTACCCTGTCAATTGCATCCTGAAAATCTACCATATCAACCACTTCTTTTCCTTTACGAGCCGCAATTAATGCTGCTTCGTTACAAACGTTCGCAATATCTGCACCTGCAAATCCAGGGGTTTGTTCCGCCAATTTATGTGTATCTAAGTTTTGAGAAACTTTAATCGGAACCAAATGAACTTTAAAAATCGCTTCGCGCCCAACCAGGTCTGGCCGATCAATTGTTATTTGTCTGTCAAATCTTCCTGGTCTCAATAATGCACTATCCAACACGTCAGGACGGTTAGTAGCGGCAAGAATGATAATTCCCAAATCTGTTCCAAAGCCATCCATTTCTACGAGCAACTGATTCAAAGTATTTTCTCTTTCATCATTGCTCATCATCATATTTTTTCCGCGTGCACGTCCAATCGCATCAATTTCATCAATGAAAATAATACATGGAGCTTTTTCTCTTGCCTGCTTAAACAAATCACGCACTCGGCTTGCACCAACCCCAACAAACATCTCAACAAAATCACTTCCACTGAGGCTGAAAAACGGAACCTGCGCCTCGCCGGCAACCGCCTTCGCCAATAATGTTTTACCAGTTCCCGGAGGACCAACAAGCAACGCGCCTTTCGGAATTTTACCGCCGAGATTAGTGTATTTTTTAGGATTTTTTAGAAAATCTACAATTTCCATTACCTCCACCTTGGCTTCATCGAGGCCAGCTACATCGCTGAAATTGATATTCACCCTTGTGCCTTTTTCGAAGAGTGTGGCTTTTGATTTTCCAATATTAAAAATTCCGCCCGGACCACCAGCGCCGGCACCACCACCTACTTTTCGCATCATCATAATAAATACCAGTGCAATTAAAAGTATGGGTAATAGTGTGCTTACGATTTGTCCCAGTAGTTCTCCTTCATCGCCAGGTTTGTCTGGCACCTGTTTAACTGTGGGGTTATCTTTATAAAATTGTGCTAACTGAGTTGCAAAAATTTCATCTTTTATAATTCCAAAATATGCTTGCGGACCATCTTTAATCCGTTTTACATTATCGTAATTATCCCCGAAAATGCCTTTGAAATAAGCTGCGTCACTTTCTAATTTTTGTGGATCTAAAAAAACTCTAACTAATTTTTTATTACCAACAGTTTTTATCTGATCGACATCACCCCTCTGCAGCATGGTGTAAAAATCTGTATTATTGATTTCAAAGCCGGTACCACTTGTATTACGGAAAAGATTATATCCGATAATAATAGCGAAAATAATTCCGTAAACCCAGTAAATACTAAGCCTTGGCTTCTTTTTAGGATCCTCTTCAGGAGGAGTTCCGGGAGATAAGTTAGGGTTTAACCTTTTTTGTAATGATTTTTTTTTCTGTTCTTCAGTTGCCATATAAGCTTGCTTCTGCAATATTTTTATCTTACTTCTTGATTAAGAATTCAGAGGTTTTTTTAATTGTGTTTGATTTTATTTTTGGGATTAATGTTCCATTATTGATGCATCGCTCCACATTTCTTCGAGTTTGTAAAACTTTCTGGGTTCAGAAAGCATTACATGAACGACTACATTTACATAATCAATCAAAATCCATTGTTCGCCTTGTCTGCCTTCATGTTTATAAGGAGTTTCGCCACATTTTTTCTTCACTTCTTCCTCTACAAAATCGGCAATCGCCTTTAGTTGTATCGGATTGGTAGCTTCACAAATAATGAAAAAATCAGTAACTGCTTCAGGGATTTTTTTCAGGTCGAGGCTTACAATTCTTTCGCCTTTTTTTTCCTGTATAGCATGGATGATCGTTTTAAATAATTTACTATTTCTTGTAACCCTGGCTACACCTGACTTTTTTCGTTTTTCCAGTAATGTTAAATTGTTCAAATGTGTTCTTTTTACTCGTGCTAATTTCAGCAATCTGCAAAATTAAATTTATTCTCTTAGATTGCAGCTTTCCACGTAAATTTTGTATCTATTTTATCAAAAATACTAATTTCTTTCATTAATATTTTTTATGTCTTTTGACCACGAAAACATGCAAATTATTCAATGCGTGGATAGTACCAACAACTATGCCATGGCACTGATCAAAAAGGGTAAAATCAGTCATGGAAATTCATTCTTTGCTATGGAGCAAACGCATGGAAAAGGTCGTCGTGGGAAAGAATGGAAAAGCAATAAAGGCGATAATGTAATATTATCAATAGTTTCAGAAATGCAGTGGCTGCCTGTATCGCAGCAGTTTCATCTAAGTGTTGCTGTTGCTTTAAGTTGCTATGATCTGATCACAAAATATATTTTAGCAAATGTTTCTATAAAATGGCCTAATGATCTTTTTATTAATGACAGTAAGACAGGCGGAATACTGATTGAAAACGTGATCAAAGGTACTTTATGGCAGTGGTCAGTGATCGGGATTGGTTTAAATATTAACCAGGAAAGTTTCGATCAATTTAATTTAACCGCAACTTCTTTTAAGTTGCAAAACGGGAAAGATTTTAATGTAGTTAATCTTGCCGAAGAGCTTGTTGAAATTGTCTTAAAACGAATTGCCGATTTAGAAGCAGGAGCTTTTTCAAAAATGCTGGAAGAATACAACCAGAAATTGTATGCGAAAAATAAAATGGTGAAGCTAAAAAAAGACAATGAGATTTTTCAAACAAAAGTTATCGGTGTTTCGGCCGCAGGGCAATTAATTACAAAAGACGCGTTCGAAAGAAGATTTAATTTCGACGAAGTAGAATTTAAAGGATTGGTGGATGAATAACTTTCGTAATTAGAAGTACAGAAAGAAATAATTAATTTTTATATTTCAGAAATGCTTTTTCATCAAGCTATCTGCATTTTGCTATATTTATTTTCAAATAACTTTGATTAAAATCTTTCAGAAATGAAACTCGGAAATTATGTTTTAGGAAATTGGATTGAGGGAGATGGAGCAGGGCAGCCATTATATAACGCAGTTAACGGAGATTTGATCGCTACAGCAACAACCAAAGGCTTGGATTTTCAGGGGATTTTAAATTATGGCAGAACCGTTGGAAGCCCAACTTTGCGTAAAATGACTTTTCACGAAAGAGGCAGAATGCTGAAAGCTTTGGCACTTTATCTTTTTGAAAACAAAGAAAAATTTTACCATTTAAGTTATAAAACCGGCGCAACCCGTGCTGATAGCTGGGTTGATATCGAAGGCGGAATTGGAAATCTTTTTTCAAACGCTTCACTCAGACGAAAATTGCCAAATGAAATTTTTGCATTGGATGGAGAAAATATTGGCCTGAGTAAAGGAAGAACATTTGCGGCGCAGCATATTTTATTGCCAAAAGAAGGGGTAGCGCTTCACATCAATGCTTTTAATTTTCCTGTTTGGGGAATGCTGGAAAAAATTGCGGTCAATTTATTGGCGGGCGTAGCTGCAGTGGTGAAGCCAGCATCAATTACTTCTTACCTTACAGAAGCAGTTGTCAGAGAAATTATTGCTTCCCATATTTTACCGGAAGGGTCTTTGCAATTGATTTGCGGAAGCGCCGGCGATATTTTAGATCACGTTACTTATCAGGACGTGATCACATTTACTGGTTCTGCTTCAACAGGATTAATGCTGAAATCAAATCCAAATGTGCTTCGCGAAAATGTGCCTTTTAACCTTGAAGCCGATTCTTTGAATTGCATTGTTCTTGGAGACGATGTAACACCAGAAATGCCGGAGTGGGACATTTTTGTAAAGGAAGTTCGCAAAGAAATGACCTCAAAAGCGGGGCAAAAATGTACTGCAATCCGAAGAATTTTTGTTCCTGAAAATAAAATGGAAGATATGTGGATAGCGATCTGTAAATCTTTATCTCAAACAACAATTGGCAATCCAGAAAATGAAAAAGTAAGAATGGGTGCACTAGCGGGACAATCCCAGCGCGAGGAAGTTTTGGAGCACGTCCAAAAATTGCTCGCTTCATCGCAAATAGTTTATGGTAGCCTTGATAGTGTTGAATTAATTGACGCAGATAATAAAACCGGCGCTTTCATGAGCCCTATTTTATTAAAAAACGAGCGGCCTTTCGAAAGTGATGAAGTGCATAATGTAGAAGCATTCGGACCTGTAAGCACAATCATGCCTTATAAAAATATTGATGAAGTAATAACTCTTTCTAAATTAGGAAAAGGAAGTTTATGCAGCTCTGTTGTTTCAGTAAACGAACAGTTTTCGAAGAATTTTATTCTCGGCGCCGGAACTTTTCATGGAAGAATTTTGGTTTTGAACCGTGATTGTGCCAAAGAAAGTACCGGACATGGTTCTCCTTTACCAATGTTGATTCATGGTGGTCCGGGTCGAGCCGGCGGAGGCGAAGAAATGGGTGGTTTGAGAGGACTTAAACATTATATGCAGAGGGTTGCGGTGCAAGGATCTCCAACAATGCTTACGGCTATTACGAACGTTTATCAGCCTGGCGGAAAAGCAACTGAAAGTTCTGTTCATCCGTTTAAAAAATATTTTGAAGAGCTTGCGATCGGCGATCAATTGATAACTGAAAAAAGAAAAACTACTTCTGAAGATATTGACAGGTTTGCCGATTTGAGTGGCGACCATTTTTATGCACATATCAAAACAACTGACTTTAGTGATACGATGTTTGAACAGCAGGTAGCCCACGGATATTTCATCATGAGCGCCGCTGCAGGTTTGTTTGTTGATAGTTATGAAAAAAATCCGGTTCTCCTGAATTATGGAATTGAAGAATTGCGATTTACAAAACCTGTTTATCCCGGAACAGAAATTTATATTAAATTGACATGCAAAGAAAAAATTGAACAGGAATTAAAAGAAATTACTCCTGAAACCGAATATGTAAAAGGAATAGACATTCCTAAAGGAATTGTAAAATGGTATGTTGAAATTATTGATGAAATGGAGGAAACAGCTGGTGTGGCAACAATTTTGACAATGGTAAGGAGGAAGGGAAAACAGTAATCTGTTATCGGAGTATTCAAATTATCAATTGGAATTATTAAAAAATTAAAACCATGGAAGCTTATGTTCACTCACACACAGAACATGGAATTACAACCATAGAATTTTTTCATCCGCAAAGCAATTCATTGCCGGGGAAAATTTTAGACGCACTTGCACAAGAGATCCATTACGCAGGAACGCATGACAGCAAAGTGGTCATTTTAAAAAGTGCAGGCGATGGCGCTTTTTGCGCTGGCGCAAGTTTTGATGAATTGATAGCAGTGAAAAATGAAAAGGAAGGAATGGACTTTTTTTGCGGCTTTGGAAACGTCATCAACGCGATGAGAAAATGCACGAAATTGATCATTGGGAGGATTCATGGAAAATGTGTTGGCGGCGGAGTAGGACTTGCAGCAGCAGTAGATTACGCAATCGCAGTAAAAGATTCCGAGGTAAAACTTAGTGAGCTCGCTATTGGAATGGGACCATTTGTTGTTGGCCCTGCAATCGAAAGAAAAATCGGCGCTTCTGCTTTTAGTCAGCTCGCGATAGATACTACTTTATGGCGAAATGCAGATTGGGCAAAACACAAAGGTTTGTTTGCAGAAGTACATCAATCGGTGCAGGATATGGACGAATCAGTTTACAGGCTTGCAAATACCCTGGCACATTCAAATCCGGAAGCAATGGCAGAAATGAAAAAAATGTTTTGGCGCGGAACAGAAAACTGGGATTCACTTTTAAAAGAAAGAGCCGCGATCAGTGGCCGTTTGATTCTCAGTGATTTTACAAAAAAGGCTATTGAAAGTTTTAAGAATAAAGTAAAAAATAAACCAGTTTTGAAAGACTTATTTTAAACACTAAAAATTACCATTATGCAATGGATGGGAAGAAGAGAAAGTACGAATGTTGAGGATCGCCGTGGCATTTCCGGTGGTGGAATGGCAATGGGCGGTGGCATTATCGGCGTTATTTTTCTTCTTGCCAAATTTCTGCTGGGTGATGGCGATATCAATGATCTCAATCAAATTACTCAACAGCCACAACAACCGATGACGCAGGAACAAAAGGCTGCTCAGGATCAGGAAGCGGCCTTTGTAAAAGTTGTTCTTGCAGACACAGAAGATGTCTGGACAAAAATTTTTAGTGATATGGGCAAAACCTATACTGATCCAACATTAGTTCTATTTAATGGAACCACCACATCTGCCTGTGGAAACGCAAGCGCAGCAACAGGTCCGTTTTATTGCCCTCAAGATCAGGATGTTTATATAGATCTTTCTTTTGCTCAACAATTACGCGATCAGTTTGGTGCTACAGGCCAATTTGCAATGGCATACGTGGTTGCCCATGAAGTGGGTCATCACGTTCAGGATTTATTGGGCCTCACGGCAAAAATGGAACAAATTCAACAACAGGTAAGCCAACCAGAATACAATAAATATTCTGTAAGAGTTGAATTGCAAGCGGATTTTTATGCCGGAATTTGGGCGCATTACGATCAGAAAATGAAAAATGTAATTAATTCGGAGGATATCCAGGAAGCGTTGAATGCAGCTAATGCGATTGGAGACGATCGGCTTCAACAGGAATACCAGGGAACAATAACACCTGATTCGTTTACACATGGCACATCGGCGGAAAGAATGTATTGGTTTAAAAAAGGGTATGAAACAGGCGATATGAGCCAGGGAAACACTTTTGCAGCCGGGGCTTATTAAAGTATGGTTTACATAATTCAATTCGCATATCAGCGATCCCTCGAACATTAATACAATACCTGGCAATTGTTACAGAAAAAACTTCTCCTGTTTGTTTTTCCCAAATGCTTTTTTACTAAAGGAGTATTGCATCTGGGGCAAGTCGTTTTTGCATGAGCAAGCCAGTGTTTTCTCAAAACATATTGTTTCTTCCAGTTTAAAAAATCAAAACTATAATTCCTTGCTTCTTTGATTAATTCATTTATTTTTTTTGCAGGTAGATCGCCGATTTTCGTTTCCGGATGAAGATGCATTCTGAAAAGCACTTCGTTTTTGATAATATTTCCAACGCCTGCAAAAATATTTTGATTTAGTAACGCGTCACAAACAAGTGTGTCAGGAATTTCTTTTAATTTTTGTTTCGCCGCTTTCGGATCCCATGCATCGCTCATCACATCTGCTTTCCAATCATAAACCTGGTTCAAATCTTCTTCAATAAATTTCACAGAACAGGCATAAAAATTTATTTCTCTTTTTTCAAAAATCAATCTCAACCGTGGTACCCTTTCTTTCTGTTCATTAATTTTATAACTGCCAAAAAGCATGAAATGAATTTTAACAGTAAAGCTTTTAAAACAAATTAAAAAATGTTTTCCCCAGCTTTTAAAATCAATTATTGTTTGTCCAGCCAGCCGTTGAATATCCTGTTTACTATTGCCTTCTACTTTAATAATCTTTTTGCCAATGAAAGGCTGAACTTCTTCTTTTAATATTACGATTGACGGGCCTTCCGGCATAAACTAATTTTTACTTCTTGCTTCAAAAGTCAAACCATTTTTAAGAGATGAAAATAAGAATGGATTTTATTTCTTTGTTAGCTATAATTTTTTTAGAGAAGTTACATTTGTTGTATGACGCAAAATAATTTAGTTCCAACATTCTTTTCAACAAAATCTGAATTGCGAAAATGGTTTGAAAAAAATCATCGGAAAGCGGAAGAATTATTGGTTGGATTTTATAAAGTAGGAACAAAAAAATCAAGTATTACATGGAGCGAATCTGTTGATGAAGCTATTTGTTTTGGCTGGATCGATGGTGTTAGAAGGTCAATTGATAATGAAAGTTATTGTATTCGTTTTACGCCCCGAAAAACCGGAAGTATCTGGAGCGCCATCAATATTAAAAAGGTAGAAGTTCTTTCAAAGCAAGGATTGATGCAACCTTCGGGCATTGCAGCGTTTGAAAAAAGACAGGAAAATAAATCACGTATTTATTCTTATGAAAAAGAATCGCCTTCTTTGCCGGATGATTTTTTAAAAAAATTTAAGGCAAATAAAAAGGCCTGGAATTATTTTCAATCAATGGCGCCTTCTTACCAAAAAACCTGTATTCACTGGATCATCGACGCCAAACAGGAAGCAACAAAAATTAAAAGATTGGAAGAATTGATCTGCGACAGCGAAGCAGGAAGAAAAATAAAAAGATTAAGTTATTAATTTAAAAATAGAGCTATGATTTACGATTGCATTATCGTCGGCAGAGGTTTGATTGGTTCAGCTGCTGCAAAATATATCAGCAATTCTCAAAAAAAAGTTGCACTAATCGGACCAGATGAGGAAACTGTGCTGCAACAACAGATTATTTTTGCAAGCCATTATGATCGCGCGAGAATTCAAAGAATTTTTGGAAGAGATGAGGTATCAACTTTGCTGAATCAGCAATCCACAAGTGCATATTCTTCTATTCAAAATGAAAGTGGAATTCAATTTCATTCGGAAGAAGGTTGTCTTTATGTAAACCCTTACTGCATTGATTCTTACCTGGAAAACATTGTCACACAATCAAAAAATTTTGCTGTTGATTTTCAATCTTTTGATTCCGGAGAATCTTTGGATTCTTTTGCGCCTGACTATCATTTTCCGCCTTCTTCAAAAGGAATTTATGAAGCAGCACCTTCGGGTCATATCAATCCAAGATTGCTGATAAAAGCGCAGTTGACTTTATTTGAAAAAAATGGAGGAAATATTTTTAATGATACTGTTACAGATGTTTCAAATGAAAAGGATGAAATAAAAATTACAACGCTTTCGGGTCAAACTTTTCATGCAAAAAAAGTGTTACTCTCACCTGGGGCGTTTGTCAATTTTTTCAATCTCTTAAAACAAAAATTATTTTTGACGATGAAAAGCGAAAGTACTATTTGGGTAAAAACAAATACTGATGAGGGCTTACGTTTGTCAAAACTTCCATCGCTCCTATATAAAATTAAAGAACCGGAAATTGATGATATTTACTTGATTCGTCCACTTCAATATCCAGATGGAAATTTTTATTTAAAAATGGGCGCTAATTTTCCTGGTGATATTTTCTTTAAGAATCTCGCTGAAATACAGGATTGGTTTGAAACCGGAAACAACGAAGAGAATTTAAAAACGATGAAAGATTATTTGCTTCAATTAATTCCTTCCATTTCGATAGAAAATTCTTTTACAAAAAAATGCATTGTTTGTTATACAAGACACGGCAAGCCTTATATCGGCGAGGTGGAAAATAATTTGTTTGTTGCGGCTGGGGGAAACGGATATTCTGCTATGAGTTCCGATGCATTAGGGAAACTGGCAGCGACTTTTTTAATAGAAAATAAATTTCCCCAGCCATTTCCTGCTTATGATTTCAGGCTAGTATTTGCCGATCAGCAGACTAACTATTATTGATCTTTTTATTTAAGAGATCAGGTTTTACTTTTAAAAAATCTTCTTCGGTACATGTTTTGAAGTGGTGAATAAAACCTGTGTTATGCCGATAGGAACGATGATTCAATACTTCCACTGGTATCTTCCGCCGGATGGTAGTTTGTGGAAACAAATAAAATCTGAAGCACCAAAACTAAAAGATCTTGGATTCACTTCCATATGGTTTCCACCTGCATATAAAGGAGCTTCCGGCGGAGATAGTACCGGATATGACGTTTATGATTTGTATGATTTGGGCGAGTTTGATCAGAAAGGATCGATACGAACAAAATACGGGACGAGGCAGGAATATTTAGACGCCATTGATGCCGTGCACGTTTGTGGAATGCGCGTTATCGTGGATATTGTTTTGAATCACAAAGCCGGTGGTGATGAAGCTGAAAAAATAAAAGTGGTAAGAGTTCATCCGGAAAATCGGACTAAAGTTGTTTCTGCTCCTTTTGAAATTGAAGCTTTTACCAAATTTACTTTTCCCGGACGCAATAAAAAGTACTCTGACTTTATCTGGGATTACATGTGTTTTTCGGGGGTTGATCATGCCAATGATTTGAATGAAGATGGTATTTTTAGAATATTAAATGGGTATGGAGATTCCTGGGAAACCATGATTAGCAGTGAAAAGGGTAACTATGATTTCCTGATGTTTAATGATATTGATTTCCGAAATCCTTCTGTTCGTGAAGAACTGATCAACTGGGCAAAATGGTATTGGTATCAGAAAAACTTTGATGGCGTAAGACTGGATGCGGTTAAGCACATAACCCCATTTTTTTATGTGGAATGGCTTGATAAATTGCGTGAAAGTACAAACAAAGAAATTTTTGCTGTTGGTGAATATTGGGCGCCGGGTTTTTTGGATTTGCTGTTAAAATATATTGAAGCCACCAACGGAATGATGAGCTTGTTTGATGCTTCTTTGCATCAAAATTTTTTTGTAGCATCTACTTCCGGGAAAAATTACGATATGCGAAAAATTCTGGATCAGACTTTGGTTAAAGCAATGCCCGAAAAAGCAGTAACACTCGTTGATAACCACGATACCCAGCCTTTGCAATCGCTGGAGGCTCCGGTTGAAGCGTGGTTCAAGCCAATTGCCTATTCAATTATTTTATTAAGACAGGAAGGATATCCTTGTGTTTTTTATCCTGATCTGTATGGTGCTCATTACAAAGACAAGGACAAAGAAGGAAATGAACAGGAAATATGGTTAGAAAAAATCGAAGAACTGGAACCGCTTTTACAGGCACGTTGCAATCACGCTTACGGGCAACAACGTGATTATTTTGATCATCCGAATTGTGTAGGATGGACACGCGAAGGAGATGATGAGCACACTGGTTGTGCGGTATTATTGTCAACGGGAGAAAGTAGTACAAAAAAAATGGAAGTTGGGAAACGATACATCGGGAAAAAATTTATTGATATACTTATGAAAAACTCTTCTGAGGTTGAGATCAATGAAGATGGTTGGGGAGAATTTTTTTCGCCACCCGGTTCTGTTTGTGTCTGGATTGAAAAAGAGAGTTCATAATTAAGAAATAGCTACTTTATCTTTTAGAATCATTTTTGTTTAAAGATTGGAACCGTACTACATGGCTCTCCATACATAATGCTCTTAACAAGGGGGCGAAGAATTTTTGCAATTTCAACATAAGCTGCTTCAGGAATTTTTTTATCACCACAACCTTTTACTACCACTCTTTTTTCTGCAAATTCATGAATATTGATTTTCTGCAAATTTTTCAAAAATAAAATATTAAACACCTCTTTTTCTGTTCCAAAAAAAATATCTTTTGCAAATGGTTGCAGATAAGTGACGGCCAACATATACGCCCAAAGCGGAATGATTGAGTCTGTTGAGCAGGTAATTGCAACGTTTTTATTTTGATAAGTACTCCAATCAAGTTTTTTTAAAGCTTCACGATACTCTTTTTCTTTTAAAATAAGTTGCATGAATAAATGATCCTTCAGATCAAAAACAATTAATTCTTCTATAGGATAAAATTTTTCAAGATCAAGGGTTACCAATCCACTTTGCGCTACTTTATTTACAATTGCATCTTCCATTATTTTCGTATTTCTGTAAAGTTACAAAATGATTATTTTGCTCATTCCTACAATTAAAAAAGCCATCGCAGAAATGGCTTTTTTAAAAATTTTTTATTGAACCTATTTTAGAAAAACTTGCTCCTGTTGTCTTTGATATTAGCCATTTTTTTCAAAGCATCAAAAGATTGACCAAGAACATTTTGAGTATTTCTTCCTTGTTCCTGGCTTTCCTGCATTTTCCGGATTTCTTCCGGAACCGGCGCTTTTGTTGCAACAGAATTTACTTTTATTACAAATACTCCACTATTCCCTGCTATTGCCGGAGACACTTTAGTTTGGTATTCTTTATTGAATGCAGCACCTGCTACTTTTGGTTCGTTTCCAATTCCATTAATAAGTTGAGCATTAAAAGTGAGCGTTGAGTCTGCGCCGCTTGTTAAAACCTGTAAATGATACGGCATTGCCGCAGCTTCAAGTGTCGACGGATTATTAAGTTTCTTTTTGATTTCATCAGCTTTTTTCATATTGGTAATAATACCCTCAACCATCGGCCTGGCAGTATTTACATCTGGTAATCCTTTTTTAATTTTCTTATCAACTATAGCAACAATGAAATCATCTTTTACTGAAAACGGATCTGATACTGCACCTTCTTTTGCATCAACCGCCCATCTTACTATCGGTCGGGCATCCTGAATGGCCTCAAGTTGATAATCGTTTTCTTTTACTTCTGTAGGCACCGTAATTTTCTTTAACCCATTTTTTACAACATAATCATTGAAAGATTTTTCGTCGTTTGCAGTTCCTGATAATTTAATAGCTGCTGTATTTGCAGCATTGATCGTCTGGTCGCTTGGCACAATTTCTTTTGCCATGTATGCAATTTTATACGCCGGCTCAATGTTCTTTTTATCTAATATTTCAATATAGTGCCATCCAAATTGTGTTTTTACTACTTTTTTTGTTTCTCCCTTATCATTCAATAAAAAGTCTGCGAATTCTTTTGAAAAATTATCGCCCTGAATCGTCATTATATCAAAAGTCATTACACCGTTTTGCTGCTTGGCAACCTGGTCTGTTGAATATTTTTGATCCAAAGAATCGAAGCTTGCCCCATGTTGAATTGCAATGGAAATGCTGTCGGCTATTCTGTGGGCAGTGCTGTCATCCATTGTTGGTTGTTGAGTTTGGGGATCAATAGTTCCTAATAAAATGTGGCGGCATTTAATACTGTCAGGCAATATTTTTGTAGAAATCTTTTTTGCAAGAACAAAATCATTTCCGTCTTCATAAGGTCCATAAACTCCACCATTGGGTAAATCAATTATTGAATCTTTATTAGGGACCTGGATTTTTGATTTTGGGGTATAGCCATCAAAAAATGGAACAGCTGAAGAGTTTCTTCCGAGAAAAAATTTAGCGTTTGAATCTGCTGCAAAATCTGGTTTCAGATCTTTTAAAGATTGCAAAATCTTGGCACTGTCAGCAGAACTTGGAGCAGCGCTAAAAGAAACATATGAAATCATCATGCCAGGCTCCTGCTGATACCTTGCTTTATTTTTATCCAAATAAGATTGGATATCGTTATCTGAAACTTTTATAGTGCTGTCGCTGATAGTTGAATATGGAACAGCTACATATGAAATAGTAGCGAACTGGTTTTTTTCTTCGGCTAATTCTTTTGAAAGCCATTTTGGCTGATACATACTTGCCGTAATCATGGAAGTATATTTTGAATACAAACTACTTAAGCGCATCGGATCTACCAACTGAGTAAGGAGTGCATTTCTTTGATCTACATTTTTATTTTTCTTGGTTTGTGCCCACCATTGCTTTGCTTGTTCAATATCATACTGGCCTGTTTCTTTGTTAGTAAAAGCCTGTTTTAATTGTTGTGGAGCATCGTTGCTAAACATAATGGAACTCATTTCATCCGGAGTGAATGTGATTCCTAATTTATCAAATTGATCTTCCACGATTTTTTCCGCAACCATTTGATTCCAGACTGATTCCTGGATCTGATTGTTTTGATCGCTTCCGGCATTCGGATATTGTTGTTGTACTTCTTTTACCTTATCATTAAAATTATCAAGATAAATTTTTTCGCCGTTTACTACTCCAAGTGTTGAATTATCATTGCCACCAAATATGGAGCGGCCTCTACTCATAGAGTCCATTAAAATAAAACCGATAAGGCTTATAGCAATTAGTGAAATAACGATTACAGCTCCTTTTTCACGGATAGTCTGAATGATTGACATGTTAGTATTTTCTCTTAAATTTGAAATGAGGCGGCAAAAATAGTATAAAATAGAATAGGAACAAACTGTGGATAACGTATTGAAATTAGCGCTGGCAGTGTTTTTTGTTAAAAGAGACTTTGAAAGAATTTTTTATTTTGAAAAAAGAAAGAATAGTTTTCAACAAAGTGCTGTGGGGAAAAAAAAATTGTGTGGGAAAGGCCGGGTTTTGAAAAAAAATTTCTGAATAACTTCTAATAACTTCCCTTCTTTTGAGGATTTAGAATCTCTTTTCAAGAAGAAACAACATTTTGTTACATCCCAATTCACAAGTTTTAAAAATAAATGCGCTAAAATTTTATCAACGTCTTTTTTTATTAACGATTGTTAAAAACAGTAGTTTAAATGAGAAGGAATGTTAAAGAAGCGATGTTGAAACTTTGTGGATTCCTGTGGATAAAGAGGAATTTTTAAATTTGCATCAGTTTAAAAAACTTTTATTTCCACAAATCCACACCTCTAATAATAGTAGGCCTTTAAATAAAAACTGAATTATTAATAATTATTATGGCAGAAATTAACATTGAAGCGGCAAAAATAAATTTAGAAAAAAAAGGTTTTCTTGATTTGGATATTGACGTTAACTTGGACCTGTTTTCAGAAATTGACCGCTTAAAAAAAGAAAAAAATGCCATTATACTTGCTCATTATTACCAGGAACCGGACATACAGGACGTTGCAGATTTTATCGGAGATAGCCTCGCTCTTGCGCAAAAAGCACAATCTACCGATGCGGATATGATTGTTTTTGCCGGTGTACATTTCATGGCTGAAACAGCTAAGATTTTAAACCCAACAAAAAAAGTTTTGTTGCCGGATATGAAAGCTGGTTGTTCTTTGGCAGATTCAGCGCCAGCTGCTCTTTTTCAAAAATTTAAAGATGAACATCCGGGCCATTTTGTGATCACTTACATCAATTGTTCATCAGAAATGAAAGCTTTGAGCGATATTATCTGCACTTCCTCCAATGCAGAAACGATCATCAACAGTTTGCCAAAAGATCAGAAGATAATTTTTGCACCGGATAAAAATTTAGGAGCGTATTTAATTAAAAAAACAGGAAGGGATATGGTTTTATGGAATGGAAGCTGTATTGTCCATGAACTTTTCAGCCTTAAGAAGATTACGAAACTTAAAATGCGTCATCCTGCTGCAAAAGTGATTGCGCACCCAGAGTGTGAAGAAGCGGTTTTAGCAACAGCAGATTTTATTGGAAGCACCAACGCTTTACTAAAATATACTCTGAACGATTCTTCTGATGAATTTATAGTTGTTACAGAACCAGGTATTCTTCATCAGATGCAGATTCATTCACCATTTAAAACTTTTATTCCTGCACCGCCGGATAATTCCTGCGCCTGCAATGATTGTCCATATATGAAACTAAATACTTTAGAAAAATTATACCTCTGCATTGAGTATGAAAATCCGGAAATAATTATGGATGAAAAAATAAGAATTGCAGCTGAAAAACCAATTGAAAGAATGCTGGAAATCAGTGCAAAATTTGGATTATAAAAAAGAGGCTGTCTCAAAAGGGCAGTCTCTTTTTTTTTATTTTTAAATTTTAGGTGGGTTTATTCACAATTTGATGTAGATAAATTTTGTGTAGTATTTATGCAATGATTTGGAGTTGAATTTTGTCTTATAACTATGGCA
>DATNFV010000011.1:0-27431 GCA_035606215.1 Hanamia sp.
AATTCCGGGCAAAGTAACTATCCACCATCTTTTTGGCATTCAGATCTTTTACCCATTGTGGCAATTCATTCATATAATAAGAAGAAGTGATCCAGTCTCCTGTCTTATCATCATACCAATAAGCTGCGTTAGCGCTGTGGCCGGCAGGTAAAATTGCCGCCCGATCTTTTAATGCAATGCCGATTACTTTATTATGAAAATTTGTTGCGAGCCGAAGTTCGTCACCGATTGTTGTTACCATTAAATTGCGGGGACTCATCTTTCCCGCATCTGTATTGCTACCAATGGTTTTAACGCTGTCATCCTCAGAACAATAAACCAATTTCGAAAGATCATAATCCCACCAATCATTTCCGGTAATACCATCAATTGCAGGAATCGACCCTGTAAAAATACTTGTATGCCCACAGGCGGTAACAGTAGGAATGTAAGGAATCATGGTGTTGTCACACGAAAATCCTGCGCTCATCAGTCTCTTAAATCCACCATCTTCAGCGTATAAATTATAGTAACGGTAGAGATAATCCCATCGCATTTGATCTATAACAATTCCTACTACAAGTTTCGGCCGCTCTACTGTATTATTTTTTGCCGAACCGTCTGTATTTTGTGATGCTGCGGGATATGCAAGAAAGAAAAATGAAAGTATAAAAATGATTTTACGCATGTCAGAATGTTTTTAGTTTTTTAATCAGGAAGAATAAACCAATCTAAATTTCCTGCAAAAATTATAAGATCGGTAACTCTACTTACTTATGTTTGTGGTGATTCATCTTATGGATCGTTTCTTCATTCAACACGATCTTTTCAATGCCACCTTTGCCCATACTTTCCAGATCGTGCAAAAGCCCCTGATCGGTTATATCCAGAGGATGCGAATTTTCCCAATCATAATGCGCGATCTTTTGGAGTCTTTCTATCACATGATCATCATGAACTTCAATCGCAAGTTCACGCCGGTGATCAAAACTACCAGGTGTAAGATTGATAGATCCAATGATGGCACGGCAACCATCAGACAGTAACATTTTTCCGTGCAGCTTCAGCGAGTTGAGTTTATGGATTTTGATTCCTACATCTTCCATGATCCTTAAACCTCCTACCCCTTCTACTAATTTATCCATTCGTAAAGTATGTGGAGGACGGGCCATTACATGAATTTTTACTCCACGCGTGGATGCATGTACCAGCCTTTCAATAATAACAAGATCCTGGAAACGTTCGTTTTGTATAAACAGGGAATGCTTCGTTTCATCGATAAACCTTGCTATCCTTGTCCGGCCATTGTTGCTGCACCAGATCAGGTTCATATTTTCATCCGGTTCAAAGTCATGGCGGTACCAGTCCGCTTCAAAACACTGAATAATTTCTTTTACTTCATGCAGGTGAGTAGTGATGATGGCATAATCACGTGTTTCGGTCAGGTTTTTTGTTTCCCAGTTCAGTGATTTTATAAATGCCATCCGCTCATCTATCACCATAGATTTTTCGTGTGTAATGGAAAAGAAAGGATTGCTATCGCGCACTTCTATTCCAGCTTCTTCCAGCATCTTCCTGGTTTCCTGGTTTTCTTCTTCACCATTGTTGCGGGAAGGATTCAGCATTACTTTCACTTTTACGCCACGTTTCTTAGCCGCTATGACAGCATTAATGAGACCGGGATCAGAAAACAGGAACATCTTTATTCTGAGCGATTCAGTTGCACTCTCAATCGCATTCATTATTTCGAATGCCGTATCATCGGGAAAGATAATTATAGACCTGTGAGACATAAGACCTGGTTTTTTCTTTGTTTACTAATGATTTTTTCAATTATTTTTTCAACTGTTCTGAATTGAATTCTCTCTTTCCTCCACGCCGTGATCTGACCACTTCTGCATATTGCAAAGCTGCGCATACATTTGACCCATATTCATAAGCTCATCATGAGTGCCTTGCTCAGCGATTAAGCCTGAATCAAGCACGATGATGGTATCAGCATCACGAATAGTGCTCAGGCGATGAGCAATCGTGATAACCGTGCGGCCTTCCATTAATTTCTCAAGTGCTTCCATCACAATTTTTTCAGATTCAGTATCCAGGGAAGCGGTAGGTTCATCAAGAATTAAAATAGGTGAATTTCGTACGACTGCGCGTGCAATACCGATCCGTTGCCGCTGGCCTCCTGAAAGTGTGATACCTCTTTCTCCAACCAAAGTATCATAACCGTGCGGCATCTTTTCAATAAATTCATGAGCATTCGCAAGTTTGGCTGCTTCCACAATTTCTTCGTCTGTCGCTTCGGGCTGTCCATACGCGATGTTTTCCTGGATGGAGCCATAAAAAAGGACGGTATCCTGCAATACAAATCCTATTTGCGACCGAAGCCCATCAAGTGTGAAATCGGTAATGTCTGTGTCATCGATCAACAAACGTCCTGCGGTAGGATCATAAAAGCGTGCAATCAGGCTTATAAGGGTTGATTTACCACTTCCTGTTGGCCCGCAAATGCCGATACGCTTACCAGGGTTTATGGTAAGATTAAAGTTAGAAATCACAGGAGATTCGGGATTGTAAGCAAAAGTTACTTTGTCAAAAACGATCTTTCCTTTGAACTTTTCAGGTGTTATGGCGCCTGGCTTTTCTGAAATAATAGTATCCGTATTTAAAATAGCCTGTATTCTTTCGAGCGCAACAGTAACCTGTGCTATGGAACTGGTCATTTTAGCCAGGTTCTGAACCGGGCTGAAGAACCGGTTCATATACCAAAGAAAAACAGTTAGCGCACCTACCGACATCACTCCTCTTAAAACCAGGTCAGCGCCACGCCAAAGGACAAAAGCGGTACACATTGAAACAATGACAGCAACGAAAGGTGACAGAACCGATTTTACCTTTCTTGCTTTCAATGCCGCAAACAACGTTTCCTGGCTCACTTTCTGCAATTTCGCATCTTCAAAGTCTTCTCGTCCAAATGCATTGACAGCACGGATAGATTCCAGGCCTTGCTGCAAAACAACCAGCATATTGCTCTGGTCTTTGCGAACCTCACGGGTAGCTTTCTTCATCGCCTTTTTAAATCGCGCCACAAAAAAGAGTAAGAATGGAGTAACTGCCAGCGCTACAACAGTAAAGTCAGAATCCAGGTAAAACATGATTCCAACCATACCAAGAATGGTAATGGCATCAACAAGAATATTTAAGAGCGTAGAAGAAGCAAAATCCTGGATGGTAGAAATATCTGTAGTCAGGGTGCTCAATAATTTACCGGTTTGGTGGGTATCATAATAGGACAAACAAAGGTGTTGAAGATGATGGTAAATTTTACGCCTCAGATCATTTGCTACAGACTGTGCTACTTTTTCATTGTAGTAATTATCAAGAAAATCTGCAATGGAGCCAAGCGCAGTAATCACAATGTAACTGATGGCAGCAATTGCCGCCATTTGTTTGATATTTTCCTGTGGAAAAATAACATTTAGCCAATGCAACCAATGTGGCAAAGGATGATTGCCAACTACATTATCAATGATGATCTTCAGCGGCCACGGCATTGCGAGACTAATAACGGCTTCCATCAACATTGCCAGCAGGATAATCACCACCATTTTGCGATATGGCTTTGCAAGACTTATAGCCCAAAGTATAAGGGATCTGAAAGAAGTATTTCTTTCTGAAAGATTCCGCGAAAAGCGAATTGCTTTTTTAAATTGAAGGGACATTTAAAGATTTTTTCCAAATTATCTTCTGTCAAAATTCTCGGATTTTTCGTACGGTAGCGAATAGTAAGCATCAGCCTGAAAATGCTGTTTCGGTTCTTTTTTATTCATAGTAAATATACAACAATGAATGATTGAATTATTTTATTTATGGATTATTGTTTCAAATGCCATTCTTTAAAAGTTTTAATAAAGTAAATGAAAGTAATCTACTTCATAGCGATACTGGCGGCTAATCAGCAGAAACTAATTCTAAATAAGACGTGCGCTGATATTTCAATGCTTTCAGTTTTTGATTTTGTAGAAGTTATTCCTCAATAGCCTTCATTTTTATTTTAAAAATTGCAAATTTCCCTTTTTTAATACGCTGATAAAAAGGGCACAGAATTTCATAGTTAAATAATAAAATCATAAATAAAATCATTATGAGGCCAATTTGGACCGGCGCCATCGGTTTTGGATTAGTAAATATTCCGGTAAAAATTTACAGCGCCACAGAATCGAGCAATCTCGACCTGGATATGCTCGACAAAAAAGATCATGCGCATATTAAATACCAGCGCGTCAACGAAAATACGGGCAAAGAAGTGCCATGGGGTAATATCGTGAAAGGCTACAAATTAGATAATGAATATGTGGTGCTGGATGAAAAAGATTTTGAAGCAGCGAGTGCTAAAAAAACAAAGACGATCGAGATATCTGATTTTGTAAAAGAGGATGAGATCAGCAGTATTTATTATGAGACTCCTTACTACCTTGAACCGGATAAATCAGGCACAAGGCCTTACGAATTATTGCTGGAGGCATTGACAAAAACTCAAAAAGTAGGTGTGGCTACTTTTGTAATGCGCAACAAAGAAGCACTGGCTATTTTGCGTCCTGATAAAAATGTGATCGTCTTAAATAAAATAAGATTCCAGCAGGAGATAAGAGATCCAAATCAATTGAATCTTCCGAAAAATACAGAAGTGAAACCGGCAGAATTAAAAATGGCCATTACATTGATAGATCAATTGACAGGTAAATTTGATATTTCAAAATACAAGGACAATTACAACGACGAATTATTAAAACTGATCGAGGCAAAAGCGAAAGGCAAGAAAATAAAAGCACCTCAAATGAAAGTGGTTCATAACAAGACCCAGGACCTGATGGATCAATTGAAAGCAAGCCTCGAGATCAAACGTAAAAAAGCTTCCTGATGGCATTGACGCTGTATAATAAGAAAAGAAATTTTAATGAAACTTCAGAGCCTGAAGGAGAGGTAAAAAAATCTGTATCAAAACTGATCTTTGTGGTGCAGAGGCATAAGGCGTCAAGATTGCATTATGATTTCCGTTTGGAACTGGATGGTGTTTTAAAAAGCTGGGCAGTTCCCAAAGGCCCTTCGATGAACCCAAAAGATAAACGGCTTGCCATGATGGTGGAGGATCATCCTTACGACTATAAAGATTTTACAGGCGTTATTCCGGAAGGAAATTATGGAGCGGGGATTGTTGAAATATGGGACAGCGGAACGTATTCAGATATTGAAAACTCGCCCAAAAAGATTGCGGAAAAAAATCTTCGCGCCGGCCTTGAAAAAGGAGATTTGAAATTCCGGTTATTCGGCAAAAAACTGAAAGGCGAATTTGTTTTGGTTAAACTAAAAGGCAAAGAAGATAACAGCTGGCTTCTGATCAAACATCATGATGAATATGCTGTTGATACCGAATATAACAGTGAGGCACAAACGAAAAAAGATTCTCCCATCAATAAATGGCTTGCAGAAAATAAAAAGCCAGCGAAAAAAAAAAGAATAGTGAAACCGGAGTAAATTCCTCCTCCCCGGTTTCGGTTGATAGCAACAGGAAAAAGCTTCCGGGATTTATAAAACCTATGCTTGCAAAAGAAACCTCAAAGCCTTTTGATGATAAGCAATGGCTTTTTGAAATCAAATGGGATGGCTATCGCGCCGTAGCAGAAAAAAGCGGCGATGAGATTTCATTGTATTCCCGCAACGGGCTTAACTTCCGGCAAACTTATCCCATTGTAGCTGAGCAGTTAAAAAACATTGATACCGATTGCATCATTGACGGAGAGATCGTTGTTTTGAATGATGAAGGCAAACCTGATTTTCAGCTTTTGCAACATTATTCCGAAAATAAAAACCGGCCTGTTCAATATTATATTTTTGATTTGCTTGAACTAAACGGAGAAGATACTACCTCGCTACCTTTAATTGACCGGAAGGAATTACTTCAAAAAATTATTCCTGAAAATCCTGTAATCAAATATTCTGATCATATCATGGAAAAAGGAAAAGAATTTTTTGAAGTTTCAAAAGAAAAAGATCTTGAAGGGATCATGGCAAAAAGAATTGACTCAAAATATTACCCGGGCACAAGAACAACCGACTGGCTAAAGATAAAAAATCATAAAACTGCTGAAGCAATCATCTCGGGATATACAGAACCAGCGGGTTCACGTCAGTTTTTTGGTTCATTAATTCTTGCAGAAAAAGAAGGAACAGAATTCAAATATGTGGGTAATGCAGGCAGTGGTTTTAATGATCAGTCTTTAAAAGAATTGTTTGATCTGATGCAGCCTTTGATTCAAAAACAATCTCCTTTTAAAGAAAAAATTAAAAATACTTCTTCCGTTACCTGGATAAAACCTGAATTGGTATGTGAAATAAAATATTCAGAAATTACTGCTGATGGAAAATTTCGTCACCCTGTTTTTCTGCATCTGAGAAATGATAAAACAATTGATGAAATGAATACAGAAAATATTGAAACAACAAAATCATCTTCAGAAAAATTGAAAGCAGAAAAAGAAAAAACCACATCAAAAAATGAATCTTCTTCTTCAGAAGAAACATCGAAGGGCAATGATAAAACCTATTCATTTGGAAAAAATAAAGTAAAGGTTACGCATGTTGATAAAGTATATTTTCCGGCGGAAGGAATTACAAAAGGTGATGTGGTGGATTATTATATTTCGATGGCAGATTATATTCTTCCTTATCTGAAAGGCAGGCCAGAGTCACTTTTGAGACATCCCAACGGAATTAATGCGCAAAGCTTTTTTCAAAAAGATGCGGCGGATAATACGCCTTCATTTGTGCATTGTAAAGACATTCACTCAGAGTCGAACAACAAAGACATTAATTATATTGTTTGCGATAATATTGAAACACTTGTTTACTTAAATAATCGTGGCTGCATAGAAATAAATCCATGGCATTCAACGGTTGAATCACTCGATTTTCCTGATTATTTAATGATTGATATCGACCCTTCCGACAACAATACTTTTGAGCAGGTAACAGAAGTTGCTCTGGTTGTAAAATCAATTTTAGACAAAGCAAAAGCGCCGTGTTTTTGCAAGACTTCGGGCGCTTCCGGAATGCATGTTTATGTTCCTGCCGGAAAAAAATATTCGTACGAGCAGGTAAAAGATTTTGCCAATATCATTTGTATTCTGGCAAATGAACAACTGAAAAGCTTTACAACACTGGAACGAAATTTACAAAAGCGCGGAAGTAAACATATTTACCTGGATTACCTGCAAAACCGGCGCGGACAAACGATTGCGTCTGTTTATAGTGTGCGTCCAAAACCAGGTGCTACTGTTTCTATTCCCCTATTGTGGAAAGAAGTAAAAGAAGGATTATCGCCAAAAGACTTTACGATTCATAATTCTTTAAAGAGAGTAAAAAAAATGGGTGATATTTTTAAAGGAGTTTTGGGAGAAGGAATTGACCTGGAAAAATGTTTGAAAAATTTAAGCGAGTAATGAATAGATGGCTGTGTCTTCAAAAACGCCATCAAAGAAAAAGTCTTCTTTAAAATACGCCTCTCTCACAAAGCCCGTTTTTTCCAAAAGCGTTGCTGATCCTATATTCTTTGGGCTGATGTGCGCTTCAATGCTATGTAATTTCATTTCATTAAAACCATAATCAATCACTTTCAATACAGCTTCTTTTGTAAGGCCTTTTTTCCAATAATCAGGGATCATCATATATCCGATTTCGGCACGATAATTTTCCCTGATGATTCTCCAAAGCCCGATCGTTCCAATCAATGGCGAAAAATCTCCTGAAGACCTCTCTGCAATTCCCCAGGTAATTCCTGCATTTTTTTCTAAAGAATCCCGGATCAGTTTTACCCAATCGCGTGCCTCTTCCATCGAAACAATTGGTTTTTTTCCAATGTATTTCATTACTCTTACATCAGAACGCATGTTAAAAATGGCTTCCACGTCCTCATCGGTTACTCTCCTCAATAAAAGCCGCTCAGTTTTTATTTCCGGAAACGGATCAAAATTTACATTCAGCATTAATTATTTGTTTACTTTATAATGAAGATAAAAGAATTTGTTTTAATTTACTATAACAGTAAATACTTCCTTAAAACTTCCTTTCAAAGCCTGCTAAAAACGGAAAGCAGTATCTTTGCCGATTATTAAAAAACATGAGCAAAGGAAAAGTTTTAATGGCAATGAGCGGCGGAATAGACAGCACTGTAGCTGCTTTGATGCTTCATAAGGAAGGTTATGAAGTGGTGGGGATTACTATGAAAACATGGGATTATGCAACCAGCGGCGGCAATAATAACAAACAAACCGGTTGCTGCAATATTGATAGTTTTAATGATGCAAGAATGGCGGCAGTTCAACATGGTTTTCCTCATTTTATTTTAGACATCAGGGAAGAGTTCGGAGATTTTGTGATCGATAACTTTGTAGAAGAATATATCGCAGGAAGAACTCCAAATCCATGCGTTTTGTGCAACACGCACATTAAATGGCGTGCACTTTCAAAAAGAGCTGATGCACTGGGATGTGATTTTATTGCTACAGGGCATTATGCACAGATTCACCAGCATACTAACGGACGATATTTTATCAGGAAAGGAATCGATGAAACAAAAGATCAAAGCTATGTCCTGTGGGGATTACAACAGGATTTGCTGAGCCGCACTTTGTTGCCGTTGGGCACTTACCGTAAAACAGAGATCAGGCAAATGGCCATTGACTTTGGTTACCCGGAACTGGCAAAAAAGAATGAGAGTTATGAAATTTGCTTTGTCCCTGATAATAATTATCGTGGTTTTCTAAAAAGAAAAGTGGAAGGCCTCGAAGAAAAAGTTGCGGGTGGTTTCTTTGTTGATAAGAATGGAAAAATTCTGGGGCCTCATAAAGGCTACCCTTTTTATACTGTCGGACAAAGAAAAGGGCTGGATATTGCGCTGGGAAAACCTGCTTTTGTTACCAAAATCATCCCTGAAACCAATACGATCGTTTTAGGAGATGAAGAAGATTTGAAAGGAAGCGAAATGACAGTGAAAGGGATTAACTGGATCAAATATGAAGGCCTTTCCGAAGGAATGGAAGTCACTACAAAAATCAGGTATAAAGATAAAGGCACTCTTTCCAATCTTTTTACATACGAAAATGGTGCGAAAGTCCGTTTTTATGAAAATGTAAAAGGAATTGCACCGGGGCAAAGCGCTGTTTTTTATGAAGGCAACGATGTGATCGGCGGAGGAATTATCCAGAGGGGTTAAGGTTGATGGTTGAAGGTTGAAGGTTGAAGGTTGATGGTTGAAGGTTGAAGGTTGAAGGTTGATGGTTGAAGGTTGAAAGTTGAAGGTTGAAAGTTGAAGGGGAAAGTTGAAGGTTGAAGGTTCAATGTTGAAAGTTTCCGAATATTTTAAAGACTATTATGCTTAAATATTTTATTGCTTCCTGCTTTATTTTGCTGCTTGTTTCATGCAGGAAGGAGAATGCAAATTTTACGCTGGAATCTGTAAATGATTATTTTCCGCTACAGGTTGGAAAATATATTACTTATGATCTTGACTCAACCATCTTTACCAACTTCAACCAGGATCTTACAATAAAACATTACCAGGCTCAATACCGGGTAGATGCAGCAGTTACAGATAATCTTGGCCGTGCAGCATTTAACATCAGTCGCTATTTAAGAACTGATTCTACACAGCCATGGGCGATTGATAATGTGTTCACTGCTGTTCCTACCGGAAAATCAATTGAATTTATTGAAGATAATCTTCGTTTTATAAAATTGATGATGCCAATTGAAGAAGGTTTTTCCTGGAAAGGAAATAGCTATTTACCGACTTTTCCATATCCAACTATGTATCAATCTACGGGTACTTCTTTTACAGAGGATTGGGATTATACCTATGACAGCATCGGCGTACCGCTTATCATTAATTCGACTACCATTGGAAACACTTTGAAAGTAATTGAAGTAAATGATAGTCTTGGTGATCCTACCTTGCAACCGAACGAATACTCATATAAAACCTTTTCTGTGGAAAAATATGCAAAAGGAATTGGGTTGATCTATCGTGAACTTACTCTATGGGAATATCAGCCACCATATGTTGTTTTATCCCCTGGATATACTGGCTTTGGCGTAAAGATGAGTATGATAGATCATAATTAATTTATGGTTATTTTTTGTGATCTTGCATTAAAATCAACTCTAAAAATTCATCCGACTTTTATGAATAAAAAATATGTGTTGGTTGTATTGATTGCTTTTTTTTCTTCGAATGTTTCTGCTCAGTTTACCAGGTATATTGTACAATTTAAAGACAAAACAGGAACTCCTTTTTCAATCAATGATCCGTCAAAATTCTTATCTGCAAAAGCAATTGAAAGAAGAGCCAAACAAAAAATTGCTGTTGATGAAACGGATCTTCCTGTTGTTCCGCGTTACATTGACAGCGTTCGTTTATCAGGGAATGTTGTTGTGTTGGATGAATCAAAATGGCTGAACCAGGTTTGTATTCAAACTACCGATTCTACTGCACTTGCGAAGATCAACACTTTTTCTTTTGTAGTAAAAACACAGCCTGTAAAACGCATAGCTCAAATGGCTGGAAGAAATCAATTTGAAGAAAAAATAAGCAAGGATAAGTTCAATGAAACCATCAGTAATATAAACTCACCCTCTTCTACCCAACAAATTCTTGATGATTATTATTCGTATGGAAATTCTTTCGGCCAGGTGCACATTCACAATGGAGAATATTTGCATGATAAAGGTTTTCATGGTGAAGGAATGTTGATCGCAATTATTGATGCAGGTTTTTATCATTATAAATCCCTCCCTGCTTTTGATAGTGCCAATCTTAGAAACCAGGTAATCGAAACATATGATTTTGTAGATAATGAAACTAGTGTGAATGAAGATCATCCGCATGGAATGATGTGTTTTTCAATTATAGCTGCCAACCTTCCGGGACAAATGGTAGGCACATCTCCCAACGCTGATTTCTTATTGTATCGTTCGGAAGATGCTTCATCAGAATCCCCTGTTGAAGAGCAATATTGGATTGCAGCCGCAGAGCGAGCAGATAGCGCCGGCGCTGATGTGATCACCACTTCTCTTGGTTATAATTTATTTGATAATCCTGTTTTCAATTACACGTACTCAGATATGAACGGCCGCACTACTATGATCGCCAAAGCTGCTACCATTGCTGCAAGAAAAGGAATGATCGTGTTGGCGGCTGCAGGAAATGAAGGTGATGATACCTGGCATTTTATTACCACTCCCGGTGACGCAGACAGCATTCTGACTGTAGGTGCGGTTGATGCTTCCGGCAATGTTGCATCATTCAGCAGTTATGGTCCTTCAAGTGATGGAAGAGTAAAACCAAATGTCGCATCTGTTGGCGCTGGCACGGCCATTTCTTCTACAACAGGACCCATAGTAAATGGAAGCGGAACTTCATTTGCAACCCCAAATTTGGCCGGACTTGTTACATGTTTATGGCAGGCCTTTCCTGATTTTACCAATATGCAAATCATACAGGCGGTCGAAAAAAGCAGCAGCACTTACAATAATCCTGATAACAGAATTGGTTATGGAATTCCGGATTTTATAAAAGCATTTAATGATTTGAATGAACAACAAATACTAAAAAATGCAACCACAATTTTAGGAAATAAAAACATAAAGGTGTACCCAAATCCTGCTAAAGATCAATTCACTGTTTTGATCAAACCTGAAAATACTTCTACAGCGATTTTCAGGCTTTATGACATGAATGGAAAATTATATTTTACCAAACAAGTTCCTTTGCAACAAAATGTAATTCAGCTAATTTCTTTTGATAAAATGCAACCGCTTCAAACAGGAATGTATATTCTAAAATTCTCGGATGGAAAAAATAAAGAGAGTTTAAAATTGATGATACAATAATGAACGTGCTGAATAGCAACCAAAGAAATAATTACAATTTATTCCTTACTTTCTTTTTAAAGAGGGCTGCGAACAGAGTATCAGCCTGGATTTGATACCCCTTAAAATATGTAGCCTTTAACAATTCCAGCTCCATATCTTTTTGTAAAAAAAGGACATTTTCTTCATTTTCTTTTTTGAAAACTGAACAGGTAATATAAAGGAGCAATCCATCTTCTTTTAAATTCTTTACAGCATTGGAAACAATTTTTTTCTGAAGCATTGAATATTCTTCTATCTTTTCCTTATCAAAAAAAAGCAATTGTTCCGGTGTTCTCGACCATGTTCCCGAACCCGAGCAAGGAACATCCGCAATGATCCAATCAGGCCTCCCTCTAACTTCCTCCGAAGGAGGGAGAACGGAAAGATCAGCAACAAAAGAATGATAATTTTTTATGCCGGCTTTTGCAAAGCGTCTTTTCAAATTCTCTAAAATATTTTTTCGTGTATCGCTCACTGTTAGTTCTATATTTTTCAATAAATCAAAAGCGAGAATTGATTTGCCGCCACTTGCTGCGCAGCAATCCCAAAGAGATATTTTTGATGTATAATGTGCGATGTGCGATGCAAAAAGATTCAGGGTTCGCTGTGAATTGAAATCCTGGATAACCGCCTCTTTATCAATTGCAATAATATCACTTACTTTTTCAGTATTCGAAAACGCCAAACAATTTTCACCCACTTTCTCAAAAGGAATATCACCATCTTTAAGTTTATCAAAAACAGCATTTTTATTGCCGGGTCTTATCCTGATAAATAATTTTGGCTGAATTAAAAATGACAAACTGAATTGATAAAAATCGATTTCGTCACTCAATTCATTTTTAAATGGAAATAATTTTTCCAAAGAAAAAATATCACTAATCATTTCCATTTTCTCCGAAAGATCAAGACCTGTTTTCTCATTCCATTGCGGTTTTAGTTTTTCCAGAATTGAAGAAGTTTTTTTTAGAATAAGAAAAGAAGCCAATAGTAATTTTTCTTTTACACCAACAGAAGAACTAACGGCCTTGCCTACACGAAAATAATTATAACACAGCGCAGCAATTTGTTTCCTGTCTTTTGAGCCGTGTTTTTTATTTTGAGAAAAATATTTTTTTAAATAAAGATGAAAAGGTTCTCTCCCATCGTAATGTTCAAGAATAGAGATGGCATAATTAATGTGCCGGTGAAAATAATTTTCAAAAGAAGTTTCACCGGCATTCATACAAAAATAATTTGCTGATCAAAGCTGAAGGAGCGCTTTAACAGGATCTTTGCCAAATAAAAGTTGTTCAGGATTTTCAAGCATTTGCTTTACGCGAACAAGGAAACTTACCGATTCGCGGCCGTCAATCAAACGATGATCATAACTTAATGCGACATACATCATGGGCCTGATAACCACTTGTCCTTTTTCCGCTATCGGACGTTCTACAATATTGTGCATTCCCAAAATGGCGCTTTGAGGAATATTAATAATTGGTGTGCTCATTAATGAACCAAAAATGCCACCATTGGTAATTGTAAAAGTACCGCCGGTCATTTCTTCTATTGTCAGTTTGCTGTCTCTTGCTTTTTGTGCCAGTTGTGCTACTTCTTTTTCAATCTCAGCCATGCTAAGACTTTCAGCGTTTCTTATGACAGGCACTACCAAACCTTTTGGAGAAGAAACAGCGATAGAAATATCACAGTACTCATGATAAATAATATTATCACCATCAATTCCTGCATTTACTGAAGGCCATTCCTGCAATGCAAAACAACAGGCCTTTGTAAAGAAACTCATGAAGCCTAAATTGATATCATGCGTTTTTTTAAATGTCTCTTTATACTTCGCCCGTAAATCCATAATGGCACTCATGTTCACTTCATTGAAAGTGGTGAGCATGGCGGTGCTGTTTTTTGCTTCCACCAATCTGCGGCTGATGGTTCTGCGAAGATTGCTCATTTTCTGAGACTTCTCTTCACGACTGAAAAGCTCTTTTCCTATTGCGCGTCCGGGATTTGAAAGAGCATCAAGCACATCATGTTTGGTAATTTTTCCATGAGAACCTGTAGGAGTAACTTTTGAAACATCAATTTTTTTATCCGCTAAGATCGCAGCAGCTACCGGCGTAGCTTTTATATCTTCTTTTACGCGCGGTTTATTTTCTTCAGGTGTAATTACTTTTGGCTCTTTTACTTCCGGCGCTTCCGGCTTCGGCGTTTCAGTTTTTTTATCTTCTTTTGGAGCTGCTTTGCGGGCAGGTTTTTCAGCAGTATCATCAATGGTACAAACTACATCACCAATTTGTAAAGTATCCTCTTCTTTTGCTATCGTATGTAAAATTCCGGCCTTCTCTGCGTTGATTTCAAAGGTGGCTTTTTCACTTTCCAGTTCAGCAATTACTTCATCTCTGTCCACCCATTCACCATCTTTTTTTATCCATTTTGTAAGCGTTACTTCATTAATACTTTCGCCCACCGAAGGCACTTTGATTTCTACTGACATGTCATTTTTTTAAGAGTTACAAACCTAAGCTAAAATGAGAAATTACACAAAAAGGAAAGAGTAAAAAGGATGCGTGCCTGATAAAATAAACGTTTTGAATTATTAGAAAAATAAAATAAAAATGCCGGTGTCTGCAATAACTCCGGCACTGAACTTTTTATATGAGGAGTAAAAGAAGAAATAATGCAATTTCTTATCTTTTTCAGATCGAAAAAGCTGTATTTAATATTTCCGCTTGTTCTTCGTTATGAACTTTTGAATAGCCTGAAGCAGTAGCGGCGCTTGCCTGCCTGCTAATCACTCCAAAATTGATGCCCGTCAAATTCATTCTTAAAAAAGAAGCTGCACCCATATTCAGCGGTTCTTCCTGAACCCAATACCAAATAGCTTTGTTGTATTTTTTATAAAGACTTTCCAGTTGTGTCAAAGGCAAAGGATATAATTGTTCCATCCGGATAATGGCGATGTCATTTCTTTTATCTTTTTCTCTTTTTTCATTCAGATCAAAATAAATTTTACCTGAACACAACAACACTTTTGTAATTTGGCTGGTATCAGAAACAAATTCATCATCTATCACTTCGGTGAATCCGCCTTTGGTAAATTCTTCTATTTTACTGTAGCTTCCAGGATGACGCAGATTCGCTTTCGGTGAAAAATTGATCAATGGTTTTCTGAAAGGCCATGCCAGTTGTCTCCTTAATCCATGAAAAAAGTTGGCGGCCGTAGTGATGTTGGTAACCACCAGGTTTAATTCGGCGCACATTTGTAAAAAGCGTTCCATTCTTCCGCTGCTGTGCTCAGGGCCTTGTCCTTCATATCCATGAGGCAACAATAAAACCATGCCGTTCATTCTTCCCCACTTTTGTTCGCCGCAACAAATAAACTGATCGATAATCGTTTGCGCGCCATTGGCAAAATCTCCAAATTGCGCTTCCCACAAAACAAGATTATTCGGATTAGCCATTGCATATCCATATTCAAATCCAAGAACCGCATATTCACTCAATAAAGAATTCCAGATTCTTAACACTCCTTGTTTGTCAGAAATATGACTGAGCCGGTTGTAGAACTCATCGGTTTTTTCATCACGGATCACGGCATGACGATGGCTGAACGTGCCGCGACGAATGTCCTGGCCACTCATTCTTACATCTTTTCCCTGGTCAAGAATACTTGCATAAGCAAGCAATTCGCCGGTTGCCCAATCAAATTTCCCTTCCTTTTCGTATAAATCAATTTTATCCTGAAGAATTTTCTTAATTTTTCTTAACGGAGTAAAGTCCTGGGGCAATTTCATGATAGACTGAAAAAGCTTTTCAATCTCAGATTTTGGAACAGCGGTTACCGGCGAGGTTTTGAAATCTTCAGGTGTTGCTTTTCGAAGACTTTGCCACGAAAGCTCCGGCTTTTGATAGCTGTATGGAAGCGGGTTTTGCTTCAATTCATCCAATCTTTCCTGCAGATCTGTCCAATATTTTTTTTCCATCTCTTTTGCAAGCGCCGCAGTTTCTTCATCTCCATGCTCCATCAGCCATTTTATATAAACTTCGCGCGGGTTAGGCTGCTTGTCAATAATGGCATAAAGTCCGGGCTGTGTAAATTTTGGATCGTCGCCTTCGTTGTGTCCATGACGTCGATAACAAACCATATCAATAAAAATATCAGAATTAAATTTTTGCCTGTAAAGCATTGCAATTTCCGAAACTTTCACAACCGCTTCTGCATCATCTCCATTTACATGAAACACAGGAGCTTTTATCATAGAAGCAATAGAAGTACAATAATCTGAAGTTCGTGCATCATCAAAATCAGTTGTGAAACCGATTTGATTGTTGATTACAAAATGCAAAGTTCCGCCAGTGCAAAAACCGCGCAGACCGCTCATTTGCAACACTTCATAAATAATTCCCTGCCCGGCAAGAGAGGAATCTCCATGTAAAAGAACAGGAAGAATTTTATCATAATTGCTGTTGTAAATCACATCAGCTTTGCTTCGTGCAAAACCTAAAACCACAGGATCTACCGCTTCCAGATGTGATGGATTTGGACACATTTTCAAATGAACCAGTTTACCTGCAGGCGTTTCAACATCACTGCTGAAACCTTTATGATATTTTACATCGCCGCTTCCCATGGTAGAATCTACCGGCGCATTTCCTTCAAATTCAGTAAATATCTGTTCGTAAGTTTTTCCTAAAATGTTGGCAAGAATATTTAATCTTCCGCGATGTGCCATTCCGATCACCACTTCCTGCACTTCATTTTCTGATGCTGTATTAATGATCGCATCCAAAGCAGCGATAGTACTTTCACCACCTTCAAGTGAAAATCTTTTCTGTCCGATATATTTTGTCTGCAGAAATTTTTCAAACATCACTCCTTCATTCAATTTCTGCAGAATCCTTCTTTTCTGTTCCAATGGAACCGGTTGTTGCAAAGTATTTTCAACAGCATTAATAATCCAGTCAATTTTTTCAGGATCGATTAATGAACTAAATTCCACACCAACGGATTCAGTGTAACTTTTTTTGAGGTGATCAAGAATCGTTTTTAAAGTAGCTGTTCCCACTCCTGCAAATTGCCCTGCAACAAATTCTGTTTGCAGGTCGCTGTCATTTAACCCAAAATAAGACAGGGCAAGATCTGCATGCCTGTCTTTTCTTTCCCTGATTGGATTTGTCTTTGAAATCAGGTGGCCTTTTTTTCTATACGCAAGAATCAATTGATAAACGCCAAATTCTTTATCAAGATTGGCAACAGATAATTTTTCATTTGCAGCAGCCTTTCCTTCTGCCGGCGCCGAAATGGTTTTCGCATGGCCGTTTTGGGTAGAAACAGCAAAATCAAAACCTTCAAAAAACTTTCTGAGATCAACGTCTACACTTTCGGGATTCTTTTTAAAATCAGTGTATAAATTTTCAATATAGGAAGGATGTGAACTGGTGATGTAAGAGAAATCTTTCATGATTAAAAGAAAATTTTACTATTCTTCTCTTGAAAATTGATTTTCCAGGAGCGGATCTAAATTATAAGCTGGTATTTTTAGTGCAAATATCGTAGTTTTATTAAGATAAATTTATTACAGAAATAAGATTATCAATTAATTTACAACGAGAAAAAAGTAGTAAAGCTGGAGATAAAGTGAATTGCGATTCCCATAAAAAATTTATTTATTGTTATATACAGTAAACGAACAAATGAATTCATTTCTTATTTTTAACCGGCAGATAATCTTACTTTTTTTTCGGGAAATCTTTCTGCATAATTATAAATCATTCCGCGGATATAATCGTTTTCAACATAAGGCGTAATGCAGCTTTTCAATTCATCAATCTCATTAATATTTGTTTCAATTGGCAAATATCCCATTCCGTAAAATCTTCCTTTTTCTATCAAAATACAACTTTGCTGATGTGTTTTTAATCCATCATCTACCAAAGCAAAAGTTGGTAATTCTGTTTCCAGAGAGTGGATGCATTTTAAAACTCTCGCATTATATTCTTCTGCAGATTCTTTTCTTTCACACGCGCCGTTACATTTTTTTTCAAGAAAATGCTGGCACTGAATATTTGCAGATTGAAGAAAACAAAGCCTGGGACAAAGTGAAAATTCATCTACTAATTTTCTTAATAAAGAATAGCCTTCTGCAAGCAAGTTGAAAGTATATAATGATTTTAAATTCAGTCTCTTTTTTTCAATAAACAATCTTAAATAACCATTACTGTCTTCAAAAGAATACATTCCATACGTTTGCTCAAATCTTTTCTGGCTGCGGTTTTGCTCAGGCCATAGTTTTTTGATCTCGATGCTTTCTAAAATAAAAGCCATCAGTTCTGTTGCCGTTACATGATATGAGACGCGATAGATCTTTTTTAAAAATTCCTGTTTTTGTTTGTTCGGCTTATTGTTGGAAAAATGACTGTTCACTCTCTTGCTTAAATTTTTTGCTTTGCCTACATAAATCACTTTTCCTTTTTTATTATGGAAATAATAAACGCCTGGCTGAGAAGGGATTTTTTTAATTTCAGAAGAAGAAATATTGGGTGGAAGAAATTGTTCCTTGCTTCCCGACTTCAACATCGTTTGTACATGACCGTTAGTATCATGATCCAATAAAATATGGAACAGTTTTACAGTAGCTTCCGCATCGCCTTTTGCCCGATGTCGTGATTCAATTTCAATTCCAATATGATTGCAAATTTTATCCAACCCGTATCCTCTTAGACCCGGAATGATTTGTCTTGCCAAACGAACGGTACATAATTTTTTACAATTCAGATCATAACCGCATTGCAGCAAATGATGTTTGATAAATGAATAATCGAAATTGACATTGTGTGCCACAAAAACTTTATCACTTAATAATTCATACAATTCATCTGCAATGCTTTTAAAATCTCTTTCAAATTCAACCATTTCATTCGTAATTCCTGTCAGTGATTCAATAAATTTTGGAATGGTATAATAAGGATTTAGTAGTGTGTGAAACTCTTTAAGAACGCGGCTTCCGTCAGAAATAAAAACAGCAATTTCGGTAATTCCGTTTGCAGCGGCATATCCTCCGGTAGTTTCAATATCTACAATGGCGTATAACAAAGGGTTGAAATAATTTTACTAATGGAGTTAGCAAGTTATATTAATCCATCTAAAAAAATAAAAGATTTTTTGGAAGATATTCTTTAATAAAACAAATGATTATTTAAAGTTTGAAGCATGGTAATTGACAATACTAATGCATGTTTGTACATTTGCAGGCTATAAATTTTTTTGATAAAAACATGGAATTAAGTAAGAATTACATACCGGCAGATGCAGAAGAAAAGTGGTATCAACACTGGATGAAAAAAAATTATTTTAAAAGTGAACCTGACGACAGAACACCTTTTACCATTGTGATTCCGCCGCCAAATGTAACAGGAGTGTTACACATGGGACATACACTTAATGAAACCGTTCAGGATATTCTGATCAGAAAAGCGAGGATGAGCGGATTCAATGCGTGTTGGGTTCCGGGAAGTGATCATGCTTCTATTGCGACAGAAGCAAAAGTCGTGGATATGCTGAAACGTGAAAAAGGAATTGATAAAAACAATTTATCAAGAGAAGAGTTTTTGAAATATGCTTTTGAATGGAAAGAAAAATATGGCAATATTATTTACAGCCAGATCGCAAAACTTGGTTGCAGCGTAGATTGGGACAGGACTACGTTTACAATGGATGATCATTATTACAAAGCGGTGATCAAAGTATTTGTGGATCTCTATAAAAAAGGATTGATTTATCGTGGAGCAAGAATGATCAACTGGGATCCGGCAGCTCAAACAGCTTTGAGTGATGAAGAAGTAGAATACAAAGATGTAATGGGGAAATTGTATTATGTGAAATATGCTGTAAGCGGAAGGCAGAAGGCAGAGAGCAATCCCGAAAAAATTGATGACGATTATATTGTTATTGCAACACAAAGGCCGGAAACAATTATGGGTGATGTTGCAGTTTGTGCGAATCCAAATGATGAGCGATACAAAAATTTACAAGGGAAAAAAGTAATCGTTCCATTGATCAATAAAGAAGTGCCGGTGATCTTTGATGAGTATGTTGACAAGGATTTTGGAACCGGAATTTTAAAAATTACGCCTGCTCATGACATCAATGATTTTAATATTGGTTTGAAATTCAACCTACCGGTTGTTGACACTTTAAATGAAGACGGAACACTGAGTGAGGCTGCACAAATTTTTGTTGGAGAAGATCGTTTTGTTGCAAGAAAAAAAATTGTAGATGAACTGAGGGAAAAAGGTTTGCTGCTAAAAGAAGAAGAATATGTGACACGACTTGGTTACAGCCAACGCACTAATGTTGTAGCAGAACCAAAAATTTCTACTCAATGGTTTGTGAAGATGAAGGACCTTGCCCAGCCTGCATTGAAACAGGTTACTTCCGGGAAAATTCAGATTCATCCAAATGAAAAATTTAATGCTACTTATAAATACTGGTTGGAAAATGTAAAGGATTGGTGCATCAGCCGCCAGCTCTGGTGGGGACAACAAATTCCTGCATGGTATGATGAAGAAGGAAGGTTTGTTGTCGCAGAAACAGAAAATGAGGCAAAGGAAATTTACAATAAACAATACGCAACAAACAATGTTCAATTAAAGCAGGATGAAGATGTTCTGGATACATGGTTTTCTTCATGGCTGTGGCCGATGGAAGTTTTTTATGGAATCAGCAATCCCGGAAATAAAGACATCAATTATTATTATCCAACTTCTGTGCTGGTAACAGGCCAGGATATTATTTTCTTTTGGGTGGCGCGCATGATTATGGCAGGAATGGAATATATGCATGAAAAGCCTTTTACTGATGTATATTTTACAGGAATGGTTCGGGATAAAATGGGAAGAAAGATGAGCAAGAGTTTGGGAAACAGTCCTGATCTTTTATTGCTCATTCATGAATATGGCGCAGACGCAGTTCGGTTTGGAATTATGATCTCCTCTCCTGCCGGAAATGATTTGTTGTTTGACGAAAGCAGTTTGGAACAGGGAAAATTTTTCAATAATAAACTGTGGAATGCGATGAAGTTATTGAAGATGTGGGAAGAAGGCGCAATAACACGTGATCAGTTATCAGTTAGAAGTGAAGAGTTTGCCATTAATTGGTTTGAAAACAGGTTAAATGAAGTACGTTCTGCAGTAGAAATTTTAATGAGCCAGTTCCGGTTGAGTGAAGCGCTTAAAACAATTTACTCACTTATCTGGGATGATTTCTGCAGTTGGTTCCTGGAATGGATCAAACCGGAATATGGAAAATCTATTGATCAAAAAACTTATGAAAAAGCGGTTTCATTTTTTGATGACCTGTTACAAATGTTACATCCTTTCATGCCATTTATCACTGAAGAAATTTATCATCTTTTAAAAGATAGAAAAGATGACCTGATGGTAAAACAATTTGGTCGGATTGAAAATGCAAATTCTGAAATATTGATGGAAGGGAATAAATTAAAAAATGCGATCAGCGCGATTCGTGATGCAAAAAATAAAAACAATGTGAAGCCGAAAGAAAAGATCTCTTTGTTCATACAAACAAATGAGGCTTCTTCTTATGAACCTATCAAAGAAATTTTATCAAAACAAACAAATGCTGATCATATTTTCTTTAATCAGGTTCCGGCAAGCTCTTCCATTATGACAGTTGTTGGGAATGAAAAAATTTATATAAAGTCAGACACAGCAATAGATACAGCAGTTCAGAGAGACAAACTGGAAAAAGATCTACAGTATCTTAAAGGTTTCCTAATTACTGTTGAGAAGAAATTAAGTAATGATAGATTTGTACAGAACGCAAAGCCGGAAGTGATCGAATTAGAAAGAAAAAAGAAAGCCGATGCGGAAACAAAGATCAATTTGATCGAACAAACATTATCATCATTATAATGTTTGCTAAAATTTATTATGAAAAATTTAAAATACCTCTTGCTGATTTTTTTTCTTCTTGCCATCTGCCCGATTTCGTTTGCGCAACAAAAAGAAGTGATCACAAAAGTGCCGAAATTTAAACCTCCCATTGTAAAAACTTTTTTAGGAATCAATCAAAACGGGGCGCAGGTAACCGTTGACGAAGCCAATCAATTAGTAGGATTGCCGTTGAAAGTAGTTGATGCAAAAAACAATGTTTACCCGATTGTATCGTACCAATTTCTTTATCGACAGAAAACAATTATTGTAAATGATGAAACCGGGAAAAAAGAAGTTGCTTTTACAATCGTCGCCGATCGTTTTCAAACAACCCCGCTTCCAAAAGTCTGGATTGATAATATCAAAGGTCGTTTGCAAAAAGATGAGCAACTTTATTTTTTTGATATTGTAGTAAAAGATAAAGAAGGACGCGATTTTTCTGCACCCGAATTAAAAATTACCATCAAATAAATGATTGAAATAAGGCCGGCACAAATTGGTGATCTTCCAGTAATTCAAAAACTTGCTTTTGAAATCTGGCCTTCTGCTTATCTTAAAATCTTAGGAAGAAAGCAATTGGATTATATGCTGGAGAAAATTTATTCTCTTCCATCTCTCAAACACCAGTTTAACGATTTAAAACACGAGTTCATTTTGGTTCTGGAGAATAAAGCTCCGATTGGATTTGCTTCTTTTTCCGCACATGAAAATTCGGCCGTTTTTCACCTCAATAAAATTTATGTTCTTCCGGATCAGCAGGGAAAAAATATTGGCAAAAAAATTCTTGATTATGTGATTGACGAAATAAAAAAATCAGGTGCTACTCGCTTGCAACTCAATGTAAACCGCCATAACAAAGCTTTGCATTTTTATGAAAAGCAAGGATTTAAAATTATTCACCAGGAAGATATTGATATTGGTAATGGGTATTTTATGAATGATTATGTGATGGAATTACGTTTCTGATTCTGTCATTTTTTTTCTCTAAATAAAAATTGGATTCATTTACTTTTTTACTGATGCATATTCCATATTCAAGTAATTTAGTAAAACCTATAATTGGAAATTTTATTATTGATTATTTATTACTTGTGCAATAAGCTTTTAGGCTGAAAATAAACTGGTTTTTATTTTTAATGAATCATCGATGAAGGAATCAATTCCTGGGGCACGTTGTAAGCATTGTTTCAATTCTTCCTGCATCTATTAAAAGAATTCTTTTTTTCATTGATGATTCACTAATTGTTACACGTTCCCCAACTAACTTTGTAACATTAAAAAAAAATCTTCAAAAAATTTATAATTAATCGATTGTAATTATTTACGACATCAAAAAATTTTACAAGTTTTTACCAGTCCTATTTTACGTTTATATTTACTGAGGTTGAGTTCATTCCGTTTGCTGATGCTGTTAATCTTATCGTACCAGGAGCCATCCCTGATTTAACTATAACGAGACATTTCCCATGCCACGCTTTTCGTTGAGGCATCTGATAACTTTCAAGGCTTACAGGATTTGCATTACCAACTCCTGCAATTGTACCTGGACCTTCTATGGTAAATTTTACGAGATTTTCTGCTGTTGGATTAAGATTACCTTTTGCATCAAGTAATTCTACAGTCACATAGCTTAAGTCCTGATTATTGGCTTTAATTGTTGTACGATCTGCTGTTAATTTTATAGCTTCAGGAATAGAAGCAGTAATTAATTGGGCTGAGTTTATTATTTTATTTTTAGAATTATAACCTACCGCCTTTAGTATGCCTTTTTGATAGGCCACTTTCCATGACGCCATAAATTTTGTTGAACGATCAGTTGTTTTTTTACCTAATGACTTTCCATTTAAAAACAATTCTACTTGTGGGCAGGAAGAATATACTGATACTTCAAGTGGCTTGTTGTCATAACCTTCCCAATTCCAGTTGCTTTGAACATCAGGCCAGTTCCATTTCGACCATGGTTCTTTATCAGGGTTTTGTTGAAAGGTAGGTTCAGGTGGTGTTACAAAAACAGAAATCTGATCTTTTTTCCATAAAGCATCTCTATAATAAGATTGAGGGCGCTTCCAGCCACAAACATCTATATCACCACAATATGCAAGATTCCATGGAAAAAAATTTTGTTTTTGAAAATAGCCGAGCCACCCAATACTTGCTTCGCCAATATAATCATAAGCGGTCCATACAAAATCACCAATTACGTAAGGATGATCGATAACTTTCATCCAGCTATCAAAAGCTTCAAGCGGAAACGATTCTGTACCAACCATAATTCTTCCAGACACTCTTTTATGGTCAATTGCATATACATCTTTTGAAGGATCTCCGCTGGCTGCATAATTGTATCCGGCTATATCCAATTGAGCAAAATAAGGATCTTTGTCTTCTTTCAAGTCATTAACGGCAGAAGTTATTGCTCTTGTGGTGTCTATGCTTTTTATATAATCTGCCAATAATTTAGCAGTCGCTACTCCTTCGGAAGTGGCGCGTTCAGGAATTTCATTTCCAATGCTCCACATGATTATTGAAGGATGATTCCTGTCTCTCAGGATCATACTTTCGACATCTTTTTTCCACCAATCTTTAAAATATAAATGATAATCATAGGGATTTTTACCATAGTTCCAGCAATCGAATGCCTCATCCATCACCAGCATGCCTAAGCGGTCGCAAGCTTCTAAAAATGCCGTACCTGGGGGATTATGACTACATCTGATTGCATTGAAGCCATTTGCTTTTAGCAGTTCAACTTTTCTTTCTTCTGTACGGTCGTATTCCTTTGATCCAAGCGGACCATTATCATTATGAAAACATCCGCCTTTCAGCTTAAGGGTTTTGCCATTTAATTGAAAACCGCTATTTACATCGAACGAAATTGTTCTGATACCAAAACTATTTGTATCGGAACTTACCAATTTATCATTGCTATAAACAAAAGTTACTGAGCGATACAAGACCGGAGATTCGAAAGACCACAATTTTGGATTTTTGATAGAAGCATTTTGATTAAATTCAAAAGACTTACCGGCGGCTATCGAGTTTTTTGTTTCGGCGATTGCTACTTCATTCCCTGAAGTATTGATCAATTTAGTAATGACATGAACTTGTTGCTCATCCAATGTTTCATTTACAATATTTATTTTACAATTTACCGTTGCTTCATTGGTGTTAACTTCAGGCGTTGTAATAAAGATACCCCATTGCGAAACATGTACCGGATCCATCAGCTTAAGCCATACATGACGATAAATACCTGAGCCTGAATACCAGCGACTATTCTGACCTTCATTCTTTACTTCGACAGCAATCACATTGGAAGAGTCATATTTTAAATAATTGGTAATATCAAATAGAAAACTTGTATAGCCGTAAGGATGATTGCCAAGATGATGTCCATTGATCCATACATCTGCATTCATATAAACGCCATCAAATTGAATAAATATTTTTTTTCCTTTATCTTTTCCGGGAACCCCAAATCGTTTACGATACCATGCAGTACCACCTGTTGTGAATCCTCCGCTTACCTGGCTAATCGCATACTCATTAAACGGAGAATCGGTTCCTTTTAAATCTTCGATACTCCAATCATGTGGCAGATCAGTTTTTCTCCAGTCCGAATCATTAAATCCGGCTTGTTCTGCCCCTTGAGCTGCTCCTAAAAGGAAAGCCCAGTTATTATCAAACTGTATGGTTTGATTATTTTGAGCATAGGTAATTAAATACCCAAGCAGCAGCCCAATAAATATTATTAATTTTTTAATCATAGTAAAAATTAAAGTTGTAAAAGGCGGAAACATCCAAACCGTATTAATTCTTAATCAAAACTAATATAGAGGATTTTGAACCAATTTATCATTTCTGTTCATTTCATCAATGTAGTGCAAACATTTAATATTTTAAAATATTGAACTCACTATTTAGAGATTTTTTTATACAAAATTTTATTTAAGGAAACCGTAAAAGGAGGAATACTCTTAGAAAAAATGCTTATGCAATCGTTGACAAACAGAATGAAAATTAAAATAAAAAAAAGTTATCACCCAATAATACTTTTGTCTTTACTATTTAAAACAAGAACAAAATCCCACCTGCAATTTTCTGTTTATTCTGCTTTGAATTATTAAATTGCCAATCTGGAATCTTTAGCGCAACAAGAATAAAATTATCATTGGTTACATCCTATATATTTTGGGAAAAAACAATCTAAACAAATATATAGCTTTACAAAAATTATAATGCTTTGAAAGGACTTCTTATGATAAATTAGAAAATCAAACCGCTTATGCAAATCATTTACGGAATCTTTTACCATTTCCTGGGTGGCGCTGCCTCCGGAAGTTTTTATGTGCCATACAATAAAGTGAAAGGTTGGAACTGGGAGAGCTTCTGGATTATTGGTGGTTTGTTTTCTTGGCTTATAGTTCCGCCAATTGCCGCATGGCTTACGATTCCGCATTTTGGAGAAATCATTTCACAAACATCTGCTTCTACTTTTGGCTGGACTTTCTTCTGGGGCGTACTTTGGGGTATTGGGGGATTGATGTATGGACTTGGAATGCGTTACCTTGGTATGTCTTTGGGCAATTCTGTTTTGCTTGGTTTTACATCTGCTTTTGGCGCTTTGGCTCCTGCTATTTATTACAATTTTCATCCTGAAAATGGTAAAACCACTTTCAATGATTTGCTGAATAATTCGTGGGGACAAATTGTATTGATTGGGGTGTTATTTTGCCTGTTGGGAATTTTTATTTGTGGCAAAGCCGGCGTTTTAAAAGAGCGGGAATTATCCGAAGAAAAAAAGAAGGAAAGCGTAAAAGAATTCAACCTGGTAAAAGGTTTAATTGTATGTATTGTTTCCGGAATTCTCAGCGCTTGTTTTAATTATGGAATCGAAGCCGGTTCACCAATGGCAGATGTTGCAAACGCTGCCTGGAAAGCGGGTCATCCATCAGAAACAGGAAATTTTTTATACCGCAATAATGTGATTTACATTGTGTTATTATGGGGTGGACTTACTACAAACCTTATCTGGTGTTTGTTTTTAAATATCCGTAACAGAAGCTTTGGTGATTATGTTAATAAAAAAACGCCCCTGGTACGCAACTATCTTTTTTGTGCATTAGCTGGAACGCTTTGGTTCCTCCAGTTTTTCTTTTATGGAATGGGAGAAAGCAAATTGGGCAATGGCGCAAGTTCCTGGATATTACACATGTCATTTATCATTTTGGTGGCCAATTTATGGGGCTTTGGATTGAAGGAATGGAAAGGCGTTAGTAAAAAAACACGGACCACAATTATCATAGGAATAATTACCATTATCGCATCTGTGATATTGGTGGGGTATGGGAATTCGATTAAGTGAGGGGTGTGAGTGGTGAATGGTGAATAGTGAATAGTGAATAGTGAATCAATAACACGCAGTGAAACTCAGTGTTCAATAAGTAAAACTGTGTGTTCACACTTTCAATTTTTAGAAGAAGAAAAAATAAAAATATGAGTATTTCAACAAGAGAATTTAAAAACGTTAGTTA
>DATNFV010000012.1:0-22228 GCA_035606215.1 Hanamia sp.
CGGCCTTGCGATGTAGAACCTGTCTTTGGCAATATCAAGAATAACCATCACTTTAAACGCTTCCTGCTTCGGGGCAAATCAAAAGTGGAAATAGAGGCAGGATTACTTGCTCTGGCTCACAATCTTAGAAAGAAAACGGCCTGAAAAGGGCATTTTTTCTACTTTAATTAAACATTTTCTTTGATTCCCGAAAAAATGCGGAGCAGTTAAAATCTAATTTTTTAAAAAACTAACTTTCTAAAGGATTAGTAAAATTAAAAAAGCCGTCTCAGTTTTTATTTTGAGACGGCCTCCTTTAAAATAATAAAATGTTTTCTTTTAAAACTGTTCAAGTTTACTAAAGAAAAAATCTCCTTCTATTTGTGCGTTTTCGTCACTGTCGCTTCCATGTACTGCATTTTCACCAATTGAAGCCGCATATAATTTTCTGATAGTTCCTTCTTCTGCCTGGGCAGGATTCGTTGCTCCTATTAATTTTCTAAAGTCTTCTACAGCATTTTCTTTTTCAAGGATTGCAGCAGTGATCGGGCCACGACTCATAAATTCTACCAGTTCTCCATAGAAAGGACGCTCTTTGTGAACAGCATAAAACTCACCTGCTTTTGCTGCAGAAAGATGGATCATTTTCATTGCGACGATACGAAAGCCAGCCTCATTGATCATTTTTAAAATCGCACCTGTGTTTCCTTTGGAAGTCGCATCAGGCTTAATCATTGTAAAAGTTCTGTTGGTCATTATTTTTTTAATTTTGCGTGCGAAGCTAGTAATTTATTGCCTGATTTCTATGATGCTTTCCTGTTAAAATATTTTCTCATGAAAAATAATTTCACTTATTTTCAAATCATAATGAGGCACATAAATTATATATTTACAGCCCGCGAAAAAAAGCGGCTTATAAAATTGAATGAGAACTGTATTTGAAATATTGCCTTCTTCGTTTAATCCGGAAAAATGTTCACTCTTTTGTGAAGTGAATAACCACGGCTTTTCTTATGGGATTAAAGATGAAGAATTAAACTCTTTCCTTGGGCTTGGTATTTTTCATTATGATAAAAGCAAACCTTCGGTTGGGTTTCCTATTGAACTACAAATTATTTTTCATCAAAAAGAAATTTTCTCAAAAAAATTCAGGAAGACTTGTATCGTTTATTCATTTCCTGAAAGCGTACTGATTCCGTTTTCTTTATATGATAGTGACAGGAATCAAACTGTGATGAATATGATGTTTGGAGATTTGCATTCCAATGAAACAATTTTGACTGATGTAATTCCTGATCAGTCATTGTATAATTGTTATAGAATTCCTTCAGCCACATATGAAGTTTTGCAGACCCAGTTTCCGGAAGCCTCAAACACTCATCAATACTCGCTTTTATTGAAAGAACCTTTTAGCAGAAATGACGAATTAGCTGTAATTTTTTATTCACAAAAAATAGTGGTTCGTCTCATAAAAGACGGAAAACAGCAACTCATCAATAGTTATCATTATCAAAAGCCACAGGATGTTTCCTATACTTTATTAAATATCTGCAAGCAGTTTCATTTAGAAAATATTCATTTAGAAATTAGCGGACTGCTTGAAGAAACTTCTGCACTTTACAAAGAGATTTATAAATATTTCACTGATATTGAATTCACTTCATTATCCTCTGAAATGAATTATTCTGAAGACATCGCAAAATTTCCTGCTCACTATTTCAGTTATATCTTTGCAATTGATTCATGCGAATAATTACAGGAAAATATGGTGGAAGAAAAATCAATCCTCCTTCCAAAATGCCCTATACACGGCCCACTACTGATGTTGCTAAAGAAGGATTGTTTAATATCATTGAAAACAATATTTCAATTCCGGGAATAAAAACACTTGACATTTTTGGTGGTACTGGAAGCATTACTTATGAGTTGGCTTCGCGTGGCGCAGCAGAACTTACGATCGTTGAAAAAGATCCGAAGATGTATGAATTTATTAAAAATAAAATAGCCGAATTTCAAATTGAAAACTGTCATGTTATCAAAAGTGATGTGTTTAAATTTCTTGACAATTGCTCTCATAAATTTGATCTGATATTTGCGGGGCCGCCCTATGCTCTCAAAAATATTGATGATCTTCCACACATTGTTCGTGAAAGAGAATTATTGGCAGAAGGAGGTTGGTTTATCCTGGAACATACACCTGCAAATAATTATGAAAATGAATTAATGTTTAAAACAATGAGAAATTATGGCACTACCGTTTTTTCAATTTTTATAAATAAAAAATGATTTCACTATTCACTATTTAATTTAATATGACTCCGATTTTTATAACAGGAACTGGTACAAATGTTGGTAAAACTCTAGTAGCTGCAATTGTTACAGAAGCAATGCAGGCGGATTATTGGAAACCTGTGCAGGCTGGCTTTTCAGACGGCACAGATTCATTGTTTGTCCAAAGTATGATCTCAAATAAGAAGACGAAAGTTTATCCGGAATTGTATCGTTTAAAAATGCCCGCTTCGCCACATTTGGCTGCGCCGGCGGAAGGGAAAGTAATTAAAGTAAAAGAGATAGTTGATCATTTACCTAAAACAAAAAAACAGTTGATTATTGAAGGAGCCGGAGGATTGATGGTTCCCCTGAACCAAAAAGAATTGATTTTAAATTTGATCAAAAAATTAAAAGCAAAAGTAATTATCGTTAGTAAAAATGAATTGGGAAGTATCAATCATTCTTTGCTCACCGCGGCAGTTTTAAAAAAAGAAAAAATAAATGTCGCAGGATGGATCTTTACAGAAGATTATAAAAATTATGAAAATGAAATAGCTGAGTGGAGTGGTTTTCCTGTGGTAGCAAGTGTAGGACATTTGCCTTTGATCTCAAAAGAAACCATCAAAGCAGAAGCTTTGAGAATTCAGCCTTTATTGAAATCCTTTTTATGACAAAGCAGGAGCTAAGAAATATTTTTAAAGAAAAAAGAAAGCAACTTTCTTTACATGACATTGAGAAATTCAATGACATGCTACTCATTAATTTTCAAAAATTAAAACTGCCATTTATTAATTGTATTCATACTTACATGGCTTCGCTAAAACTGGGAGAGCCAGACACGGCAAAGATTATAAGGTATTTACAATTTAAAAATCCAATGCTGAAAATTGTAATACCAAAAATAGATATTCATTCCGGCAATATGGTTCATTACCATTTTCATGATGGGGTGGAAATGATACAAAATGCTTATGGAATTGATGAGCCAAAAGAGGGAACGGTAGTTTCTGAAGAGGAGATTGATGTTGTTTTACTTCCGTTACTGGCATTCGACAAGCGTGGCTACAGAGTTGGTTTTGGTAAAGGATATTACGACAGATTTCTTCCATTTTGCAGACCAAATATCATAAAAATCGGTCTCAGTTTTTTTGAGCCCGTTGATGAAATAACAGATATTTCGGGCTTTGATATACCTTTAAATTTCTGTGTTACTCCAGACAAAATATTTGATTTTTATTTGTAGATATTTCTGCAAAAAATACAATCTTAGCCCATGCTTAAAAGTCTCAGATACATTTTATTCCCATTCTCTGTTATTTATGGTTCTATTATAGAAATCAGAAATCAACTTTTTGATAAAAAAATTTTGCGCTCTGCTATATTTGATTTCCCATTGATATGTGTTGGAAACCTTGCTGCCGGCGGAACAGGTAAAACCCCAATGGTAGAATATCTGGTAAAAATGCTGGGAAAAAAATATATTGTTGCGACTTTAAGCCGTGGCTATAAAAGAAAAACAAAGGGTTTTTTCATTGCCAATGAAAAAACAAAAGCATCTGAGATTGGAGATGAGCCAATGCAAATCCACCTGAAGTTTCCAAACATTACTGTTGCGGTAGCAGAAGAAAGAATTACGGGAATTCCGCAAGTGCTCAATGATAAACCAGAAACTGAAATAATAATTCTTGACGATGCATTTCAACATCGACAGGTGAATGCAGGATTGAATATTTTGCTTACCGATTACAACCATCTTTATACAGAAGATTTTTTATTGCCTTTTGGAACTTTACGCGACAGAAAAAGCAGTAGTAAAAGAGCCCAAATTATTGTTGTTACAAAATGTAAAAATGGCCTGGATGAAAATGAAAGAAAAAAAATTATTGATGACATAGAACCGTTGCCTGGACAAAAAGTTTATTTCACGAAAATAAGTTACAGCAATCCTTATCATTTATTTTCAAAAAAAGAAATTGTTTTGGAAAGAAGTATGGATGTGTATCTGGTTTGTGGAATTGCGAATCCAAAAAAGATCACAGAAGTTTTGCGTGAATCAATTTTGTCATTTCAAATTCAACAATATAAAGATCATCATGATTTTCATGCTAATGATATTAAAGAAATCATTGAGCATTTTTCAGAAATAAAAAATTCTGAAAAGGTTATTTTAACTACAGAAAAAGATGCTGTCAAACTTTTGCAATTTCAAAATGACCTGAATGATCTTCCCATTTATGTTTTGCCGATGCAACACGAATTTTTATTTCATGAAGGGGAGGCTTTTGATAAAGAAATAATTATGTTTATCAATTCATTTGAGAAAAATTCTAATGAATTAAATTAATCGTTTAATCCCTTTCCCTGCAGAATTTGTTCGGTATATTTTTCAATCCTCGATTCACGCGTTTTTGATTGTTTAGGTTGAGAAAAATAAAAAAGATAGGCTCTTTGCCTTCCCGGAGTTAATGCCTTAAAAGCTTTTTTCAATGAAGGTGTTTTATCTAATATTTTTTGAAATTCTTCAGGAACCTTAAAATCATTTGTCGTTTTTAATGCTACTTTTAACCCTTCTTTTTCGACTTCAATCGCTTCAAAAATATAAGCTTTCAACACTGGCTCCATTTCCAGTATTTCGCGAACATTCCTAAAACGGATCTGCCGCGCTGATTGCACGTTTTCAGTTTGCTGAATCAAAATATTATTGCTGTCATTTAGCAAAGCGCCTTTGAAAAAAAGAAAAGCACAATAGTCTTTAAAGCCATGTATCAAAACAATATTTTTTTTCTCAAAGGTGTAACAAGGACAACCCCATTTTAATTCTTCAGTTAATCCACACTCAAGAGCTATCATTCTCAAATGCTCATATTCTTTTTGCCATTTGCTCTTTTTATCAAAAAAGAAATCAGCCTTTGGGTTCATTGTATTCATTTATCAAAAGTTTTCGTAAAAAAAATTAAACATGCAGAGAGCCGCGAAACCCTCTTGCAGCATAATAAGATTCAGCACCATTGTGGCACAAAAAAACGGTGTTATAGCGCCGGTCACAGAAAAGCGCTCCTCCAAGTTTTCTAATATCAGCGGGGGTTTTAACCCAACTCGAAGTTTTCAAATCAAAATTTCCGAGTTGTTGCAACTGCCTGTATTGTACTTCAGTCAAAAGTTCAATTCCCATTGATTTAGCCATCTCAACAGCGCTATCTTTTGGTTTGAATTCTTTTCTTGAATTTAGTGCATCGAGATCATAGCAAAGACTTCTGCGGCCTTGAGGACTTTCTGCTGAACAATCATAAAAAAAGTATTCATCAGTTTTTTTATCATAGAGGACAACATCTGGTTCACCGCCGGTTATTTCCATTTCGTTAAGCGACCAAAGCTTAGATGGATTGGATTCGAGTTTTGCCTGTACTTTATTCCATTCAATTTCTGAATGCCGGTGCATGTGTTTTTCAAAACGTAGTTTCAACACGCTCAAAAGTTCTACGCATTGTTTTGCCGACAATTCTTTTTTCATCTATCGATTTTTGGATTCACTAAAATAATTTTTCTATCAGGCGGCCTGAAATACCATGAAATAAAAGTAAGAATAAGAAGTAACAACGCAGGAAATATGGTATTGATAGGATCGCCTGAAGCGATATGGGAAAATATTGCTCCGGACATGACAAAGAAAAAGCCTGCGTAAGCCCATTCTTTTAATAAAGGAATTTTGGGAATAAGAACTGCTATCGCACCAAAAACTTTCCAGATTCCAAGTAATGTCAATAAATAAGCGGGGTAACCCAAATGTGTAACCATATCAAGACCACCTTGTCCATCCTTTGCTTTAAATAACTGTACCACACCTGTTGACAGCATTCCTAATGCAAGCCAGATCGTAGCGATCCAATAGATTATTTTATTTCTCTTTGACATGATTATTTTATTTTATTTGCTACTTCTTCCAATCTGTTATGAGCCATGTTAATTCCCTGGGCAAAAGGGAGTTTGAGTACCTGGTCTCTTTGTTCAACTGATTCATAAATAACATGCATTTTAAGGTTGCTAATGTTATCAGCAAGTTGTTCAAATTCATAAATTTCAAGCTGAACGCCAAAAGGGGTACTATCTATTTCAAATGTTCTTATGATTTTTTTATTTGGAACGATTTCATGGATTACTCCATTTGCACCAAAAACTTTGTTTCCTTTGGCATCCACTGTCTCAAATTGATAACTGCCATGCTTTTTATTTTCGAATTTCAGAACTTTTGTGCCCATCCATTGCTCAATAATTTCAGGCATTATATAGGCTTTGAAAAGCAGATCCAATGGCAAATTAAATTCTCTTGTTATCTCTAATTCCTGTTTGCCACTTTCGGCATTGACTTTTGTTTTTTGTTCCATTTTGGTTTAATTTTTAATTTTAGAAAGCTATTGCGGATATTTTTTCATGATCGTTTCCAGTTTATTAAACCGGTCATCCCAAAATTGTCGAAATGGTTCAATAAATTCTGCTATTTCTTTAAACTTTTGAGGATTTAAGTGATAATAAATTTCTCTGCCATTTTGCTCTTGTTCAAGCAACCGGCACTCTGTAAGAATTTGTAAATGTTTTGAAACTGTAGGTCTGGCTGTATTAAAATTTGAAGCTATTGCGCCGGCAGACATAGATTGTGAAGCAACCAACAAAAGTATGGCTCTTCTTGTCGGATCTGCAATGGCTTGAAAAACGTCACGTCTTAAATTCATTATGTAGCTATTTGACTGCAAATTTATATGTAGTTATGTAACTACGCAAATTTTTTTGAAATTTTTTTTGAAGATCATAGAAAAGATTTAAATTATCTCAATTCGAATTTAACATTCACTTTGTTTCCTATAATTTATCTTAGAAACCGGAGGGGAGATAACTTTCGTTCTGTTAAACTTTTCTGTTTAACATAAGAAAGAAAGCTGTCCTATAATTTATATTATGTTAAGTAGATTATTCTAAATTTATACTCAAATGCATGATCAATTTTTATCCCCTTCCTAATTTTTAAAAAAAGAACCAATCAATAAGTTGATAGCTCCGCCGCTTTGTGACAAATAAAAAACCCGAATTTCTCCGGGTTCTTTAAACTAATTATTTTGTTTGGAAAATTAACCTACAAATTTTGCATCTGCCTGATCGTATTTATCCTGGTAAAGTTTCAACTTATCTTTATCACCAAGACTTTGGTAAATATTTTCCAGTAAGTTCACTGCAGTTTTATACCTTGATTTTTCTGATTTCTTATAACCCTGTTCCAACGTAGTCATTGCTTTTTCAGCGTAAGGAGCAGCTTGTTTTAGAAAGTCTTTTCCCTGAGATGTAAGATCAGTTTTTTTCTTCTGCTGATCAGGAGTAAGTTTAGCTCCTTTGATCTTTGCTGCATCTTCCATAGCTACGATTCCCCTGTTATAATAAAACTGTGCATATAATAAGTTTACACTTGCATTATCCGGCGCCAGGCTCAATGCTTTGTCCAATTGCGCTTTTAAAGTTGATTCTAACTGATCTTTATTACTGATAACAGTTCCTTCGTCGCTATTGTATAAATAACTGAAGATTTCAGTAGCATAGTTCAAATGATATTCAAGGCTGTCGGGATGTTTGCTGGTTAATTCGTCATATTTCTTAAACAGAGCATTATTATCCTTTTTATCTCTAAGGTAATCCATCACTACAAAATCAAAATAATCGTCATTTGGAAAAAGCTCTTTTCCAATGGTTGCATATTTTACCATGTTGGCAGAATCCCCTGCTTGTTTGTAATCAAGCACCAGCCATTGATAAGGAAGTTCAAAACTTGGATCAGCAGCATCGGTGGCATTGTGCAAGCCTTTGATATGTGCATCTGCAATTTCCTTAAAATACTGTTTCGCTACTGCATCATTTTTTGCATTTAATGCTGCTTTTCCAATATTCAAAACCAAGGTGGTGTCTACTTTTCCAATATTGGCCCATTTGTGTTCAGCAATATATTGTCCAACATTATTTGCTTTGATGAAAAGGTTCATAGCTTTAGCAAAACCAGCGGTGTCCGGTTTGTTGTTAGAAGTTGCAGCATCATTAAAAGCATTCGCGGCTTCAGAATAATAACCTGAATAGATATTAAAAATCGGTGAATAATTATCTTTTACAACCATCAAGGTTACTTTAGGATTATTTGAATCTGCCATAGCTTGTTTAAAAGCATCAAACGCTTCTGCATATGCATCGCCACTAAAAAGACTTTTATAAGCGGAACTATCAGCCATCAAAGAATAAACTTTACTTTTTAAATAAAGTGCTTCCGGGTTTTTCGGATCTTTTGCGAGAATACCATCAATTTCTGTTTTTGCTTTATCATACTTTTTATCATTAACGTATGACGTAGCCTTCTTCAAATCCTGGCCAAAAGTAGCGGCAACAAGAAATGTAAATAGAACTGGTAGAACTATCCTTTTCATATTTTTATTGTTTTGTTTATGGTGTAATAACAGAGTTTATTTAAATTTCATCATCATTTACATCTTCTTCATTCATGCTATTATTGTCTCCTTCAGATTCGTTTGTCTCCTCTTGTTCTTCATTAATATTGATTTCACCTGTTACATTTTCTTCCCCATTTTCAATAATTTGATCTAAAATTGATTCACTTTCAGAAGTGTCTTCTTCAATTTCATTGAGGGCTGTAATTGCTGCTATCTCATCTCCTTCATCCAGCCTGATTAGTTTTACACCTTGTGTCGCTCTTCCCGCTTCTCTGATAGATGCTATTGCTGTGCGAATGGTTACACCTGATTTGCAAGTAATCATTAAATCTTGCTTTTCATTAACATTTAGCAGCCCGATAAGCGGACCGGTCTTTTCTGTAACGTTGATTGTTTTAACGCCCTTTCCTCCTCTGTTGGTAATTCTATATTCTTCTACAGCAGTTCTTTTTCCGTAGCCTTTAGCGCTTACAACTAAAATGCTGACTTCCGGATCATTAACATTTACACAAATCATACCAACTACCTCGTCAGTATTTGAATCAACATAAATTCCTGAAACCCCTATCGCTCCTCTCCCGGTTGGCCTTACTTTTTCTTCAGGAAATCTTATTGCACGACCGCTTTTCACTGCCATCATAATTTGCTGATTTCCATCAGTCAGACAAGCATCCAGTAACTGATCACCGTCATTAATAGTGATAGCGTTAATTCCTGTTTGTCGTGGTCTTGAAAAATCAGCAACTTTCGTTTTCTTGATAATTCCTTTTCGGGTACAAAGTACGATATAATGGTTATTTATATACTCTTCATCCTGAAGATTTTTTATAGTAATAATAGTTCTGATAGTATCATCCGGCGGAATTTGTATTAAATTCTGAATTGCACGGCCTTTACTTTGTTTATCACCTTCGGTGATTTCATAAACTTTCAACCAAAAACATCTTCCTTTTTCTGTAAAAAATAATAAGGTGTGATGGGTGGAGGCAACAAACAACTGATCAATATAATCTTCCTCTCTCGTTCTGCTTCCGCGGGCTCCGCGACCTCCGCGACGCTGCTGACGATATTCAGAGGCGGAGGTTCTTTTAATGTAACCAAAATGTGAAATAGTTACTACAACGTCCTCTTCCTCAATGAGATCTTCCATGCTAATCTCATCGGCGAGATAAGTAATTTCGGTCTTACGTTCGTCACCATATTTTTCTTTGATCTCGTTTAATTCGTCTTTAATGATCTGGAATCTTTTACTTTCGTCGCCAAGAATATCTTTTAAATGAGCGATTAGTTTCATTACTTCTGCATGTTCTTCCCTGATCTTATCTCTTTCCATTCCTGTAAGACGCTGCAATCTTAATTCTAACACTGCTTTTGCCTGAATTTCACTCATGGAAAAGTTTGTTATCAATCCTTCTTTTGCAACATCAGGAGTAGCTGAAGCGCGAATTAATCGAATTACTTCATCTAAATGATCCAAAGCAATTAAAAATCCTTCTAAAATATGCGCTCTTTCCTCTGCTTTCTTTAATTCAAATTTTGTTCTTCTTACAATTACTTCATGTCTGAAATCAATAAACTCGCGGATAAGATCTTTTATATTAAGAATTTGTGGTCTTCCTTTTACCAAGGCCACATTGTTGATTCCAAAAGAAGTTTGAAGTTCTGTATGTTTATATAAATGATTGATAACTACCTGGGAGATTGCGTCTTTCTTCAGGTCAACTACAATCCTGGTACCTTCTTTATTATTACTCTCATTATTAACATCAGAAACTCCTTCAATCACTTTATCATTGATTAACTGGCCGATTTTTTCAGTCAGTGCATCACGGTTTACCTGGTAAGGAACTTCAGTAATAACTATTTTTTCTTTTCCGGTCTTTGAGGTTTCAACCATCACTTTTCCGCGCAATACCACTCTTCCACGACCTGTATGCATTGCTTGTTTTACCCCGTCATAACCATAAATAATTCCTCCGGTTGGAAAATCAGGCGCTTTCACAATCTTGATCATTTCATCAATGGAAATCTCCTTATTATCTATATAGGCAATACATGCATCTACTACTTCTGACAGATTATGAGGAAGCATGTTCGTCGCCATTCCAACAGCAATTCCACTGGCGCCGTTTAAAAGCAATTGCGGAATGCGGGTAGGTAAAACACTTGGCTCGTTCGTACTATCATCATAATTCAATTGCCAGTCGATCGTTTCTTTTTCGATATCGTCCAGCATTGTTTCTGCAATACGTTCCAATCTTACTTCTGTATAACGCATCGCTGCCGGAAAATCTCCATCCTGGCTTCCAAAATTTCCCTGGCCATCAACTAAAGTATAACGCATACTCCAATCCTGGGCCATGCGAACCAAAGTCCCATAAATAGATGAGTCGCCGTGGGGATGGTATTTACCCATCACATCTCCGACGATACGGGCAGATTTTTTATAAGGCTTATTGTACGTATTTCCCATCTCATACATGCCGTATAAAATGCGGCGATGAACTGGTTTGAGGCCGTCACGGGCATCTGGTAGAGCCCTGCCGACAATTACGCTCATTGAATAATCAATGTAAGCGGATTTCATTTGTTCTTCAATGTTTACAGGAATAATTCTTCCTCTTGGTGCGCCGCTTTCGGGCAATTCGTCTCCTATTGTTTCCATAATTTTTTAGTATTTGCAAATATACTTTTTAAAGAGGTTTTTTCCTTAAAAAAAGTGAATTTATAACGATATATTTTTCACCATTTTGACTATAAAATGTGTATAGTTTTTTTGCGAAATGACTTAATTGGTTTATTAGGTCGATTGGTTAATTGGTTATTTGGTTAATTGGTTGAAGCCTTATTACAATTACATCAACTAAACACTTATTCCTATTTTCGCTTTATGACAATATTATTATTTGGCGCCGGCAAATCGGCAACATACCTGATTGATTACTTAGGAAAATGTTGCGATAAAAATGAATGGAAATTAATTGTTAATGATTCAAATCTTTCTTTGGTTGAATCAAAAACAAAGAATTTTACCTCTGCTGAAGCCATTTCTTTTGATGTTACTCATGAAGAGAAAAGGCATGAATTTATTTCAAAAGCAGACCTTGTCATTTCAATGCTCCCTCCTGCTTTACATTTTTTAATTGCAAAAGATTGTGTAACCTTTTCAAAAAATCTTTTAACCGCTTCCTACCTTGATGAAAAAATAAAATCCTTGAAAGGCGAGGTTGAAAAAAAGGGAATTCTTTTTTTAGCAGAAATGGGTTTGGATCCGGGAATTGATCATATGAGTGCGATGAAAATGATCAATGAAATAAAAAGTAAAGGAGGGAAAATCATTTCTTTTAAATCTCATTGTGGCGGTTTGGTTTCTCCTGAAAGTGATGATAATCCCTGGCATTATAAAATTACCTGGAATCCGGCAAATGTAGTAATGGCGGGAAGTGCAGGCGCTGTTTACCTTGACGATGGAAAGAAAATTGAAATTCCTTACTCTCAAATTTTTAATGATAAAAATAATGAGATCAATATTCCCGGGTTTTTTCCTTTAGCATGGTATGCCAACCGTGATTCACTTTCATACATTGAAACATATCAGCTTCATGATGTAAAAACTTTTGTCAGAACTACTTTACGCTATCCTTCTTTTTGCCGTGGCTGGAATAAAATTATCCAACTGGATATGACAAATAAAAATGATCATGAAGAAATTAAAGACTGCAAAACTTTTAAAGACTGGTTTAATCTAAAGAAAGAGAAATTTTTTTCAAAGAATGAAAGCGATTTTGATAAATATGATTTTTTAGATTCTGAATTTTCAAAACAAATAGATTATCTCGGACTGTTTGAAGATGAACTAATTCCCTTTGAAATTTCCAATTCGGCTTTATTGCTTCAAAATGTTTTAGAAAAAAAATTAGTGATGAAACCGCATGACAAGGATATGATCATTATGCTTCATGAAGTTGATTTTTCAATTAACGGAAAAAATAAAAAAACAAAAAGTTGTTTGATCGTAAAAGGCGAAGATCAGGTTCATACTGCAATGGCAAAAACGGTTGGTCTTCCATTGGCAATTGCTGCAAAATTAATTTTAGAAAATAAAATTCAATTAAGCGGTTTGCACATTTCTGTTATTCCTGAAATTTACGAACCTGTTTTAAAAGAACTTGAATTGAACGGGATAAAATTTGATGAGGAAACCAGTTCGTTTTGAATGTAACAGTCACCAATAAACGAAGAAATATTTCAATTCTTATTTCTTCCTCAAAAAAATACTATTGATTATTAGCCTTCTTTTCAGCGTCGGCTTTCATTTTATCATTCGCTGTAATTAAAAATTCTACTCTCCTGTTTTGTGCCATTCCTTCCGGTGTATCATTTGAATAAGCCGGAGCAGATTCTCCAAATCCTCTTGTAGTGAGTCGTGAAGGTGAGATTCCTTGCGCCACTAAATAATCTCTTACTGCATTCGCCCGTTTTAAAGAAAGCTGCATATTGTATTCATCTGTTCCGCGGCTATCAGTATGTCCTTGTATTTCAATATTGGTATTTGGATAATTATTTAATGCAGTTACTAATTTATTCAGATTTTGTTTTGCAGAATCACCTAAGTCCCATTTCGAGAAAGCAAATAGAATTTTTTCATTGAATTCAACTTTAATTCCTTCATCTACTCTTTCAACTTTTGCCCCCGGAATATCATTCTTTATTTGTGCAGCCTGTTTATCCATATCGTGACCAATAATTGCTCCTGCAGTTCCTCCAACAGCAGCACCAATAATAGTTCCGAGCGTACTGTTCCCTGCTGCTCTTCCGATAATATTTCCTCCTACAGCGCCCGCTGCTCCGCCAATAACAGCACCTTTTTGTGTTCGTGTTGCATTACAACCTATAATCAAAAAGGCAAAAACAGGAACAGCAAAGACTATATTTTTCAAACGTTTCATTCTTTAATTCTTTAGTTCATGCTGCAACTTTCAAACATTGTACCAAATAACGATTTTGGGAACGGAGAAAAAAATCCAATTTATTTTTTGTTTCCAATAAAATATTTCTTCTCATTTGAAAGATCGATGAAAGGATATTTGCTTTCGAGGTTCTCGATATTTTGTAATTGCAGATCAATAAATCTTTGATATGCTTCGCTTTCTTTAAAAAAAGGTTTATGATTTACGGCTGATAAAATTTTTGTAATTTCTTCCATTATCTTTTTTGACTGGTTTGTTAACAATGAATTGCAAAACTCATGAAACACATAACTGGTAGCAGTTTCATTAGGATGAACCAAATCATCTTTATAAAAACGATAATCACGTAAAACGTCAGTTACTAATTCGTAAGAAGGAAAATAAAAAGCACTTTCTTTTTCTTCAACAATTGAATGAACTGCTTCAATTAATCTTGCTTTGCTCCGGTTGTTTTCAACAATGCCATCTTTCACATGCTTCACAGGACTGATCGTAAAAATAATTTTCAATTGACCATTAAATTGATGCAATGTATCGCAGGTAGCTATCAGATGCCGGATAATTTCTTTAGTTGACAAAAGATTTTTTTCAAAAAAAGAGGAAGGTGCTTTATGGCAATTGGCTACGTTTTGCCTTTTATCTTTCAGAATATAATTATATGCAGCCCCCAAAGTGATGATGAGAATTTTTGCTTCTTTCAAAAAAATGTGTGCCCGCGATTGTGATTGATTAATTTTTTCCAGAACATCATTTTTATTAACACCCGAAAATTGAGAATGATGTTTCCAACTATGCCACAATCCGTTTAATTCAAAAAGCTCCTGTTCTGAATACTTTTTATTATTAACATAGTCAAATACAGCATCAGCAATGCTTTGAGGGTCATACAAAATGCCATTCGGATTTTGTAAAATATCAAATTTCAGATCATAAAGTTTATTCCCAATCTCTTCAGAAAAACAAGATCCGAGGAATAAAATCTTATCAGTGTAAGAAATTGTAAATGGAAATGATGGTATTTGAATTGGTAAAAAAAATTCCATCAGATAAAAATTTTAGAAGCTATTTCGCTGGCTTTTAACAGCTCTTCTTCATTGATATTTTGCAAAAATCCCAATTCTTTAAAATAAGGAATCATTAATTCTGAATCAATATTTCCAACGAGTTCATCTTCAGCCATTGGACAACCGCCAATTCCTTTTAAAGCACCGTCAAAACGAAGACATCCATTTTCCAATGCAGCATCAATTTTTTCTTTCCAGTTAAAATAGGTTGAGTGAAGATGAACGCCTGTTTCAATTCCCGGAAATGTTTGAATTACTTTTCTTACAAGGTTTCCGATTTGAGAAGGTTGTGCAAGGCCAACCGTATCAGCCAAAGAAATAATTTTAATCTCCTCTCCCACTATTTTTTCAATCCATTCCAAAACAATGGTTTCATTATAATTGTCGCCGTATGGATTTCCAAATGCCATTGAAATATAAATCACTAATTCTTTTCCACTCCTATCACAAATGCTTTTTATTTCTTTCACTCTTTCCAATGATTCTTCTATGGTACTGTTTGCATTTCTTCTCTGAAAAGTGGGCGAAATTGAAAATGGAAAACCCAGATAAGAAATTTTTTCAGATTCTGCTGCATCCCTTGCTCCACGTACGTTTGCAATGATAGCAAGCAGTTTTGTTTTTGTATTTTCTATATTTAATTTTTCAACTACCTCATTCGTATCTGCCATTTGAGGAATAGCTTTTGGAGAAACAAAACTCCCAAAATCAATGGTATCAAAACCAACTTTTAGTAATTGATTGATGTATTCAATTTTTGTTTCTGTTGGAATAAAATCTTTCCATCCTTGCATTGCATCACGAGGACATTCTATCAATTTGATTGTCGGATTCAACTTAATAATTTAATAATTAAATAATTAAATCATTCTTTGCTTCATTGCTTCATACAAGATCATTCCGGCAGCAACAGAAACATTCAATGATTCGAAATCTTTTTGCATTGGAATTTTAAATTTTGCATCACAAATTTTATATAGTGAAGGATGAATTCCTTTGTCTTCACTTCCCATGATAATTGCAGATGGCTCTTTGAAATTAATATCAAAAACATTTTCAGTTGCTGTCATTTCACTTGCAAAAACTTTGATGCCATTCAAATGCATTTCATCAATTGCATTCTGCAGAGTTTTTACGCGGCAAACAGCAATATTTTCTAATGCTCCGGCTGAAGTGGTGATAGCATCCTCGCCCAATGCTCCTACTCCTTTTTCAGGAATCACAATCGCATGCACCCCGCAGCAGTAAGCAGTCCGGGCTAATGCACCGATATTTCTAATATCAGTAATCCCATCAAGCATCAGTATCAAAGGTATCTCCCCGTTTTCTACGACAAAAGAAATCACATCCTGAAGATTCTGATATTTTATTTTTGATTTTACGGCGATACAGCCTTTCGGATTTTCCAAGTTAAAGTTCCTGATCTTTTCGAAAGGCACTTTATTTACCGGAACCTGAAATTCTAATGCAATACTTTTTAACTCATCTGCTTCATCGGAGGAAATATTGTTTTGCAAATAAATTCTTTCAAGCTGTTCGCCATTTTTCATTGCGTTGATAACTGCCGGAATTGTTCCTATTAAAAGATTTTTTTTCGGACGATGCTGCTGAGTAAAAGTTTTATGTAGTCGCAAATTTTAAGATCGTTGTTGCTATTAATATTAATAAAAAGTTTTCACTAATCTTCCGATCATAATGCCCTGGTGATAAATCTGCATTGCATATTTACCTTTTTGAAAATTACGGGCGTCAATAGTGAATTGTAAGCGATTGTTGTTGTCTTTCACATTATCAAAATGAATCAAAGCAGAGTAAGTCTGCCTTCCTGAACCGGTTTCAAATGTGCCTGACTGCCATGAGGAGTTTAATAAAGTATTTCCATCTGGTTTTACAATAACTACATAAATGGATGTGGAATTATTTGTTGGCTTTGCACTAAGCAAAAAAGAGCCTGTGAGTTTTACGGTTTGAGCGGCAATGTTAGTTTCTTTTTCATTGTTGTCGCTTTCAGTAACCCCTTTAAAACTTAAATGTGAAACCAACACTGGCAATTGTTCCGGATAGATTACTTTATTGTTTACAGACGTTTTAGTTTTTCTTTCGCTTGATTTATTTTCAATGATCAATTCCTTCAGTACTTTATTAAGCCTCATATTTTCTTTGGCTACTTCATCATTCTTGCTTCTTAATTCATCAACACTTTTTTGCAATTCCCCGATTTTTTCACTTGCCTCAGACATATCTTTTGATGATGTTTTATTTTTCAGAATTTCAGCAATTTCATTTTTTAATTTATTAAACTCGATCAGTTTTAATTCGAGAGTTTTATCTGTTGATGAATCAGAAAAAGAAGAATCGGTTCCCAATTGTTCAACAGTAGAAGTTAGAAGTGTTTGAAGTGAATCCCGCATTGAGGTCTTTTTTGAAATTGACACTTTTGGTCCTTGCTGAACTTCCTGTGTAACGGTTTGAGGAACTTTGGGTTGAAAATAAAAGTTATATCCCCAAATGGAAATCAAAATAAATGAGATGGTAACCACTGATAATGCAAAAATAACCAGGTATAAAGATTTACGGTCTTTCATTAGAAATTTGAGAATGAATTATTTTGCAAAAATATTTATTTAAAAAGTTTATTTGTCAATGCTTTCGTTAACATAAGCTGAAATCCAACCTACCTGTCCGTTCTTTACAAGATAAAATTGTTTCTTCTCATAAAGTCCGTCAAACTGCCGCATGATCTTTAATAATAAGCCTGAAGCAGCAAGCATGGCTCTTTGATTAAAAACTTTATTCACTGTTCTAATCTCTTTTGCAATTGCATCTTTGTCAACACTATTATTCGTGATTTTGCTAACCAATGCTTTGTCAGAAAAAGCCGGGTAATCAGTAAATAATTTCTCATTCAATTTTTTTACTTCATCATAAGTTACGGGAACCACTTGTTCATCAATCAACTCAGGATATAATAATGTTGCTGTGGCCCATGCAGCTCCGCCACTAAATGCAATGTTATCACTCATGTTATAAGCACCGCTAACATTTACAGCGTAAGTTATTTCTTTATCAGCATCGCCATTCAAAACTCTTTGTAATTGACGGTTATAATTATTAAGGGAATTATCATTGTCAAGTCGATTAATCGCAGCATTGGCAGTACTTTGAGTACCCCACGTCAATTGAAAAAGCTTGATATGGTCAGTATTATCTGTTGGAAAATATCCGCCTTTCGTGTTGCCGCTTCCGATGTCAATTAAAAAGGTAGTGAAGCGTTTTGATTCCGGTACAATTCCAAGATGTGAAAGCCTTGCTTCCTGCTCCGGGTCGATCACATCTACCCTTCTGCTCGGATCATTTATTTTTATCCTGAAAGAATCAATGAAAACCTGGATCCATTTTGTCTTGTCATCTTTTTGGGCGGAAACTTTTACACCGCTGCTGATGACTGTATAAATTCTGTTTAAAGGAACCTGGTAAAAAGAATGAGCAGTATTATATAAATCGTATAATGCTTTCAGACTTGCACTGAACGTAGCAGGAGTAAACGAAATAAAATCTGTATTAATAGATGTATCCCCGACAATATTATAATTGGAATTCTCTCTTGAAATTTTGTCCATTTCGATCAAACTCATTTTTACACCTTTAGAGCCAACCTCAATTCCTGCATAAATATTGGAGCGTTTAAATTTTAATTTTAAACTGGTTTGCGCCGCCAATAAAAAACATCCAAAAACAATAAAAACAACTGAAATTAAAAATCGTTTCAGGTAATAGCTCAGCATGGTTAACATTAGTTTTTTTAAAAGTAAGAAAAAGGAAAATTCAATATTATTTTCAAAAAAAATTGTGGATAGATTGTTGATAGCCGGGCATTTTTTTTGAAGCAAACAGCAAAAGATCATAATATGAAAGCCAATATTGCCGTGGGTTTGCTTCGTTTATCAAACTTCTCTGATCTTTTATTGATTTTAAAAACAAGTATGAAAAATCTGAAAAAGCACGCAAAAGTAATTGGATTGTTTTTAATGAAAAATTTTAAAAAATTATTTCCTTTTCCAAAGATTCATTTTAGAGGGATCAAACATTTTTAATATTGCCTTTTTACCCTATTTTTGCAGCCCTAAAAATTAAGTAATAAACTGATATGGATAATTTGATTTATGTAGTACCGGCAATGGGAATTGTTGGTTTGCTTTACACGTTTATAAAATTTGTATGGGTAAGTAAACAGGATGCGGGCAACGAAAGAATGAAAGAGATCAGCACTTACATTGCCGATGGAGCTATGGCCTTTTTAAAGTCGGAATGGAAAATACTTACCTATTTTGTTATCATCGCTGCAATTTTATTAGGCATCATGGGAGGCAGCAGTGCCAACAGTCATTGGAGTATTGCTATTTCATTCATATGCGGAGGATTTTTCAGTGCCCTTGCGGGTTATATCGGAATGAGAGTGGCTACTAAAGCAAACGTTCGTACCACCCAGGCTGCAAGAAGCAGTTTAGCGCAAGCATTAAAAGTTTCATTTACCGGTGGAAGCGTTATGGGGCTTGGTGTTACCGGACTTGCAGTTTTGGGTCTCGGATCATTATTCATTATTTTGAAATTCATTTTTGCTCCTCATGCTGCTGCAAACAGTCTTGAGATGGAACGTACAATTGAAATATTAACCGGTTTTAGTCTTGGTGCAGAAAGTATCGCTTTATTTGCGCGCGTTGGTGGTGGAATTTATACAAAAGCTGCCGACGTTGGTGCTGACCTGGTTGGAAAAGTGGAAGCAGGAATTCCCGAAGATGATCCACGCAATCCCGCTACAATCGCTGATAACGTAGGTGATAATGTGGGAGATGTTGCCGGAATGGGTGCTGACCTTTTTGGATCTTATGTGGCCACGATTTTAGCCACAATGGTATTGGGAAGAGAAACTTTTTCACAGGATGCTTTTGGCGGAATGGCTCCGATTTTATTGCCGATGCTGATTGCTTCAATGGGAATTTTATTTTCAATCATAGGAACATTCTTCGTAAAAATATCTGATAATTCAGGATTGCATACTTCTGTGGTTCAAAAAGCTTTAAACCTTGGAAACTGGGGTGCAATTGTAATCACAGCGATTGCTGCTTATTTTTTGGTGATGTGGTTGTTGCCAGATACAGATTTAGTTTTAAGAGATTATCACTTTACAAGATTAGGCGTTTTTGGAGCGATCATAGTTGGATTGGTGGTAGGAACGCTCATTAGTTTTATCACCGAATTTTATACCGCAATGGGCAAAAGGCCCGTGCTTACTATTGTTCGTCAATCTTCTACCGGGCATGCAACCAATATTATTGGCGGACTTGCCGTAGGAATGGAAAGTACTTTATTTCCGATCCTTGTGCTTGCTTCAGGTATTTTCCTGTCTTATTATTGTGCTGGTTTATATGGTGTTGCTATTGCCTCTGCCGGTATGATGGCAACTACAGCAATGCAATTGGCTATTGATGCATTTGGCCCGATCGCAGATAATGCCGGGGGAATTGCCGAAATGTGTGAATTGCCGAAAGAAGTTCGTGAAAGAACCGATATTCTGGATGCCGTTGGAAACACTACCGCAGCAACAGGAAAAGGTTTTGCAATTGCTTCTGCTGCCTTAACTTCTTTGGCTTTATTTGCTGCGTTTGTTGGAATTGCAAAAATTGATGGTATTGATATTTATCGCGCAGATGTGTTGGCAGGATTATTTGTAGGTGCGATGATTCCATTTATATTTTCTTCATTAGCTATTCGAGCGGTTGGAGAAGCGGCGATGGCAATGGTTGAAGAAGTTCGTCGTCAATTCCGCACTATTCCCGGAATTATGGAAGGAAAAGGTAAACCAGAATATGAAAAATGTGTTGCTATTTCAACAAATGCTTCCATTAAAAAAATGATGTTGCCCGGTGCAATTGCTTTACTTTCTCCGGTGATCATTGGTTTCATTTTTGGACCACAGGTTTTAGGAGGATTTTTAGCAGGTGCAACAGTTAGCGGCGTGTTAATGGGAATCTTTCAAAACAATGCCGGTGGTGCCTGGGACAATGCAAAAAAATCTTTTGAAAAAGGGGCTCTCATCAATAATGAAACCCATTACAAAGGCTCAGAACCGCACAAAGCCTCAGTTACAGGCGATACTGTTGGTGATCCTTTCAAAGATACTTCAGGGCCGAGTATGAATATCCTGATCAAATTAATGAGCATTGTTTCATTGGTAATCGCCCCTACTCTTGCTCATAATTTTCAGACAAAAATCAATAATGAGCGTCAGGAAAAAATGCAAACTCTTATTAATCTCCAAAATACTTCTTTGCATGACCAGGAAAATAATAGAAACGTTTGGGTATTAACTACTCCTCCCGGTGCTGATCGTGTTGTTGTGGAAAAAGAAGTAAAAAGATTTATTGATGCTTTGTCAGAAGATAATCTCATTAAACAAAATACTTTTTCTGTTGCTGTTGCAAAGGGAGAACTTTATATCGATGGGCAAAAAGAGCCTGAATCAGTAAAAGAAAAATATAATAATTATATAGCCAAAACCGGTGACTTTATTACAAAAGAACCGAATCAACAACGGTTCTGAAGTATATTTTCGTGCTACAAAAAAAACGATTTGCTTTTCTATAAAAAGCTATCCAGGTAAGAAGCCCGGTTTAATTTAATTATTGATTTTAATTATGAAATATTATAAGTTGATCGGGTTTCTTACCTGCTTAATTCTGGCGATAAGCTGCTTTCTTCCATGGGCGTACTACCCTGATCTTCATAAATCATTTAATGGCTTTTTTTCTGAGCAAAACATTTATGGAAAGCCCGGGAAAGTCTTTGTTTTCTTTGCAGTTACTTCTGTCATTTTAGTCTTTATTGATAAAGTTTGGGCCAAAAGAACTTTAATTTTTTTCGCCGCTCTTAATCTTGGATATTTATTAAAAACCTACGTTTTATTTACCTCTTGTTATAGTACGATTTGTCCTCAAAAACAATATGGCTTGTATTTACTCATTGCCGCTTGTGTTTCTTTAATGCTTGTTGCTATTTTTCCTGATTTAAAAGTAGAAGTAAAAGATGAAGTAGCAGATCAAGAAGCAGATCAAAGCGAAGTTTAGCTTTTAGGAATTAAACACTCTTATTTCTTTACTTACTACTGCTTGTCGGTATTTTGTTGAAATATCGTTCAATTAATGTGTAAGAATATTAGTGGTAAAGCATTGCTAATACTTAATATTTCTAGAGGAAGCTTTTCAGGATAAAGGTCTCAAAAACAGTTCATTTTTATTTCGAAAATATAACCAGGCTTTTTAATGTTACTATTTTTCCTGTTTTAAGCGTTGGGACACCCTAAAAGTTTTTTACAATAATTTCATATAATTCCGCCTGTTCATTGTCCATTTTTAGAAGCCTTGTTTTTGTGTGTTTTGATTCCGGAAGAGTATAAGTTATCTGATACATG
>DATNFV010000013.1:0-20408 GCA_035606215.1 Hanamia sp.
GTATTATTAATGTAAGCGTATACTAATACTTTAAGTAACATTCTTGGATGGAAACTGCTTGTGCCGCCACCTTTGTATTTTTTGATCAGAGGCTCAATATCTATCTTATCGAGTACCTGGTTGACTACTCTTACAGGATGGGAAGGACTAATCAGTTCATCCAGTGAAGGCGGAAGCAGCATTGCCTGATTTTGTTGATAGGCTTTGAAAGCCACACTGAGTTTACGTTTTGCCATAGTTATAAGACAACTTTCAACTTCAAATCATTGCATCAAAACCAATAAAATTTATCTACATCAAATTGTGAATAAATCAGTCAAATTTTTGAAAAATAAAAAAGAGACTGCCCTTTTGAGACAGCCTCTTTTTTTGCCTTTTTAAAAGTTTTTTATTTCACCCAAACCTTCAAACTAAAATTTCCTTTCCAGCGATCACCTGCCATCATATCTTCTGCAATAATTATTTTGTATTGCCCGACACCTTTTATCTTATAATGAAGACTTGTTCCAAAAGGCCCATCCAATGTACTATCAGGAAGTTGAATCTGGTTAATTCTGATATTTGCTTTTTTATCTTCAGAGGTTAAGAAGGCATATATGGAATCTCCAAAAGATATTTTCAATGGAACAATTAAATGTTCATCTGCATTATTCATTTTTAAAGGGAAAATCAAAGTATCGGTTCCGGGAAATAATTGTGGCAAAGAATCAACTGAATTTTTCTTTTCAGTTATTGAAGAGTCATTTTTTATTTCCGGTAACTTCCTTTTGTCTTCAATCTTCCTTTGTTGCTCATTGCAACTTAAAAGAAAAATAAAAATGATTAAATAACTGATCTTAATTTTCATGGTAGATGTTGAAAACATTTACTTATTTTCTAACGGTTGCACGGTATAACCTTGATGGCGGAGAAGGTTGATCAGTCCCTTCTCTCCCAGCAGATGCCCCGTCCCTACTGCAACGAATACACTTTCGTTTTTCATGATCTGGTCCAATTGCTTCACCCAGTTTTTATTCCTGTTGTTGAGCAGAAGGTCATCATATTTATCGGAACCTGTTTCACTTTTACTAATAACATTTTTTAGCGAATCCAAATTTTGATTCTTATAAAACTCTAGCATACTCTGAAATTCATTTTTATAAACAGAAAAACTATCAATATTTTTTAATAATTCCTGTGCCTGCCATTTATACGGAATGCTGTCAAAAACCGAGGCTTGAAATTGCATTGTCTCCAAACCTTTGATCTCTTTTTTATCTTCTTTTGCGATCTTGACCAACTCCTCTTCCACCCCTGACGGATTTTTACAATTCATCATCCGCGGATAAAGCAATGCTACCAAAAAATATGGCTTTGCTTTATCCAGCATCATAAGAGGTACTTTTAAAGTGTCTGAAAAATAATTTTGTAACCTTTTATACTCACCGGGAGTATAAAGATCCTCAAGCTTTTTATCATTTTGCATATTCATATAAAGCATGCCGCTTAACATGATTGAGGGATCATCCATATCCAGTTCCATATAAATTTCATCACTCGATTGCATTGCTTTTTTCAACTGATCACTGAAATGAATATCATCTTTGCACAACAAGTGAAATGTCCCGAAAAGAAAACTTGGTTTTTGAAGTCCGTTTCCACTTACTTCCCACAACAGAGAGTTGTCACTCTTTTGTTTAATAAAATGTTCTTTTTGCGCTTTACATCCAATAAACAAAAGCAGTGAAAAGGAGTAAAATAATAAGTACTTCATGATTTTTTTCTTTTATAAAATAAAGGAAAGACTGATGAATAAAGAGCTTCATCAAAAACAAATCCATATTATTTCTTTTTTTACTGCCAAAGCAATAAAGAAAAACTGAAATCAGGTTGAAAATGTATGTGTGAATTAATCAGATACTTACATTAAAATCTCTCAGTGCATCATTCAAACTGGTTTTTTTATCAGTGCTTTCTTTTCTTTTTCCAATGATCAAAGCGCAACTGACATTGTATTCTCCGGCAGGAAATTTTTTCGGATAACTCCCGGGAATTACAACACTTCTTGCAGGAATAATTCCTTTGGTTTCTATTGGCTCACTTCCGCTAACATCAATAATTTTTGTCGATTGGGTGAGCACTACATTTGCCCCGAGAACGGCCTCTTTTTCTACACGAACTCCTTCAACCACAATGCACCGGCTTCCAATAAAACATCCGTCTTCAATGATAACCGGGCTGGCCTGCAATGGTTCCAAAACTCCACCAATACCGACGCCACCACTGAGATGTACATGTTTTCCAATTTGCGCACAACTGCCTACCGTTGCCCATGTATCTACCATCGTTCCTTCATCTACATAGGCGCCGATGTTTACATAACTCGGCATTAAAACAACGTTGCGCGCAAGGTAACTGCCATATCGCGCAATCGCATGCGGAACCGCGCGAACGCCCAAATCTTTATAATTTTTCTTCAATTTCATTTTATCATAAAACTCAAACGGCGGTAACGAATAAGTTTCCATTTTTTGAATTCCAAAATACAAAAGGATCGCCTGTTTCACCCACTCATTAACTTTCCAGGTATCTTCCGGTTCTTTGTTATAAGTAATTGAATGAACCGGTTGCGCTGTGCGCAAAACTCCTTCATCTACTTTGTCAATTACATTCCTGATCGCATCAGTATAAGTTTCATCGTTCAACAATTCTCTGTTGTTCCAAACTTCGCCGATCATTTTTTCAAGATTCATTTTGATATTTTTTTTACAAATATAAATAGCGTACAGGAAAGCAGTTTTTAAAATAAAATCAGAAAAATTTTGTCAATTGGCTTTATAAAGTTGAATTACATTTGAGCGCACACAAAGTATTATCATGAAAATAAGCGGATTTACTTTTACTAAAAATGCAACCAGGCTTTATTATCCGGTCAAAGCTTCCATCGAATGTCTTTTGCCATTAGTAGATGAGTTTATCGTGGTATTGGGCGATTGTGATGAAGATGATGTCACAGAAAATGAGATCAAAAGCATCCGGTCTGATAAAATTAAAATTATCCGCACAGTTTGGGATTTGGAGAAATATCCTCACGGTCAGGAATATGCACATCAGACAGACATTGCAAAAGCAGCATGCTCCGGTGACTGGTTATTTTATATTCAAAGCGACGAAGTGGTCCATGAAAAATATTTACCGGTTATCAAACAAAATTGTGAGAAGTATTTAAACGATACGGAAGTAGAAGGATTTCTTTTTAAGTTCAGGCATTTTTGGGGCGATTACGATCATTTTGTTTTATCGCATGCCTGGTATCCGCGCGAAATTCGCATCATCAGAAATGATCCTGACATTCACTCCTGGCGCGATGCACAATCATTCAGACGTATGCCTGATTTTGATGGAAGGGATTATTATAAAAAAGAAAACACTTTTAAATTAAATGTCGTTGAACTTGATGCATACATTTTCCATTATGGTTTTGTAAGGCCGCCTTATCTGATGCAGAAAAAAAGAAAAAACCACAACACTAATTATTCAGGGCAGGAATCAACTGACGCAATGTTTAAAAATGAAGGAGAACTTTTTGATTATGGAGATCTGAGTAAAATAAAACGGTATAAAGAAACGCATCCTAAAGTGATGGAAGATTTTATAGAAAAATTTGATTGGAAACATCAGCTTCGTTATGAAAAAGATCCGCAAATAACAAAATTACAAAAGCATGAAAAATTAAAATACCGGTTGCTTACCTGGTTCGAAAAAACATTTTTAAGTGGAAGATTACTCTTTGGCTTTAAGAATTATAATAGAATAAAAAAGTAAAAGCCGCTCACAATGTAGAAGAAGACTCTATTTTTCCGTACTCCCTGGAGCCTTCCAGTCTTTGTGACAATATTCTTCTTCTTCTTCTGCTCCTTGGGAGCCTTCCAGCCTTTGTGGCAATATGCTTCTTCTTCTTTATTCACTTTCTTTTAATTCCAAAATCAGTCCAGATCTTGCTTTCAGCCTTAGTTTCATTCCTGATGACGGCGTTATTATCCAAATCTTTTTGATTCACATAGCTTCTTGAATGATCAAGATGAATACAAACTGCGCTGTACCGGATTTGTTTATTTTTAATGCCCTTATTCATTAATCTCTCACCAAATTCCCTGTCTTCAGATCCGTATCTCATACGTTCATCAAAACCATTAACCGCCATGACATCTTTTTTCCATGCACTTGAATTGCCGCCGTTCCAGGTCGCTTTTGTAAACGTGATTCCATTCATCAGGTTTGCAAAAGAGTTGTTTTTGGTAAGCTTCAAATTTTTCAAAAATGGATTCTTTAATCCATTTTTCATCAGCCAGCTTTTATCGAAAGCATTCCCGCTAAAAATATTTTCTTTACTGATCATCGTGCTTAAATCCATTGGAAGTCTTATTGCTCCTCCGGAAAGAAAATAGTTTTTTTCTTTATTATCATGATGTACCTGTAAAAAATCTTTTCGGGGCACACAATCTGCATCACTAAAAACAAGATAATCAGAAGAGGAAACAACAATCGCCTTGTTCAAAATTTCGCATTTACGAAAGCCCTTGTCTTCATGCCAGATGTGACGGATCGGATAATCAACCTGTTGCTGCATTTTCTCTATAACCCGGGCCGTTTCTGATGCAGAGCCATCATCAGCAATGATCACTTCAAAATTTTTAAACTCCTGGTATTGGTAACCCCACAAAACCTTTTCAAGCCATAATGGAGAATTATATGTCGTAAAAATTACTGAAAGCTGCATTTTTATGGTTCACATTTTGTCAAAAATAAGCCGATAAAATTGTATGTTGAATTACATTTGCAAATAATCATTTCCAACCTTTAATGTCTAAAATTTTTTCAATAATTGTTACTTATAATGGTGCTTCATGGATTGAAAAATGTTTACACGATTTATTGGAAAGCAATATTAAAACAGAAGTAATCGTAATTGATAATGCATCTTCAGATAATACAACAGACATACTCAGTTCATTTGAAAGCATTCACCTGATAAAAAATAAAGAAAATCTGGGCTTTGGGCAGGCGAATAATTTGGGAATTGATCTGGCGATGAAAAATAGCGCTGATTTTATTTTTTTATTAAACCAGGACGCTTATGTTTTCAAAAATACCATTTCTCAACTCGTAGATAGTTTGAAAGAATATCCTGATTTTGGTGTGTTAAGTCCTCTTCAATTGCATATAAACGGAAAAGAAATAGAACCGGTTTTTAAAAACTTCCTGAGAAGAAATTTCTCTGATGAGATCATTCATCAAATGCTTGCCGGTGAAGATCATTTTAATCTGCACAAGCCGTATGCAATGCGATTTGTAAATGCTGCAGCATGGATGATTTCAAGGAAATGTATATTAAAAACCGGGTTATTTCATCCTGTTTTTTTTCATTATGGAGAAGATAATCATTATGCTTCCAGAGTTCAGTTTCATGGAATGAAAATTGGTGTTTTACCTGCAGCCCATGTTATTCACGATTGCAAAAAAGAGATTACTGACAGCTATGATTTACTGGTCAGGAAAATAAAAAATGTCCCATTATACACGTTACTTGATCTGCGGAAACCTTTTCCTGTAGCCTATTTTCTGGCTTATTTAAAATGGCGGAGATTAGCTAAAAAACTTTTAAAATATCAAAACCCGCAAGTTGTAGATGTGATTGAGGAACAAAAAAAATGGTTTTCATCAAAATTGGAAATGGCAAAAAATATAAGGCTCGAAACCAAAAATTTTCACGGAAAATGGTAAATAAAATGATCGGTAATTTTGAAAACGATATTGTGAATTGTTTGAGTGTTTTACAAAGCGGAGGAATCATCCTCTACCCTACTGATACCATTTGGGGAATTGGTTGCGACGCTACAAATTCAATTTCTGTTCAAAGAATATTTCAATTAAAAAAAAGAGAGGAAAAAAAATCGATGATCATTTTAGTAAATGATGAAAATATGATCAGTGATTATGTTTCCAACCCTTCCGTAAAAATACTTTCTTATATTTCTTCTGCTAAAAAACCTACAACCGCCATTTTTAAAAATGCAATTCATTTACCAAACAATCTGATCAATGAAGATGGCAGTATTGCTATCCGGATCGTTCAGGATGATTTTTGCAGGGAATTGATCAATCAGTTAAAAAAACCTGTGGTATCAACCTCCGCGAATATTTCAGGCGAAAAATTTCCACAAAATTTCACTGAGATCTCCAAAGAAATAAAAAACGGTGTTGATTGTATTGTTCAACACCGTCAAAATGATTTTTCTAAAAGCGTTCCATCCTCAATTATAAAATTGAATGAGAATGATGAAATAGACTTTATCCGCTAATTCTATAAAGCCAATCCAATACCAAGCTGGATCATATTGACCTTCCAGGTATCGCTGCTTTGAATGTTATTCAAATCAGTAACGCCTCCCACAAAACGTCCGTAAACTCTGAATTTTAAGAGATTTAACTGAAGGCCTGCCGCCAAAGAAAAATCTCCCGATTTAAAAGCGTCCTTACCATTTTGAACAAGGTTTTTGTTCTTATCCAATAAGATGCCAAATTGGGGCCCTGCCTGAATGCTCAGAAGATTGCTGATATTGTAATTCAGCATGATCGGGATCGTTAAATATTGAAGCTTGATCTTTCCAATATTGCTCAGCTGGGTTATCTGGTTAAAATTTGTAGCGGTGTCAGTATTAACCTGGCTCCATAAGACCTCCGGTTGAATAGCCCATTTTTTTCCACCGATGGTTGCAAAAGCGCCAAGATGATAACCAAGTTTATATTCATCCTTAAAAGACTGACCTGAAATTTTTCCAAGATTGGCGCCGGCTTTTACGCCAAAAGTTAAGCCTTGTGAAAAAAGTGAAGATGAAATAAACAACAGGATAATGAACGGAATAATTTTAGTTTTCATGTTTATTTTTTTTATTAATTTATAAAAATAAAGGCCGGTGACTGGTAACCAAAAAGTCGTGCCACAATAAAGAACAAGGCAAACTTTTGATTTTTTTATTATTATTTAACGTGTTACTGATTGATCATTTTTAGGTAAAATAATCTCTCTGGCTCTCGTTGTTCCGGTTATGACTTGTAATATGAATGAAAGTTTATTTTTTCTTATTTTCTTTTTTTGAAGATTTTTTTGATGCTGTCTTTTTAGGCGCTGCTTTTTTCTCTGTTTTCTTTGAATCAGATTTCTTTGAATCAGATTTTTTAGTGGTTTTCTTTGAATCAGACTTAGAAGAAGATTTTTTGGGAGGAACCTTATCACCTTCTTTTCTTGCTTCTGAAAGTCCAATCGCTATTGCTTGTTTTGGATTGGTAACTTTTTTACCGCTTCCTCCGCTTTTCAGTTTGCCTTCATGCATTTCATGCATTACTTTCTCCACTTTTTTTTCTGTTTTTTTTCCATATTTGGCCATGATTGTTGTTTTAATGGTTAGTAATAAAAAATAAGGAGAAATTTTTATGCCACAAATTTATAATGCTTTACGATGTCAAGTTCATCTACTTGCTTTTGATATTTTTTGGGGAGAAGGATTTTTTTTATCAGATGATCAAGGCCAGCTTTCCTGCTCAATTTGTAAAAAGGAAGAATAAATGTCAAAGCGGATAATTTCTTAAAACCCAGCAGTTTCCTAACATAAACAGGAACTAATAATTTCTGCGCTTCAATCAGAAGAAAGTAACGGAGGCTTCCCAGATGCTTTTTGTATTGCCTGAAAAGATCCACGGTATATTTGCTTTTTTCAAGGTCGTTTCGCATATCAGTTATTCTTTGTTGCTGCCACTCCAAAAAGTTTGCAGCAAGACCTTTTAATTTCATTCTTTGCCCAAATCGAAAGAAAACATCATACACTTCTTCTTTTTCCCGGTCGGATAATTTTCTTTCAAGCAATTCATAAGAAGAGATTGAGTAATGAATCAGCATATAGAGAACATCCCGGTAAGCCCAATCTGGTATAGCTTTCCCCCGGTTTTGTTCCACGCCTTTATGAATAAAAAAAATAGAATCAATGATTTTTAAAGCATCTTCGTTTTGAGAAAAAATGATTTTCCGCGCATATGTAACAGTTGAAAATAATCTTCCTAAAGGATCAGTGGGAAGTCGTCCCGTAAAATAGAGCCAGTCTGCTGCTTTGTTTAAAGCAAACTCAGCAGCAGCTCCCGCAAAAATAAAAAGTGTCGTATCACTTTTGCCCCAGATCTCGCGGACAATAGAATTCTTTTGAACAAAATATTCCATTTAAATTTTAGAATAACCTTTTAAAAATATTTATAAGAATGGTCAGTATGAGACTAAAAATAATCATTGTTGTCAAAGGAAAATAAAATCTAAAATTTTCTTTTTCAACTCTGATATCGCCCGGAAGTCTTCCGATCCATCTGAAATAATCATAAAAAAAATAAATCAGAATTCCAATTACCACAATTACAATTCCGCCAATCAAAATATATTTTCCCGTTTGCTGATCCATCATTAATAGTTATCTCTTTCAATATGTCCATAAAATGAGATTGCATCACGATGCGTATTTACTACATTCAATGTTGCAGTGCCATTCTCATAAATGTCGAACATTAACTGCTGTACATCGCCATAATCATTTGGTTTAATAAAAACTTCCCATCCACTTCCTTTTGAATTAATGTTGTACGAAAAGTTAGTAGAAGTAAATTCAATGCCTCCTTTTGTTGGATCTACCGGTGCCTGAAAAGATCTTCCAAAGAAAGGAAGCTCGCAAACAAGAGAATCCTTTTTCACAACAACATCATACCTGGAAGTAAGATAACGCGTGCCTCCATGCAATGGATTTACTCTTTCTGCTAAAAAAACAAATTGAGAAGAATCAACCATATTTCTTACATCATCCGCATTTAATTTTACTGCTTTTTTAGAAGAAGAACAGCTCAATAAAATCAGTGGGATCAACAAAGCAAAAAATAAAACAGAAACAAGATCGTGAATATTTTTAGTTTTCATGTTATCCTTTTTTCAACAATAACCGCAAATACTACACCCCGATTTTAAGAGAAATGTGAAAATTTATTTTATATAAATTCCAATGATCAGAAAGAGGCAGCAAACAATAAAAAGCAGTGCCAGTAAAGGATAGATAAATTTCCACCATGCTTTTAAACTTACATTTACCAATGCCAATGAAGGCAGGATCAATCCTGTTGGCGTAAGAAAACCCATGATGCCCATTCCGAATAAATAAGTGTTTACAATTTCACGTCCCGGTACATTCACAATCACGGCAAGTCCGCCAATAATAGGCATGGTAAGCACCGCCATTCCGGAAGAAGAAGAAATAAAAAGCGTGAAGATCATAAATAAAATAAGCAAGACAACAATGAACATAGAAGGCGGCATTCCGCTTACCAACTTTGCAGAATAAAATAAAATTGAATCGCTGATGTGTCCATCGTTTAAAACAATTGTAACACCTCTTGCAACTCCGACAATGAAAGCAACTCCTAACAAACTTTCAGAGCCCTTTACAAATTGCCGAATAAATTTACTTTCATTTGTGCGTGTAATAATGGCAATTAGAATAGATACCCCTAAAAATAATGCAGACATTTCAGTAAGCCACCAATTGAACCATACAACTCCCGCAATCATGGTTAAGAACGTAAGCAGAAACAACAATAACAGTAATTTTGTTCTTACTGATAATGGCCCTGAGTCCGTTGTTGCATTTATATTTTCATAAGGAGAAGTAACATTTCCATCGACTTTATAAACGATGGATTTCGTCGGATCTTTTTTTACTTTCTGCGCATAGTTCACCAAATACCAAATGGTAATTCCTGTTGAAATTACAAACATCAGAATCCGCTCTGTCAGGCCATCAGCCCAGTTTACACCGGCTGCGTTTGACGCAATAATAGTTGCAAAAGGATTTGTAAATGAAGATAGCGTTCCTAATTGCGTTCCTCCAAAGATTACCACAACGGGAACCAGTAAGTCATATCCTGCTGCTAAAAATAGCGGAACCATTATCGGATAAAAGACCAATGCTTCTTCAGCCATCCCATAAGATGCGCCGGCGAAAGAAAACAAAAATGTGAGCGTAATAATTAACCATGCTTCTTTGCCTTTCATCTTATAAGACAAAGATGTAAGTCCTTTTACAATTGCCCCGGTTTCATAAAAAACGTTCATAAATCCGCCGATGATTAACAGGAATAAAATAATTTCTACTGCATCGGTAATCCCATTTAAAGGTGCCTCCAGAACATCAATAGCACCTTGCGAATTTTTTGAAATTAAATGAAAAGTTCCGGGCACTGCAACAGGTTTCCTGATCGAACCTGAAGAAAATTTCTGCGGCGAAATAAAGATTGCAAGAGAGTCCAGTGTATGTTTTGTAAATGGTAAAGTGATCTCTGTCGAATCGGTATTATATTTGAAACTATTGTCGCTGAAGGAAAGCGTATTGTATCTTCCTGCCGGCACAAACCACGTTGCCAATGCCGCTAATACAATCACAATCATTAGTATAGTAATCGGGGAAAGTAACTTCCTTTTTTTGGCCATAAGCAAAAATTAGAGGTGAAAGTAAACATATTCGTAAAAAATATGGAATTATTTCCCCGAAATTTTAAACGAGAAATGATGAAAATAAGAGATAAAATGATCATCGCCGTTTTGCTGGCATTCAGCGCTTTATCTATAAATTGTGAATCCGCAAAAAAAGCAATGGCTGAAACAAAAATTTCTGTTGATACAGTGGAATCCGCAACCGCGCCGCTTTTAGAAACACACTGGAAGCTGATAGAATTAAATGGTGACAGAATTCCCGATTCTGCAACCTATAAAGAAATGTATATTTCACTAAAAAAACTTGCGAACAGAGTGGAAGGAAACGGAGGATGCAATTCATTTTCGGGAACTTATGCTTTAGGGAAAAACAATGGAATTGCTTTCAGTGACATTATCAGCACCAGAATGATGTGTCCGGGAATCGTTTATGAGACAGCGTTTTTTAAGGGCATTTCATTAACCGATCATTATCTTTTAAAAAAAGATACGCTTTCATTTATGCAGGGCAAAGCTGTAACTGTTGCCCGTTTTGTTCCGGGGAAATGATTTCGTTTAATGTTTCATAAAAGATAAAATGGAAGTATTTATTGATTTACTCTAAATCCATAACTCAAACACAAAGTTTGTTTATTTTTTCATGATGCAGTTTATTCTTCTTCACCTGACTCCTTTAATGCTTGTTTTTCAACATCACTTCCCAATCTAAAATCAGTTTGATTAATATTTGTCAGGACAATAAAACAACTCGTGTCTGATATGATAGTTTTATGCATTGGCAACATCTCTTGATAAATCTGAAGCCGGGTAATTGAAGATGGAAACGTTATATTTTCCCAGAAGTTCAGCGAAGGTTCTTTTGGTTAAGCCGGCAACCTCTGCAGCCTGTCCTAATGACAATTTACCCTGCTCATATAATTGCGATGCTTCAAGCATGGCAACTTCTTTATTATCTATGTCTAACGTATCCGGGATATTTAGTGTAACCGTTTTCATACGTCAAACTTAACGAATTTTGCAGAAATGTAACTATTACCGGATTCCCAATTTTGTTTAACCGGCACGTTCTTATAGTGCCTCAATTTAGATTTTTAAACGTTATTGATTATAGGATTTGAAATCGTGCCGGTCAGGTATTATATGCAGATCAGGAATTAATAAAATAAAAAAGGAAGGATTTGTTTTACTGGATCAATTTTTCTTACTTCCGGTCAGCTGCATTTAAACTTTCGAAGCAATATAAATCAACGAACTGCATTTGCTTGTATCAAAAACAGTTTTAATGTTGGAAAAAGTCCCGTTGATCAAAGCTGTTACAACATGTGAATGGCCTGTTTTATATTTCTCGCTCAACATGCTTACATAAACACTATCGAACCACATTGGCTTCATTGTTTCAACTTTTAAATCATGAGCATTCAATAAAGTTTTCATTGAGTTTGGAGAAAAATGATACAGATGTCGCGGCACATCATAAGCAGCCCAAAACTGATCATACATTTTTTCATCAGCAGAAGTATAATTAGGAACCGCAATAAACAATTTACCGTCTTTTGATAATAAATTTTTTAATTGCTCTACATATTTATGCAGTTCGTGCACATGTTCTAAAACATGCCATAATGTAATAGCATCAAAGGTTTGCGGAGGCAGCGAATAAATTTTTTCTGCTTCTTTTAATTCCAGGTTATACAATTCCAATGCTTTTTTTCGCGCATTTTCATCCGGCTCCAGGCCGGTGCAATTCCAGCCTGCATTTTTCATGACGTTTAAAAAAGCTCCGGTTCCTGCGCCAACATCCAAAATATTTCCCGTAGTTTTTCCGGTGGCTTTTTCAATTAATTTTCTTTTTTGAACCAAAGTCCTTCTTCTCACTTTGTGGTACAAATTATTGATCAGGCCTTTTGTAGTATCACTATGAGAAATATAATTTTCAGATTGATAATACCTGCCAATATTTTCCTGGTCAGGAATATTTTGTGTGAACCGCTGTGTACAATTCCTGCATTCCCATATCTCAAATTGTTCCTCTGAAACGGTATAATCTTTTGCAGTAATCGCTCTGAAAATATTTGCATCGCCACAATTTGGACATGCTCTGTACACAATCATTATAAAAAATTAGTTGAATGAAACATTGAAAGATCACTTTGAAAAATAGGTGTCCGGTGCTGAAGGAGCCGCTACTTTTTGGTGGTTACCTGATTCAGAAATTGAAAACGGATGGCCATAAAAATTCAAGAATAAAAGAACGATAGCGATCACTAAAAGAATGACAGCTATTAATTTCCATGTTTTGTTTTTTGATACAATTACTTCATTATAAAACTGGCTCATAGCTGATGAAGTTGTTTCTCTATCGCCTACCAGCATCGCATGTTCACTGTTTTTATGGATCACTCTTTCTGCTGCAACCGGTTCAAAAAAAAGCTGATTGCTTTCTCTTTGAACAAATAAATTTCCCGACGGGCCTTTTTTTAAAATCCCCAATGGAGCCAACAAAACTTCTTCGCCATTTTTCAATTTCGTTTTAACGGAAGTGCACCAATTTTGAATTTCGGTAACCGCTTCACCAATGGCAATCTTTTTTCTTGCAGCAACATATTTTATCAGTCCGTCAGAAATCTTTTCTTCTCTTGCTGAAAAAAGAATTTCGATAGTGGGTGCAGTAATTTGCTTGTTGGCAATATCAGATTCTGAAGGAGTAACAACTACATTAAACTTTCCTATTTGAGGAAGCTTGCATTCTTTAGATTGAATAATAAATGAAGTAATCAAATCCTGCATAAAAGCAAATATCTGTTTTTTATTTCTATGGATTTAGAAAATTCCAAGTCATTAAAAATGTACGATCAATCCTCCGATCACCTGGAATCCATACACCGGATAATTGTTCCAGCGTTCATATTGACTGTTCAGAATATTATCGAAATCAAGCCATACGCTGAATTGTTTGTTGAGTTTGAATTCGCCGCCGGCACTCAGGTCTGTACCGCCTTTCATATTTTTTTCAGATCCATTTTTCAATAACGCTTTCGCTCCTGAAAACGCAATTACATCAGCTTTCAATAATACCTGCTGGAATGCATTCCATCTGAAAGAACCGGTTAATTTTAACGGATATAAGCCCCATGCTTTTGCAATGTTATAATGTATGCCGGAATAACTATTTAAATCCAACGCACCTGTCAATGTAAATTTATCCTGGCTGATAAAATTCATGTCGCCATGAATTTGCAGGTTGTTCATTTTACTTGCATTCAACATTACAAAGCTGTTGCCGGCAGCGGTATCATTTACAAACAAAGGCATGTCTGTATAGGAAATAAATGCCGCTTTTGCGTTGAAGCTGAAATGCTTACCAACAGTGGCTTTGATGCCGCCATAATATTGAATCTCTTTGGTATTATTTAAGAAAAGCGGGTCCTGCATAAAAGGATTTTCGGCGCTCAAAGTGCGGTAACTGTTTGAAATATATCTGCCAACCCATCCCGCCTGGATCATCAGCACATTTTGTTGCAATTGTGCTTCTGCATAAATGTTGGGAAGTATTGCCAGTTCATTATTATTCCAGGAGGGCGTGATACCACCATGAAAAGTAAAACGATCACTGTAATAAACCAGTTCAGGCGCCAGTTGAAATAAATTATTTGTGATGGATGAGTCAGCACTTTTAAGCTGGTATCTATCAAAATTTCCCAAAGCTGTTACCTTAACGGATACTGCGTCAGAAAATCTTTTTTCGACCGGCAAATTCAAGATCAACGTTGTCTCACTTGCTTTGTTTTCCCTGGAGAATTCATGCACTTCCAGGTGCGGATCATAATTAATTCCGAGGTCATTGTTTATAATATTTCTAAAACCTACAGTTGCGGAAAGATCCTGGAAACTTCTCCTGATGTCTGACTTTAAAAAATTATAACTGGTATGATCATACCCATACAGATAATGTTCATGCTGCGCAAACGCAACAGCAGCGTATGTTTCATTCTTTGCAGAAAAAATACTGCCGGTTCCTTTTACATTAATTTCACTAAAATCCTGGTTCTCAATTTTTCCTCTTGATGAAATATAATCACCATAAATGTTTGCAAGATTATGTTTGCCATCGCCAAAACTGAAACCACCAGAAATATAAGGAGTTGACAAATTTCCATAACCAACTTTTAATTCATTTCTGCCGCCTGGTTTTAATGAAGTATCAGTTTGAAGCGAAAGTGGTTTTAAAGAAACAGGTTGGTAGGGGAAAAATAAATTCTGTGGCGGAATATTATATGCAAGCCTCGGCCTTGTTGTATCCGGAGTAATCGGTGAAGCATATAAATTTATTTTTACGGTATTTCTTAAAGAAGGTTTGTAAGAAGAAGTGATCTGAATCGTTTGCCTGTGTGTTGTATCCTGTGCCTTCATTTCAGAAAATAAAAAACAAAGAGGCAAAATGAAAATGATTTTATTGAAAGAATTTTTCATCATCAGTTTTTTAAACATAATTAGTTATTTGTGTTTATTTGTTTATTTACTGTTAGAAGGAGTTGTACTTGTATCCACTTTTGAATTTTGTTGTTCTTCAGCAATGGCTGCATTCAGTTTATCCTGCGCTTCTTTTTTCAAATCCGGAATGGTAGCATTATCAGCAACACTCTTATAGGTGGCCTTTGCATTGAAATAATCTTTCTCTTTCAGATAAATATCACCTAACAAAATGTATGCTTTCGCAACCCAATAATCATAAGAGCCCGTAACTTTGATCACCTCCATTGCCGCTTTTTCAGCAGTGGAAAGTTGGTTCAATGTGTAATAACAATTAGCAGTTTCATAGCGTGCTTCAGCGCCCCATTCCGATTTGTTAACCGCCGCAACCTGCTTGAATGCTGCGATTGCGTCATTGCATTGGCCATTCACCTGCAATGATTTTCCCAGAACCAGATTAGCGATTGCCTTATCATCCGTGCTGATTCCTTTTTTGGTCAACAGTTCATTTGCAACATTATTGGCCTGTGCAAAATCTTTTGTCTGGTAGTAGCTTCTTACCAGGCCGCGCAAAGCTTCCAATTGATTTTCCGGTGTTGTTGCCAGTTCAAGAAGTTTGGTAAAATAAACAGTAGATTGTTTATAATCTTTCAGCTCGAAATAATAAATTCTTGCGGCAGCATAAGCGGCTCTTTCTGCAAATGGGCTGCTGCCCTGGTTTACAACTGCTTCATATCCTGCTACTGCATTTTGCCAATCTTTATTTTTTGAATAGCATTCACTCTTATAAAAATTTGCATTCAAAGTATAAGCGCCCTGTGGATATTTTGAAAGATAATTATTGAATGAACTGATGGCTCCGGCGCAGTCATTATTGGTGTATTGCAATTCTGCTGCTGCATAGGTCAATGAATCCGCTTCGCTGATGCTGATGACTTTTCCTGATTTTTTTACAAAATCAACATAGTCATTTGGCTTGCCCATTTCCACATAAATATTCTTCATGTTTTCAAGCGCTTCATTGGCTTCATCTGACTGCGGATAAAGGCTTACAAGCTTTTGATAATCATTCAAAGCCTCTGCATTATTATTTAAATTATAATTCGCAAGGCCAAGTTTTAAATACACTTTTGGATATTGACTTGCTGCAGATTTGATGCTCAAAATTTTATTCAGATATGGAATCGCATCCCGAAAGTTTTCCTGCACCATATAAGCATTTGCAATCTGCATATAAGAGTCAGCAACAAGATCACTTTGAGGATAACGTTCGGTAAGTGTGTTGAAAGTTTTTATTTTCTCCGCAGGATTGTTAATGCCATTGATCAGTGCTACCTGGTACAAAGCATAATCGCTTTGAGCAAGGCCATTATTAATTACATTTTGATACATGCTTCTTGCAGTGCTGTAATTTTTTTGCATGAAATAACAATCGGCTGCTCTTACATAAGCGTCCTGTTGCACTGTAGATGATTGTGTTGAAACAGTTGGTGCAACTTGCTTGAAATTAGTCAATGCCTGTTCGTAATTGCCTAAATTAAGATAGCTGTATCCAAGAACATATTTTGCATCCGCAGGATTTGCTTCGCCCTGAATTCCTCCGTATTGCAAATAATCATTCATGTATTTTATAGCTTCTTCATAACGGTTCAGCCTGTATGAAACCTCTGCTTTCCAGAAATCAGCGAAAGGCAGTACAGGACCGGCATTCGGGTCTTTGATCACTTTGGTGAGCAAGTCATCTGCTTCGTTTAATTGCTGATCGTTTATATATTCTGTTGCTCTTCCAAAAAGAATTTTAGGATAGATCCTCAACATGGTTGGAGTTGGATTTCCAAAAGACTGGTACATCGAAAGTGCTTCCGCATAATTGTTCGTATTCGCCAAAAGATTGATAATGATTTCTTTTGCCTCGTTAGCATAATCAGACTGGGGATACAGGTCTAAAAATTTATTCATCGAACTTAGAGCAACGTCCTTATACCCTAATTCATAAGAAAGCTTGGCATAATTAAATCTTGAGATTTCCTGCTGCTTTCTGTTGCTGCTATTGTCAGCGCTGTACAGAAATGCATTTCTTGCGCTTTCTTTCTGTCCTGTTTTTAAATAAAGATCGCCAAGCAAATACATTGAATTTTGTCCGAGCGAATCCTTTTCATTACTTAACTGCTTAAATCCTTCAATCGCTTTTTGAACCTCGTTGGCATCATAATAACAATAACTCAGTTCGTACATGATTTCTTTCGAAACTTTATCACTGCTTTTTACATAAGCTTCCAGCAAAGGCAGTGCTTTTGAAAACTGTTTTTTCTCAAAATAAATTTGACCCATCAGCAGATTTAATTCCTTACGATTGGAAATATCATTCTGGGAAAGTTTACTTTCTCCATAGCGCAAAGCCTCGTCCGGCTTTCCCTGGAAGTAATAGATCTGTGCGATATAATAAGGAACAAGACCGCGATATTTTGGAATAGATTCTACTTTTTGAAAAGAGGTAAGTGCGTCTTTGTAATTATGATCTTTATAGCTCAGAAATCCATAATAATAATTCGCATCGTAATAATATTTGTTATCCGGAAGCTGGTGAATTTCATCAAACAAAGGCTTTGCATCATTATACTGGCCAACATTAAAATAAGAATAAGCCAACTCAAATTTGGCATCGGCAATCTGTTCATTACTCAGATTATTATAGCCGGCTCTTTCATAATAAATAACAGCGCGTGCAAAGTCATTTCTTGTAAAATAATATTGAGCCAGGTGAAAGCTCATCAATTGCTGACGCGGCTCGTTATTGGCAGCATCAATAAAACGCTTGGCCTGGTCTTCAGCTATTTGCTGATTAAGTTTTAACTCACAAACAATGAAGTAATACTCTATATCAGCATTTAAATAAGCATGACTGCTTTTGGTATTTTCAGGATACTTATCCAGCAAGGGTTTCAGAAGCGGATAGGCAAGAGTATATTCTCCTTTCATAAAATATTCTCTTGCATCTTTAAATTTTTTTTCCGGATCTGTTACACTGTAATTGGCCTGGGAAAAACACGAAGCAGATATCAGCGTAAATGCAATGGGGAGAAAAAAACGGCTCATGAATCTAATGGTTTTTATTATTCGTGAATAAAAAACAATCGGTAAAAGGAAAGAATTTTTACTTCGCGCAAAAGTACAAACACCATTCCAGTATCAGTTGTCCAAAAATATTTGAATCAATTTAAAAACACTTTAAATTGCGCAAATCTTTGTTAATACAATTGTAAAAAAAATAATGAGTAAATTTCTGTCAACCAAATATTCAGCAGGTGCTTTCAATTTCAGCATGTTACTTTTAAGAGTGGTTTTGGGCTTATTACTTATCAACCATGGATATTCGAAACTGGTAAAATTTGATGCACTGAAAGACAAGTTCATGAACTTTCTTCATCTCGGATCAACAGTTTCATTAGCACTGGTGATCTTTGCAGAATTTTTTTGCGCCATATTCCTGATTCTCGGATTGTTTACAAGATTAGCTTGCATTCCCATTTTGATCGCCATGGGAGTTGTGGTTTTTGTTGCATCTCATGGTCATATTTTTGCCGAAGGTGAAAGAGGTGCTATTTATTTTGCTGCAACTGTTGTCATTTTACTTTGTGGCCCGGGAAGGATCAGCGTTGATGGAATGATTAGAAAATGATTGATTTCATAATTAATAATTGATTATTCCTGGTTCTTATTCTCATAATTACATGTTCACTTCAAAAACAAAAATCAGAATACATTACGGCCTCACCGATCAGATGGGTGTTGTTTACCATGGACATTATGCAGAGTTTTATGAAATCGGAAGAACAGAAGCCTTGCGCAGCCTCGGCTTAACGTACAAGGAAGTAGAAGCTGCCGGGGTAATTATGCCTGTAACAGAAATACATAGCAGGTTTCTCAGGCCTGCTGTTTATGACGACCTAGTAACTGTTGTTACTACTTTAAAGGAATTGCCTTTGCATCATAAAATAATCTTTCATAGCGAAATTTATAATGAAAAAAATCAGTTATTGAACGTGGGTGATGTTACATTGTATTTTATGGAAGCCAAAACCATGAAGCGTTCTGCAATGCCTGAAAACATGAAAGAAAAGCTTCTCCCCTTTTTCAGGGAATAGTAAAGCAACAAATAAATCGGATTTTTATCAGGAGCAAATAAAAACCGGCAAGCAAATTTTTAAATTAACCTCAAAGTGTAATTTTAGGAAGGGTCAGGGTCATACCTTTCCCACGGCTTTCCCATACCTTTCCCATACCTTTCCCATACCTTTCCCATACTCTCCTCATACTCTCCTCATACTCTCTTCATACTCTCTTCATACTCTCTTCATACTCTCCTCATACTCTCTTCATACACTCTTCATACACTCCTCATACTCTCCCCGGTAGGATAAAGAGAGTATAAAGTAGGTTGTGTAAACAATTTTTGATTTGGCATCTGTTTCAGTGGTAATTCGGGTCTTTTGTAAAATATGATCTTTCCAATTTAAGGAAGACTTGTGATTTTTTTCCAGCGGGATAAAGATTAAAGTTTAAATTGCTTTTGTCCGGGCAGAAAAGTACATTGAATTGCAGTCCAGGCGAAGCTTCAAACGTTTCAGATTAACTTTTAAATCTTTCAAAATGAATTCTGATTCTTTAAACCGACGAGATGTAATGAGATTCCTGGCAATAACAATGGCCGGTACCGTTTTGTTACCAAATGTAATACTGGCAAATGAACCTAAAATAAAACGTAAGGCCGTCTTTATTCCTACCGGAGAAGGAAAGAAAGGTAAAATGGGAGTTAATGACATTGTTTTTAAACTGGACAAATCCCAGACATCAGGAAATTTAGGAAGCTCCGAGATTACACTTAAGCCAGGTTATTTGGGTTCAATTCCTCATTTTCATAAAACATTCGATGAGGTGTGCATTGTATTAGAGGGAACGGTTACGATAAAAGTGATTGATGAAATATATAATGTTGGCGCCGGTGGGTGGCATTTAAGACCAAGGGGAAGTGTTCACTGCTTTTGGAATAGTGGCAGTGTTGACGCAAGATTTATAGAATTATATATTCCGGCGGGTCATGAACAATTTATGCAACAGTTAACCAATTTATTCATAGATGGTAAAATACCTACACACGAACAAGTTACTGAATTAGGAGAAAAATTTGATACACATTTTCAATGGAATCAGCTTCAACAAGTATTGGATAATTATAAGGTACATCTGAAATAGTTAAAACTTAATCTGACAGTTGGGTTAAATTGCAAATGAAATAAGAAACAATTTAACCACTTTAAAAACTGTCAGAAATGAATGTAGAATCAAAGTTAATTCAAAGCAAATTAGGATTACTCAAATTAGC
>DATNFV010000014.1:0-95927 GCA_035606215.1 Hanamia sp.
TTTTTTCTATAAAAGTTTTGGTGCCCATCTTGAGAAATATCCGGGAATAAAATTGAATAAACTTCCTGCTATCGTGAAATTATTCAAGCAATAAAATCTTTGCGAGCTGCAGATCTATCGGCGTTGTGATTTTGATATTGCCAGGTTCACCTTCAATTAAATTCACCTTTAAACCAAAAGCTTCCACAACAGTTGCTTCATCTGTAAAACGATCTTTATAATCAATTGCAAAAGCCGGTAATAAAATCTTACTATGAAAAGTTTGGGGAGTTTGAACCAACTTTACTTTGTTTCTATCCAAAGCTTTATTGCCATTATTGGTCAATAACCTGATGCTATCGTTACAATCAACAACCGGAATTGCAGTACCCAATTCAAAGGCGGCCTCATAACATCTTTTGATCAAATCCTTTGACAGTAAGCATCTTACGCCATCATGCACAAAAATGATCACTTCTTCATTTTTAATTAATGAAAGACCATTTCGAACTGAATGAAATCTTGTTCTTCCTCCGGCTGTAATTTTGAATTTTGCCGGTTCAAAATATCCATCAATAATTTCCTGTCCTTTTCCAATATGCTCTTCCGGTAAAACCAAAATGATTTCAATGTCATCATAAGCATCTAAAAACGCTTTGATGGTATAATATAAAACCGGTTTATTTTTTAAAAGTAAAAACTGTTTTGGTATTTCATGATTCATTCTTAAACCATTTCCGGCAGCTACTATCAATGCAATTTTCTTCATTCCCCAATTCTTTTAAATTTATATTTCAGAAAAATTTAAATGCTTCCTCCTGCAATTATTTTTTGTAATTCATCATGTATTTTCCCATTGGTTGCAATAATTCCGTGCTGAAAAGGAGAATATATTTCGCCTTTTAAATTTGTTACTTTTCCACCAGCTTCTTCAACGATTAAAAAACCTGCTGCACTGTCCCATGCGTGAAGTTCGTGTTCATAAAAACCGTCAAATCTTCCTGCTGCCACCCAACAAAGGTCAATTGCTGCGCTTCCTAATCTTCTTACAGGAATCCCTTTTTTAATGAGTTTGGAAAATACTTCCAATGGCCCGTTGGGCTGGTCTAAATAATTGTAAGGGAAGCCTGTAACGAGGCAACTCGTCATCACTTCTGTTTTATGACTTACAGAAATTTTTTCTCCATTTAATGTTGCGCCTTTATCTTTTTCCGCAAAATAAAATTCATCCATGTTTGGGTTAAAAACCGCACCCATAAACATTTTACCTTTATATTCCAATCCGATACTTACACAGCAAATGGGGATTCCGTTTGCAAAATTTACGGTGCCATCAATCGGATCAATGATCCATTTGTAATCACTTTCGGAAATTTTTTCGTCACTTTCTTCGCTGACAATTCCATGATCAGGAAAGGCAGTTTTTATCACAGAACGAATTGCTTTATCAGATGCATGATCCGCCTCGGTCACAAGATTGTTGATACCCTCTTTATGACTGATGGAGAACTTCCCATGAAAGTATTTTTTTAATTCATCTGCACCAGCCTTTGTTGCCTTAATTAATGTTTCTTTATACATTTTGCAAAGATTAATTATTTTATCCAATTCCTAAATTGATAAATCTTGTACCCTCAATTCTATTATTACTAAATTGCCATTTTTAAAAAATCTCAAACTTACAAATAAACCCAATTAACTAAAATTACATTGTGCTCCTTTCTGTTATCATAGTGAATTATAATGTCAAATATTTTTTAGAGCAATGCCTTTGCTCGGTACTAAAAGCAATGAGAAATATTGATGGTGAAATATTGGTTGTTGACAATGCATCAACAGATGGAAGTTTTGAATTTTTTAAAAACAGGTTTGAAAAAGTAAATTTTATCTGGAATAAAACGAATGTTGGTTTTGCAAAAGCAAACAACCAGGCTTTGAAAATCGCGAAAGGTGATAACATTTTATTTCTAAATCCTGACACTATCGTTCCGGAAGATTGTTTTGAAAAATGCATTGAATTTCTTAATCAAAATAATTGTGCTTTAGGCGTTAAAATGCTCGATGGTGCGGGAAATTTTTTGAAAGAAAGCAAAAGAGCTTTTCCTTCGCCAGCCACTTCTTTATTCAAGCTATCAGGATTTTCAAAATTATTTCCACAATCAAAAATTTTTTCAAAATACCATCTCGGTTATTTGAATGAAAATGAAAATCATGAAGTAGATATTCTCGCCGGAGCTTTCATGATGATCCCCAAAAAAATTCTTACGATAACCGGTGGTTTTGATGAACAATTTTTTATGTACGGTGAAGACATAGATCTGAGTTTCAGAATTCAAAAGGCTGGATTTAAAAATTATTATTTTGCCGGAACCTGCATGATTCATTTCAAAGGTGAAAGCACTAAAAAAGGAAGTTTGAATTATGTAAAAATGTTTTATAAAGCAATGAGCATTTTTGTAAAAAAGCATTACGGAAGCAGCAGAGCCGGCATGTTTCATTTCTTTATTCAACTCGCTATTCTTTCAAGAGCATCGCTGGCAGCAGTCTCCAGGGTTTTACATTTCAATGTTCGAAAAACCAAAAGAAAATCAGAAAGCAAATTGTTTCTCATAGCTGGAAGCGAAAATGAATTTGTAAAGGCAAAAAACATTTTGCAAACGTCAGAAAAAACCAAATCTGCTTATGAAAGATTAAAAACTGATGCTGCAGGATTATTGAACGATTTTCAAAGCAAAATTGAATCTGTTCCGGTTACTGATTTTGTTTTTTGTGAGGGAAACCTTTCTTTCAAAACGATCATTGAAACAATACCAAATATTCCTGAGGAAATCAACATTGAAATATTCAGTGAAGGGTGTCATGCGATCATTGGAAGTAATGATAAAGATGTTGCAGGAAATTTTATTAATGCCAATTCGGATGAATAACCAAAACATTATTTGTTAAGTTGAACTGATAAAAACTGATTTCCCGCAACAATTTCCGAAATTGCAGCCTAAATTTTTTCTGAATGGCATATAATAGTTACCGGCCTTCAAATTCTTCCACGCCGGTTGTTTTAAACCTGATCATCATTAATGCTATTGTTTTTGTAGCCCAAACGCTTCTTGATAAAACAGGCCTTGATGTTACAGGTGGTAATAGTTTTGGCTGGCTTACAAGCAGAATTGGTCTTTGGTCAATCGATACCGGGCTTTTCAACCCTTACCAGTTAGTAACTTATATGTTTGCGCATGGTGGTTTTTTACATATTCTTTTTAACATGTATGCTCTTTGGTTATTTGGATCTGCGCTGGAAAGAATGTGGGGCGCACAAAAATTTTTAATTTTTTATATGATTTGCGGATTGGCTTCCGGCCTTACTGAAATGTTCCTGGTTCCGATTGGATTTGCTGTTGGGGCTTCCGGTGCAATTATGGGCCTTATGGGCGCATTCGCATATACGTTTCCCAATGTACAGTTTTATATTTTGCCCATTCCGTTTCCAATAAAAGCAAAATACCTTGCTATAATTTATGCTGCCATTGATCTATTCGGGCAATTTTCAGGATTCGGCGGAAACGTGGCACACTTTGCCCATTTAGGCGGTTTAGCAGCTGGCTTGATTCTTTGCGTTATCTGGAAAAAAACGGGGCGGCGTAATTATTAAAATTACAAGTTCCTGCTTTTAAATTCGCCGCAATTTGGTAATTTTACATAGATTTTTAAGTACAGAAAATGGGTGAATCAGAAAGATATATGGACCGGCGGTTAAAAAGAATTTCCCTTGGAGACGACAACAATGCGCTAATGGCCCTGGTTGCAATTAATGCATTGATCTTTGTTTCTTTCGGCCTTATTCAGGTAATTTATTACCTTACCCAATCTACAAGCACAGCATTTCATTATGAAATTCTGAGATGGTTTATTCTTCCGGCAAAATTAACTTCATTAGCTACTTTGCCCTGGACGGTTTTTACTTACATGTTTGTTCACATCGGAGTAATTTACACGGTTATCAGCATGGTTTGGCTTTGGGTTTTTGGTTCCATTTTGCAGGATCTTTCAGGTAATTCAAAAATAATTCCCATTTATATTTATGGCGGACTTGCAGGTGCTTTGGTATTTATTGCTTCAAGTTATACTTTTCCACAGTTGAAAGATCAGATAGAATATTCTTTTATGCTTGGCGGCAATGCCGGCATCATGGCAATTGCTGTTGCGACTACAACGCTTTCCCCGGATTATCGTTTATTCAGAATGTTGAACGGAGGAATTCCTTTATGGATCCTTACGATTCTTTATGTGGTTATTGATTTTGCAGGCAGTGGTGGCCTGGCGCATCATTTAGCGCACCTTGGCGGCGGTCTGATTGGGTTTTTATTTATTGTAAGCTTAAGAAAAGGATACGACTGGAGTTTATGGATGAACCAGGTTTACAATTGGTTTATCAATCTGTTTAATCCGGATAAACCGCTCCAGCAGAATGAGAAAATAAAAGAGAAGGTTTTTTATAATACCGGCGGCCAAAAACCTTTTATCAAAAGGCCTGTAATTACCCAACAACGCATCGATGAGATTTTGGATAAGATCAATCAAAAAGGATATAACCATTTATCAGAAGAAGAAAAAAATATTCTGAAAAAAGCGCGCGAAACTGATTTCTAATTCTTTTTTTACACAACTGTTATTCATCAATAAAAGGATCACCTTCAATGGAAAAGCCCTTTCTGCGCTGGTTTACCAAAAAAATATTTATCATTTCAAATATTATTATTGGTATCTTTTTTCTTGCAGGTGCTAATGTAAAATATTTCAATCCACAACAGTGGTGGTTCCTGAGTTTATTCACACTATTGTTGCCTTATTTGTTGCTCATCTTAATTTTGTTTGCAATATTTTGGGTGTTGCTGAGGTCCGGCTGGGTCATTCTTTCTCTTGTCGTTATTCTTACTTCATGGCATGCGGTTAAAAATATTTTTCCTTTACATTTTTCTTCAGAATTTACGTTGCAAAAGCAGCCGGGAAATATTCGTGTGATGAGCTGGAATGTTGAACTCTTTAATATTCTTCATCATAAAGATCATCCACAAAACAAACAAACAATTATTGATCTGATCAATAAATATGATCCTGACATTGCCTGCTTCCAGGAGATGGTAGCAGGAGAAAATAAAAAAGCAATAAATTATTTTCCGGCGATTCAAAATGCTTTAAAATTCACTGACTATCTGTATTCTTACCAGGTGAAAGATGATTTTGATAAATACCATCATTTTGGAATTATTGTTTTTTCAAAATTTCCGATTGTACGAAAACAAACGCTGGTCAATAATCCGAACAATTACAATTCTACTTTTCAGTACATTGATATTGTTACAGGAAAAGATACCATTCGTGTTTTTAATATTCACCTGCAATCCTTGAAATTTTCAAAAGTGAATTTGAATTATCTGGATAGTGGAAAAGTTCCATCTGGAGGAAATATTTCTGAGTCAAAAAATATTATCTCTAAAATAAAACTCGGTGTATTAAAAAGAGCGTCACAAGCTAATTTTATTAAGGATGAACTGAACCACAGTCCTTATCCTATCATAGTTTGCGGTGATTTTAACGACGTTCCGGTTTCTTATGCTTATGAAACAATTGGCAAAGGATTGCAGAATGCATTTGTAGAAAAAGGTTCAGGAATTTCAAGAACTTTCAGCTCTATTTCTCCAACTCTTCGCATTGATAATATTTTTACTGACAAGCAATTTAAGATTGTTCAGTTTACAAGAATCAAAAAATTATTGAGTGACCATTTTCCTATTGTTGCAGATCTAAAATTTCAACCCATAAATCCTTAATTTTTTTATAAACCCAGATTATAAAAGGTAGAATATCTTTACGGCTTTACCTTTGTTAAGATTGAAGAACGATATTTAAAATTTATCTATGCCACTTAAAGTTTATAATTCATTATCCAAACAAAAAGAAGAATTTATTCCGATCAATCCACCCAATATTGGAATGTATGTTTGCGGCCCTACTGTCAGTGGAGAAAGTCATCTCGGTCATGCACGGCCTTATATTACTTTTGACGTGGTTTACCGCTATCTTTTATATCTCGGCTACAAGGTTCGTTATGCACGCAACATCACTGACGCCGGTCATTTTGAAGAAGAAGGACGCGAAGCTGAAGATAAAATTTCCAAAAAAGCTTTGCTTGAAAAGGTAGAGCCAATGGAACTGGTTCATAAATACACCAATCTTTTTCATTGGGCATTCAGGGAATTTAACACACTTGACCCCAGCATCGAACCTACAGCTACAGGACATATTGTAGAACAGATCGGCATGATTGAAAAATTAATTGATGCAGGATATGCTTATGTTGTCAATGGCTCTGTTTATTTTGATGTAAAAAAATATGCTGCCAACTACAATTATGGAAAATTAAGCGGACGTGTCGTAGACGATCTCCTGGAAACAACACGAAACCTTGAAGGACAGGAAGAAAAAAGAAATAAAGCAGATTTTGCATTGTGGAAACTTGCTCCGCCAAAACATATCATGCGATGGAAAAGCCCATGGGGAGAAGGTTTCCCCGGATGGCACATTGAATGCTCTGCGATGGCAACAAAATATTTAGGACCAAGGTTTGATATTCATGGAGGCGGAATGGATCTCATGTTTCCTCATCATGAAAGTGAAATTGCGCAAAGCACCATCTGCAATCATACACCGCCGGCAAAGTACTGGATGCATAATAATATGATTACCGTGAACGGGAAAAAAATGGGAAAAAGTTATAACAATCAGATCACACTTACCCAAATGTTTACAGGAAATCACCCATTACTTTCGCAAGCTTTTTCTCCAATGGTGATCCGCTTTTTTATTTTGCAGACCCACTATCGCAGTACGCTCGATTTCAGTAGTGAGGCATTAACAGCGGCCGAGAAAGGGATGAAAAGATTATTTGAAGCTTTTGAAGTTTTGAAAAAATTACCGCAATCAGGAGGGCGGGAGGCAACAGACAAAGAACTGGAAGAAAAAATCAATAAACTGGTAGATGAGTTTGAAGAATTTATCAATGATGATTTTAGCACTGCAAAAGTGCTGGCAAATATGTTTGAAATTGTTCCGGTCATTAATTCGATGAAAGACGGACTGATTGAAATGAATGCCATCTCTTCGGCAACATTTGAGAAACTCAAAGTAAAATTTACGATTTTTCTTGAACAGATTTTAGGTTTGAAAGATCCTTCAGAAAATTCTGCCCAACTTAATGGCATTATGGATCTGCTGATAGAAATCCGTAAAGAAGCAAAATCAAAAAAAGATTTTTTTACTTCTGATAAAATCAGAAAACAACTTGCAGAACTTGGGATTGAAATGAAAGATGAAAAAGATGGAAAAATAACCTGGAGCAGAGTATAATTTTCTTGTAATTATTGAAACATAGCAACAATAAGGGTTTTAATAACTTTAGAAAAAATAAATTCTGTTAATGAACTTCTATTATCTCAATTCATTTTTGTTTATCCTTTTATCTTAAAGAGGTTGTTAGTAAATTGCCAACTAACTATTTTTTTTATACTCTTATGAAAAAGCAAATCAGCATTTTATTTTTTATCGGTATCCTTTTTTTTCAAAAAATTATTGCGCAACCGAAGTATGAATTTCGGGGAGTATGGGTAGCCACTGTTGATAATATTGATTTTCCTTCATCAAGATTTTTAAGCAGCGATCAGCAAAAAGACGAATTCATTAAGTTGCTCGATATGCACAAAAGAAATGGAATGAATGCCCTTGTAGTACAGATCAGGCCTGCATCTGATGCTTTTTATCCTTCAGAATATGAACCGTGGAGCGAATTTCTTACCGGCAAACAAGGCACTCCTCCTTCGCCTTATTATGATCCGTTAAAATTTATGATAACTGAAACACACAAACGCGGCATGGAATTTCATGCGTGGATGAATCCTTATCGCGCCGAATTCCGTGTCGGAAAGTCTTCAATAGCACCCACTCATATTACCAGGCTTCATCCTGAATGGTTCATCACTTATGGAAGTACAAAATATTTTGATCCGGGAAATAAAGAGGCGCAAAACTTTGTTGTAAATGTAGTCCGTGATGTTGTAAAAAGATATGATGTTGACGCGATACATTTCGATGATTATTTCTATCCCTACCATATTGCAGGAAAAGAATTTAATGACGCAGCTTCTTACAAAAAATACGGAAATGGGATGAGCCTTGATGATTGGCGAAGGAGCAATGTAGATTCCATTATTTTACATTTGAGCAAAGCTATAAAAGAAGAAAACAAGTATTGCCAGTTTGGAATCAGTCCGTTTGGAGTTTGGAGAAATATTGATAAAGATCCGGAAGGAAGTGAAACAAAAGCCGGGGTTACCAATTATGATGATTTGTACGCTGACATTTTACTGTGGTTGAAGATGAAATGGATTGATTATGTAGTGCCACAATTATATTGGGAGGTAAGCCAGAAAGTTGTAGGATTTAAAGTGCTTGCGGATTGGTGGGCACGTCATGCTTATGGAAGACAATTATATATTGGACAAGGGATTTATCGTTCACTGGAGCCAAGGTCTTATGCATGGAAAAATAAAAATGAATTGCCCGATCAGATCCAGTTCCTCAGAAAATATCCGGAGATAGAAGGAAGCGTTTTTTTTAGCAGCAGTACTTTTAAAAGCAATCCCAACGGATGGAGCGATACATTGAGAAATAACTATTATAAATATCCTGCCATTCCTCCACCCATGTTCTGGATAGATTCGTTAAAACCGGAAGCGCCGGTATTGTCATTTGATAGTTCTAAATCTACTTTCTTTACGACCTCTATCGATTTGTATTTCAGAGAAAACAAAAAGAATGATCTCATCAACAGGTTGGCTATTTATCAATTCAGCGATGTAAATAATATGGACCAGAATGATCCTAAAAACATCAAAGAAATAATTTTATCAGGAAATAACTTTTATCATTTCGTGTTTGATAATATTCCTGTCAGTCAAAATAAAATTGTGATTGCGGCGACTACACTTACAAAAACAAATAACGAAAGCTCACTGAGCGATTCTATTTATCTGCAACGAAAACAAAACGGCTGGTTGATTGTAAAACAATAGTTCGAATTCAAACTAATTTTTCTCTTGAAAGGCAGTAAAAAAATTAAATGTTTTGATTGAACCAAACTTTGAAGAATATTACAAGTAGTAATCATAATTCTTATTTTTTATTTTTATAGTAAGATTTAATAAAACGAATTTGAATTGTACCAATGAAAAGTAAAAAATCAAAAAGCGCTGTTATAAAAGAAAGTCCGCGTGCTATTGGAAAGCAGTACAGCTTCTTTGAAGATGTATATGCTGTAGTTCGGCAAATTCCTAAAGGACGGGTTACATCTTTTGGTGCTATTGCCAATTATCTTGGAACCAAACTTTCTGCCCGAATGGTTGGCTGGGCCATGAATGGCGCTCATCATGCTTCCCCAAAAGTTCCGGCTCACCGGGTTTTGAACCGCAATGGAATTCTAACAGGAAAAGCTCATTTTGCCACTCCAACTTTAATGGAAGAATTATTGATCAAAGAAAAAATCAAAGTGGAAAATGATACTGTCGTGGATTTTGAAAAATTATTTTGGGATCCTGCAAAAGAGCTGGAAATATAATCGTTTAATAATAAGGTCGGATCAATAAATAAACCAGCACTCCGCTTACTGCCACATATAGCCAAACCGGCCATGCAACTCTTGCCAGCTTTTTATGTTTTTGATAATCCCCGCTTAAAGCGCGATAAGCTGTAAATAAAATAAAAGGTAAAATAATCCCGGCGAGTGGAATATGGGTGATCAAAATTGCATAATAAAAATAACGAAGTGAACCGGCTCTGTTTTTTTCATCTTGGCTTAAAATTCCATCATGGTTTAGATCACCGAATTTCGTTTCGCCACTAAATAAATGATGGCAAACATAAGAGATCAAAAAAAGAACAGAAAGGATAATCGCAGTAATCATTATCTTCTTATGGAGAAGATAATTTCCCGATTTTACTGCAAATAATCCGGCAACTAATAAAACGGCCACACACGAATTTATTATTGCATTAAAGGTGGCAAAAATATGCGGATCGAAATTTAATTTAGGATGAAGCTGTATGCCGGAAAGAAATGAAATTCCGATAAAAACAATGATGGAAGCTAGCCAAATGATCAGACGCGCATTTTTATCATCTTTTTTCAAAACCGGTTGAGGATAATTGTTTGAATCCATTCTGTTCTTTTATCCGGTTTTTAAAAGTCCTTTTAAAAAATCTTTAAATGATCTCTTTTTGTCTTTCTCCAACATCAGTAATGGAATATCGCGAACCAATTTTGATTGAGCAACGGAATCAAGGCCATCGAACCATCCTCTTACAACCCTTTCTTTATCCAACAGGAAAAAATTTTGTGTATGAATAAAAGCTGTGTCCACATCAGCATCAGCCACGCTTGCTTTCATTTCATTTAGTGCAAACCGATAAATACTATCGCGATCGCCTGTCAGCAGCCACCAGCTATCGGGGTTTACATTAAATTTTGCTGCCCATTTTCTCAATTGTGCTACCGAATCATGTTTTGGATCGATTGAAATAGAAACAAATTGCACGATGGAATCATTATTGGGAAAAGAGTTTTGCAATTTTTTCATTGACTTTGCCAATTGCGGGCAAATGGTAGGGCAATGAGTAAAAAAGAAATCCAAAACAATTATTTTCCCTTTCAGATCATTAAAAGAAACCTGCTGCCCAAGCTGATTGGTAAAATGCATGTTACTTACATGATGCCAGGAAGTATCATAGGTTAGTTTACCATTTGCATTAATCACATTTACACTGTCGTAAAAATATCTTTGCGGCATTTGTACAACATCTTTACTGTAATAACTTACTAATAAATAACCGGTTAGTGGTAAAAAAACGGCAACCACTAAAGCAATAAAAGACTTTTTATTCATGATGATTTGCTAAAAGCAAAATTAGCCATTGCGAGGGGCAACAGCTAATTTAAAAATTGATAATATTAAGTTTTAACCTTGCTTTTAATCTAATTTCTTTTCTTTCTTTTCGGCAGGAGCTTCCAAAGGAACATTGTGGAACTCCTTTGGTTGAACATAAATTCGGCTTCCGGCATCTGTATTTCTTAAATTTCTAAATGAAGCACCATCAGCAATGAATGCAGTAATAAACCAGATAAATAAAGTAGCAGGAAGAGCTAACGTCAAAATGAATTGGCGTACTTCATCGCCAAGATGCATAAAAATTGAAATGATATAAAATGCTTTTGCAAGAGTCAGAATACAAATTACTCCCTTGATCATTAACACTAATAAATTGCTATAGTCAGGATTCATTTCTATGTAATATATTGTTAACCCGAGAGCAAGTTCAATAATTGTAAGGATTAATAAAACCCAAAACGCTTTCCAGATTCTTTTTACATGCGCCGCGTCGGCTTCTGTTACCGGGAGATGTGTTGTTATTTCAGCAGACATAATTTTTCTTTAAGTACTATAAATAATTTAAAATAAGATTTTTTAAAATCAGATAAGGTAAAAGCAAAGGAATACAAAAACCCATACCAGATCTACAAAGTGCCAATACAATCCAGCCTTTTCGATCATTTCGTAGTGGCCACGTTTTGCAAAATCACCTCTTTTTGTTTTGATCAGCATTACCAGGTTAACGATCACACCGGTGAATACGTGGAAACCATGAAAACCGGTTATTCCAAAGAAGTAACCACCAAAAGCAACCGGCCCTGGAGTGGCTACCAAATGTCCGTTATGCATCACCATTGGTCCCCACGGATTATGACTTACTGTGGTTCCCCAATGCTCGATCACTCCATTTACCAATACTTCGTGCTGACCGGTGATTAATCCTGTCCACTCGTAAGCCTGGCAACCGAGGAATGCAAGTCCGCCAAGTATGGTTAAAAACAGCCATTTTTCCACGCCTTTTTGATTCATTTTGTGCCCGTCATGAACAGCCAAAACCATGGTTACAGAACTAAAAATGAGAATAAAAGTCATCAAGCTCACAAATGCCAAAGGCAGATGAGCCTCAGTAAATGGAAATTCATTAAAGACATAGTTATGATCCACCCAATGGTTAAGACTAAAACGGATAGATCCGTAGGAAATTAAAAATGCACCAAATGTAAATGAGTCGCTCATCAGAAAAAACCACATCATCATTTTTCCATAACTTACATTGAAAGGGCTTCTTCCTCCCGCCCACATTTTAGTTTTTGTTTGTGCTATCGCCGTTTCCATTATTATTCTTTAAAAGGTTTTACAAAAATAAAATTAATTGTTTTATTATTACTTCTTTCTCTTGTTTTTAGAAATACTAAAAACGATTTATTTCTTCGTTTTCAAGGATTCAAAAAATCAAATTATTTAAACGTCTTCTCTATTTGGTGAACACTAAGAAAAGCAAAAGATAGACCCACAACATATCTACAAAATGCCAGTAAACGCTCATCAAATCAATATAAACCGGGTTATAATTTTTCCTTCTCCTGCTAAAAGCCTTCAGGTACATAATTATCAGTGCCACTACTCCTCCGGCAACATGCAAAGCGTGCAAGCCAACAATAATGTATAAAAAAGAAAATGAAACATTACGTGTGAGCGTAATTCCACTTTCCCAAAGATGTTGGAAACCGATGTATTGCAAAATCACAAAGGCAATTCCCAATGTCATCGTTATGAAAAGCCAGCTTTTATATTGCCTCATCTGCCGGTTCATGAAAGCTTTCCGGCTAAGAAATATGGTAAGACTACTCAATAAAATAACTCCGGTTGAATAGTAAAAAATAACCGGAACATTATAATCCAGCCAATTTGCCTGGTTACGTTTTACGATGTAGGCGCTACTCAAGGCTGCAAACATCATCACTATGCTTGCACATCCTGCCCACATAACAAATTTAAGCGGATGTATTCTCTTTTTTTCCTGGTTCATCACTGCAATCATAATAATATTATTTCTAAACCTTTTTCAATTCAATTATATTTTGTCAAATAACAATGCAAGAAAAACGATCATCAGATAAAAATAGGAACTGAACATTACTTTTCTTGCTGCTGCTGCATTCATTTTTATTACCAGCATAATACTTACATAAACCATCCACAAATTGCAGAACAATAAAATGTAGAATGATAATAATCCTGAAATATTAAAGTAATAAGGCAGCATTCCAACCGGCACCATCAGCATTGAATAGATCACTGTTTGAATTGCCGAAAATTTTGTTGGCCCGGCCTGGCTTGGTAATAATCTGAATCCCGCTTTTTCATAATCTTTATGCGCAAGCCATGCGATTGCCCAGAAATGTGGAAACTGCCATAGAAACTGGATAGCAAACAAAATATAGCCACCATAGTTTACGAAATGAGCCACTTCTCCATTGGACAATTGTCCCTGGAAGCTAGCAAAGGGATTGATCAAACCAGTTCCTGCTACCCAGCCGATCAGACAAGGTAAAGCTCCGGGAAATGCGCCGACAATTACGGAAACAGAATTTACTTTTTTTAGCGGCGTATAAATATATGCGTAAAGAAATAAACTGAACAGCGAAAGCAATGCACTTCCTGCATTGAACCAATACCACATCAGCAATATTCCAATTCCGCCTACAATAATGGCAAAAGTCCAACCTTCATTTACACTCATTCTGCCCGCGGCTATTGGTCTGTTAGCTGTTCTTTTCATCAAAGAATCAGTATCTTTTTCTACCGTTTGGTTGATGGCATTAGCAGCGCCGGTAACACACATTCCGGCAACAAATAATAAAATGACCGAAAGTAAATTGTACTGAACATTTGGAGCAAGCAAATAACAGATCACACAACTAAATACAACTAAAAAGCTCAGGGTGAATTTGATTAAAATAAAATAATCTTTCACTTTGCTCGCCAGTGTATAAGAAGTTGATTGAGGCATTATAGTTGCCGTTTTATTCATCAAAAAAATCCTTTTTAAAAAAGCCCTGAATTAACAGGGCTATTGATTCAGAAAAATATAATTTTAATAATTATTATTTACCCTTAATGATTTGATTCCTGAGCCCCAATCGGTTCTGTCTGAGGAATAAAGTCTCTTCCATCTTTTCCATAATCATACGGCCAGCGATGTGCTTCAGGAATTTCGCTTGTCCAGTTCCCGTGTGGGGGATGAATTGGAGTTGTCCATTCCAAGGTTGTAGATTTCCATGGATTTTTATTTCTTTCAGTTACTCTTCTTCCTTTATACATTGAATAGAAGAAATTAAAGATGAATAAAAACTGCGCTGCAAATACTACGATTGCTGATATACTTATAAATTCATTTAAACCAGAGAACATTTTAAATGATTCCCAGTTGCTGAAATCGTAATAACGACGTGGCATTCCGGCTAAACCTTCATAATGCATAGGCCAGAAAATAAAGTAGGCGCCAATCATGGAAACCCAGAAATGTATATAGGCAAGTGTATTATTCATGAATCTGCCAAACATTTTTGGATACCAGTGATATACACCCGCAAACATTCCAAACATGGAAGCAACTCCCATTACAAGATGGAAATGCGCGATTACGAAATAGGTATCATGCAAATGCAAATCAAGAGTTGAATTTCCTAACCATATTCCTGTCAATCCACCGGAAATAAATAAACTTACAAATCCGATTGCAAACAGCATCCCTGGTGTAAAATGTATATTTCCTTTCCACAGGGTGGTAAGCCAGTTAAATACTTTAATTGCTGATGGAACAGCGATCAGCAATGTAAACAATACGAAGAAGGATCCGAGGAAAGGATTCAATCCGGAAACGAACATATGATGTGCCCAAACAAGGAACGACAAAGAAGCAATAGCAAAGAAAGATCCAACCATTGCCATATATCCAAAGATTGGTTTTCTTGAATTGGTAGAAATTACTTCGGAAGTAATTCCCATTGCAGGAAGCGCAATAATGTAAACTTCCGGATGTCCGAGGAACCAGAATAAGTGCTGGAACAAAATAGGACTTCCTCCTTCATTCGGTAATATTTTTCCATTAATATAGATATCACTTAGATAAAAACTGGTTCCTAAATGGCGATCAAATAATAATAATACCACAGCAGATAATAATACAGGGAATGTAAGCACTCCGAGGATAGCTGTGAAAAGGAATGACCAAACCGTAAGGGGTAATCTTGTCATAAACATTCCTTTTGTACGAAGATTCAAAACCGTTGTTATATAATTTAAACCTCCCAACAATACAGAAATAATGAACAAAGCAATACTGGTAAGCCAGAAATCCATTCCGGCTTTTGATCCATCCATTGCATCACCTAAAGCACTAAGCGGGGGGTAAATCGTCCAGCCACCACTTGCTGGTCCGGTTTGTAAAAACAAAGAAGAGAACATTACAATCGAAGCCAGGAAGAAAAACCAATAAGAAAGCATATTTAAGAAAGGCGATGCCATGTCTCTTGCTCCTACCTGTAACGGAATCAAAAAGTTAGAGAAGGTTCCGCTCAGCCCTGCTGTCAACACAAAAAACACAAGAATAGTTCCGTGCATCGTTACAAGGGCATAATAAAATTCAGTATCAAGTCTTCCTCCTTTTGCCCAATGACCAAAAATATCTTCAAGGAAAGGAAATGTCTGATCAGGAAATCCTAATTGAAGGCGAAAAACAACCGAGAAAAATCCTCCAATAACTGCCCAGATAATTCCAGTAAGCAGATATTGCTTTGAAATCATTTTATGATCCTGGCTAAAAATATATTTAGTAATGAAACTTTGGTGATGATGTTCATGAGAACCATGGCCGGTTTCATGTACTACCAACGGCCTTTCATGCATTACTTCTTCGTTGCTGTTCATAATGATATTCTATTTAAAAACCTTTCGGCGATTATTATTTTTAATGGCTCTATTGATTGATAAGAGCTACTGTTTTTGTTGTGTCTGAAGAAATGGAATTAAGATAGGCTTTTGATTTATAATATTCCGGCCTTTGCTTAATCATCCATTCATTATATTCCTTTTGTGTTTCAACTACGATTACCCCACGCATTGTAAAGTGTCCTTTTCCACACATCTGATCGCAACTGATCTCATAGACAAAATCCGGATTTCCTGTTTTTTTTGCCATCTCTTTTGTTGTAACAGTTGGCGTAAACCATAAAGTAGTAGGTGTTCCAGGAACCGCATCCATTTTCAAGCGGAACTGAGGCAGTCCCACATCATGAATAACATCCATTGAATTAATTACCAGTTTTACCGGTTTGTTTACTACTACATGCATTGTTGTTGGGACATGAATATCGTCATGGCTTGCACCATCAGCCCAATCCACGCCAAGAGGGTTACCATTACCAGGATCAATTAATTTATAGTTCTTTCTTCCGAGAATTCCATCCTTGCCAGGATATCTGATTTCCCAGGCAAACTGGTGACCCGTAATTTCGATCAATTGAGAATTTTTTGGAGCATCTCCCGTAAATTTAAACCAGTATTTTAACCCAAAAACTACAAGGATGGTAAGTGTGATGGCAGGAACACCGGTCCAGATGATTTCCAATTTATTACTATGGGTAAAATATAAAGGCTTTCTTTTCTCAGTTTCCTGGTATTTGAATGAAAACCAAAACAAAAGGATTTGTGTGATAAAAAATACAAGACCAGTAATTGCGATGGTGATCCACATCATCGTGTCAATTTTTTCTCCTTCAGAAGAGGCAGCGCCATGGGGCAATAATGTTTTTGGATATAACAGATCATTACACCACCAAACTCCAATAAGTCCCAGGATCAAAAAAGCGATCATTAAAAATCCATTGATCTTATTATTCTGCTTTCTGGATTTTTCTTCTCCTTTCAGAATACTTACATACTCGCTGGCTTTAGAGATTTGGAAAATCACTATGAAAATAAGCACCACGATCGCTATTAAAAAAAAGGTATTCATGTTTCTTTATTTTTTCCTCATCCGCTATACGGATCTTTTAAATTTTATAAATACTGTCGTCTTATCAGTGCCCGTACTTCAAACATTTCTTTCCTTTCTGTTGCTTCTAAAGCAATACAGGAGCAAAGGTAAGTTTTGATTCTTTCAACTTCCGGAGGTTTTCTTTCAAACCTCCAATTTTTATTTTTATACTATGTGAATAATACTTTCTTTGATGAAAGGATTATTTTTTGCTGTCATTGGAACTCTTGAAGCAAACTTGTTCACACCCCACATGATCAATCCAACGAATCCTAATGGAATTCCAAATTCAAACCAACTCAAATGTGGATGAAGTTTTACAGTGCCCGGCATCACCATTTGATAAAAATCTATCCAGTGTCCAAAAATGATCAGGATACACATAAATGTTACTATAAAATAATTTCTTTTGGTAGCCCGTTTCATGAAAATTAAGATCGGGGCTGCAAAGTTGAGAACCAGATTCAGATAAAACAATCCTTCATACGGACCCTGGAGACGTATTTTGAAATAAATAGTTTCTTCAGGAATATTTCCATACCACTGCAACATAAATTGTGCAAACCACAAATAAGTCCAGAAAATAGAAAAGGCGAACATATATTTCCCCAAATCCTGTATGTGCTCTTTTGTTACAAATTCAAGCTGGCCACGATTTTTAAAATAAATTACAAACAATGTGATCAATGCAATTCCTGATACAAACTGGCTTCCGAAAGTGTACCAGCTAAACATGGTGCTGAACCAATGTGCATCAATACTCATGAGCCAAAGCCATGGAATAAGTGAACCAATGGTAATTACATAAAACACCACGTAATATGCTGAAACTCCCAATGTTTTTCTATACCATCTTTTAGAGGTTTCGTAATCCATTGCTCCATCATTATCTGTTGCAAGGCTCAGGTTTCTTAATTTTTTGCCCCAATAAGACCAAAGCGTGATCGTTAATGCAGAATATAATAAATAGACCCATGGGTTTAAAAATCCTTTTTTGCCTAAAAGAACCGGATCATGAGCAACAGCATTTTTATCAAGCCATGGATAAATATCAGCTCTGTGCCCGAAAACAATACAAAGAAATACGATCATTGTAATAACGCCGATGATAGGAACAAGAGAGGAGATTGCTTCAGTAACACGGCGAAACGCTTCCTGCCATCCGCTCATAGCCAACGTATTGATCACGATAAAGAAAGTAGCTACGTTCACTAACATTAACCAAAAAATACTGTTTTGAAGCAATACTGCCCAAAAACGCGTACTATTTACATTTTCCCCATGAGCGCCGGCAATTGGATTCAAAAAAATGACTCCAAGAATAAGGGTAAGCAAGCCGACAATCATCAATCCAGCTGACCATTTCTTATATCCTGCCGGTGTTACATACTGATTGTTCATTAAAAATTATTTTTTTGAATTAAACCATTATTTTGCTGCAGCCGAATCACTTCCAGCCGCGTTTGTTGATGTTGAATCACTTGCAGCTGCAGAACCTCCTCCGGCACCTGCCAATTGATGTTGTTTTACATATTGAATTACCATCCATCTCTGTTTCCGGGTAAGCTGAGAAGCATAACTTCCCATATTTCCTTTTCCATAAGTGATAGAATGAAACATAGTTCCTTCAGGCATTTTTACATATTGAGCCAAAGTTAAATTAGCTACTGCAGGAACTTTTCCACCTGTTGCAAGCGGACCTTGTGCGTTCATTTCAGGACCATGGCAAATAGCACAATTAATATTAAATAATCTTTGTGCTTCCTTCATATCATCAGGATTTAGCGGAGGCAAAGGATCTTTAATCTGAGCGCTCATCCGATAACCATTTGAATCATTGGCCAATGGGTAAGGGAACAAATCTCCTCTTCTGATGGTACCCGCAACAGGATATTGAACGTAGTTAATATTTTCTTTTAAAAGGTTATTGGGAGCATAAGCTTCATAGGCCCGGCTATAAGCCATATCAGGCATATAAACTCTTCCCGGATCACGTTTGTTGCCACAGCTGTTTATTAGTGTAGCTACGGCGATGATTATTACAAACGATAAAACAATTCTTATTTTTTTCATATCTAAAAATCCAATTTAGAGCTCTTTTTTAAATAACATTTTCAACGAGATTACAGCAAACAAAGAAAAAGCTGAACTTATCTTTCTTAATCTCCTACTCCCACTTCTTCTGCCCTGTATAATTTTTGTTCTTTGTCGTATCTGCCAAACCACCAACCTTCTTCTGCTTCCTGCGTATTCACTTCGATCGCTCCATTTTCAGTTAAAAAGGTTTCAATCTGTGCGGCATTGGAATTAGGAGTGCACTCGATTACCATTGTCATTAAATCATCAGTAGATCTGAGATTAAAGTGATGCTTTTTTACGCCAGGCATCATTTTGCAAAGCCAGCAAAAAGTCCAGACCATTCCTACCGCTGATAATAAAACTGTAAGTTCAAAAGCGATGGGAATATAAGCAGGTAAAGGAAAATGTGGTTTACCACCAATGTTTAAAGGCCAGTCTGTAGCAAAAATCCACCCCATTCCGCCAATAGCGATTGTTGTTCCTGTGATTCCATAAATAAAACCCATGGTGTGCAAGCTGGTTTCTCTTAATCCAATCGCCTTATCAAGACCATGAATAGGGAAAGGAGTATAAACATCATGAATTTTATATCCTGCCCTTCGTACATTTTTTACGGCAGCGAATAAATCTTTTTCGTCTTCAAAGGAACCAACAACAAATTTTTTAATCATATTCTATGCCCGAAGGCGATTTAAATTAGCAATATCTTTTTGTTTATTCAGCTATTGACCGACGATCAATGAGCATGTTCCATTTCCTGTGTATAAAATTTATTTGTATCCATTGCCTCAAGATCAGACATTTTATCTTTATAATTTTCTCCACTTGTTTTCAAAATCGCCTTAATTTCTGCAGCAGCAATTACCGGGAAGTATTTGGCAAAAAGGAAATAACAAACAAAGAATAATCCAAACGTACCGAGATAAAATCCTATCTCCCAGATACTTGGGCTATAGTAAGTGGTCCAGGAAGAAGGAAGATAATCACGATAAATAGAAGTAACGATAATTACGAAGCGCTCAAACCACATTCCGACATTTACGAGTACAGCCATGAAGAAAGTAAATAATGGATTTCTTCTTAATTTTCTGGACCAGAAAACCTGTGGTGATACAACATTACAAAAGATCATTCCGTAATATGCCCAGCCATAAGGGCTGAAAATATTCACCCTGTTTTCTCTGAAAGCCCACCATTCGTAGGTATTCATGCTGTACCACGCTACGAATAATTCTGATAAATAAGCACATCCTACAATTGAACCAGTAAGCACGATCACTTTGTTCATTGCTTCGATGTGACCAATTGTAATATAATCTTCAAGATGAAGTACTTTACGTGTAATAATTAACAATGATTGAACCATTGCAAATCCAGAGAATACTGCTCCGGCAACAAAGTAAGGAGGAAAAATGGTGGTATGCCAACCCGGAATTACTGATGTGGCGAAGTCAAAGGATACGATCGTGTGCACGGACAGTACAAGCGGAGTAGCCAGGCCCGCTAAAACCAAAGCAAGGCTTTCCTGGCGTTGCCAATGTTTGGTACTTCCCGTCCAGCCAAAAGAGGCAAGTCCATAAAACATTTTGCGGAACTTGGTTTTTGCTCTGTCACGCACGGTTGCCAGATCCGGTAAAAGTCCGGTGTACCAGAAAAGTAAAGAAACAGTGAAATAAGTTGATACCGCAAATACGTCCCACAAAAGTGCCGAGTTAAAATTCGGCCAAACAGGTCCGCGGGAATTTGGATAAGGAAGTACAAAGAAGCCCATCCAAACACGGCCCATATGGAAAATTGGAAACTGGCCTGCACAAATTACCGCGAAGATCGTCATTGCTTCTGCTGCCCTGTTTACCCCGGTTCTCCATTTTTGTCCGAATAGTAATAAGATCGCTGAAATCAATGTGCCAGCATGCCCGATACCAATCCACCAAACAAAGTTGGTAATGTCCCATCCCCAGCCAACAGTACGGTTAATATTCCATTGACCAATACCATAAACTACTTCACGGTAAACTGAATACACCCCGAAAAGTAAAAGCAAAATGGCTATAGAAAGACCGATCCACCAAAGCCTTGTTGGCTTTGTTTCTACAGGGCCAATAATATCTTCAGTAACCTGATGATAATTTTTAACTCCATCAACCAATGGCTCCCTTAGCTGCGATTCGTATTTTAATAATGACATACTGTTCTATTGGCTTTTTGTTACAGATTTATCTGTAAGCTTATTAATTTATGTTCTTAAACTTTTTCTTTTGTTGTTCCTACTTTCCTTTCTGTATTTCTTACCAAAGTCAGATAGTTAACATTAGGAAGTGTATGTAATTGTTCCAACAGATAAAACTTCCTGTTCTTTTGTTCATCAAATCTTAATTTGGTGATCTTGCTATCCTTATCGTTTACATTTCCAAATTCAATTGCATGAGTGGGGCAAGCCTGCATACAAGCTGTTTTTACTTCCTGATCTTTCAGCACACGATTTTCTTTCTTAGCGTTCAATTTTCCTTGCTGAACGCGTTGAATACAGAAAGAACATTTCTCCATCACACCTCTTGAGCGAACCGTTACGTCAGGATTGAGTACCATACGTGTAAGATCATCTTCAAGGTTGGTGGTTACATCAGAAATAATTCCGTGCTGGTTATCAGGGAAACTATCTGAACCATTCCAGTCGGCCCAGTTAAAGCGTCTAACTTTATACGGACAGTTGTTAGCACAGTATTTTGTACCAATACAACGGTTATAAACCATCTGGTTTATGCCCTCACTGCTATGGTTGGTAGCAGAAACAGGACAAACATTTTCACAAGGTGCATTATCGCATTGCTGACATGGCAATGGTTGAAAAACGATATCCGGTTTTTTCGGATCGCCGGTATAGTATCTGTCAATTCTGATCCATTGCATATCATGAAATCTTGAAACTTCATATTTTCCAACAGTGGAAATATTATTTTCAGCAACACAAGCAATAGTACAGGCGCTGCAACCGATACAAGTATTCAAATCAATGCTCATTCCCCACTTTAATCCAGGTCTTTCATAAGTTGGATAAAGAGTAGCGTCACGGGTAAAATTTTCACCGTATTGGCTTAGTTCTTCCTCTTCTTCTTTATTCATTTGCTCGGGATGATCAATGAAATCTTTTAACGTGATTTCTCTGACAACAGGCCTTCCTTCTGTTAAACTATGAGTTTGAGAAGTAGCGATAGGATAAACTTTATCAGTTTTTTCTATCTGAACCGGAGTAGAATAAGTAATGTTTCTGCCATTGAACACAGCAAAAGGATAAACATTTTTTCCTGACCCATCAGCAGCGGGGCCAATAAATTCCTTTGTCTTTGTCGCATCGTTGCTTTGACGTCCATATCCTACAGCCGCAGCAATTACATTTGGGTGCATGCCAGGGGTTATTAAAATCGGAAGTTCCATTGTTTTGCCATTTGCAGAAACTTTAATGACGGGTTTATCGGGATGAACTTCATATTTGTCAGAATCATGTGGATTGAAAATATCAATACCAAATAATTTTTTACCTAACTCAGGAGAGATCATTGCGTAATTGTCCCAGGTTGCTTTTGAAATTGGGTCACTTGCTTCCTGCAACCATGCATTGCTCGCCCTTGATCCGTTTCCAATAGTTATTTTTTGGTACAAAATCATTTCTGTATCTCCGCCTTTTACAGCATTGATCTTTGAAGCGGCATCGGTAACATTTGCGGCAAAAGCAGTAGTACCAGTTGCAGGTGGTCTGCCAGCTGTAACTAAAGTAGTTGTATTAGTTGAATCAGAAGTTGAAGCTGTTGCTGGAGAACCTGTAGTATCTGTAGAACCAGCAACTGATGATGCAACAGCAGAAGCAGTAGCAGAAGTCAGATCAGAAACATTTACAAATGCAGGTTGGGTTTTCAGCTTCATATTTTCCATTACTCCATCCTGCAAAAACCTTTCATAATTGTCAAAACTTCCCAACTTGCCAGTCCAGTAATTTCTGAAATAAGTTTCATAATCATTTGGATTACCCGCAAGTTTCAGAAGGGATTCCTCGAATTGTCTTGTTTTAAATAAAGGATGAATAAGAGGTTGAATTACTGACACAAAATCTTTTTGAGGCTCAGAATCTCCCCAGCTCTCCAACCAATGATGAGAAGGAATTATGTATTTACACAATTCAGTGGTCTCATCCATTTTTTCACTGTATGAAAGTGTGAACGGGCATTTTTTAACCCCGTCAGCAAATCGTTTAGCATCAAAATAATTATAAACAGGATTAGCACCATAAACGATCAATGCACCAACATTTCCTGCATTCAAATCATTGGTAAGCGTTACCATATCTGCATCAACTCCCTGGCGATAATTTACAGGGTGATCCCAATCAATTGTTTTTCCCGGTGCGCCGATAGCTTCATTAATTGCATTTACAACAATCTGAACATTGGCATCATTGCTTCCGCAAACTACCAAAGCTGCACCTTTGTGAGCCATTAATTCAGCTGCCGTTTTTTTCACAGCAGTTGAAAGTTCCGATGAAAGATTTGCTGTTGTTCCACCACCTAATTCGCCAAGTAAAGCAAGGGCAATTGCCCCGGTTTCAGAAGGTTTATGAAGATATCTTTCGTCAGCTTTGGCGCCCGTCATACTGTAATATCCTTCAAACTGAATATGACGGCTCATGGAAGGGTTTTTCTCATTGATCCTTCTCCCTACTGCATATTGTTTTGCAAAAACTACCGGACTGATCCAGTTTCCTAAAAAATCTGCATCAAGGCTTACAATTACTTTTGCATTATCAAAACGATAAGCAGGAATGGCTTTCTTACCATAAGAAGCAAGATTGGCTTCTATCAATCCACTGCACGAAACAGCATCATATTGAACATGGCGGCTTCCAGGATATTTGGCTAAAAGTTCAGCGATTATCTGGCGTCCTGTTACTGATGTAATAGAAGAAGTTAGTAAAACCAAAGGCTTTCCGGCATTGGCGGCTAAACCTGATGCAACCATATTATCTATTGCCTCAAAAGTCGCTTCTTTTCTATTTGCCATCGGATAGCGAAGGCGTGTAGTATCATATAAATCTAAAACGGAAGCCTGAACTTGTGCTGATGTTCCTCCTTCTGTAATAGAAGAAAGATCATTTCCTTCAATTTTTATCGGTCGACCCTCTCTTTGTTTTACTACTACAGGCACTGCATCACCATCATTTATATATGTAGATGCGTAATAATTAGGTACGCCGGCAACCAGATCATCAGGTTTGTGAAGAAATGGAATGGCTTTACGTACAGGCATTTCACAACTGGCAGCAATAGCAGCGGCAGCTGTACTAAATCCCATATATTTTAGAAAATCACGTCTTGGTGTTTTAGCGTTGAAAATATTTTCATTGCCTAATTCTTCAAAAGGAAGTTCTTCCCTGAATTCGTCTTTTAGTGCTTTTTTATTGCTTTCACTTTGGTTCAGTTCTCCAAAGCTTTGCCAGTATTTTTTTTCACTCATATTTATCCAATCCGATTGAAAGCGGATTATTAGCTTAAACCCTCGTGAGATTTAAGAAATGAACAATTTTGTTTCTTTGTTTTTCTCACCACTGAGAATCTGGAATATATATATTAATAATGACATTTTCCACAATCAGTTCCACCAATCATTTGAACTGTTACGCTATCATATTTTTTATCTTTAATATCCTGGTGGAATTTTTCATAAAGACTATAAAATTTATTTCCGTGGCCTTTATCGTCGTTGAATTGAACATTGGTAGTTCGGTGGCAATTGACACACCAGCCCATGCTGAGGTCAGCAAATTGTTTAACCTCAGACATCTTTTGAATTTCACCATGACAAGTCTGACAAGCAATCTGTCCAACTTTTACATGCTGTGAATGATTGAAATAAACGAAATCGGGGAGGTTGTGAATTTTTACCCATTCAATAGGTTTGCCGGGTTTGTCATAAGTTTTAGTATCAGGGTTCCATCCTGCATATTGATACAGCTTTTGGATCTCATCGTTTGCATTTACAGTGGTTCCATCATCTCTAACGATTGGCTCTCCTGTATATTCTTTTACAGCCATGTGGCAATTCATACAAACATTTACAGAAGGAATGGTAGCATGTTTACTATCCTGGGCACCACCATGACAATACAAACAACTGATCTGGTTTACTCCGGCATGCACTTTATGAGAATAATAAATTGGTTGTATCGGTTGATACCCTTGTTGTCGTCCCAATCCCATTGCACCTTCTACCAGCCAATAACCTGCAAAAATGAAAAGTATAATGGTAAGTAATAAAAGATAGGCTTTGTTACGCCAGAAAGGAACCGGATTCGGAGATTTTATCCCTTCTTTTTCGTCAGTTAGTTTTTTAAGATTACTGTTTATCTGTAATAATATCAAGCCAACAATCGCAAGAATCAAAGTAAGGATCCCATATAATATAGTATTATCCGATTTGGGAGCCGTTTGCGCTGCCCCACCCGGAGTACCACCTTGTGGCGTGCCTGGAGCCTGGTATTTATCTGCCCAGTCAAGGATCGCATCGATATCTGCCTTGGATAAATCCGGGAAAGCTGTCATCACCACACCGCCCATCTCGTCTTTCAACTTCTTCGCATAAGGATCTGTATTTACCATCGAAGTAGTATTGGCTATCCATTTGTATACCCAACCTTTTGATGGTTCTCTTTCCCTCGCTCCTTTTAATGGTGGTCCTACATATTTTTCGAGGGGTTTATGACAACTGGCACAGTTTGCTTTAAAGAGCGCTTCACCATCGGCTGCATACACTGACTTCTGAGAAGAAATGAGAGTAAGAAAAATGAAAACTGCGAATGTCTTAGTAAAAAGCCTTTTGACTTGGTTCATACACTTATTACCTATCTTGAATTATGGAATAATTTCTTTCTTGGCCGCAAAAATAAGGAAGCCTGTTGACATACTCTTAACATTTTTAAAAAAATTTTTCCCTGTTTCTTAATTTCTTCAAAAAAAACTTTGCTTAAGAATCTTTGATATTCAGGCCTTTATTAAAGGGGAAATACCGGTATCTGCATTATTTTTCCAGCGAAAAAGTCTTTAAATCGTATCAAAAACCGCATCTTTGATGAAATTTTTACAATTTGCCCGACAAATTATAATTGCTTAAAAATGAAGAGCAAAAATTTGTCACAAAAAGCAGGCTAAAAAAATGTTAAAGACATTTTAATTGAAAAATGAAAAAAAAATCAAAAAAAAATTTGGTAATTTTTGCTTCCGGGGCAGGAAGTAATGCTCAAAAAATTATAGAGCATTTTAAAGAAAACGGGAAGGCAGAAATAACTCTGATCGTTTGCAGCAATCCAAATGCCGGCGTTCTTAAAATTGCTGAAAAAGAAAAAATACCGGTTTTGGTCATCGAAAAAGAGGAATTCAGAGAAACAGGATATTTAGATGAAATAAAAAAAGCAGACCCTAACCTTATTATTCTTGCCGGTTTCCTATGGAAAATCCCTGAGATTTTGATCCAGGCTTTCCCAGATAAAATAATTAATATTCATCCGGCTTTGCTTCCCGCTTATGGAGGAAAAGGAATGTACGGAAATGCTGTTCATACCGCCGTGGTAAGTAACCGGGAAAAAGAAAGCGGAATAACAATTCATTTCGTGGATGAAAAATACGATCACGGGCAAATCATTTTCCAGGAAAAGTGCAGTCTAAGTGAAAATGAAACTCCGGAAAGTCTTGCTCAGAAAATTCATCAGCTGGAACATCAGTTTTTCCCAAAAACGATTGAAAAATTACTGGAAGAAAATGTTTCCTGAATAGATTCTGTTGATAAAAATAAAAAACTGCTTTTACTTCCTTGTTTACAAAAAACAAAATTGCTAACAACGATTCTATACTTAAAACGAACGTTAAAAAAGAGTAATGCGGAAATTTGCCTGAATCATTGTTCTAATATTGCACAACATCTTGAGAAAAAAACTGACAAAAATCCTACACCTGTTTCTTTTATTACAGGTTTTTGCAACTACGAAAGTAGCTGCCCAGGTTTTAGTTTCAGGAAATGTTTATGATTCTTCAAAATTGTATGCTATTCCGGGCGTAAATGTTTACAGTACCTCCGGCTCTTTCGCTGTAACTGATTCGCTCGGAGCTTATCACATTAATGTATCCAATAAAGATTCGCTCACATTTTCCTACAATGGAAAATCAACCATAAAGTTTCCTGTAGCGGAAATTAAAAATTACACTTCCTTTGATATTTCACTTCGCGTAAAAACGAAAGAAAAATACAAACTGCTGAATCCTGTAACTGTTTTTACCAATTCATATCAAAAAGATTCGTTGGAAAACCGCGAAGCCTACTCAAACATTTTTGGAGAAGAAAAACCAGGAATTCATTCTACCTATGATCCCGGAGGCGCAGCAGGTTTAGATTTAGATGCGCTGATTGGCATGTTTCAATTCCGAAAAAATAAACAACAACAAGCCTTTAGAAACAGGTTGATAGACCAGGAGCAGGAAAACTATGTTGATTACCGTTTTTCCGCTAAAACCATTTCAAGAATTACCGGGCTGCGGGGTGATTCACTGGAACTGTACCGAAAATTGTACCGGCCAAGCTATTATTTTGTTGTCAACAGTTCGCTTACTCAATTTTATGAGTACATATTAAACACCTCTTACGCCTTTAGAAAAAAAGAACAGCGCTATTTCAATTGACGGACTTCCACATTTTGAATTTCATTTAGCGCTTCCAAAACTTCCGTCACTTTGTTTTGTGAAATTCCGATTTCCATTCTGCAAAATAATTGTCTTTCGTTTTTTAAAACAGCACAATTAAATTGCTTAATAATTCGCATTACCACGTTCATCCCGGTATAATTAAAATGCAATTCATAATTGACTTCAATCGGCTTCTGCACAATTGGAGTACATTGCAAAACCAATGAAGACGCCGTTTTATAAGCATTGATTAGTCCGGGCATTCCCAATAAAGTTCCACCAAAATAACGAACAACAATGATTAGTGTATCAGTTAAATTTTTAGAATCTATTTGCCCCAATATTGGTTTTCCTGCAGTCCCTGATGGTTCACCATCATCACTCATCCTGAAATTATTTCCATCAATTCCAATGCGATAAGCAAAACAATGATGCGCCGCTTTCGGGTGTTCTTTTTTTAAATTTTGTAAATTTTTTTTAAAATCATTTACATTTTTTATTGGAAATGAATACGCTAAAAATTTACTTCCACGATCTTTAAACTCCGCAACAGCCATACTTTCAATCGTAAAATAATAATCGTTTTCTTTCATTCTGATTTTTAAAATTTACTTCAAAGGGTTTTATTTTTTTCTGATTCCGCGCAAAGATTCAATTTTATGATTAAATTTCTTAATCAAAATCAATAAGCAGAAATCGTAAGGCAAATTGTAATATTGCGAAAAGCAGAAAATAGAAAATCACTTTATTTAACTGTGATCGTAAAACAAAAAGCGTTACATTTTCATCAAGAAAAAATGGACAGACAATATTTAATTGAGCAGATAAAAGAGAAAAAAACATATTTGTGTGTTGGCCTTGATACCGATATTGAAAAAATTCCTGAACATTTGAAAAGGAGTGCAGACGCGGTTTTCGAATTCAACAAACAAATCATTGATGCAACATTCGACCTTTGTGTGGCTTACAAAATCAACACTGCTTTTTATGAAGCGCAAGGTATAAAAGGATGGAAGGCGATGTTGAAAACGGTTGATTATATTCCTTCAACTCATTTTAAAATTGCTGATGCAAAGCGCGGCGATATCGGAAATACTTCTCATCAATATGCAAAAGCATTTTTTGAAACATTTCCCTTTGATGCCGTTACAGTGGCGCCTTACATGGGAAGCGACAGCGTAAAACCTTTCCTGGATTATAAAGATAAATGGGCAATCGTTTTAGGATTAACGAGTAATGAAGGGAGTAAAGATTTCGAACAGTTAAGAGTAAATGACAATTATTTGTTTGAGGAAGTAATAAAAAAAACTATTAAGTGGGGAACTGATAAAAATCTGATGTTTGTTATTGGAGCTACAAAAGCTTCAGAAATTGCTTCAATAAGAAAACTGATCCCGGAACATTTTTTATTAATTCCAGGTGTAGGTGCGCAGGGAGGAAGCCTTGCGGAGGTTTCAAAACACGGATTCAACAAGAATTGCGGGCTTTTAATAAATGCTTCAAGGGCCATTATTTATGCAGGTAAAAATGAAAATTTTGCAGAAGAGGCAAGAAGAATTGCATTGGAATATCAAACGGAAATGAAGGGGTATCTTCGTAAGTAACAGGCTATTCTACGAATAAACAAATTAACGAATCTAAGTAACATGACACAGGATCTATTTCAATCTCCGGATTATTTTAATGTAGACGAATTATTAACTGATGAACAAAAACTGATCAGGGAAAGTGTAAGAAATTATGTAAAAAAAGAGATCTCTCCCATTATCGAGGAATACGCGCAGAAAGCTGAATTTCCGGAACAAATTGTGAAACAACTTGGCGATTTGGGATGTTTTGGTCCAACAATTCCTGTGGAATATGGCGGTGGCGGACTTGATTATATTGCTTACGGATTGATGATGCAGGAGCTGGAACGTGGTGATAGCGGCGTTCGCAGCACAGCAAGCGTACAAGGATCTTTAGTGATGTTTCCCATTTTTGTTTATGGAAGTGAAGAGCAAAGAAAAAAATATTTGTCAAAATTAGCCAGCGGCGAATGGCTTGGATGCTTCGGGCTTACAGAGCCGGATCATGGAAGCGATCCCAGTGGCATGTTGAGTAATTATAAATCTGAAGGCGATCATGTTATTTTAAACGGAAGTAAAATGTGGATCAGCAATGCGCCATTTGCACAAGTAGCGGTTGTTTGGGCAAAAAACGAAGCAGGAGAAATTCACGGATTAATATTGGAAAGAGGAATGGAAGGATTTTCAACACCAACAACTCATGGAAAATGGAGCTTGCGGGCAAGCGCTACAGGCGAACTGGTTTTTGATCATGTAAAAGTTCCAAAGGAAAATATTTTACCAAATATAAAAGGTTTGAAAGGACCATTGAGTTGTCTTACCAAAGCGCGTTATGGAATTGCGTGGGGAGCGGTTGGCGCTGCTATGGATTGTTATGATACTGCACTGAGATATTCAAAAGAAAGAATTCAATTTGACAAACCGATCGGAGGATTTCAATTGCAGCAAAAAAAACTTGCCGAAATGATCACAGAAATTACCAAAGCGCAATTATTAAACTGGCGCTTGGGAACACTGATGAACGAAGGAAAAGCAACGCCGCAACAGGTAAGTATGGCCAAAAGAAATGCCTGCGAAATCGCTGCAAATATTGCACGTGAAGCACGACAGATCCTGGGCGGAATGGGCATTACAGGCGAATATTCAATCATGCGGCACCTGATGAACCTGGAAAGCGTGATCACCTATGAAGGCACACATGATGTTCATCTTTTGATAACCGGAATGGATATTACCGGGATGAATGCGTTTAAATAAAAAAAAAATTTTCTTTTATTAACCTTAATATTCGTTTTGAATTACAATATTTTTTTAATCGGTTTTATGGGAAGCGGAAAGTCGCATTGGGGGCATATCTGGGCATTGGAAAACGCATTGAGTTTTTATGACCTTGATTCAGAAATTGAAAAGGCTTTTAAAATGCCGGTTGAAGAAATTTTTGAAAAACATGGTGAAGATAAATTCCGGGAAATGGAAAGATACCATCTACGGAAATTTGAATTAAAAAAAATGTACCTGCTTTCCTGTGGTGGTGGCACCCCTTGTTTTTTTGATAACCTTGACTGGATGAAAAGGCATGGAACAATTGTTTATCTGAAAGCTTCTCCTGAATACATTTTGGATCGTGTGATGGAAGAAACTTCAAAAAGACCTTTATTAAAGGAAGTAAATCCTTCTGAATTATTATTTTTTATCCAAAAAAAATTAAAGGAACGCGAGCCGGAATACTTAAAAGCAGATTATGTTTTGGAAGCAGAGAAATTAAAAAATGATTCATTAAATTTTCTAATCGAAAAATAGAAAATGATATTTCTCAAGACTGTAGAATGCTGGTAAAATGAATTGTAGAAACAGGAAATAAAAAAGAGCTTTAAACCTTCTTTTACTCCAAAAAAATAAATAAAATAATGCATAAAGGATTTATTAAAACGGCTGCAATCTTAGGCGCGCTTTCAGTTGCCCTTGGCGCTTTCGCTGCTCATACTTTGAAAGCAAATATTTCTGAAGATGCTTTGGGAATTTTTGAAACGGCTGTCAGGTACCAGTTTTATCATGTTTTCGCGTTGCTTGCAGTGGGGATTGTTTATGCACAATCTGCACATAAATTATTGAAGTGGTCAGGAATATTATTCATTGCAGGAATCATTTTATTTTCCGGTTCTCTGTATGTTCTTACTGCTGTTAAAGCCTATGGACTAACGGCTTACAACTGGATTGGAGCCATCACTCCCGTTGGTGGATTGTGTTTTATACTTGGCTGGATTTTTTTATTTGTTGGATGTAGTAAACAAACAAAAAAGAACCTTTCATAATTGGAAAAGAATAAAGAAATTGTGAGCTAAAAACCTTTGCACACCGATTAAAAAACAATCTTCCATTCCTATCTTTGCTAACAATGGCTACCCAAAAAAAAGCAAAAAAAACAAAAGCTGCTGATCCTTCTAAAATGAATCCCGATAAAGTGGAAAAAATAGAAGTGAAAAAATTAATTCATGACGAACGTTCGCATAAGATAGCGGGCGCGGTTTTTATTCTCATTTCGTTTTTGTTATTTATCGCTTTCACTTCTTATTTATTTACGTGGCAACAAGATCAGTCAAAAGTTTTGCAAGGGGCAAAAATTTTATTACCAAGCCACGACCAGGTAATGGGAAATGCGTTGGGAACAGCGGGAGCGTATTTTTCTGATCTGTTTTTTCGCTCAGGCTTTGGAATTGCATCTTATTTATTTTGTCTTTTCTTTTTTGTGATCGGTGTCAATTTATTTGCTCCCAAAAAAATATTTTCTCTTCGTCGAAATATCAGGTATGTTATCGCTGGCCTTTTGGTCATCAGTGTTTGCGCTTCTTTTTTGATGCACACTCCTCATCCTGAAAAAATAAATTCATCCGAGGTAGAATTTTTTTGGGGAGGAAAAGTAGGTGATATGATCAATGGATGGATGCAGCAGGTGATCGGATATACAGGAACAGCTGCTGTTTTGTTTGTTGGTTTACTCAGTTATATCATCTGGCGCTTTAATCCTTCATTTAATTTTCAGAAACTTCAAACTGCCAGTTTGTTTTTGAAATCAAAAAAAGAAGAAGCTTTTCCTCATTTTAAAGAAGAAGAAATTACTTTTTCAAATGCAAATATTTTACCACTGCAAAAAAATTCTTTAAAAGAAGAACCCGAATATGAGCATGAATTTGATGTGATAGAAAAAGAAGAAAAAGCAGCACCAACTAATTTATTTAAAGAAGAAAAAAAACCGTTAATAAGAGACAGTGCTCCTGATAGTGGTTTGACTTTGGAAGTAAAAAATGCTGATGTATTAAATGAGAAAAAGGAACCGGAACCTTTTGTAAAACCCAAAATTCAGCAAGAACCTTATGATCCGATTCTTGACTTAAGAAACTATAAATATCCCACACTTGATCTTTTAGAAAATCATGGAAGTGACAAAATTATTCAGGATGTTGAAGAATTAGAAGAGAACAAAAATCAGATTCTTCATACGCTGAAAAACTATGACATCGAAATTCAGAAAATTTTTGCAACAGTTGGTCCAACAGTTACATTGTATGAAATAATTCCCGCTCCGGGAGTTCGTATTTCCCGCATTAAAAATTTAGAAGATGATATCGCCCTAAGCCTTTCTGCGCTTGGTATTCGCATCATCGCTCCTATTCCTGGAAAAGGAACGATTGGTATTGAAGTTCCGAATTTTAAGAAGACAGTGGTGAGCATGAAAACTTTATTGAATTCGGACAAATTCATCAATAATCACTTCACCTTGCCGATTGCGATTGGTAAAAAAATCGATAATGAAAACTTCATTGTTGACCTTACTTCTATGCCGCATTTATTGATGGCTGGTGCAACCGGACAAGGAAAATCTGTTGGATTAAATGCGATACTTGTTTCTCTTTTATACAAGAAACATCCATCACAATTAAAGCTGGTTTTGATTGACCCAAAGAAAGTAGAATTGAGTATTTATAAAAGTATTGAGAAACATTTTTTAGCAAAATTACCAGGTGAAGAAGATGCAATTATCACTGATACGAAAAAAGTAATTCATACTTTGAATGCTTTGTGTATCGAGATGGACAATCGTTACGATTTATTGAAAGAAGCAGGAACAAGGAACATAAAAGAATACAATCAAAAATTTGTAAGCAGAAAATTAAATCCCGAAAAAGGACATCAATTTCTTCCGTTTATTGTTTTGGTAATTGATGAATTTGCCGATTTAATTATGACGGCCGGAAAAGAAGTGGAAATGCCAATTGCCCGACTAGCGCAGCTTGCACGTGCTGTTGGAATTCACCTGATCATTGCTACACAAAGGCCTTCTGTAAATATTATTACCGGAACCATTAAAGCAAATTTCCCTTGTCGTATCGCTTTTAAAGTTAGTAGCAAAATTGATAGCCGTACCATTTTAGACATTGGCGGCGCTGAACAATTGATTGGAAAAGGTGATATGCTGATTAGCTACAACGGTGAACTGACAAGACTTCAGTGTGCTTTTGTAGATACGCCTGAAGTGGATAAGATTACCGATTTCATCGGCGATCAGCAAGGTTATACCGAAGCATTTATGTTGCCGGAATATGTAGATGAGAAAGAATTTGAAAACAAAACTTTTGATGCACAGGATCGCGATCCGCTTTTTGAAGATGCTGCAAAGCTCATCGTTCAAAGCCAGAGTGGAAGCACTTCTTTGCTGCAACGCAGAATGAAATTAGGTTACAATCGGGCAGGAAGATTAATGGATCAATTGGAAGCAGCAGGAATTGTAGGACCCAACCAGGGAAGCAAAGTGCGGGATGTAATGGTAAAAACTGACGCAGAATTACAGCAGTATTTAAATGTAGATTAAAAAATCTTTTTGATTTTTAATCCGTCCTCTCAAAAAAATTTCTTCTCGATATTACAGCAAATAAAAAAACTGTTTATTTCTTCGTTCACTAAAAAATTCCATAAAAATTATTGGATTATTTGAAATGAATCTCCATCAAATAATCCTTTATCACTTAGCTTCAAATGAGGAATTACCAGCAATGCCATAAAAGATAATGTCATGAAAGGTGCTGATAATTGTGAACCAAGTTCTTTGGCAGCAGAATCAATAGCAGTGTAAGTTTCCCCAACTTTATAACCATCTTCGTTACTCATTAATCCTGCAACAGGCAGCGGTAATATTTTATTAAAAGAAGAATAATTATGATTGGCAACACTTACGCCGCCTTTGTTTTCAATCACAAGATTTACTGCCTCACAAATACTTTCATCATCAACACCAACAACAATAATATTATGACTATCATGAGCTACAGAAGAAGCAATTGCGCCTTTTTTCAATCCAAAATTTTTAATGAATGCTTTAGCAACAGGCGCATCTTTATAACGGTTGACAAGAGCCATTTTTAAAATATCTTTTTCAGGATCGCTAACATAAAATCCATTTTCTTCTTTTGGTTTTACCGAAAGTTTATTGGTAATGAGTTGACCATCCAGCGCTTCAATAATTTCCCCATGAAAATCAGAAACAGGCACTTTAAAATCATCAACACTTTTCCTTGAACAGTTAAAATTATTGATAACTGAAGAAGAAGAACTTTTTATTTTCGATTCAGAATTTTCTGCAACCAATTCTCCATTAATATAAGTAGCTTTTACAATAAAATCTTTCAGATCTTCAACTATAATAAAATCAGCAGGATCTCCTTCTTTCAATAATCCCACATTCATTTTATAATGCTTTACAGGATTGATACATGCCGCTTTTAAAACTTTAAAAACGTCAATTCCCTTTACAGCTCGTTTACAAAGTTCATTGATATGCCCTTTCACCAAACTGTCAGGATGTTTATCATCGCTGCAAAGCATCATTTCGTCTTCATGATCATCTAATAAATCAATTAATGCTTCAAAATTTTTTGCAGCGCTTCCTTCACGAATCAAAATTTTCATTCCGTATTTTAATTTGTCAAGCGCTTCTTCTTTTGTAAAACATTCATGATCGGTGCTGATGCCAGCATCAATGTATTTTTTTGCATCTTTTCCACGCAAACCAGGTGCATGTCCATCAACAGGCTTATTCAATTTCTTGGCGGAATTAATTTTTGAAAAAACTTCCTCATCACCATTCAATACTCCAGGAAAATTCATCATTTCACTCAAATAATAAATTTCATTTTTTGATAAAAGTTCGTCCACTCCTTTTGCATCAAGAGTTGCACCAGCAGTTTCAAAAACAGTTGCTGGGACACAACTTGGAGCTCCAAAGTGAAATTTAAAAGGAACGGTTTTCCCATTTTCAATCATAAATTTCACTCCTTCAATTCCACAAACATTCGCTATCTCATGAGGATCACTAACTGTAGCAACAGTTCCATGCACCACTGCCAATTTTGCAAACTCCGATGGAACCAACATGGAACTTTCAATATGAACATGAGCATCAATAAAACCAGGAATAATAAATGGAACACCTTTTCGTTCGTCACTTATTTTTTGGATTGATGCTATTATTCCATCTGAAACTTTTATCTCACCAAAAAAGATTTTTTCAGATTCTATCTCAACAACATTTCCTTCGATACTAAAATTCATAATCATTTATTTGCAAAATATTTTTGTTCCAAATAACGGTCATCATTATAAACATCGTTATAAAAAAACAGTTTTCCATTTTTTACTTCGCAGGTAAAATATTCGATGAAAAGTGGCATACGTTTTTTTATCATAATCGTTTTGCGAGACTTATTTGCGATCCATGTTTTTATTGAATCAGAATTATAAGAAAGCGGATGTCCTTCTTTTGTTGCAAGACTATCATTTTGTGCAATCAGAAAAGCAAGCGCTTCCCAATTCTGTACACGAACACAGCCATGACTCAAAGCACGATTGGCATTAGCGAATAAATATCGCTGATTGGTATCGTGCAAATAAACACTGTATGGATTATTAAAATTGAATTTAAAAATTCCCAACGCATTATCATCACCGCTTCCCTGAACGATTTTCCACGGAATGCCTTTCTTATATTTTGACCAATTAACGGTATAAGGATTTATCGTTTCTCCTTTTGAATCAACAAGGCTGAAACCCTTGCTGGCAAGGTATCCGGGATTCACTTTCAACGCCGGCAAAATATCTTTTTTAATGATGCTTTCAGGAATTGTCCAGTTGGGGTAAGTTACCATATTTGAAATAGTGGAAGTAAGCAGCGGCGTTCTTGTTTCCGGTTTTCCAATAACAGTTTTTGATTCAAGAACAACAGAATCCAAATCAAAAACTTTTAAATAAAATGAAGGAAGGTTTACCCAGATATAAGTTTCAGGAAGTGGAGGAAGCTCTTTATAACGATCAAGCGTAACCGCAATTCTTCTAAACTTTTCATTATCGTTTGAATTCAATAATCGAATTGTTTCTGCACCAGGTTTTCCATCAGCTGTTAATTTATGTTTCGACTGATATTTTTTTATTTCCTTACTCAACATTATTGAATCAACATCTTCTGTTTTTTCTCCAAAGCCTGACTGCACCAATCTTTTATGAAGGATTTTATAAAAGGCAACAGTGTCTGTATAAGGAAAATTAATGTAGAGATATTTTTTCCTGTCCATGTTGTCAACAAAATCAGGAAGCTTTTCTTTTATTAAATTATATTCTTTATTTGTTGGTTCTACGCTTTGAAACACTGTTGAAACATTATTTGAATCAATTGCGTGATTCAGCTTCTGAACAAAAAAAGAATCGATATAATTATTTTTAGAAATTATTGAAACGCTGTCCGGAAGCATTCTTCCTTCTTTCAGGTCTTTAAGAATTTTCATAAAAGCATCCGTAAGCATCAGGTCTGCTTTTGTCCACACAATCGCATCCATCAGCACCGAAGAATCTTTCGCTATTCTTTTTCGCAATGAATCTAATTGGCGATAATGGTAATCTTCAGGATAGAGTGCATAATATTTGGAATATTTGATAAACTCGAACATAGAATCAGCAACGGGGTTCCAGATTTCTTTCTTACTCCATACTCCCTGGTAATTATTTTTTTCGTAAAAGGAATTTACAAGATTAAACTGTGATAGTTTTATTGAATCGTTAATAACGCCATGCGAACTTTTTCCATAAAGCAAAGCCGCTTTAATATTATCAGCAATCTGATCATCCATTTTCTCCGGAACTTTTACAATCTCTTTTTCTTTTACCTGCGGATGATTTTTACAAGAAAACCAAAAACCGGTTATGAAGAGAAATAAAAAGACTTTTATTAAATTCACTCTCGAAGGCATTGATTGCTTTTATCTTTTAATTTAAAAAAATATGGATCTGGTTTACAAAATAAAATATTTGCAGCGCTTTTCTCTTGCATTATTTATCTCTAATCTAGTAGCTTTCAATTTAGCGGCACAATCAAAAATAGTTAATAAGTATGGATTGAGTGTTATCGGAAATATCAAAGTTTTGCAAAATGAAATTAACAATGATTCGTCACTCCAAATGATCAATTTACAGAAGTATATTCCGGGAATTGATTTGGATCTAAAATATGCTACCAGGGATAATTTTATGCATGAAAAATTGTATCCTCATGTTCATACAACTTTTCTTCGGAAACCGGCAGCAGATGCATTAAAGAAAGTTGTTGAAGATCTTAAAGATCAAAATCTTAGTTTGAAAATTTTTGACGCCTATCGTCCATATTCCGTTACAGAAAAAATGTGGGAAAAAGTAAAAGATGATCGTTATGCGGCAGATCCTTCGAAAGGAAGCGGTCACAATCGCGGAGCCGCGGTAGACCTTACTTTGATTAATTTGAAAACAAAAAAAGAACTACCAATGGGAACCGGATTTGATAATTTTACGGACAGTGCTCACGCTGATTTTAAAGATCTTCCGGATTCGATTTTGTCAAACAGAAATCTGCTAAAAGCTGTAATGGAAAAATATGGTTTTAAACAATTAACCACGGAATGGTGGCATTTTTATCTTCCCAATTCCTCCTCGTTTGAATTGCTTGATATTTCATTTGCTGATTTAAAAAAAATGGATAAAAAATCTTCAAATAAATGATCAGCTTTTTACTGCTTCTTTCAGTTTTTCAACCATTAACATTGTTGCAGGACAATATTCAATATTTTGTTTGTGAATGTATAAATAATCAGTTGACGGACGCTTGTGAAAATGAGGAAAATCTGCACAATCAGCCGGTCTTACTTCATAAATACTGCACATATTTGTTTTCAAATCGAGGAACTGGCAAGGCCTTGATTTATTCATCCAATCGCCTCTCTTATCGAGATACAACCATTTTTCTTTGAAATCTTTTGGACGCATTCCCAAATGAGCAGAAATTCTTTTAATATCCTGAAAAGTATAAGTGGGACTCATCACTTTACAGCAATTTGCGCAGCTCAAACAACTTACTTTTTCCCAAACTTCTTTTTCTACTTTTTGAAGAATAATGTCAAGATCTTTTGGAGGATTATTTTCAAGTTTTGTGATAAAAAACCGAAACGATTTTCGGTTAAGATCAAATTTCTTTTTTAAGTTTTTCAAATGAATAGTTTCCATGAACAGGTGTAAAGACGCAGCTTTGAAGGATAATTTTTGAAAAGTAAAAGTACTGCATATTTTATTTTAATTTCACACAAAACATTTTGATTTCTTTTAAAAACAGAACAGCTTTTTATGATCACTATTCAATTGTTTTTGTAAAAATTTCAGTAAACAAACAAATAATTCAATTTCTTATTTCCATGTGGGAAGTATATAAAAAAGGTTTTAAAGCATATTTACAATTAGAAAAATCTTTATCCGAAAATTCTGTTGAAGCGTATGTACATGATATTGAAAAATTCACGCAATTTCTTGTTTTAAATCAATGGGAAAAAAATCCAAAAGAAATTGAATTATCACATCTTGAAAATTTTTTAAAATGGATCAATGAATTAGGAATGACTGCATCATCGCAGGCAAGGATCATTTCAGGATTGAGAACTTTTTATAAATTTTGTTTACAGGAACAAATTTCCGTAACTGATCCAACAGCATTACTGGAAGCGCCAAAACTTGTCAAACATCTTCCGGATACATTAAGTTTTAAAGAAATTGAAAAAATTCTTTCTGCCATTGATGTAAGCACGCCAGAAGGGACAAGAAACAAAGCAATAATTGAAACGCTTTACAGTTGCGGACTCCGGGTCTCTGAACTGGTGAATTTAAAATTATCATGTCTTTATTTTAACGATGGTTATGTTCGTATTATAGGAAAAGGAGACAAAGAAAGATTGGTTCCGATCGGAGAGTCAGCGATAAAATTTATTCAGATTTACCTTGCCAATATTCGTGTACACATCAGTGTAATAAGCGGAAATGAAGACGTTGTTTTTTTAAATAAACGAGGAACCAGGCTTTCAAGAGTAATGATTTTTATGATCATAAAAGATGTGGCAAAAAAAGCTTCGATCACTAAAAAAATTTCACCACATACTTTTCGCCATTCATTCGCAACGCATTTGGTGGAAGGCGGAGCAGATCTGCGTGCCGTTCAGGAAATGCTTGGTCATGAAAGCATTACCACGACAGAAATTTATACTCATTTAGACAGAGAATATTTACGAGATACCCTACAGCAGTTCCATCCTGCTTTTTCAGGTAAATGATTTGAAAAAAGGAAGCTTTGCGACTGAAATAAAATTGATTTTATTTGTTTGTTTACCTGAGTGAAGCAGAAGTCTTTTTTGTTTTTCCCTTTCACATTCGTATATTACAAAGTATGAAACCAAAGCTTAAAAAAATATTAACCAATCAGCTGTTCAAACAGTCTTCTTTTATTTTTTTAGCCATCATGTTTCTGCTTCCTTCTTTTTCATTTTCGCAAAAGGTAATTTCCATAAATGTTAGTGATGGCATTAACCCGTCAACTGCTGAATATATTAAACAAGGAATAACCAAAGCGGAAAAAGAAAATGCTCAATGCCTTCTCATTAACTTAAATACACCAGGTGGCTTGCTCAGTTCAACAAGAGAAATTGTTACTAATATCATGCAATCAGAAGTGCCGGTGGTCGTTTATGTTTCGCCTGCAGGCGCGCATGCTGGCTCTGCCGGAACGTTTATTACTTTGGCCGCCCATATCAATGCTATGGCGCCAGGAACCAATATTGGCGCGGCTCATCCTGTTGATATGCAGGGAAAATCTGATGCTGTAATGAATGAAAAAGTAATCAATGATGCTTCCGCGTTTATAAGAACGATTGCAGAAAAAAGGGGACGAAATGTGCAATGGGCAGATGATGCAGTCAGAAACAGCGTATCGATAACAGAAGAAGAAGCACTCGAAAAAAAAGTGATCGATATAATTGCAAATAATGAAAAAGATTTGCTGAATAAAATTGACGGGAAACAAGTTGAATTAAATAATGGTTCAAAAATTTTACATACAAAAAATGCAACTGTTGAAACTTTTGAAATGGGTTTCTTTCAAAAAGTATTGAGCAGGATAAGCGATCCGAACATTGCTTACATTATTATGATGCTTGGATTTTATGGACTTCTTTTTGAATTGTTCAGTCCTGGCGCTATTTTCCCTGGAATTATTGGAGTCATTTGTTTAATTCTTGCATTTTATTCTATGAGTTCTATGCCTGTAAATTATGCAGGTTTGGCGCTGATAGTTTTCGGAATAATCCTTTATTTACTGGAAATAAAAGTCGTCAGTCACGGTTTGTTAGCCATAGGTGGAACTATTTCAGTTTTGCTTGGATCGATGATTTTATTTAGAACCAGTTCTACAGGAAATTTCGTTTCTTTATCATGGAGTGTTATTATTTCTGTCACTGCTTTTTCTGCTTTCTTCTTTCTTTTTTTAATTACAATGGGTTTGAAAGCACAAAGAGCAAAACCTGTTTCAGGTGCAAAATCCCTGATTGGAAAAACTGCTGAAACGCTTGACACCCTTGATGTTTCAGGACAAGTGCGACTGATGGGGGAAACATGGAATGCCATTTCTCTTTCCGGAAAAATTAATAAAAATGAAAAAGTAATTGTAAAAGAAATAAATGGTCTTACTTTATACGTTTCAGCAGAGAACGAAACTGCTTAATTAAAATATTTATCAACGCTAAAACAAAAAAAATGCAACAATTTCCTAGCGGACTTCCACTTATTATAATCGTTATAATTATCCTTTACATTCTCGCGAGTTCTATCCGGATTCTAAGGGAATATGAACGTGGGGTTATCTTCCGCCTGGGTAGAGTTTTAGATGGCGGCGTAAAAGGTCCGGGATTAATTCTCCTGATTCCAATTATTGATAAAATGGTGAAAGTAAGTTTGCGGACAGTAGTGATGGACGTGCCTCCCCAGGATGTTATTACACAGGATAATGTTTCCATCAAAGTGAATGCAGTTATATATTTCAGAGTGATTGATCCGCAAAAAGCCATCATTGAAATTGAAAATTATCTCGTAGGAACTTCACAACTTTCTCAAACAACCTTAAGAAGTGTTTTAGGCCAGTCGGAACTGGATGAACTTCTTTCTCAAAGAGAAAAGATCAATATCAAGTTGCAGCAGATTATTGATTTGCAAACAGAACCATGGGGCGTAAAAGTTACTCATGTTGAGGTAAAACAAATTGATCTTCCACAGGAAATGCAACGTGCAATGGCAAAGCAGGCAGAAGCAGAAAGAGAAAGAAGAGCCAAAGTGATTTCAGCAGAAGGCGAATTCCAGGCTTCTCAAAGATTAAGCGACGCCGCAAAAATTTTGAGCGAACAACCAAGCGCTTTGACACTTCGTTATTTGCAAACTTTGAGAGAAATTGCAACCGAAAATAATTCAACTACCATCTTCCCGATTCCGATTGATTTCTTAAAACCTTTTATGAAAACACTTGCAGAAACTCGGGGAAATAAAGATGGTTCTGCTACGATTATTGAAAATCCGGAAAATCAATAATTTTATTTGGCATTAATTATGGATAAAACCTCACAGATTTTGCAAGCTGTGAGGTTTATTTTTTTTAAAAGATTTTTATGAAACAAATTGAAATAGGCAATTTACAATACGAAGATTTTCAACAATTACTGGAAGCTATGAAGGCCGCCTATCCAAGATGGAGTGGCAATTACTGGAGTTTGGAAACGATCCATAAACTAATTAATAAATTTCCGCAGGGCCAAATTGTAATTCGTGTTGATGGCGTTGTTGTTGGTTGTGCACTTTCCATTATTGTAGATTATAAACGATTTGGGGATTCACATACGTATAGACAAATCACCGGCAATTATACATTCAATACACATGACCCTGATAATGGAAATGTGCTTTATGGAATTGAGATTTTTATTCATCCGGATTATCGCGGGCTGAGGCTGGGAAGACGTTTATATGATGCGCGAAAAGAATTGTGTGAAAGATTAAATCTTGAAGCAATTGTTTTTGGAGGAAGAATTCCTGAGTATTATAAGTATGCAGACACACTTTCCCCAAAAGAATATATTCAAAAAGTAAAGCGAAAAGAAATTTATGATCCGGTGCTTTCATTTCAGCTTGCCAATGATTTTCATGTAAAAAAAGTACTTAAAAATTATTTGCCGGAAGATGCACAAAGCAAAGAATTTGCAACATTGCTTCAATGGGATAATGTGTATTATATCAGCGAAGAAAAAAGTTTATTCAATGCAAAAACTTATGTGAGATTAGGATTGATTCAATGGCAAATGCGGCCTTATAAAAACATGAATGAAATGTTTTCACAAGTAGAATTTTTTATAGATTCTATTTCGGCTTACAAAAGCGATTTCGCATTATTGCCCGAGCTTTTTAATGGGCCATTGCTTGCAGAATTCAATGAAATGTCTGAAGCAGAAGCGATGCGTTCGTTGGCAAAATATACACCGGATTTCAGAAACCGTTTTCGCGAATTGGCGATAAAATATAATGTAAATATTATCACGGGAAGTGTGCCTAGTATTGAAGAAGATAACCTGAGAAACATTGGTTATTTATGTCACCGCAATGGCAACATTGATCAGTATGAAAAAATCCATATAACACCTGATGAATCTAAGTTTTGGGGAATCACCGGTGGCAATTCACTCAATATTTTTAATACAGATGCTGGCAAGATTGGCATTCTTGTTTGTTATGATGTGGAGTTTCCGGAACTGGCAAGATTACTTGCTGATCAGGGAATGGAAATTTTATTTGTTCCTTTTCTGACTGACACACAAAACGCTTACAACAGGGTTCGTTATTGCGCACAGGCCAGAGCAATAGAAAATGAATGTTTTGTTGCCATCACAGGTTGTATCGGCAATCTTCCCAAAGTGGAGAATATGGATATCCAATATTCGCAATCAGCGGTTTTCACTCCATGCGATTTTGCTTTTCCATCAAATGGAATCAAAAGCGAAGCAACAGCAAACACAGAAATGATTCTTATTGCTGATGTGGATCTTTCGCTGCTGCATGATTTGCATCAGTATGGAAGTGTGAGAAATCTGAAAGACAGAAGAACTGATTTTTATGAACTGATTTTAAAAAATCATCCATCATTGTAGTTCCTGGTTTGAGTTGGCAGAGTCAGTTACTAATTAAATAATTAACCTTACACCGCCAAGATCTGAAAGCCGGTGTGGAAAGCGATCGCTTGGAGAACCAATGAACATGAAGTTGTGAGGAATATTCCATTCCTTACTTAGCTTATCAATAATTTCCGGACCAAAAACTCCGGGAATCTGAATGTATTCAATTTTAATATCAGGATAGGCACGATCCAAAGCCTGAAAATCACGCTCAAAAGTTTTGTTTAATTTTTGTTCTTTTTGCAACACAGTTACAATCTTTAATTTTTGGGTGATCTCATTTTCCTGAACATATTGAATCACTTTATTAAGAATAGCAATGTTATCTCCTTTTGTAAAATATACAAATGGCTGCCTGTTTAATTTCCTCATTTCTTTGGTAAGGTGAAACCGGCTAACCACAGAAGCCCTCTGAATTTTATCAAAGACAGAATTAGCATAAAGCAATAAATAATGGATGACGACTTTTCGCTTTAAAAACAAATAAATGATGAGGATGGCAGGAATAAAATATTGTAGAAAAACAACCAAATATTCAGGATGCAATTTTACGTTTCCATAAAGAGCAATTAAGATCCCGAGAATGCCGAGAAAAACAATAATCGGAGATGCATATTCTGGCCTGGGCAACCTTGCTCTTTTAATTTTTAAAAGCAAATTTCCAAAACCAAAAAATGCCATTACTGATAAAAAAGAGATAGTGTAAACCCCGGCCAGCGGTGCCAGTTCTCCTTCAGTAATAAAAAGAATGGAGAAACATAAAACATAAAAAACAATCAAAATTCTTGGAGAGCTTCCTCTCGAATTTTCTTTCAATAAAGCCTGCGGAAATATGCGGTCGAGCGTCATGCGTTTCATCAATCCATTAACACCAATAAAAGCAGTCAGAACAGCACCACTCAATACAAGCGCCGCATCCAACGAAACTACTAATGCAAGCCAATTCCCGGCAGTCTGTTTTCCCATAAATGAAAGGAACGCAGCCTGGTGTAACGGAACAACATCAAGCGGCATAATAGACACCGCCAGCAATGCAATTATTGGATTAATGATCAGAACCAAAACCCACATATTCCGTAATGTTTTTGGAAAAACGCCTGGCTTTTGTTCTTCAATAAAATTTGCTGATGTTTCAAAACCTGTAATGCCAAGCATGGCAGTACTGAAACCCAGAAATATTGCATTTGACACGCTTCCTTTTAAAGGAGAATGGAAATTAATTTGAGCAAGGTCAATTCCATTAACAATGACGAAATAAATGGCACTACAAATCAGAATCAGTAACACTGAGAGATGAATAATAAAAATAACAACCGAAACTGAGGCTGATTCCCGAATGCCGCTGATCGTAAGCAATAAAAAAATGGTTAACAAAACCATTGTCGCGATAATCACTGAGAATACAGGAAAAATGCTGTATAAATAATGCATCGCTTCCGATGCAGAAAGCACAGCAGTAGCCATGTAAGACAGAATTGTAAGACATGCAGCCAGTGAAGCATTTCCTTTGCTGGTAGTATTTAAAAGAATGTTGTAAGCACCACCATTAAGAGGCAAAGCACCTACAGCTTCTCCATAAATTTTTCTGAAAAAAAACAATACCAAACCAACAATCAACAATGCAATAAACGCATACTGCCCCGCATAGACTATGCAAAGAGCAGAAACATAAAGACATGATGAGGTAATATCATTTCCACAAATAGCAGTGGCAGCCAGCTGCGAAAGCTTTTTGGGGTGCGTAATTTTGATGTCGTCCATGTTATTTTCATAAATCCTTAAACTAAAAAACGAGTATTCTTCGCTTTCTGATTATTTAAAGATTTATTTTATAGTTCTATTGCAATTTAAAAAAATATTTTTCGAAAGGTTTTAAAAACAGATCAACTTTTAACAGGCGTGCAGCAATTAATATGCCCATAAAAAATTAAAACTTTAATTCAATACTTCCTTTAATTCCAAATTTTGAAATACCGGGATTATCTAAATAATTCAGCCGCCAAACGGCATCAATTCTTAACAAGTGAAAAATATTATCAATGCCAACACCGGTTTCAACATAAGGTCTTTTATCAGGAATTGTAAAGTGATAATCAGCGGTAGAATCATAATATCCATTGGCGATTTTATTGGCTTCCGACATTCCCCCGAGAACACTTTTGAAAGTAACAAGCGATCTCCACTTTAATTTTTTTATCAAAGGAATATATTTGAAAGGAAAGTTTCCGAAACTTTGTTCTACAGAAAGGCTTACATATTTATCCGTTGCAAATTCATAACGATTCATGTTGTTGAAAGCATAAGGATTGTAATAATAAGTGTCGTTTCCTTTTTGCACATCCAGTAAAACAATCGGTAAAATACCATCAACCAAACCCGCATCAACGGTGTAAGATAATTGCCCGATTCTTCCATCTGTAAAATCATGTTGAATGTTCAATTCCCATTTACTATAATCAAAATCACTTTTTAGGAGTCCATTGTTTGCTTTGATTCCTTTTGTAAAATTCAAAGTAATGATCGGATAATTACTTCCTAATGTTTCGCGATGGAAATGCTCTGTAATATATTTTTCTTTGTAAGAATACCGAAATGAAACCGTTGCTTCATTTACCGTGTAATCGTTATTGACACCGGGTTTGCTTTCGATGTAAGGTTGGAAATTATTATAGGTATAATAGACATTAAAAAAGGGAGTAAGCGCACTGTGTTTTAAAGAAGTTGCAATTCCAATTCCATTGTCAAAGAATTTTTTAAAGGTGATTCCTGCATCTTTTCTGTTTAGCAATCTGATCTGTGTATAATTTACTCTTCTTAAAAAAGAGGCAAATACGGAGTTTTGATCCAGCTCGTCAGCGTGCTCATACGAAGAAGAAATGTCATCGGAAAAAAGTAGTTCCAGGGTCGCCCAACGTTGACGATTCAGAATAAATTTTGATCCAAGCAAATATTTTATTCGTTCATCTTTTGTTGCAAATCCGGCGTAACCTCGTAGCTGTAAATTTTTATTAAAAGATGAATTTGTTTGCAGGCCAACATCAAAGCGATTTCCTTCAATATAATTGTTGGTAAAAGTGGAATATAGATTTCCAATGTCAACAGGACCCGCAGTATAATAACCTGTTCCTAATGTAGAAATTAATTTTTTATAAGTAGTTACAACAGTCATTTTGTTGAGCGTATCCATTAATTGATAAATCGATTTTTCTGATTTCGTTAACGGCTCAAACCTTATCGAAGCCCAGTCTGCAGTGTCTGGCAACAATGAAGAAATATCTTGTCTTCTTTTATGAAATGCTGTATCTATTGAATTATTATTCACAATTGCATCTTCATATAAAGTTGTCTTTTTGATGATTGCCCCGGTCTTTTTTAATTCAGGAATAAAAACATCGGCATACAAGATATTCTTTTCAGGAAAGAATTTGTTTTGATCGTTCGCTTCATAAGTTTGAGAAATCTCAAACTTATTCATAAAGTTAATGCTGGCATTTTTATCGATATGCATTACAATCGATTTGATCGCATAGATAGTATCGGCGATCCACATAAAACCTCTGAAAGTATTGCTGCCAAAGACCTTGGGCTCAAACCGGACCTGGATGCAACGACGGTTTTGAAAATATAATGTATCAACAATCTGGTAGTTGTAAAAGTTTAAGGCATTATCTGAAACCGGGCTTATAAAGTTAATGTTGGCAATGCGAAGATTATTATCATAGACATTTACTTTTTTATAAAGCTGATCTAAATAAGCTAAAATGGTTTTGTTATTGATTCCTGAACTTTTTATTCCTGTGTAATCATATCTTTCTTTCTCAGGATTTTTTTTGTAATAAAAATTCGCATTGCTTTCTGATAAATATACAGGAAGAATTTTTTGATTGTCGGCAGTTGTATCCTGGTTTTTTAAAACAAACATTAAAGGTTTTAAAAACACATTCTTTTCTAATTTTTCCGGAATGTTTTTTAAATCAACTTCTATCTTATCATACACTTTGCTTTGATAAGAATTATTATTGAAAACATTGTTCCGGCCTTTATTACTGATTACTTTTTTCACCAGTTTTTGTGCAGCGGAATACTTCGATCTTAATTGAATTACCACCGCTTGCATTGAAGTTACGACCGGCTCTGCCTCAAAATCAATTTCCTGGAAATTTTGTTTTGAAACCACTTTAGAAATAGTTTGATATCCAACCATCGAAATGCCAATAGAATCTGTTTTTTTCGCAATAGTAATTCTGTATTTCCCATTTTCATCTGTAATAACGCCACCACCCGAATTCAGTGAATAAACGCTGCATGAAACCAATGGCAGCCTGGTTTGTGCATCAATAACTTTTCCTGTGATGACACGCTCCTGAGCATGAATTTCTAAAGAAAAAATCAGTAGAAAAAAAAGTAAAAAATGGTATGGAAAAAGCGTTTTGATAGTTTTCTGGGTGGGATTTTATGAATGCAAATGTCTAGAAATTAAGTTGAAAATATTGGTAACCAGTAAACGAAGTTATATTGCTATTTCTTATTTTTTTGTAAAAACCTCCGCTGCATTTTTAGTGGTTTGAAGCGCTACTTCTTCTGCTGAAACATTTTTTATTTCTGACAATTTTTGAACAATATATTTTAAATAACCGCTTTCATTTCTTTTTCCTCTGAATGGCACAGGAGCTAAGTAAGGGGAATCAGTTTCAAGTACCAAATGTTTCAAATCGACCTCTTTAACCACATCTGCAAGACCTGAGTTTTTAAAAGTAAGAACACCACCAATTCCCAACAGGAAACCTGCATCAATAATTTCATTTGCCTGTTGCAAATTGCCACTGAAACAATGAAAAATTCCGTACAAATTTTTCCCTTTATATTCTTCTTTTACAACGCTAATCGTTTCATCCATCGAATTTCTTGTATGAATTACCAAAGGCTTTTCATATTGAATCGACCAGCCGGCATGCATTCGAAAGCTTTCGAATTGTTCCTTTTTAAAAGTAGTATCCCAATAAAAATCCAGTCCCGTTTCGCCAATCGCGGCAAATTCTCTTTGCGATAATTGCTGTTCGACTTTTGAAAGCTCTTCCCGGTAATTTTCTTTTACAGAGCATGGATGTAATCCTGCCATTGCAAACATCTTTCCAGGGAATTTTTTTTCTAAATCTAATAACGCTCCTTTTTCAGAACTATCAATGGCAGGAAGATAAAATTTTTCCACTCCTTCTGCTGATGCTCTTTCTATTACGGCATCAATGTCCTCTTTGAATTCTTCTACATATAAATGTGTATGTGTGTCAATCAACTTCATAAAGCAAAGGAAAATAATTTTGAAGAAGAACGATAAAACGTAAAGGGTGTAATAGTGCCAATTTTAAGCTAAAAAAAAATTTTTACTTTATTAAAAAAAATGTTGATGATTTGTTAAAAACTTATTAACTTCACGTCAGTTTTCATAGGGTACGGATTAAAAACGGGCTTGAGTATCTACTCAGGCCCAATTTTTTTTGCAAGATATTCTGATGGTAATGCCTCAAAAGCATACTTATTTTTTGAATAATATTCTAAAATTTGCGGAAGTGCATATTGCAGTACCGGAAAGGCTTTGGCGCTGTCATGAAAAACAACAATCGAGCCTGGCTTCGCATTATTGATTACATTTAGGTAACAATTTTCACCGTTAACTTCCGGATCAAAATCGCCGCTCAGTACATCCCACATAATTATCTTTAAATGAAACTTTCCACCGGCAATCACTTTAGCCTGAAATTTTGTAATTCTTCCATAAGGCGGCCTGAAAAGATTACTATCTATCAGTTTAGCAGCTTCCGCTATATCATCAATATATTTCTTATCGTCTGTCTTCCATCCGTTTAAATGACGAAAAGTGTGATTGCCTGCTTTGTGTCCCTCGTTAATGATTCTTTCATAAATGGGGAAGTGTTCTTTTACATTTTTACCAATGCAAAAAAAAGTCGCTTTTGCATTATATTTTTTTAATTGATCCAACACAAATGCAGTAGCTTCAGGATGAGGCCCGTCATCAAAAGTCAGGAAGAGAACTTTTTCGTTTGTTTTTATTTTCCAAACCCTTTCAGGAAATAATCTTTTAAAGATCCAGGGCGTTTTTTTGAGATAAAGCATGGGGATAAAAGTAAAGATTAAATGAAGTGACAATATTCTTTTACAGAAAAAAATTACTTAACAAAAAAAACATTCCGAATTCGAATTATTGGCAGTACCTTTGCAGCCTTTAAAAATCATGCCGTAACATGATAAATGGCCAATAGGCATTGGCATATATCTCTGAAGTTCAGTAAATGGCATGTCAATTAACTTTAAAAACAATAATTGTACATGAAATTAAGTCAATTTAAATTTGACCTCCCTCTTAATCTTATCGCGCAAAATCCTACCAAAAGAAGAGAAGACAGCAGAATGATGGTGATCGAAAGAGCCACCGGAAAAATCGAAAACAAACATTTTAAAGACATCCTCGATTATTTTGATGACAAAGATGTTTTTGTAGTAAACAACACTAAAGTGTTCCCTGCAAGAATGTACGGTCGTAAAGAAAAAACAGGTGCACGCATCGAAGTGTTTCTGTTAAGGGAATTGCATCGTCAAAACCGCCTTTGGGATGTGATCGTGGATCCTGCACGAAAGATAAGGGTAGGCAATAAATTATATTTTGGGGAAAATGATGAGCTGGTAGCCGAAGTAATTGACAATACGACAAGCCGGGGCAGAACCATCCGTTTTCTATGGGATGGCAACGAAGAAGATTTCAGAAAGATGCTGTATTTTATGGGCGAAACTCCTTTGCCAAAATACATTAAACGTAAACCTGATGAAGAAGATCGCGAAAGATACCAAACGGTTTATGCAAAACACGAAGGCGCAGTAGCGGCACCAACAGCCGGATTGCACTTTTCTCCTGAGCTGATCAAACGTTTGGAAATTAAAGGAATTAAATTTGCTGAAGTTACATTACATACGGGTCTTGGCACTTTCCGTCCGATAGAAGTAGAAGATCTGAGCAAGCATAAAATGGATGCCGAATATTATCGTATTGATGAAGAAGCGTGCAGGATCGTAAATAAGGCAAAAGAAACCGGTCACAGGATTTGTTCTGTTGGAACAACAACCATGCGTGCAATGGAAACTTCTTATACGGCGCAAAAATTATTAAAACCTTCCGAGGGCTGGACTAATCATTTCATTCATCCTCCTTATAATTTTAATATTGCAGATTCATTGATCACTAATTTTCATTTGCCAAAGACAAGCCTTTTAATCATGGCTTGCGCTTTTGCGGGTTATGATCTGATGATGGATGCCTATAAAAAAGCGATCAAAGATAAATACCGTTTCTTCAGCTATGGAGATGCGATGCTGATTATTTAATGTCTTTTTTACTAAATATTTTTCCGGTGGATGAAATCTTCATCCGCCGGTTTTCTTTAGAATAAACAAGGAAATAGCTTCGTATTTATATTTTTATCAGGCAGAAAGCTCAATCAGAAGCATAAGAAAAAATACACAAGCATGACATTTATTCACTGGTGCTTTTTAATGTTATTATTCGCGTTTTATTTACCTTCATTTTAGTTTAATCCTTTTGGTTATTCTATCAAGATTATTTTATGCGAAATAAGCTTTTGGCCATAGTGTTTTTTTTATCGGCCCCTTTGTTTTTGCTGGCTCAAAGTGATTCAATTCCTACAGTTGACAGCCTTCTTCAACTTTCTCTCGAACAATTAATGAATATAAAAGTGGTAACCGCTTCCGGCTATTCTCAAACTACTGCCGAAGCGCCCTCTACTATTACAGTGATCACTGCGCAGCAAATTAAAGATCGCGGCTACGAACAACTCGAGGATGCATTGCGCGATATCCCCGGAATTGATCTCATCCATATCAACGGTTACGCACCAACACTAATCTATTTTCGAGGTATGTACGGGGCTGAAAACCTCAGAGCTTTACTAATGATTGATGGAATAGTTGAAAATAACATTCTGGGCACCAATGATATGGCTGGCCCGGCTTACAGCCTTCACAATGTGGAGCGAATTGAAATTATCTGGGGTCCGGCTTCGGCATTATATGGGGCCAATGCTTTCGGAGGTGTTATCAATATCATTACAAAAAAAGGCGCTGATATCAATGGGTTTAAAGCAGAACAGGGATATGGTAGTTTTAATACACGGTTCGAAAAATTAAGCATGGGATTAAGAAAAGCGAATCTTGAATTTGCAGTAGCCGGAACACTTTATAATACCGACGGACCAAAGTTCGCTAACAGGGACCCCAATTACTCCAATTCGTATGTTAATAATGCCAAATCATTAAATACCACTGTGAGTTATTATGCCAAAAACACTAAAACTACGTTTGGGTTCAGATATTATGATACTCCGATGGGTTATGGAACTTTCTTCAATAGTCCAACGGTTCCTCTCGGCCTTCCTTCGCAGGGGTATGACAACAAAGGTCTCATAGGCATTGTCTCCAGTAATTTCAATGGCGAAAAAGGTGGCCTCGCAAGTTATTATTTAAAAACCTGGTACCTGGAAAATGAATGGAAACCCAGTGACAAATTTAACCTTCTGAGCCGTGTTGTTTATCGCGAAACAGGAACTGATGATGATTCTTATGTTTACTTAAGCCTGGACGGGAAAAGCTTTTTCCGCGGCATTTTCACAAGCTATTCAAACCGGATTATGGCAGAAATGAAAGCAAATTATTCACTTCATCAAAATCAAAATTTATCAACAGGTATTCAATATTATCGGGACAATGTAGAAAGAGGGCAGCGCAGGGAAACAGTAGATATGACTAAAAAATACATTGTAAATGGAAGAGATACCGTTTATAATCTGAATGCTACCTTTCTGCCAAGAGTTTATGATATTCGGGACAATGTAGGTGCTTATCTTCAATACGTTTTAAATACACATTTTTTTGGAAAAACCAGTTTTACATTCGGAAGCCGTTATGATTACAATAGCTATTTTGGTGGTTCTTTAAATCCAAGAGCTGTCGTTGTAAATCAGCCGGGACAAAATCTTACATTTAAACTTCAGTTTGGCACCGCTTTTCGTGCGCCGACAGAAAATGAAATTAACCAAACGGTAGATACTTTTGATCTGGAAACCGAGAAAATAAAAACATATGAGTTTAATGCTATTTATTCATTTTCAAAGAGAGTACGCGGACAAATTAATTTCTTTAGAAATGAGCTTACTGATGTAATCATTATTAGTGATCTTTCCGGCTTGAATGCAAATAAAAATCCCGGCAGCCAAACAACAAATGGAATTGAAGCAAGCCTGGATTTAATCTTAGGAAAAAATATTACCGGCTTTGCCAACTTTACTTTCCAGAATGCAAAAGGCGAAATTGCGACAACACACGCTTCCGGGCAACTACCGGATGTTCCAAAATTTAAAGGAAATGCCGGGCTAACATTCAATGTAAACGATCTGTTTACCATTAATGTTATTGAAAACTGGGTAGGAAAAAGGAAAGTACCGAAAACTGATCCTTATGGGCCGGTGCCTGGTTACTTTCTTACCAACTTTGTTATCAGTACCAAGGAATTATTTAATAAAGGAATAACTGCAAGTTTAAATATCCGCAATTTGTTTGATGTTAAATGGCTTGATCCGGGTTTTCGTACTGCTGATGGCCTTTTATTTTCGACGGTATTGGAGCAGCCTGGTATTAATGGATTATTTAAAATTGGAATCAAACTATAAACACTTCTTTTTTCTGTTATAATATTAAAAGAATGATATTGAAACGATTTCTCATCCTGCTATACAGCTGCTTTCTTGGAGGGGCTGTTATTGCACAGACTTCGGATCAGGAATCCAATCTCAAAGCCGCATTTATTTATAACTTTACCAAATACATTGATTGGGGAAAATACAGCGACAGAAATGAATTTGTCATTGGCGTTCTAGGCGATTCACCTGTCGCTAATTCTTTAGAACAGATTGCAAAAGACTATACAGTAAATAATAAACCAATTGTAGTACATATTTTAGACAGACTGTCACGGGTATCAGATTGCGATATTCTTTTTATTTCAAAAAACTGTCGTTTTTCATTGAGCTCTATTCTTTCTGCGGTGGGAAAAGGTGTTTTGACAATCAGTGAACAACCAGGTGATGCAGAAGATGGAACAGCATTTAATTTTATAATAGTGAATAATCAATTAAAATTTGAAGCAAACCTGAAAGCCATTTCTTCAGCAGGACTAAAAGCAGGGTCGCAATTGCTGAAACTGGCCAAAATTGTAGAATAAATACTTCATATCAGACATATAATGCTGAAACTTCGTAACATATCTATTAAAAACAAACTGATACTTATGCAGGTTTTTACCAGCGTGCTGGTACTGAGTATTGTGTTTGGAGTTTTTATTTTTACTGACATCAATTCCTACAAACAAAGAAAACTGGACAGCATAATAAGTCTGGCTCAGGTTATAGGCACTAATAGTATTTCAACTATTCAGTTCCAGGATGCTGAAGCGGCAACTGAAATGTTGCATGAATTACATAATGTATCGCCTGAAATTATTCATGCGAGTATTATCAATAAGCATGGAGAAGTTTTTGCCCGATACTCCAGGGGCGGAGCTGATAGTTTTAAGATTCGTGATATTTTAAAACAAAAAAAGTTTCTTTTCATTGATAATGAACTTCTTGTAAGTAATCCTATTGTAAGTAATAACGAGGTAATTGGTAAAGTGTACCTGGATGTGGAATTATCAGAATTACAACAAATAAAGCAATATAAATTTGAACTGGCCATCATTTTATTAATCGGCGCCATTGTATTCTCTTTTCTCATCGCACTTGGCATTCAAACTTATATTTCTAAACCATTGCTGAAGCTGGTAAATACCATGAAAAAAGTAAGCAAAACAGGTGATTATCAAAAACCGCTTGCAGATGAAGGAAAAGATGAAATAGGCACTTTGATTCAGGTTTATAATAAATTGATGCAGCAGATTCAGGAGAACATACAGAAGAAAGATGAATTTATTGGCATCGCCAGTCACGAATTAAAAACTCCTCTGACTACCATAAAAGGATATATTGAAATGTTGAACATGATGGAGCAGGATCCTACGAAAAAGCAGTTTGTACAAAAAGCAATGAAAAATGTAAACAAGCTGGAAAGGCTGATCAAGGATCTTCTTGATGTATCGAAAATCCAAAGTGGGCAACTTCAGTTGGAGATGAACGATTTCAATATCCAGGATCTTTTAGATGACACCGTTAACTCGGTTCAGTTAGTTTCTACTCATGAAATAATAAGAGAAGACAATCTTGGAAACGAAATGATTTATGGGGACAGGCAACGGATAGAACAGGTTTTACTGAATCTTTTGTCAAATGCGATAAAATATTCGCCGGGAGAGAACAGAATTGTTATCGAATCTGAAAAAACGGACAAAGAATTGTTGATTAAAATCAGAGACTTTGGAATAGGAGTTCCCAAAGACGAACAATTGAATATATTTGAGCGGTTTTATAGAACAAAAGAAACTTCTATCCATATATCTGGTTTTGGACTTGGATTATATATTTGCAGGGATATCATCAGAAGGCATTATGGAAAAATTTGGGTAGAAACAGCGGAAAAAGGCTCCATATTTATTTTTTCATTACCATTAAAACATTCATTAACAACACAACAAACACCAGTATAGTTCGTTTTTACGTTTGAAAGTACCTTACAAAACATTTTTATGAACAAAATTCTTGTAGTAGATGACGATCTTGATATTTTATCATTGGTCGAGATAATGTTGAGCATGAATAATTTTAAAGTAGAAGCAATTTCTAAATGGGAAGATATTAATAATCGCATGGAAAGCTTTAAACCAGACCTTGTTTTGCTGGACGTGTCTCTTGGAGGCGCAGACGGACGAGATATCTGTAAAAATATGAGAAGTGCGAAAGAAACAGCCGACATTCCGGTCATTCTTTTTTCAGCAAATGCAGAAATGGGAAATTATATAGCGGATTGCAGTGCCCAGGCTTTTATTCCCAAGCCTTTTGAACTTTCTAATTTGATCAATACCATCAGGACTTATGTAAACTGATTTTATTCCTACTCTTTTAGAGTTTAATGGATTTCATAACCCGCAACTTATTATCTTAACCTCTTTCTCAATATCTCAAATACTGCTTTTCGGATATCATCAGCATCAAACATTTCTCCATAATGCGGCGCTCCTGGTACGATGATTAATTGATTTGGCACACCAGAAATCGTTAGCCATGAACTTAATATTTTTGATTCTGTATTAGGAACTGACTCATCTTTTTCTCCCTGAACAATAAGAAACGGAGGATCATTTTTATCAATATAGGTAACAGGGCTGGCAATTTTTGCAAGATCGGGACGATCAACCGCCATTGCTCCAAGAAGAATAGAAACAGGGTTTCGCGGATTATTGATGGAAGTATCCGGATTGGTAGCTAACATGATAAGATCTGAAGGACCATAAAAATCCAAAGCACATTTTATTTTAAAATCAGGCTTTTCTCCTTTCTGATAAAATTCTTTTACATTATTGTTATTACTTAATGCCATTAAAGATGCCAAATGTCCGCCGGCAGAAAAACCAATAACAGCAATATTGTTTTTATCAATTTTGTATTTAGACGCATTTTTATAAAGAAATTCCACAGCATGGTTGCAATCCCTGATTTGTGCAGGGAAAACGCTATCAGTACTAAAACGGTAATCAATCGAAGCAAGCGCATAACCGCTGTCAATAAAACCTTTCACTGTTTTTTTCATGTAGCCCATGTCAGCATATTTATCGTTCATCATCCATGCACCTCCATGAATCCAAACAACCAAAGGAAGATCTTTCACTGTATTTTCCGGCAAATAAATATCAAGCAAATGTTTATGAAGTGTGTCATTAGCATAAGGAATATTGGCATATGTAACAGTTTTATCAGGAAAAATACTGCTGACAGGAGATTTTTGTGCAACAGTTGTTTCAAACATGCCAATAAATGCAAGCATGATGATAAACCGGTATTTTTGTATTTTCATTAATTAAATATAAGAAGTATTCGTTAAATCCCAATTAAGAAGCTGTTTATTATAAAAAATTAATACCTTGGCGAAAATTTGCATCGAACCCATATATTTCAATAACTCTAAATCTATAAAAACGTGAAAATTCATTTAAGTTTAATGGGAATTGCCGCAGGAATGCTATTGGTTACAGGCTGCGTAAGTACTAAAAAATTTAATTCTTTACAGGCAAAATACAACAGCTTATACTCAACGAACAGCGACCTTACGCGGCAGAATGAAGAATGTAAAAGCAATCTCGATCGTACTACCGTTCAAATGAAAAGCTTACAGGATCAAATTAATGCTGAACGCGATCATGTGAGATCACTACAATCTGCTTTGGATAAATGTCTTACTTCTTCAAGCCAGGGAAATGTAAATATTTCAAAACTTGTGGATGAAATTAATGCCTCCAACAAATATATTCAGGAACTGATAGCTTCTAAAAACAAGAGCGATTCACTGAATGTGGTATTAACCAATAATCTTACGCGTTCATTAAGCAAAGATGAAATGCAGGACGTGGACGTAAAAGTATTAAAAGGAGTAGTTTATATTTCACTCTCAGATAACATGCTTTACAAATCCGGCAGTTATGAAATTTCTGACAAGGCGAGTGCTACTTTATCAAAAATCGCTAAAATCATTACTGACTATAAAGATTATGATGTTCTGATAGAAGGAAATACAGATAATGTTCCTATTTCAAAACCAAATATTCGTAACAACTGGGATTTGAGTGCTTTAAGAGCATCATCTGTAGTACAGGCGCTCCAAAATAATTTTGGTGTTGATCCAAAACGCCTTACCGCCGGAGGACGTGGGGAATTTAATCCTGTTACCACAAATGATACACCTGATGGCAGAACAAGAAATCGTCGTACTGAAATTATTATCACTCCTAAATTAAACCAGTTTATGGATTTGATCGGTAAAGGAAATGCAAGTGATTCTTCCAATACGAAATAATCAATAAAACAATTTTTATTAAAACGTTTTCCAATGGAAGACGTTTTTTTATTTGTAACTTAAAAAACTTATTACTTGGGAACTAAGGCTGTCCCGCTCCTCCGGATGATCCATAAACCTGTCCTGTCGCATAACTTCCATTATTATCAGCTAACTGAACATAAATTGAAGCAAGCTCCGCAGGCTGACCAGGTCTTCCAAATGGAGTATTTGCTCCAAATTGTTTGATTTTCTGTTGAGTAGCACCACCACTTACCTGTAAAGGCGTCCATATTGGTCCTGGCGCCACACCATTTACCCTGATTCCTTTGGGCGCCAATTGTTTTGCAAGTGATTTGATGTAGTTCATGGTTGCAGCCTTTGTCTGAGCATAATCATACAAATCCGGAGAAGGATCATAAGCCTGCTCAGAAGTGGTAGCAATGATGACAGATCCTGGTTTTAAATGAGGTAATGCAGCCTTAATGATCCAAAAAGGCGCATAGATGTTTGTTTTCATCGTCGCATCAAAATCCTCATTTGAAATTTGAAGGATTGATTCAAAAGCCTGTTGACGGCCTGCATTGCTTACTAAAATATCTAGTCCGCCAAGTGCTTCTACTGCATTTTCCACTAGTTTCTTGCAAAAGTTTTCGTCGCGCAAATCACCGGGAAGAGGAATAGCTTTTACACCTTCTGCTTTCATCAGTTCAATCACCTGTTTTGCATCCGGTTCTTCTGTGGGGAAATAATTAATTGCGACGTTAGCTCCTTCACGCGCATAAGCAATTGCTGCTGCACGTCCCATGCCAGAGTCACCACCCGTGATGAGTGCTTTTCGTCCTTTTAGTCTTCCGGATCCTTTATAATTTTTTTCACCGTGATCCGGTACAGGATCCATTTTGCTGGCCAATCCAGGCCATGGTTGTGATTGTTCTTTAAATGGTGGTTTTGGATATTTTGTAGTAGGATTTACTAATCCTGAAGGCGATGTTTCTGTCGGCGATGTTTTTACTTGGTTAGGCATTGTAAATTATTTTGTGATGCTGAATATTCATTTTTCAGAACTACAAAATATATACCTATAAAATGGAGCCAACAAATCATTTAAGACGATTTTGAGGGAATCTTTTTCAAATGTTTCTACAGCACCACATATCCACCTTCCATAACGTTTTGCAAAAAGAATTGATAATCAATCCATGCAAAACCTTTATCACCCCATAAAGTGCCCCATGAATTCATTATTCTAAATGCATTTCTTTGATCATCATAACCTGAAATGATCATTGCATGTCCATCTTTTAATTCACCATTTCTTTGCTTCCAAATAAATGGAGCATCAAGTTTATTAAAACCCTGATCCACCTGGATCGCAAATAAAACAGGCTTCTTTTCTTCGATTGCTCTCTTTATTAATGTAAGGTTATGCAGATCTACTTTTTCCCAACCCTTAATTTTATTGTTTTCTGCCAAGAGTCTTTGCCAATTATCCGGCTGTATTGAACATTCACCAGGAGTATAGGCTAGCGCATTTAAAGAGCACGCTCCCTGTGTTTTTAATAAATATAAGTTGTCTAAAAAGCTAGTACAACCACACTTTCCTTTACTAATTTGATTATAGATAAACTTAGGATTTAGATTTCCTGTATCACTGTAAGGTTTTTGACTGGTAATGTGTTGATAATAGTTGCCTGCACCATAAACTACTGCCCAGGAAGTACATGAACCCTGGCTTCCCTGATTGCCTGGAACAGGCATATCCAACTGAATTGAGTCTGGTAATGAGCTGGTATCGAAGGAGACAAAATTTGCTGTATCAATAATAGAAATCCCTAAAGATGAAGAGCCTTCAGAACAATAACCGGTTGCAAATGGATAGTTAGCGGGTAACGTATCTATATGCAGGGTGTCAGTAAATATCTGGGTGTAACGCTCATTTGAATATTCTTTTTGGCAGCCGCTAAAAACAAGCAACAATGAACCACCAAGAAACAGCAACTTTTGAGTTCTCATTATATTTGGGTTTCAATTTTCGAATGCAATTATTGGTTTTTCAACTTCACATTTGGCAAACTGACCTGATATAATATGAAATTATAAAAGTTTTTTCATATCTGACACTGTAGAAAGAAATAAGATATTTCTTTCTTTGTTTAAGATTTTGATTCTTTAAAAAAACGAGCTTAGAATCTTACCAACTTTTGTAGTGTTTTCCAATCCTGGACATGTTGAAGGAGTTTTTCCTGGCGATCTTTTTACATTAGGCATAAAGGCAGAATTTCGTAAATGAATATTCTAAAACGTATACAAAATCTATACCTGTAAAATTTTTTTTAGAAATTTTATTTATCGCTAATAATCTTAAAATTCTTACATTTATCCATCCATAAAAGTTTTTATTTTTCTTCACTTTTATAATGAAATTCCAATGAAATTTTTATTGACCATTTTGCTCTTTTTTGTAATAGCTGCTGGCTGCAAACAGAAACTTCTTTCAGGGCCGGCGCTCGAAAACAAATTGAAAGAAACAATGACCAATTATTTGCACAAAACGCTGAAACCCGGGGTTCAGTTTACAGTTAAAGATGTAAATTATTTTCCTGAACCAACTGAGAAAGCTTTTGTATGCCAGTTTCATGTACATATGCAATATGAAAATAAAGACACTACTGGCCTTATGATTGCTACTATTTCCAACGACTTTAATAAAGTTCAAAGAACCCAATAAGTTTTTAAAAACAACTTTTTTAAGAAGGCTTCTAAAATTTCCAGCATGAAAAGAATATTTTCCATTATTGTTCTTGTATTTTTTATTATCTCTTGCAATAATAGTTCTTCAAACTCTCAAACTGGTTCAGATTCTTCACACATGAAAATGAATTCTTCTATTGATTCTATGTCTTCAATATCAAAAGTATCTGAAGGAACAATGGCAATGCGAAATGGAAAAATGCATGTAATGACTGGTGGAAAATGGGAATTAATGTCTCAACCGGTAACTTGTACAGATAAATGCCAGGTTTTAACAAACGGACAAGTGATCATGGAAAATGGACAAAAGATGACGATGAAAGAAGGTGAAATGATCGATAAGGAAGGATATATCATCGATGCAAATGGGAAAATGATGGACAATGAGAAAATGGAGATGAACGATTCAATGAAATAATTATTGAACTTTTGCAAGATCTTTTTTGTTTAACCAACCTCTTGTTGCCTCTCCTTTTTTATTGATATAAACTACATATACAAAACCATTTTCTTCATTAGTTGGGTTTAATATCACGTCAGGCCTTGGTTCCAGGAAAAGATGCTTTTGATCTGTTGTATCAGGCGTTCTGTAAAACCAGGTTTTGTTTATAACCGTATAACCAGTTGAAGCAGTGGAATCAGTGTTCAGTTTTGAATCTTCCAAATTTGAAACACCAGAAGTATCTGCCATACTAATAGCACTTTTTTTGTTATTATTTGAATCAACAGGAATACCTTTTGAAGCTGTTTTAATTGTATCAACTTTAGTAATATTAGCAGAATCAGAATGCTTTCTTTTTAAACCTGAATCAGAAACTTTATTCTCACTAATAAATTGGTTTGTAAAATTTTTTACAATATTGTTTCCTTTGAGATTATAAAAATAGAAAAATGCGGCACTAAGTAAAATGATAAGAACAATGGCTGCAGGAAGCACTTTTCTTTTTTTCTTTTTTTCTACCAAGGGTGTAGTACTTTCAAAAAAATGATGAAGATTTTCTTTACGCGTAGCGATTAATGGACTTTTTTTATCAACGGGAATCTTTTCTGTTTCTGCATCCCGCTCTACATCCGGAGAAATCACCTTGTAATCATTAATATTCAAATTGTAATGATTCTCTTTGATATCGTATGCGGTTATATAAAAGCTGTTCCCGGTTTTGTTTGATGATGAAGCTGATCGGTTCTTCCATTTATTTAAGATATCATTTACCTCACTTAATTGAACTGAAGCAAGCCAGTCACTTTTGTCATTCCCTCCGAAACTTTCATTTACGGTTCGTGTTTTTTTGCTCTTTTCCATTTTGCAAAACCAAACATTGTTGGTTTCAGTGGATTTATTAAAGATGAGTATAGCCGAGGCGGAAAATAATGAATTGCTGATTTGAGGTAAATTAATAACACCTTCCAAATGATAATCGTCAACAACATTTTGACGTGCTTTTATCATTTCACTGCTTTTGCTTTTTAATAAAATTTCAGGAACAAGTATTACCGCCCTTCCACCATTTTGTAAATTTTGAAGAATCTGATCCAATAACAAAATTTCTTTTTTCAGGTTAGACGGAACCGATATTTCGCCTTCAACCTCCATATTGCTTTCAATATTTGTAAACAGCAAATTTGAAAGGATCAAAGAAGGTTTGTCTGTTAATTTAATTTCCTCAGCTGGTAAAAAATCGATGTTCGGATCTTTAATTCCATGCAACATCATTCTCATTCCGGCAAGGCGCAATTGCAAGAAATTGGATTCAATTCCTTTCAACTTTTCTGATCGGAAAGAAATTGAATAACTGTTTTCAATATAATCAGCAGCGCTTATCAACAGGCTTCCATTTCCTGTTGAAGGATCCCAGATCAAATCCTTCTCCGTTGGCTCTGCAATAGCAACCATCAAGCGTGACACGAAATCAGAAATCATTTCGTGACCCGTTTGCGCAGTAACCTCTGTTTTCCTAAAAATGTATTCTACCAAAGCAGCTTTTGTTTCTGCATCACTTGATTCAATTTCATTGATAATTTCGATAACGTTTATCAACAATTTAGGAGTAGGAGGAACAAGAGGAGGAATTTTAAAATACTTGCTGTAAAAAGAATCAGAAGCTCCATACAGCTTCATCAATTCCAGCAGGCCTGATTTTTTTGTAAAAAATTCATGAATCGTTTGTGCATCAGCTGCTTTCATTTTGCTCCAGCTAAATTCTTCGATTTCTCTTGTATAAATAAACTGATCTGCGGATGCGAAAGAAAGTTTTTTTGTGATCAACCCATAATCATCCAATTTTTTTATAAAAAAAATATATGCGATCAGATCAAGAACTGCCAGAGGTCTTAACGAACTGACAGGCCAACAGTTATCCCATTTTTGGTCAATATTTTTTTTCAACTGTGGTGTAAGCATACTTATCAGGTAAAAAACTTATTATAATAAACAAAAACTCTGCTAAATATTATTTTACAAGCAACTTCAGCTATTAAACACTTCACCTGCGCTATAAAATTAAGGAAAGGTTAAGAAATTACGAGTTTTCATTACCAAATAAAATTGCAGATGCACTCGCAATAAAAAAATGCCGGAAGCATTTAATACTACTAAATGAAACTTCTAAACAAAAGAATGATGTGACGTAACTTAAAAGAGTTGGAGTAAGTGAACAAATACTTCCTTTTTATTAAAAAAAATTACACCAGATACCCAAAAGCATTATCGTCCTTTTTTAATTCCGTATAATTTATTTTATAAAAATCAAGATTCTTTTTCAAGGCGTTATAATCTTTTTTATCACCTAATTCAATACCTACGAGGGCTGGGCCGGCTTCTTTATTATTCTTTTGGATGTATTCAAAACGGGTAATATCATCAGTTGGGCCAAGCACTTCATTTACAAATTCTTTTAACGCGCCGGGCCTTTGTGCAAAGCGAATGAGAAAATAATGTTTCAAACCTTCATATTGCAATGATCTTTCTTTTATTTCCTGCATTCTGTCAATATCATTATTTCCACCACTGATTACGCAAACTACATTTTTGCCTTTTATCTCTTCTGCATAATCATCCAAAGCCGCAATAGACAAGGCTCCGGCCGGTTCTACAACAATTGCATCTTCATTGTATAATTGCAAAATAGTTGAACAAACTTTTCCTTCGGGAACCAAATGCATTTCATTCAAAACATCTTTGCACACAGAATAAGTAATATCTCCGGCACGGCTTACAGAAGCACCATCCACAAAATGTTCGATATCATGCAGCGTAACTGGATGCCCTTGTTTGAATGCTTCCGACATGGAAGGTGCGCCTTCGGGTTCTACGCCAATTATCTTTGTTGAAGGAGAAAATGTTTTGAAATAAGAACCAACTCCTGAAGCCAATCCGCCGCCACCAACGGGAACAAATAAATAATCGACATGAGTCAGATCTTCTAAGATTTCTAGTCCAACAGTGGCCTGTCCTTCAATGATTTTATAGTTATCATAAGGTGGAATAAAAGTCATCCTATGTTCCTTAGTAAATTTCAAAGCAGCTTCGGCACACTCTTCAAATGAATCTCCAATCAATTGTATTTCGACAAAATTTTCGCCAAACATTTTTGTCTGTTTTACTTTTTGTTTTGGAGTGATCACCGGCATAAACACTACTCCATGACACCCTAATTTTTTGCAGGAATAAGCAAAACCCTGTGCGTGATTTCCAGCGCTGGCGCACACTACACCTTGTTTTAATTGTTCGGCTGGCAAGGTGCTCAACATGTTATATGCTCCACGAAGTTTATAAGAACGGACCACCTGCAGATCTTCTCTTTTTAGAAAAATATTGCACTGATATTTTGCAGATAAATTTCTGTTTAATGTAAGTGGAGTGCGGTTTACGATCTTTCTCAATCGCTCTTCGGCATCAGCTACTCCAAGCCCATCGAAAACAGGAAAATAATTTTCAGATTTTCCATTTGTGTTCATTGTGATATTCATTTAATTCTATTTTTAAAGGTTGCCAGCTTTTAAAAAACCAGCAACCTTTAATGATTTTATTATTATGCCGGTTCCTGGTTTTCAGGGCGTAAACTTCTTACAGTTTTGCCTGCACGCCACATTTCACTTTCGCGCAATTCTTTTAATTCTTCATTTAATTTTTCACGATAATCCGGTTGTGAATTTGAGTTGATAGAAAGTGCTGCTTCTTTTCCGGCTGCTACACTTTTGTACAAATCATCAAACACGGGCAATGTTGCATCGCGAAATTTTTTCCACCAGTCCAAAGCGCCACGTTGTGCTGTGGTAGAGCAGTTGGCATACATCCAGTCCATTCCGTTTTCGGCAACCAAAGGCATTAATGATTGGGTGAGTTCCTCAACCGTTTCATTAAAAGCTTCAGAAGGAGAGTGACCGTTTTTGCGAAGCACTTCAAATTGCGCAGCAAAAATTCCCTGTATTGCGCCCATCAAAGTTCCACGCTCGCCGGTAAGGTCGCTGTAAACTTCTCTTTTAAAAGTGGTTTCAAATAAATAACCGGAACCAATTGCAATACCTAATGAAATTACTCTGTCAAATGCTTTTCCGGTTGCATCCTGGAAGATGGCGTAGCTGCTGTTTAATCCGCGTCCCTGCAAAAACATTCTGCGCAAAGAAGTTCCTGAGCCTTTGGGTGCTACCAAAAACACATCTACATCTTTTGGAGGAATAATTCCTGTCTGGTCGTTATAAGTGATTCCGAAACCATGAGAAAAATATAAAGCCTTGCCGGGAGTTAAATGTTTTTTTACGGTAGGCCACATCGCGATTTGTGCAGCATCGCTCAACAGGTAGCAAATAATAGTTCCTTTTTCCAAAGCTTCTTCTATTTCAAATAAAGTTTTGCCTTCTACAAATCCATCCTGCACTGCTTTGTCCCAGCTTTTTGAATTTTTTCTTTGCCCTACGATTACATTGATTCCATTGTCCCTTTGATTCAAAGCTTGTCCAGGCCCCTGAACGCCATAGCCAATTACTGCTACAACTTCATCCTTTAATATTTCCTGTGCTTTTGATAAAGGAAATTCTTCCCTTGTTACTACGTTTTCCTGAGTGCCTGCAAAATTTAATGTCGCCATGTTTTTGTTTTAAGATTTAAGTTTTAATGTTTGTTTTATTTTCAATTTTTCTCAATCAGTAATTCTTTCATTAAATGTGAGCCTGTTTGCAAAAGGGTCGGTTACTTCCATGCACCATGTTCCATAAAATGATTTTTCCAATCCAGGCCTGTTATTTTTATATTTTTTATCAGTCAATAATTGATGATATTCTTTCAAGCCATTGCATTCAATATATACTCTTGTGCCGGGTGTTGTATCTCCATGATGTTCACTCAAATGCAATGTTATTCCTTCTCTTGAAACCTGCATATATATTGGTGTATTGTCTTCAAATGTATGTTCCCAATCTATTTTGAATTCAAGCCAGTCAACATAAAATTCAGTTGCTTTTTTATAATCGAATATTCTTAAAATTGGAATTACTTTTTGGACAATCATTTATTTGAATTTACATCGTAAATACTTCTTCCTGTTTATCTAAATATTCATTCTCAATAACTTCTTCTCCCGGTTGTAGTTTTTCAAACTCTTTTACTTTGGTATGAAAACCTTCGCTTTCTTTGATAATGGCCACACGTGCACTTCTTACAAATTCTATCAAACCATAAGGCTCCAACGCAGAAATCAGTCTGTCTGTTTCTTCTCTATGCCCTGTAGTTTCAAAAACCGTATAATCTTTACGGATGGCAACGACTCTTGCGCCAAACTGATGCAGCAATCTTTCTACTTTGGCTTTTTCTGCAATAATTTCTGTCGGTACTTTATACAAAGCCATTTCCTGCCAGATGATTTCATCATTGGTATTGTAATATGCTTTTAAAACATCCACTTGTTTTTCAATCTGCCGAACCAGTTTTTTAATAACTTCTTCGGTTTCATCAATGACAATATTGAAACGATGAATCCCAGGCACTTCAGAAGGAGAAGTGTTTAAGGTTTGTATATTAATTTTTCGTCTTGAAAAAATAATAGAGATGCGATTGAGAATACCTATCTGGTCCTCAGAATATACGGTTATTGTATATTCCTGTTTCCCGGCAGGAAAAGAAGAATTCGACATATTTGTTGGTTTACTGTTCATGATTTCAAAATTTTACTTTCAGTAGAAAATGTTTTTAATGCTTTATCAATTTTTAAGATTTTTTAGCTACAATTCTTAATCTTTTATAATCGGCATACCATTTATTGTTATAGAATCTTGTTGGTAAAAGAGATGTTTGTATTTCTGTCAAAATAGAATCAACTGTGCTGTCATCCAGCCCTTCAAAAAAATCCTTACCAAACATTTTTAGCCAGTCTTTAATTCCATCTTTGCTTTTTAATTCGGTTTCACGATCAAAATGAATGGCATATTCCACCCTGAATCCTTGCACTTCCAGCAAAGTTGAATATTCCCCGATAGAAGGAAAGTACCATTGCCGGTTGGAAATTCTTTCTCCCAAACCATATTTTTTTAAAGTTTTTGCTATGGCACTGATAATTTCCCGCACATTGTTTTTCCCGCCCATTTCCAAAACAAGGCGGCCACCATATTTTAGATTTTCATACATTTTTTCAATAGCTTTTTCTTTATCTAAAATCCAGTGAAGGGTAGCATTTGAAAAAATAGCATCATAAAATTCAGGCTTTTCGTATTCAGTAATACTTGCAACTTTAAAAGAAATTTCGGGAAATTTTTCTTTCGCCTGCTCAATCATTTCTTTGGATAAATCAATTCCTTCTACAATGGCGCCCGATGCTGCAATCATGGCAGTTAAGTCACCTGTGCCACATCCGGCATCAAGGATCTTTTGACCCTTTTGTGGGTTCAATAATTGCACAACATCTTCTCCATACTTTGAAACAAAGCTGTGTTTAGTGTCGTATAAAGTTGAATCCCATTTCATTTCAACATTCATTTATTTGTTTATAGTGTTCTACCAGGGGAAATGGTTCATAATAATGATGCAATAATTTTTTCCATTCCTTGTATTCTTCACTTTTTCTGAATCCCTCGGTATGATCTTCAATTTTTTCCCATCGCACTATTAGGAGATATTTATTCTCTTCTTCAATGCATTTCAACAGCTCGTGTTCAATGTATCCTTTCATGGATGCAATAATATTTTTGGCATCCTCAAATGATTTTTCAAAAGCAATACTTTTTCCTTTTCGAATATTTAAGATCACTATTTCTGTAATCATTAAGATAAACGGATTTCAGAAACACTGCACCCTTGTGGAACCATTGGAAAAACGTTCAATTCCTTTCCTACACACACTTCCAGCAAGTACGCTCCATCATGTTCCAGCATTTCTTTTATCGCATTTTTTAATTTATTTCTTTCAGAAACTTTTTGACCTTCTATATGGTATGATTTTGCCAGCATAACAAAATCAGGGCTTTCAATATCAGTAAATGAATATCTTCTTTCGTTAAATAATTCCTGCCATTGACGTACCATTCCAAGGAAGTGATTGTTCAGAATGATGATTTTTACATCGATATTATTTTGCATGATCGTCCCCAATTCCTGCAACGTCATTTGAAAACCACCATCGCCGGAAATACAAACTACGGTTCTTTCAGGAGCGCCTAATTTAGCGCCCATCGCAGCCGGCAATCCAAAGCCCATTGTACCTAATCCACCAGAAGTAACATTGCTTCGCGACTGATTAAATTTTGCATAACGGCACGCTACCATCTGGTGCTGGCCTACATCAGAAACAATTACTGCATTTCCATGAGTCAATTCATTTAAAAGATTCATTACTTCTCCCATAGAAAGAACTTCGGAAGTTGGATGAAGATCTTTATCAAAGCATTGCTCTTTTTCCTTTTCAGTATATTCAGCAAATTTCTGTAGCCACTCTTTGTGTGTTTTCTTTTCGATCAATTCAGTTAGAATGGGTAATGTTTCTTTACAATCGCCCCAAACAGGAACCGTTACTTTTACGTTTTTATCAATTTCTGAAGGATCAATATCAAGATGAATTATTTTCGCTTGTTTTGCATATTTATCAAGCCTTCCGGTAACACGATCATCGAAACGCATTCCAACAGCAATCAATACATCACAATCATTTGTCAAAACATTCGGCCCATAATTTCCATGCATTCCAAGCATTCCAACATTCAATGGATGGTCGGTGGGTAAAGCACTCAGTCCAAGAATGGTCCATGCTGCAGGAAGGCCACCTTTTTCAATAAATGCTTTAAACTCTTTTTCAGCTTCTCCAAGAATTACGCCCTGGCCAAAAATTACAAAAGGCTTTTTTGCATCATTGATCAACTTTGCAGCTTCTTCAATGTATTCTTTTCTCACATTTGGTTTTGGGCGATAGCTGCGAACATGATTACAACTTTTATATTCTCCAAAATCAAATTTTTGAATCTGTGCATTTTTGGTAATGTCAATTAAAACCGGTCCCGGCCTTCCGCTTTTTGCTATGTAAAAAGCTTTTGCCAAAACAGAAGGAATTTCCGTTGCATCTGTTATTTGATAATTCCATTTGGTAACTGGAGTGGTAATGTTTACAACGTCTGTTTCCTGGAATGCATCTGTGCCAAGAAGATGTGCGAAAACCTGACCCGTGATACAAACCAGTGGAGTACTGTCAATCATTGCATCAGCAAGGCCTGTAACTAAATTGGTTGCGCCCGGCCCGCTGGTTGCAAATACAACACCCACTTCTCCGGAAGTTCTTGCAAATCCCTGTGCTGCATGAATCGAACCTTGTTCGTGCCGTGTCAGAATATGTTCGATTTTATCATTATAATCGTATAATGCATCATAAATAGGCATAATGGCACCACCAGGATAGCCGAAAACAGTTTTTACTTTTTCCGCAATTAGAATTTCCAGTACAGCTACTGAACCTGAAATGTTGGTTGAAGTTTCCGATGTTAATTTTTTTTCTTCTTTTGTTATTTCAAGAGTATCCATAACTACTTTTTTTAAAATTTTTACAATAATATTTTTAGAGATTATTTTTTAAATCCAATCCTTTCTCTTTTCATCCACAATTCGTGTTTATTTTCTTCATCCACTTTCTTCTCCAGCATATTTTCTAAGGCGTCATAAATCTGATTTAGTTGTGTATCATGGCCGCTAATTCTTTCTCTCAATCCATCTAGTTGTTCCAAAATATCTTTATACTGAATCGCAAATTTTCTTAAACCGATAAAAGCACGGACAATTGTTATATTTATTTCCCTAGCAACACGGCTTTTTAAAACACTTGCAAGCATCGTAACTCCATGTTCAGTAAAGGCATAGGGAGTTACAGTTGTATTTCGTTTCTTTTGTGATGCGATCACATTTTGTGATGATGAAACCACTTGATTATCAGCATGCTCTGCATATGCGATCACAATTTGTGATCGCATCACTTTCCATTCTTTTGTTGTAAGTCTGAACATGAAATCCTCAGGAAAGCTTTCAATATTCCTTTTTACAGCTTGATTAAAAACTCTTGTTTCTACCTCATATAATGCTGCCAAATCATAATCAAGCATCACTTTCTGTTCTCTTATTTCAAATATCTTTTGTTGGATAAATTGCAATTGCATAACGTAATTTTAAATTCAATTAAAATTAACTATTAGTTTCTGCAATTATCTTTTCCTCCTTTTGTGTTTCTTTTTGATCGATTCTATTCAATTTAAATTCATCCGTTACACAGCCTTCTGCCGCACTACTTACACAATGAGCATATTTATACAATACACCTTTCGTTGCTTTTAAAGGTGGCTGCCTCCAATTCTTTCTTCTTTCTGCAATGATCTCATCGCTTACTTTCAGATTTATTTTATTCTGAATTGCATCAATTTCGATGATATCATCATCCTCTACCATCGCAAGAAGTCCACCGTCAAAGGCTTCCGGAGTAATGTGGCCGACGACAAAGCCATGTGTTCCGCCACTAAACCTTCCGTCAGTAATTAAAGCAACGCTTTTCCCCAAACCCGCTCCGATCAATGCCGATGTAGGTTTCAGCATTTCCGGCATTCCGGGTGCACCACGGGGGCCAACATATTTGATCACCACCACATCACCATGTTTTATTTTCCCGGAATTAATTCCTTCAATCAAATGATGTTCGCCATTAAAAACTCTTGCCAAACCCGAAAACTTTTCACCTTCTTTCCCGGTAATCTTTGCAACGCTTCCCCCTTCAGCAAGATTGCCATAAAGGATTTGTAAATGACCCGTTTTTTTGATCGGATCTTCCACACAACGAATAATATTTTGTTGAGAGAAATCAAGATCCGGAACATTTTCTAAATTTTCTGCAATACTTTTTCCTGTTACGGTAAGACATTCACCGTGTAATAAATTCTTTTTTAATAAATATTTCATGACGGCAGGAACACCTCCATACTGATGTAAATCCTGCATTAAAAATTTTCCACTTGGTTTAAAGTCTGCAAGCATGGGAATCTTGTCGCTGATCCTTTGAAAATCATCCTGTGTTAATTCTACCTCAACACTTTTTGCCATTGCTATCAAATGTAAAACAGCATTTGTTGATCCGCCCAAAACCATCACCACTGTAATCGCATTTTCAAATGCTTTTCTTGTCATGATGTCTTTCGGTTTAATATCTTTTTTCAGCAAATTCAAAATCGCTTTTCCTACGTCTTCGCATTCCTTTTTTTTCTCCTCGCTCAAGGCAGGATTTGACGAAGAAAAGGGTAAGCTCATTCCCATTGCTTCAATCGCCGCAGCCATTGTATTTGCAGTGTACATACCTCCGCAGGCTCCAGCTCCGGGGCACGCATGGCGAACTACCTGTTTAAAATCTTCAGGGGTTATATCGCCTGCTATTTTATGTCCCAAAGCTTCAAATGCGGAAACAATATTCAAATCTTCTCCTTTGTAGTGACCGGGAGCAATCGTTCCTCCGTAAAGCATAATGGAAGGACGGTTTAATCTTCCCATTGCCATAACCGAGCCCGGCATATTTTTATCACAACCTGGAATCGCAATTAATCCATCATAGTACTGTGCGCCGCAAACTGTTTCGATAGAATCTGCAATGACATCGCGGCTTACAAGTGAAAATCTCATTCCATCTGTTCCATTAGCCATTCCATCGCTGACGCCAATGGTATTAAAAATCAAACCGACCATGTTATTTTTCCAAACACTTTCCTTCACCATCTTTGCAAGATTATTTAAATGCATATTGCAGGTGTTTCCATCATAGCCCATACTTACAATTCCAACCTGTGCTTTTTTCAAATCATCATCCGTCAATCCTATTCCATAAAACATCGCCTGGGCTCCAGGCTGAGTTTCGTCTTGCGTCAGTATTTTACTGTATTTATTTAGTTCTGTCTTTTGTGAATTATCGCTCATCTTTAAGAATTCAAATAGTGATTATTTCTGTGTTTATTTTTTTTAAATAGAAATTCAACTTATTTCTTCGTTTACTGTTTCTAATTTTTCTTCCTTATTTTTTTCTGTAACCAGGTTTTTGTATTCGTTTTGAATAATGCTCCCCAAACTATTCTTCCAATCTTTTTTAAAGGGAATGTTATCAAGTGAAGCGATTCCAATTATTTCAGCAGCTGTACCACAAAAAAATGCGCTATCAGCGCCATGAATATCCGCAAGTGTAATCTGTTTTTCAAATACAGGAATATTTTGTGCTGCGCATATTTCCAAAACCGTTTCTCTTGTAATTCCCGGTAAAATATTTCCTTTCTGAGGCGTATATAAAACATTGTTTTTTTCTAGAAAAAAATTGGCTCCAGGAGCTTCTGCCACAAATCCATGAACGTCTTTTAGCAACGCTTCATCAAATCCCTTTGATTTGGCTTCCTGTGAAGCGAGAATAGAATTTACATAATGGCCGGTTGCTTTTGCTTCTATTTTAAAGGCTTTAGGATTTGGTCTTTCGAAAGAAGAAGTCATCACATTCAACAATTTCTCTCCGAGGAAAGGCTGCATTTTCCATGCTTCAATAACGATGAAAGATTCATCATTTAAATTGAAGCTCATATTCGCTGGCGCATATACAACAGGCCTGATATAGGCATCCTGCAAATCGTTCAACCTGAGTACTTCATAAGTTGCGTTTATTAATTCTTCATTGCTCCATTTGAATGGCATATTCAATGCCTGGGCAGAATTTCTTAAGCGATCAAAGTGCTCTTCTTCTTTAAAAATTTTAGTGCTTCCACCAAAAGTTTTATAAGAACGAATGCCTTCGAAAACGCCATAACCATAATGAAGCGTTTCTGAATAAAAATCCATTTTCGCTTCACGTGCTTTTACGAATTCGCCGTTTAAATAAATTTTCGTTTGTTCGTTGTAATACATAATTTTTTTTATTGAAAGGGTTTAAAATAAAAAACCCTGCTTCTTTCGGAGCAGGGCTATTGTTGATTTTTTAATTTTTTAAATCACATTTCCTCCTCCTGAAGCAAAGGGAATAATAATGACAACGACAGCAATAATGATCGCTGAAATATTTTGAAAGCCATTATTTAATTTGCTCATCAACATTGGAAGAATTGAGCAGCAAACTTACAAACCCTTTTTTAAAACAAAGAACTTTTTTAAGCCCCTCCTCTGGAGGGGTTTGGGAGGCCTTAAATTATTGTCGCCTGTCCCAAAGCCATATTCCTGATATTGGAATGTTGTGGAATATCATTGGAAATATAATTACTCACCAACTCGCCAATAGTTGAAGTGAAATAAGAATTTACCGGGTCAATATCTTTTGTTACAAAACCGTTATTTAATGTCCAGTCAACTGCATCTCTGATGGCTTTTGCTTCTTCGGTCAATCCGAAATATTCTATCATCAAAGCTCCGGATAAAATAGATCCGATTGGGTTAGCAATATCTTTTCCTGCGGCTTGCGGATAAGATCCGTGAATCGGTTCAAACAATGCATTTACTTCGCCGATCGACGAGGAGGGCAACAAACCAAGCGAGCCGCTGATTACACTTGCTTCGTCGCTGATAATGTCGCCAAACATGTTCTCAGTAAGGATTACATCAAACTGCTTTGGATTGATGATGATCTGCATGGAAGCATTGTCAACATACATATAATCGACTTTTACATCAGGGTAACTTTTTGAAATTTCCTGGATATTTTTTCTCCAAAGCCTTGAAGTCTCTAAAACATTTGCTTTATCAACCAACGTTAATTTCTTTTTTCTTTTTTGCGCAGCCTCAAAAGCAAGTTTAGCAATCCGTATTATTTCCTGGTTGTTATAAATGCACAAATCAGAAGCTTCCGTTCCTTCTTCATTCAATTCCTTTTTTCCAAAATAAATTCCTCCAGTCAGTTCACGATAAATCACAAAATCAACTCCATTTAATTGTTTTTCTTTCAATGGAGAAAGATGATGTAGGGATTTATAGGTTGATACAGGGCGGATGTTGGCGAACAATTGCAATTCTTTGCGGAGTTTGAGAAGACCCTGCTCCGGCCTTACTTTTAACGTTGGGTCACTATCATATTTTGGAAGTCCAATAGCTCCAAGCAATACAGCATCACTTTTATGGCAGCTATCAATGGTTTCCTGCGGCAATGGATCGCCCGTTTTTTCAATCGCAATTCCACCCATGAGGCAATGAGTAAAATTAAATTGATGATGAAATTTTAAAGCAATTGAATTCAATACTTTTAATGTTTCGCGGGTAACTTCCGGGCCTATGCCATCTCCCGAAATCACGGTTATATTCTTGTTCATTTTTTTCTTCGCTGTGCGGATTTATTTCTGTTTAGAATAATTTTTTTATGCTACTGCAAGTTTAACCTGTTCATTTACTGAATAAATTCTTTGTCCCTCTTTTTCTAATACCAACACTTTTTCAATGCATGTTGGAATGTTGCTTACATCATGACTCACATAAATCAATGTTTTATTTGAGCCGCTGCAAATCCGATCAATCAATGAAACAAATTGATTGCTTTGTTGCTGATCAAGCCCCTGGCATGGCTCATCTAAAACTAACAATGGTGGATTTTTTACCAAAGCCCGTGCAAACAAAATCATTCGTTGGAGACTGGCCGAAATTGAATGTAGAGGCTTTTTTGACACATGAGAAAGCTGTAAAAAATCCAACCATTGAAGTATGTTGTTGTATTGTTTCGTGCTTAATTTTTTAAATAGCCCGATTGTGTCAAAATACCCCGATCCAATTGCCTGGAAGCAAGAGATATTTTTGTCGAAATAAGCATGTAATTCAGGAGAAATAAATCCTGTTTTTTGCTTAATATCCCAGATACTTTCTCCACTGCCTCTTCGTTTTCCAAACAAATAAATTTCATTGGAATAAGCCTGCGGATGATCACCGGTGATCATGCTGAGTAATGAAGATTTACCAGCACCATTTCGACCTTTTAATAACCATTTTTCTCCTTGCTTTACCTCCCAGTTAAGGTTGCAAAGAATGGTGTGTTCTCCGTATTTCAAATGAACATTTTTCATCTCAATTACGTTATCAAATTGAAATGCTTCATTTGAAACCGGAAGCAGATTTTCATTAAAAAAAATATTTTTGCTCTTTTGCTTATTAAAATATTCCGGAGGAAATATTTCTTTTTTACCAAAAAATTTAAATTGTTTATTCTCAAAAAATCCAATGTGAGTAATGAATTCAGGAACTGAAAATGTTCCGGGAATTAAAATGATCTGCGTGCCTTTCGTAGAAATTTCCTGGAGAATCTTATTCAATTCTTTTCTTGCTGAAACATCAAGGCCAGAATAAGGATTATCCAGAATCAGCAGTTGCGGCGGATTTATCAATGTCTTGGCGAGTTGAAATCTTTTATGTTCGCCACTCGATAATTGAATAAGAGGAGCATTTTTTAAATCATAGATTCCTAAAGTATCTAAAATGGAATCAATGCTAATGGCTTTACCATCACTGCTTTTTAATAACTCTTCAAAAATTGTTGGTGCATCTGTAGCATCAAAACTATTAAAGCGTTGTTGATAATAAAATTCAGAAATGCCTGATAAATTTTTGAATGAATAACGTTGCTCTACAAAATTAATTCGTACAGGCATGGTTGTTATATCACTAAAATCAGTAAAAATATTCCCGGAGTAATGAATTTTTCCTGACAGCGCTTTTGCTAAAGTTGTTTTTCCGCTTTCGGCATCACCCAGTATTGCCACGTGTTCATTTTGCTGAAGCGAGAATGAAATTCCCTCAAGCACAGTCTGCTCCCGCGTTTTCACTACAAGATCTTTTACTATGATTGATGGTTTTTGCATCATTTATTTTTTAAGCAAGGGTTTTTTCAAAATTGATAATATCCTGCTTTATGCTCAACAGGTAATCAATGTCATCATAGCCATTCAGCAAGCATGTTTTTTTGTAATTATTGATATCAAATGTTTCCTTCTCGCCGGTCGCATCTATTGTTATTGTTTGATTTTCAAGATCAACAGAAAGTGTAGAACCGTTTTCCAGTTTGAATATTTTTTGCAAAAAATCATCGCTTACCTGCACCGGAAGTACACCATTATTTAATGCATTGTTCTTAAAAATGTCTGCAAAAAAACTGGAGACTACAACATCAAACCCATAATCAAGCAGAGACCATGCTGCATGCTCCCGCGAAGAACCACAGCCAAAGTTTTTTCCGGCAACTAAAATAGATCCGTTGTATTCCGGTTTGTTTAAAATAAAATCCGTTTTCGGTTGTGCTTCGTCGTTATTATAATAACGCCAGTCGCGAAAAAGATTTTTCCCAAATCCTTCCTTTGAAGTTGATTTTAAAAATCTTGCCGGAATGATCTGATCTGTATCAATATTCTCTTCAGGAAGAGGGATAAATGTGCCTGTTATTTTTTTTAATGCCTTCATTTTTTTTAATTTAATAATTCCCTTACATCAGTAACAACTCCTGTAATAGCTGCTGCAGCAGCAGTCAGGGGACTTGCCAGCAAAGTTCTGGAGCCTGCGCCCTGCCTGCCTTCAAAGTTTCTGTTGCTGGTAGAAATACAATATTCTCCCGCCGGAATTTTATCTTCATTCATTCCTAAACACGCGCTGCATCCCGCTTGCCTGATTTTGAACCCGGCTTCATTAAAAATGATGTCCAATCCTTCTGCAACAAGTTGTGCAGCTACTTGTTGTGAGCCAGGAACGATCATAACTTTTACATTTTCATTTTTCTTTTTTCCCTTTATAACAGATGCCACCAACCGCAAATCTTCAATTCTGGAATTGGTGCAACTTCCGATAAAAACATTTTGTACAGGCATCCCTTTTAAAGGTTGCCCCGCCTTCAAACCCATATATTCCAATGCTTTGATCAGATTTTTTCTTTCCCCATCATCTGTAATGCTTTCTACTGTTGGCACAGAAGCGTTGATCGTAATTCCTAATCCCGGATTCGTTCCATAAGTAATCATCGGCTCAATATCTTCTGCCTTGATGTTGATTTCCTTATCAAAAAGTGCATCTTTATCAGAATATAACTTTTCCCATTCTTTTACTTTCTTATCCCATGCATCATCTTTTGGAGCAAACAACCTGTTCTTCATATATTTAAAGGTTGTTTCGTCCGGTGCAATCATTCCACCTCTTGCTCCCATTTCAATGCTCATGTTGCAAATGGTCATTCTTGCTTCCATTGAAAGCGAACGAATTGCAGAGCCTGCATATTCTACAAAGTATCCAGTGGCGCCACTTGCAGAGGTTTTTGAAATGATATAAAGAATAATATCTTTTGCAACAACACCTTTGTTTAATTCTCCTTCAACATTAATCCGCATTACTTTTGGCCTGTTTTGTAAAATACATTGCGTAGCAAAAACCATTTCTACTTCGCTGGTTCCGATTCCAAAAGCAATCGATCCAAAAGCTCCATGTGTAGAAGTATGACTATCTCCACAAACGATTGTCATGCCTGGTTGCGTAATACCTAATTCCGGTCCGATCACATGAACAATTCCCTGGAATGGATGTCCTAATCCATATAATTCTACGTCATGTTTTTTACAATTATCTACCAGCTTTTGAACCTGAAGTCTGCTTAGTTCTTCAACAATTGGAAGATGTTGATTAATAGTAGGAACATTGTGATCAGCAGTAGCAATTGTTTTCAACGGCCTGAAAAGCTGCTGCCCTCTTTTTTCAATTCCCGAAAAAGCCTGAGGGCTTGTTACCTCATGAATAAAATGTTTATCAATATAAATAACATCAGGTCCATCCGGTATTGATTTTACCAAATGTTTTTCCCAGATTTTTTCAAATAATGTTTTGCTCATTTTTATTTGTATTGAGTAGAATTTTTTTTAACTGGAGTGACTTTACGCCTTTGCCATTCTTCCTTCTGCTTTCTGATAAACGTTCGCCATTTCAGAAAGATCCTCATCCTCCACCACTTTTTTGTGGTCAGCAATTTGCAAAAAGCGATCATACAAAATATCTACATCGTTTCTATAAAACTGGTATCCTAATTTTTGAAAACGATATGCCAGCGCGCTACGTCCGCTTCTTGCAGTCAGAACGATTTTTGAACTGTCTGCGCCCACTTCTTCAGGATTGATGATTTCATAGGTAAGCGTATCTTTTAAAAATCCATCCTGGTGAATTCCTGAAGAATGTGAAAATGCATTGCTGCCAACAATAGCTTTATTAGGCTGAACAGGCATTCGCATTGTATCAGAAACAAGGCGGCTCATTGGATTTAATTTTGTCGTATCAATAGAGGTCATGAAATGTAAATCTTTGTGTTGTTTGATGATCATCACTACTTCTTCCAATGAAGTGTTTCCGGCTCTTTCGCCCAGACCATTGATGGTGCATTCAATTTGACGGGCTCCGTTTATTGCGCCGGCAATTGAATTAGCAGTTGCGAGGCCAAGATCATTATGACAATGGCACGAGATAATTGCTTTATCAATATTGTTCACATTATTTTTCAAAAAAGCAATTTTTTCTCCATACTGATGTGGCAAACAATAACCGGTTGTATCAGGAATATTTACAGTTGTCGCGCCTGCTTTTATCACTGCTTCAATCACTTTAGCGAGATACTCATTATCAGTTCTTCCTGCATCTTCTGCATAGAATTCGATATCATCCGTAAAATTTCGGGCCCATTTAACGCATTGAATCGCCCGTTCTAAAATTTCCTCACGGGTGGAATTGAATTTGCTTTTAATGTGATAATCTGATGTTCCGATTCCGGTATGAATACGTGGTCTTTTGGCATATTTAAGAGCCTGGGCAGCCACTTCAATATCTTTCTGCACTGCACGGGAAAGCGCGCAAACAGTCGCTTTGTTAACTGCTTTTGAAATTTTTTCTACTGAAGAAAAATCACCGGGACTGGAAATAGGGAATCCTGCTTCGATCACATCTACACCGAGTTCTTCCAGTTCCAACGCCAGTTCAATCTTTTCTTTCGTATTTAATTTACAACCAGGAACTTGCTCGCCATCGCGTAATGTGGTGTCAAAAATGATGATTTTATCCATTGTGTTTTTTTTAGAAAGATGAATTTCAATAAGGTCGAAACTATTTGTGTTCTTTCGAAATTAGAAACTTAGCAGTTGTATATCTAATTCAAATTAAGATCATTTTACACTGCTAAAATCATTGAGGAGTTTCTGAAACACTTATTCACATTGAGTTTCATTATAAATGAATTACGATGCCCAACATATAAACACAAGCCTGTTTTAACGATTTAATTAGAAAAAAATAAAGAAATGAGCTAAAAGTTTGTTTACTGCCAAATGAGATTGTTTATAACTACTGCAAATAAAACATTAAGAAATCTGCACTGCAGTTGCATTCCACCTTTAATTATATATCTTTGAAAGACAAATATTTTTCAAAGTTTTTTTTAAAAAATCTATTTCAGAAATAAGTTTTTTTTACGATGCCCAACCGATCAACGGATTCATTATTTCAATTAATTCATTCTCTTCAGAAATCAGAAAAAAGGAATTTTAAATTATATGTTCAAAGAAATTCCTCCAATAATGATTTGAAAGTGGTACAGTTATTTGATGCCATTGATAAGATGTCTGCCTATGATGAAAATGTTTTGATCAACAAAACTTCTTCCATAAAAAAACAACAGCTTCCCAACATAAAAGCGCATCTTTATCGCCAGATTTTAAGCAGCTTACGATTGCTTGAAAGCACCGAAAATATTGATATACAAATTCACGAACAACTGGATTTTGCAAAAATTCTTTACAACAAAGGCTTATATCATCAAAGCCTCAGAATACTTGAAAAAATAAAGGAAACTGCAAGGGCTTCCAACCAAATAAATTTCGTTATCGAGGTTTTGATCCTGGAAAAGAAAATAGAAACGCTTCATATCACGAGAAGCATGCAGGATCGCGCAGATGAACTGAGCAGAGACGTAAATATTTCAAATGATCAACTGGTAAAACAATCAAAACTTTCTAACCTTGCTTTACAACTATATAGCTGGTATATTAAAAACGGGCTGGCAAGGAATAAAGAAGACGAAAATGAAATTGAAGATTATTTTGATCGTCATCTGACGGATGAAATAAAAAATCCTGAAGGTTTTTATGAAAAGCTTTATTTCGATCAAAGCTACTGCTGGTACGCTTTTATAAGGCAGGATTACCTGATGTATTATCGATACACCCAAAAATGGGTTAACCTGTTTTTGGATGAACCGGTTATGATTCAAATTGAGACCGGTAATTATATCAAAGGCTTGCACAATTTATTGAACGCGCATTTTACTTTGAGAAATTATGCAGGCTTCGACAAAACGCTTTCGCTATTTGAAGAGTTCAGCAATTCTGACATCGTTAAGCAAAATGACAACAATAAAATTCAGGTTTTTGTCTATTTGTACATTGCAAAAATTAATCAGCATTTTTTGCAGGGAACTTTTAAAGAAGGCCTGAAAATGGTTCCCGAAATCATGCAACGTCTGGAAGAATATAATTTATTTCTTGATCAGCACAGGACGCTGATTTTTTACTACAAAATCGCCTCGCTTTATTTTGGTGCTGGTGATTTTGATAATGCCATTGACTATCTAAACAAGATCATCAACTGGAAAGTAAATCTTCGCAACGATTTGCAATGTTATGCACGCCTTCTGCATCTGATAGCACATTATGAACTTGGAAATTTCCAATTGCTGGAATACCTTATAAAAACGGTTTATCGGTTTATGGCCAAAATGCAAAATCTGAGTCTGGTTGAAGAAGAGATCTTTAAATTTTTGCGAAAATCGTTCTACTTATCTGCCCGGAAACTGAAACCGGAATTTGAGAAATTACTGAATACCATTCGTCACTTCGAAACAAGCAAATTTGAAACAAGAGCGTTTGCATATCTCGATATTATTTCATGGCTTGAAAGTAAATTAAACGATAAGCAGACTTACGAAATTATTCATGAAAAATACCTTATGGGAAGAAAGGTGCATCATTAAATCCTTATTTATTCTTTTACTGTATCTCCGATAAAATAATTTATTCTTCTTACCAGTTCATTTGCATCAAACGGTTTTGACATAAAATCATCTGCATTGCAAAACTTTTTTATTTCTTTAAAATTAGTATGTGCAGAGATCATGATCACGGGAATATCTTTTGTTTCGGGTGTTGATTTCAAAGTGTTGCAAACATCAATGCCATCAATGCCGGAAAGAAAAACATCCAGCAGAATAAGTTGCGGAGAGAAGGACTTGGTTTTATTCAAAACTTCCTCCCCTCTCAATGTTGTCATCACATTAAAGCCATATCTTTTTAAAATAATTTCCACCACCCACAAAATGTCGTTATTATCATCAACAATCAGAACGCGGTTCATAACTAATGTTTTAGAATAAAAAAATATTTAATGTCACAATCAACTTTTTTATGAACTGTATAAATCCTTTAATGATTAGAATTTTTAAATCACTAAAAAATAAGATACGGAAGTTTGAAGCAACTTTAAAAGATTGTGCTTCATATACTGTGCCATAATTATGATAATTTCATGATAATGCAATTTTACCCGCGATTATTTAAAATCACTTAAATATTTTATGACTTGTTCCAAATATTTTATGACTTGTTCATGGTAATCTATTACATAAATTTTTTTTTATTTTCGTAAATGAAGTTTTTTATACCCATTGTAATTCTCTTTCTTACTGTCAGTGTCACAGTCTTTTCGCAATCAAAACATTCTATGAAAAATTTAAAGAAAGAAATAGAAAAAGCATTAAGCAACCAGGAAGGAACTTTTGCCGTTGCTTTCAAAAATCTTTCTACAGGAAAAGAATTACTGATCAATGCTGATGAAAATTTTCATGCTGCAAGCACCATGAAAACGCCGGTAATGATAGAAGTTTTTAAACAGGTGGCTGAAGGAAAATTTTCGTTAAATGATTCTTTTTTAATTAAAAATGAGTTCAAAAGTATTGTTGATCGTAGTTTATATAGTCTTGATTCAACAGACGACAGCGAAACAGAAATTTACAGGCATATTGGAGAAAAAAGAAGTTTGTATGATTTAATGTATCAGATGATTATAGCAAGCAGTAACTTATCCACCAATCTGATCATTGATTTGGTAGATGCAAAAAAAGTAACACAAACCATGCGGGAAATGGGAGCAAAAAAGATTATGGTTTTACGCGGAGTAGAAGATAATAAAGCATTTGAAAAAGGATTGAACAATACAACAACGGCTTATGATCTGATGCTGATCTTTGATAAAATTGCAAACGGTGAGGCAATAAATAAAAAGTCTTCGGCTGAAATGATAAAGATTTTATTGGATCAGAAAGATGATCATATTATTCCTGCCGAACTTCCAGGAGATGTGAAAGTCGCTCATAAAACCGGTTGGATTACCGGTGTACATCATGATTCCGGAATTGTTTTTTTACCTGATGGAAGAAAATATGTTTTGGTTTTATTGTCAAAAAATTTGAAAGATGAAAAGGCTGCCATTAAGGAAATGGCACATATTTCAAAGATCATTTATGATTTTGTAAATCCTTAATTTTGAAAAAAAATTATGGGAGTGTGGCGACAAATAGGAGAATATTTATGGATTGTAAAAAAAGATCCTGATGCTCCACGAAGTAAATGGATCGGAGTGATGCATTTCATTAACCGCCTTTCTATTTTGCTTTTTTTATTGGCAATGATTATCCTGGTTATAAGAATGATACGAGGATAAAGTTTTAAAAGGAAAGTTCTTTAAGAAATATTTTTTGAAGAAATAAAATCAACAATAATTTCTGCTGCATTTTTAGATGCATTTCCCCTTTGCGAAAGCAATTGTTTTAACTGCAAATAATCCTCATGGATTTTTTCTTTCTTGCTATCATCAAATAAAATCATTTCTAATTCAGAAGTAATTTTTTCAGGAGTTAAATTACTTTGAATTAATTCTTTTACCACTTCTTTATTCATAATAAGATTCACAAGTGAAATGAATTTTAATTTTACGAGCCGCTTCGCAATCTGGTAAGAAATATTTCCTGCTTTGTAGCAAACAATTTCAGGTACGCCAAACAAAGCAGTCTCCAAAGTTGCAGTCCCCGAAGTGACCAAAGCCGCTACAGACTTCATTAAGAGCGAATATGTTTCATTTGAAATTAGCTTTACGTTTGGATGATCTTTTATGAACATCTCATAAAATTCATCTTCTATTGATGGCGCTTTTGCAACAATAAAATCATAATCAGGAAAGTTTTTTGTCGCATCAAGCATCAAAGGAAGCTTTGTTGTTATCTCCTGCTTTCTGCTTCCCGGTAATAAAGCGATTGTTTTATTAGAACGAACAATTTCCGGATGATCTTTTTTAAAATTTTCAATTTCTTCTATCAACGGATGACCAACATATTCAACTTCGCAATTCCATTTTTGAAAAAAACTTTTTTCAAACGGAAGAATAACAATCATCTTGTCAATATATCGCTTGATATTTTTTACACGGCTTTCTTTCCACGCCCACACTTGAGGAGAAATATAAAAAACGGTTTTGTAATTATTTTCTTTCGCCCATTTTGCCATTCTTAAGTTAAATCCGGGATAGTCAATAAAAATAATTACATCAGGCTTGAATGCAGAAATATCACTTTTGCAAAGCTTAAAATTTTTTAAAATCGTTGGAAGATTTTTTGCAATTTCCGCAAATCCCATAAAAGCTAAATCCTTGTAATGCTTAACCAGGGAGCCCCCTGCAGCTTTCATTTTATCGCCGCCCCAGCAGCGGATGTCAGCATTTGCATCCAGTTTCTGAATCTCTTTTATCAGATTGCTTCCGTGTAAATCGCCGGAAGCTTCGCCGGCTATCATGTAGTATTTCATGCTGATGCAATGTACGCTTTAAGAAGAAAAAATAAATTCGCTTTATTTCTTTGTTTACTCTAAAAATTGCTTAAAAATACCTTTTAATAATTCGCAGTTGATGAGTGCGTTGCTTCGTTTCAAGATTTAAAATTCCATTCGTATCGATTTTATCAATCCTTACTTTTCCCGATGAATGGATAATCTCATGTTCATTTAATAAAATGCCGACGTGAATTATTTTTCCTTCTGCATTATCAAAGAAAGCAAGATCACCACATTGCACTTCCTGTAAAAAATTCACTAATGTCCCTTGTTCTGCCTGTTGCCATGCATCTCGCGGTAATTGCTTATTCAAAAATTTATAAGTCATTTGTGCATAGCCACTGCAATCAATTCCGAAAACAGATTTACCGCCCCATAAATAGGAAGTATTTAAAAATTTAAAAGCGATTTGTTTGAGCAATTTTGCGGAAAATTTTATTTCTTCAGGATTCCAGACATTTCCTTTAAAATGAACAGAATTTTTTCTCCAAAAAGCAATTCCATTTTTGAAAGCGCTTAATGAACTTCCCATTGGTACAAACATAATATGGCCATTATAATCTACTTCATTGATCCAATCGTTTGTAAGATCTTTATCTGTTTTCGAGTAAAGTATTTCATCAATTTCTGTCAAATGACTTTGCTGAACCCAGCCCTGGTATCCATCATATTTCAACTGAATTTTTGCCCAGTTTTCAAATCTTTCCAGTATCACAGATTTTTCTCCAAATAATTGTTGTGATACCATTTCTGCCTTGTGCGAAGCGCTTGCTCTCATTGGGCTAACGGGTACACAACAAACCATATATTCCATAACTTCAGTTGGGTTTTTGACAAAGGTAAATTATGGAAATTAATTAAGTTTACATCTTACTGAAAAGAAAAAATTTTTGCAAACTGAAAAGTATCATAATCTCACTGACACCGAGTTGCTGCAAAATTTTTATCGTGATCACGATAATAAATGGCTGGGAATTTTGCTGCCACGATACACTTTGCTGCTGTTAGGTGTTTGCATGAAATATTTAAAAAATGAAGAAGACGCGCGGGATTGTGTACAACAGATTTTTTTGAAGATCATCAACGAATTGCATAAATACAAAGTAGATTATTTTAAGAGCTGGATTTATATGATCGCAAAAAATCATTGCCTGATGAAATTGCGCGACAATAAAAATCTTCCTGTCGAATTGAATGAAAAAATACAAACAGAAAATCTTGAAGTTGATAAACATGAATTGCACGAGAAAGACGTGCTTTTACAAAAAATGCAACAGGCCATTCAACAGCTGAATCCTGAGCAACAGCAATGTGTAAAATTGTTCTACCTTGAAAAAAAATCATATGCAGAAGTGGCTGAAATAACCGGTTTCACAATGTTACAGGTAAAAAGTCATCTTCAAAATGGAAAAAGAAATTTGAAATTATTAATGAAAAATTAATTGAAAAATTATTTTATAGTTTTATAAATGAAGAAAGTAAGCACAACGAATGAACGATGATTTATTAAACATATTATCCAACAGCAATAAAGATATTGACAATCAGAAATTAATGGATTATCTGAGTGATAAATTGTCTGCTGAGGAAAAACATGAGGTTGAAAAAGCTCTTGTTGATTCTGATCTGGCAAGTGATGCCCTGGATGGCCTTCGCGAATTTAAAAACAAAAAAGACCCGTTGATTTTTGCTGAAGAATTAAACCGGCACCTTCAAACACAATTACAGAAAAAGAAAACAGCGAAAGAAAAGCGGAAATTAAAACCAATGAACTGGGTTTATTTTACGATCATTCTTCTTATCCTTCTCATCGTAATTGCTTTCTTTATTGTTTATAAATATTTAAGTTGAAATATCCAGATTAAAGAGTGGTAAGCTCAGCTCCCTCTATTTCATTATTTGACGTTTCCACGATTATTTTTTCTGTTAAAGCGGTAGAAACTGACATCCCTACATAATCGGGCGAAACAGGAAATTCTTTATAACTTCTTTCTACTAAAACAAGGGTCTGAATTTTCTTCGGATAAAAATCGAGAAAAGGCTTTATCGCATACAACAAGGTTTTGCCGCTGTTGGAAACATCATCTGTGATGATAATAATTTCGTTATCATAATTCATTTCAGAGGAAAGAGAAACGGTTTTGGGATTCTTTTTATCAATTGAAATCTCAAGAAGTGCGATTTCTCCTTTAAAAATTTCTTCGAGATAAGTGATAAGAATTTTTGCGATAATTGTTCCATTTTCTTTGATGCCTGCAAGAATTATTTTTCGTTCATTTATATTTTGTTCAGCAATTTCATAGGCCATCCGCTGAAGCTTTCTGTAAGCAATTTCTTTTGTAAGAATTAAATGAGCCGCCATAATTGATTTTGAGTTGTAAGAAAAAGCAAATTACAATTAAGCGTTTGTAATGCAAAAAACGAATTGAATTTTGCATTGATCGTATCGGTCATTTACATTTGTTTATCTTAGCATTTAATCTTTTTTTATGGAGCTTGTTCAGCAAATATTTTTTATCATCCTTGTAGGATTTGCCATTTTTCTTTTTGTACGAAAAGTAAAAGAGATCAATGGAAATATTCATTTTGGACATGACGAAGATCTTTCAGATAATAAAAAAGAACGTTGGAAAAACGTGCTGGTATTTGCTTTAGGGCAAAAAAAGATGTTTCGTTATCCATTGGTTGGTGTGATACATTTTGTTATTTATGCAGGTTTCATCATCATCAATATCGAAGTTTTAGAAATTATTATAGATGGATTATTTGGCACTCACAGAATCTTTGCCAATCCGCTTGATGGATTTTATACCTTTGTAATTGATTTCTTTGAAATACTTGCTGTAGGAGTTTTATTGGCGTGTCTGATCTTTCTGGCCAGAAGAAACGTGTTGAAATTAAAGCGCTTCATGAATCATGAACTTGACGGATGGCCACGGACTGATGCTAATTTAATTTTGATCACTGAAATTATTTTGATGAGTTTGTTTCTCACAATGAACTCTGCTGATCGCGCTTTGCAACTCCAGGGAAATCCTCATTATGCAGATCATGGAAGCTTTATTTTATCAGGAATTATTGCACATTCAATGTCAAATCTGAATGCTTCAACATTAATTGGAATTGAGCGAACCTGTTGGTGGCTGCACATTACAGGCATTTTTGCTTTTTTAAATTATCTGCCTTACAGTAAACATTTTCATATTTTACTCGCATTTCCTAACACCTATTACAAACGGCTGATTCCAAAAGGCGAAATGAAAAACATGCCGAATGTTGAAAGAGAAGTTCAATATATGTTTCAACCTGAACTGGCAACTAACGCTGATGCACAACCACAAAATCAAAATATGCGGTTCGGTGCAAAAGATGTTTTTGATTTAAGTTGGAAGAACCTTTTAGATGCTTATACCTGTACAGAATGCGGAAGATGTACTGCTGCTTGTCCGGCAAACATGACAGGTAAATTATTAAGCCCGCGGAAAATAATAATGGACACACGCGACAGGATGGAAGATATTCGCACCAACATCAAAGAGAATGGTTCTTTTAAGGATGATGGAAAAACACTTCTTCATGATTATATTTCTGTTGAAGAATTAAGAGCTTGTACCTCATGCAATGCATGTGTGCAGGAATGTCCCGTAGGTATCAATCCATTAGATATTATTTTTGAACTCAGGCGCGCTGTTATTATGGAAGAAAGCAATGCTCCGGCAGAATGGAATGCGATGTTCAGCAATATTGAAAATAATTTTGCTCCCTGGAAATTTAGTCCCGATGAAAGAGATAAATGGGCAGAAGAAATGGAATGAATTTTTTAAATAAATGATTGCTCTCCACAATTTTTGCAGAAAAGTTCTTCAAAGATTTAACAAGGAGAATTACTATTGCAGTGTCACAGTTTCAATCTCATCAAAGCTAATTCCGCTATGACTCTCGTTGTAAACACATTTTCCATCCTCAATTACTAATACTTGTGGCGATTGATGTGAAACTTGAAAGTCTTCTGCTATTTTGTTGGAAATATTTCTGTACCGGATCAGATCGAGTAAATAAAATTTAATTCCTTCAGGAGCTTCTTTCCTATCCAGCCGGTTTTTGGCCATGCTGCTGATGGAACAGCGTGTGCTGTGCTTAAAAATTACTTGTGGAACTGTTTTTGAGTTAGCAACAATTTCATTCAATTGAGATTCATTATTTAAAGGAATCCAGTTCATTATTTAAGAAGTTGAAATATTAAAAAAAGATATTAATGAATAATACCCTCTGTCATTGGACAGCCTGTTTTGCGAGTGCTGCTGCATGATGCTAACGTAAAAGCCAGCAGGCAAATAAGCACCAAAGACACCAATAATTTTTTCATAGATAATTATTTAATTAGGTATTATTTTGCAAATTTAAAACAAGGTTTTTATCTAAATCTCTAAAAATCGGTTATATTTCAAACTTCCGGATAAATTAACGGAAAATATATGTAAATATTATGCGAATTCATTTTATTTCTATTGGCGGAAGTGTGATGCATCAACTGGCTATTGCGTTAAAGCGCAAAGGATATACGGTTACCGGAAGTGATGATGAAATTTTTGAACCGGCTTTTTCAAACCTGAAAGAGAATGGAATTTTACCGGAAAAGAATGGTTGGTTTATTGAAAATATATCTGAAGATATTGATGCAGTCATTTTGGGAATGCATGGCAAACAGGATAATCCTGAATTAGAAAAAGCATTGCAACTTGGATTAAAAATATTTTCGTTTCCTGAGTATATTTTTCAGGAAAGTCTTCACAAAAAAAGAGTGGCGATTGGAGGAAGTCATGGCAAAACGACTACTACCGCTATGATCATGCATGTGCTGGAACAAAGCAATTTTGATTTTGATTATCTGGTAGGAGCAAGGTTGGAAGGTTTTGAGCAAACTGTAAAAGTAACGGATGCCCCAATTATTGTTTGTGAGGCTGATGAATATCCGGCAAGCACAATAGAAAAACGTCCGAAATTTCATTTTCTTTTTCCGCATATTGCTGTAATAACCGGTATTGCCTGGGACCACATTAATGTGTTCCCTACATTTGATTATTACCTGGAACAATTTGTTATTTTTATCAATAAAATTGAAAAGAATGGATTTTTGATTTACAATGAAACCGATCAGATATTAAAGAAATTGGTAGAAGAAAACTTTCGTAAAGACATTCATATTGTTGGATACAATCTTCCAGATCATACTATTGAAAATGGAATTACGACTGTGTTAATTGGAACAGAAAAAGCGGATTTAAAAGTTTTTGGTAATCATAATCTTTTAAATTTGCAGGCAGCGTGGTTAGTATGCAGGCAACTTGGAGTAAACGAAGAAATATTTGCAAAAAATATTTCGACATTTCAAGGAGCTGCAAAAAGACTTGAATTAATTGCTGAAAAAAACGGAGGAAATATTTACAGAGATTTTGCGCATGCACCGAGTAAAGTGAAAGCCAGTATAGATGCGGTAAAGCAACAATTTCCTGAAAAGAACCTTTTGGCAATTCTTGAATTGCACACTTTCAGCAGCCTGAATAAAGATTTTATGACTGAATATCGGGGTGCAATGGAAAATGCAGATGAAGCAATTGTTTTTTACAGCAAACATGCGCTGGATTTGAAAAGGATACAATTTTTAGATCCGCAAATCGTGAAGGATGGATTTCAAAAACAAAATCTTGAAGTAATTACCGAAAGAAAAGATCTTGAGGAAAAACTAAAAGAATATAATTTAGATAATACTAACTTTTTATTTATGAGTAGTGGCAATTACGACGGAATGAATATTTTAGCCACTTTAAATGTTGAATCTTAAACTTCCAATCCAATATGGCATTACAACTAACGCGGCCTATCGTATTTATTGATCTTGAAACAACAGGAATTAATATAGCGGTTGACAGAATTATAGAAATTGCAATTTTAAAAATAACACCTGACGGGACAAAAGTTGTCAAACACAAATTAATAAATCCGCAAATGCCAATACCGAAATGTAGCAGTGATATTCATGGCATTACAGATGATAAAGTAAAAGATGCACCAACCTTTAAGGCGGTGGCAAATGAATTAAAACAGTTTATTGATAACGCTGACCTTTCAGGATATAATTCGAACCGTTTTGATATTCCGTTATTGATGGAAGAGTTTTTGAGGGCAGGTATTTCTTTGGATATGAACAACCGTCGTATGTTAGATGTGCAGACAATATTTCACATGATGGAAAAGAGGACGCTGGCAGCTGCATATAAATTTTATTGTGAAAAAGAATTAACAGATGCGCATTCTGCAGAAGCCGATGCCACAGCCACATGGGAAATTCTGGAAGCCCAGTTAAACCGGTATGAACATTTGGGAAATACGCTTGATACCGTTTTAAAATTTACAGGTGAAGAAAGATACGTTGATTTTGCTCGTAGGTTTGTTATAGAAAATGATATAGAAGTTTTTAATTTCGGAAAACATAAAGGTCGTAGTGTGGCAGAGGTTTTGAAAGCTGAACCACAATATTATGATTGGATGATGAGGGGAGACTTTCCGTTACATACTAAACAAAAATTAACGGAAATTTTGAATCGTACACTGCTCAGAAAATAAAATTGATAATCCCTTTGAAAAATTATAACAAATAAAATTGTAATTTCATTCAAATATCATCCGCTTTTTTGGAAAAACTTCTGATTATACCTACTTATAATGAAAGGGAAAATATCACTCTCTTACTTAAAACAGTATTTGCACTAAAGCAGGATTTTCATGTTTTGATCATTGATGATAACTCTCCCGACGGTACCGCCGATATTGTCAAAAGTCTTTTTGTTGCCTATCCCGGAAAATTATTTTTAGAAGAGCGGGTAGGAAAACTTGGATTGGGAACTGCATATATTCATGGTTTCAAATGGGCATTAGATAAAGGCTACCGTTTTATCTTTGAAATGGATTGCGATTTTTCTCATAACCCCAATGATCTTGACAAATTATACCGGGCTTGTAAAAGCGGTGGTGCTGATGTTGCGGTTGGTTCAAGATATATAAAAGGTGGAAAAGTAGAAAACTGGCCAGCGATCAGAGTGAGCATTTCAAAAGGAGCTTCTATTTACACGAGGTTATTAACTTTTATGCCTGTGAAAGATCCGACAGCAGGCTTTGTTTGTTACAGAAATTACGTGTTGGAAGCGATTAACTTCGATAAAATAAGTTTTGTTGGTTATGCATTCCAGATTGAAATGAAGTTTGCCGCATGGAAACTTGGTTTTAAAATAAAAGAAGTTCCGATCACTTTTATCGATCGCCAGTTTGGAGTTTCAAAAATGAATAAAGGAATTGTGAAAGAAGGCATTTTTGGAGTACTCAAATTAAAATGGATGAGTATGTTTAAGAACTATAGAAACCGGGTAAAAAATTATGACCGTCCTTTTAAACGTTTCACTGCTGTTGAGCAAAATAAAACTCATTCGATTTAATTACAAAACTTCTTAATAGCATCATTTACATTTAATTTTGGATACCCGAAATCAATGATTTACCCACCCGGCAATAGTTATAAGAGAATAGGCTTTTTTCTTTAAACTATTTCAAATGCGGTTCCAATAGTTTCTTCCATTCGTTATACAACTCGTCGTACAATTCAGTATTGGTCGGTTCAAATTTTTGAAGGGGTCTGAAATTCGTGTATGCATCACCGTTAGTTTTATAAATTCCTGCTCCAATACCTGCGCCCAATGCTGCTCCTACGCTTCCATCGTTTTCATATAATTCTACAGCAACGCCTGTAGCATTTACAAAAGATTGTATAAAAACATCGCTTAAAAATAAATTGGCTTTGCCAGCACGGATGATTGTAGGATGCAAATCATTTTCACGCATAATATCTAATCCATAACGGAATGCAAATGCAATTCCTTCCTGAACGGCACGGAAAATATGCGCTTTGGTATGTTTGTTCAAATCAATATTGTTGATGTGTGCATCGATCATTTTATTTTGCAACATGCGTTCTGCACCGTTTCCAAATGGCAACACAAATAATCCATTGCTGCCCGGTTTTATTGCTGCAGCACGTTGATCCATTTCTTTATAACTCAGATCCTCACCGCAAACTTTTTTTGCCCAGCTATACATAATTGCTGCACCATTAATGCAAAGCAAAACACCAATCCGTTTTTCATCCGTCGTATGATTTACATGAACAAAACTATTCACCCGTGAAAATTTATCAGCAAATAATTTATCAGTTACTGCATATATAACGCCGGAAGTACCAGCATTGGCAGCCACTTCGCCGGGTTCAAGTACATTTAAAGAAAGGGCGTTATTCGGCTGATCGCCGGCTTTATAGGTTACCGGAATATTTTCGGGTATGCTTAGCCGCACTGCTACTTCCGGCAATACCTTTCCATGTGATGAAAAGAGCTCGTGCACCTCAGGAATCAGGGAATCTGTAAAACCGAAAACATTCATTACATCATTCGAAATTTTATCTTTTTTGAAATCCCAGAAAATTCCTTCAGATAATGCAGAAGATGTGGTGGTAATTTTTCCGGTTAATTTCATCGCGATATAATCACCGGGCAACATGATCTTATCAATCTGTTTATAAATTTTCCGCTCATTCTTTTTTACCCATGCTAATTTTGAAGCGGTAAAATTTCCCGGAGAATTTAAAAGGCAGGTAGAACATGTTTCTTCACCGATTTTCGTAAATGCATTTTCTCCGATTTCAACAGCCCGGCTATCGCACCAGATAATTGCATCGCGCAAAACTTTTTGATTTTTATCTACAATTACCAGCCCATGCATTTGATAAGAGATTCCAATCGCTGCAATATCTTTTGCATCAAATTTTTTTGATTCATTCAGTTTGTGGACCGCCTTGATCGTGTTGTCCCACCATGTTTCAGGTGATTGTTCAGCCCATCCGGATTGAAGAGAAGTAATGGGATTTTCAGTCTCGGGATATTGCGCACTTGCAACACATTGTTGCGTATCAGCATCTACAACAGAAACTTTTATAAAAGAAGTACCAATATCAATTCCTAATAACAGCATGATTATTTTTTAAAAAATGAAATATTTTTCAATCGCTTTATTTGTTGAAACAGCGTTTAGTTCAAACTTTTACTGATTCCCAATTCCAATCCCCTTAATTCTGCTAATCCTCTTAAACGCCCAATACCACTGTATCCGGGATAAGTTTTTTTATTGAGATCATCCAGCATCTGGTGACCATGATCAGGGCGCATAGGAATGGGAATATTTCTTTTTTTCATCATTAAAACAATTTCTTTTACCACTTCATACATATCCACATCACCTTCGAGGTGATTGGCTTCATAAAAATTTCCTTCTTCACCGCGTTTGGTGCTTCGCAGATGAATAAAGTGAATCTGATCAGCAAAACGTTTTACCATTCCTGCCAAATCATTATCTGCTCTGACTCCAAAAGAGCCTGTACAAAAACACAAACCATTTGCAGCAGAAGGAACTGCATCAATTAATTCCTGCGCATCTTTTTCCGTGCTCATTATTCTTGGTAATCCTAAAATCGGATAAGGCGGATCATCCGGATGAATTGCCATTTTTAATTCTAACTCTTCGGCGACAGGAATGATTTCTTTTAGAAAATAAAACAAATGTTCTTTTAATTTTTTTGCATCAATGCTTTCATAAGTTTTGAGCGCTGCTAAAATTTGTTCTTCAGTAAAACGTTCTTCACTTCCCGGTAATCCCAACAAAGTATTGCGATAAAGAATTTCTTTTTCTTCATCAGTCATTGTTTCAAACCGCAGTTTTGCTTTTGCGATCTCTTCTTTTGTATAATCTTTTTCTGCATCGGGACGTTTTAATAAAAATAGATCGAAGGCAATAAAAGCAGATTTTTCAAAACGCAATGCCTTGCTTTTATCCGGCATTTCAAAAGAAATATCAGTGCGCATCCAATCGAGGATGGGCATAAAATTATAAGTAACAACCTTCAATCCGCAGGCTGCAACATTCCGCAAACTTTCTTTATAATTTTCAATGTATTGCCGGAAGTTTCCGGTTTGCTTTTTAATGTCTTCATGCACCGGGAGGCTTTCAATTACCGTCCACGTCATTCCGGCATCTTCTACGAGTTTTTTTCTTTTATTGATTTCTTCTTTCGTCCAGATTTCTCCTACCGGAATGTGATGCAGCGCGGTTACAACTCCTGTACATCCGGCCTGACGTATATCCCATAAACCTACGGGATCATTTGGCCCGTACCAACGCATGGTTTGTTCCATTAATCTTGTATCTTTTTTATCCACAATTCTATTTTAATTTTTTTTATCTAAAGGAGTCCTTCGGACAGTAAACGAACAAATATGATGAATTTAGAATTTCTGTCATTGAATAATTAATTGCGCTTCAACAGGTTTTGCCGACCCCAGTTCTTCACTTCTTTTTGATGGCAAAGATTCTCCAATACTTATTTTTATTTTGCCTGAATTTAAAACACTTTCTCCCTTCTCATTCACCAGTTTGATCATGTCAGGGGTAATGGTAAATTTTACTTTTTGAGATGAGCCGGGGGCAAGAGAAATTCTTTTAAAACCTTTTAAAGAATATAGTGGAATATTCTCTCCTGATTGCAAATTCGTAAGATACAATTGCACGGTCTCATCACTTGATATTTTGCCATTATTCCTTACCGTTACTTCAGCATTTACCGTTTCATTTTTTTTAATTTTTGTTTTGGATAAATGAAGATCGCTGAAAGTAAAATTTGTGTAACTGAGACCAAAACCAAAAGGATATAATGCTTCTCCTTTGAAATAACGATACGTCCTGTTTTTCATCGAATAATCATCAAACGGAGGAAGGTCAGAATCACTCTTATAAAAGGTAACCGGCAATTTACCTGAAGGACTGTAATCGCCAAATAAAACATCTGCAACAGCAGTACCAGCAGCTTCTCCGCCATACCATGCATTCATGATAGCAGGAATATTTCCTTCTTCCCATGGAATCGCAACAGCGCTTCCGGTCATCATCACAAACACAATTGGTTTGCCTGTTGCTTTCAATGCTTTTAGAAAATCTGTCTGAACAGTTGGCAAGGCAATGCTGGTTCGATCGCCGCCACTAAAACCCGGAACCTGTACTTTCATTTCTTCGCCTTCCAATCTTGGTGAAATTCCACCGACATAAATAATAACATCAGCATTTTTAATGCTGTCTATCAATTTTGAAAAATCCTCCGGCTCTGTTGATACAAAATCAGTGGCTTTTGAATAAAAAATATCTGCATTCTTCAACTTGTTTTGGATTCCCTGCAACACAGTTGTAACAACAGAAGGTTCGCCATTATAATTTCCTAATTGTGTGTTGGCATTGTCTGCATTCGGGCCGAGAACTGCAATGCGTTTTATATTTTTACCGAGAGGCAATAAATTATTTTTTTGTCCCTCAACAGGCACATTGCGAAACAAAACAATCGATTCTCTTGACATTTTTAAAGCAAGATCTTTATGAGGTTGACTTTCTAAATTAGTAATTGGAATTTGAGCATATTTAACCATACTTACCGGATCAAACATTCCGAGGCGAAAGCGGATTGTGAACAATCTTTTTAGAGAAACATCAATATCCTTTTCCGTTAATTTGCCATCTTTTACAGCCTGCATCAAAGTCTTGTACGTATGATTTCCACATTCTACATCGGTGCCATGCAACACAGCATCTGAGGCGGAACTTTCTGCATCCGGAAACATTTTATGTGTCTG